>MTNP01000037.1 GCA_002011475.1 Dehalococcoides sp. JdFR-54
GGGTGGGGGTGGAGGGGGAGGTGGCCAAGCTGCTGGGGCTCCAGCGCAGCCTGGAGGTCCAGCTCAAACCCCTGGGCTTCCCTGCCGAGGCCAGGGCCTTTACCCCGCACCTCACTTTGGGGCGAGTCAGGGAGAGGGCCTCGGCCCAGGAGCAGCGGCAACTGGGGGAGATGGTGGCGGCCACCCAGTTTGGGACCGGCTCCGACTTTGAGGTGACCTCGGTGTCCCTGATGAGGAGCCAGCTTACCCCCCAGGGGGCGATCTACAGCCTCATTTCGGAGATTGGTCTGTGAGAGGCCTTGCCAATTCCCGGGGGTTAGGTTATACTAAGTTAACTTTATAACCCTAAATGGCTGGGAGGAGGGAAAAACCGTGGACAACAGCTTCCCCAAATGTCAGAAGTGCAACCAGGGCGACCTTGTGCCCCTATCCGACTTCGGCAGTCAAGGGGCGGCCATTCATTATAAGGCGTGGGTATGCACTAACCCCGATTGCGGGTACAACATCAAGATACGAAACGGAGACGTTTATCTAAACGAGCCCATCGTCAGCGGGGCATTACATAGCCCCCGCCCCCGCTAACAGCCTCGGCATTCGCCCTTTCCATCCCTGACCGGGGGCAAGCTTGTTCCAGCCTGGGAAGCGGCTTGGCCGGCTCATCTTGGAGCTTTTGTTCCCCAGCTCCTGTTTGGGCTGCGGCCGGGGCGGTTCCCTTTTGTGTGTGGAATGTCAGGATTCCCTACCTCGGATCCAGCCCCCGTTATGTAGGCGCTGTGGCCTGCCCCTGCCCCAGGATACCACCTGCTGGGGGTGCCGGGAGTGGCGGGACCTGGACGGGTTAAGGTCGGTGTTTCGCTTTGAGGGGCTGGTGCGCCAGGCAATTCACAAGCTGAAATATGAAAATCTGAAGGCCCTGGCCCGGCCCCTGGCTGAGCTTTTGGCCAGCTATATGAGCGATAACCCTATGCCCGCGGAACTGATGATGGCTGTGCCCTTGCACCCCCGTCGGCTCCGGGAGCGCGGCTACAACCAGTCGGCCCTGGTAACCAGGGAATTGGGCCGACTTTTGCCCTTGCCGGTGGCGGAGGGGGTGCTGGTGCGGCGCCGCCACACCTCGCCCCAGGCCAAGGCGGACAGCGCCGAGATGCGCCGGCGCAATGTAGCCCAGGCCTTTGAGTGTCGGGAGGGACTGCGGGGCCAGCGAGTGTTGCTCGTGGACGACGTTTGTACCACAGGGGCTACCCTGGAGTCCTGTGCTGCCGCCCTCAAGGCGGGCGGTGCTCCCTCGGTGTGGGCCTTGACTATAGCTAGGGAGTTATAGGCCACCGGGGGTGAGGATATGTGCCCGCCGCTTGGCGAATGGTTTGTGAATATTATTACTTGACAGCCCAGGCTCAGGTGCCTAGAATTAGGGACGGCCTATGGCACCTGAAGGACTAGCAAAAGGTAGGTGACAGATGACGGAACGAAAAAGCTTCGATCCAGCCACCACTGAGATGTTGGAGGTAGCCCAGGCCAGGGGGGTGAGCACCCCCTTTGACCGGGCTGAGACCACCAAACCCTGCCCTATTGGCCACGACGGCAGTTGTTGTAAACATTGCTTTATGGGTCCCTGTCGATTGGTGGGCAAGACCACCATGGGGGTTTGCGGCGCCACCGCGGAGACAGTGGTGGCTCGCAATCTGGGCCGGGCCGTGGCTGCGGGGTCAGCCGCCCACGGCGACCATGGTCGCAATATGGCCCTTACCCTCCTGGCCGTGGCCCACGGCGAGGCCAAGGACTACCAGATCAAGGACGAGAGGAAGCTATATCGGGTGGCTGGCTTTCTGGGCGTGGACACCGCAGGGCGCTCCATTCAGGAGATAGGCGCCGATGTGGCTCAGGTGGCCCTGGATGAGTTCGGCCGCCAGGAGGGGGAGCTCATCTATCTGAAACGGGCCCCCCAGAAGCGCCAGGAGCTGTGGCGCCGCACCAATCTGGCACCCCGGGGCATCGACCGCGAGGTGGTGGAGATGATGCACCGCACCAATATGGGCACCGACCAGGATGCTGAGCATATCCTGCACCATGCCCTGAGGTGTGCCCTGGCCGATGGCTGGGGGGGCTCTATGCTGGCCACCGACCTCAGCGATATCCTGTTCGGCACCCCGGGCCCGCTGGCTGCCCCGGGCAACTACGGGGTCCTTAAGGAGGACGAGGTTAATATCGTCATCCACGGCCATGAGCCCACGGTGCCCGAGGCCATGGTGGTGATGGTGAATGACCCGGAGCTTATAGAGTATGCCAGGTCGAAGGGGGCCAAGGGCATAAACCTGGTGGGCATGTGCTGCAGCGGCAACGAGATCCTGATGCGGCACGGCATCCCGGTGGCCGGCAATTTCCTGCAGCAGGAGCTGGCCATCGCCACCGGCGCTGTGGAGGCCATGGTGGTGGACTACCAGTGCATTATGCAGGGCGTGGTCCAGGCCGCCAGGCAGTTCCATACCCAGGTGATCACCACCTCGCCCAAGGTAAAGATAGAAGGGGCGATGCACATCGAGTTCGACGAGCGCCGGGCCAACGAGCTGGCCAAGCTCATCATCCGCACCGCCATCGACGCCTTCCCCAACCGGAAGGAGGTCCAAATTCCCGATGTCAGGGACCAGGTGGTGGTGGGCTTCTCCCATGAGTATCTGGCCTATATGCAGGGCGGCTTCTACCGGGAGTCCTTCCGCCCCCTCAACGATAATATCAGGAATGGCCGAATCAGGGGCGCTGCCGGTGTGGTGGGCTGCAACAATGCCCACACCACCCATGACCTGTCCCACATCAGCATCGTCAAGGAGCTCATCAAGAACGATGTGGTGGTGGTGACCACCGGCTGCGACGCCGTGGCCTGCGCCAAATACGGCCTGCTCACCCCGGAGGTGATGGAATACGCTGGCCCCGGGCTCAGGGAGGTGTGTGAGACCATAGGGGTGCCGCCGGTGCTCCATATGGGCTCCTGTGTGGATAACACCCGTATCCTCACGGTGCTCACCCAAATGGCCACCGAGGGCGGTCTGGGCGAGGACATCAGCGACCTGCCGGCGGTGGGCATTGCCCCGGAGTGGATGTCGGAGAAGGCCCTGGGCATCGGCTGCTACTTTGTGGCCTCCGGTTGCTATGTGCTCTTTGGCGTGGGCAGTCCGGTGGCCGGCAGCCCCGAGGTGCAGAGGCTGATCAGCCAGGGCTGGGAGGAGCTATGCGGCGGCAAGCTGGAGTTCGAGCCCGACTGGAGGAAGATCGTGGAGAAGGCGCTGGCCCACATCGATGCCAAGCGGGCTGCCCTCAAGCTGGATGCCTATGATCCCAGGCGCTATGCCCGGAGCCAGACCTACCTCCCCGGCGACTATGCCAGTTGGGAGGATTTCCGCGCCGGCAAGTATAGCCTGAAAGGCTGAGCCTTTTCGACCTGGCTGTCTATCTTGGCTGAAGTGCCCATAGCTATTGGTATACTCGCCCTTAATCCCCTCTCCCACTAGGAGAGGGGATTATTTTTGGGTTTCGCCCCCTTCAACGCCCCGATAGCAATAGTTCATTATTAGGGAGACCGGCGCCCGGGTCGAAAAAGGCTTGACAGCCGTGATATAATGCTGGTAAACAAGTAGTTTGTTATACCAGTACACCAGCAATGGCTAGAACGATAGCGGTGGCTAACCAGAAGGGCGGGGTGGGCAAGACCACCACCGTCGTCTCCCTGGGCGCCGGGCTGGCGGAGTTAGGGGCCAGGGTGCTCTTGGTGGATATGGACCCGCAGGGGGCCCTATCCCTGGCCCTTGGGGTTCGGCTGGCGGAGATGAGGGCCACCATGTATGATGTGCTCAGGGAGGAGAAGACCCCCATAACCGATATCCTGCTGCCTACCCCCATAGGCTGCGACCTGGCCCCCAGCAACATAAACCTGGCCGGGGCGGAGCTGGAACTGGTTTCGGAGCCGGGCCGGGAGTTTGTGCTCAAAAGCAAGCTATCGCCGGTGACGGCAAGGTACGATTATGTCCTTATCGACTGCCCCCCCTCCCTGGGGCTGCTCACCCTGAATGCCCTGACCGCTGCCAGCGAGGTGCTCATCCCGGTGCAGTCACAGTATCTGGCGCTGCGGGGGATGGAGCTTTTACTGGCTACCATAGCCAAGGTCAAGGACAGGCTCAACCCAGGCCTGGGGGTGCTGGGCATGTTGCCCACCTTCTTCGATGGGCGCACCCGCCATGCCCGGGAGGTGGTCGAGGAGTTGAGGCGCCTTTATGGGGAGATGGTGGTGGGGATAACCGTCCCCACCACCATCAAGTTCGCCGATACCAGCACCGCTGCGGAGTCCATCCTTAGCTTTAGCAGCTCTTCCCCAGGGGCCCAGGCCTACCGACAGTTGGCGAAAGAGGTGAGAGATGGCGAGAAGGCTGAGCGTGGGTCAGCGGTTGGCCCAAGATAGGCAGGTGGAGAAGCGGGGGGTGGAGGCCCTGTTTGCCGGGGCCCCGGCGCCCCAGGCCGTGGCCGCCAAGCGCTTTGAGAAGGCTACCTTCTATTTCGAGGCCGGGGACCTGAACGCCCTGGAGCAACTATGGCTGGAACTGATGAGGCAGGGCCTGCGCTGTAATAAATCGGAGATCATGAGCGCCTTTCTCAAACTGGGCTTGGAGGGGCACGCCCGCAATCCAGAGCAAAGCCCCCTGCTGGGCTACCTGGGCGGCAAGCGCCGCCGCCTCTCCGGTTGACCTCATACCGGTTCCTGAGCTGCCTTTATAGATGGGGTTTCTCAGACCTTCAACCCGGCCCGGGTGGGCTTGAGCCTGTCTGCTTCTCGGGTACGGTTTCCTCTTTGGGCTTGCTGGGGAGGCGCTCTATGAGTTCGTCCACCCCCCGCCCCATAAGGTATTGGAGCTGGGCCCACTGCTTGGAGATGGCACTGCGGATGAGGGGGCCCCGCTGCCCAAAGCGGCGGAATTTCTGATAGCGGGCCTTGGTCAGCTTGTCCGGGCTCTGGGACTGGAGCTCCAGGAGCTGAGCCAGGAGATACTTCTTGAGCAGGCGGGCAGCCTCATCGGGGTCGGTATGGGCACCGCCCTCGGGTTCGGGGATGACCAGGTCCACCACCCCCAGCTCCCGGCAGTCGTGGGCGGTGAGCTTCAGGGAGGGGGCTATCTCAGCGGCCCGCCGGGGTTCCCGATACAGGATAGTGGCCGCCCGCTCCGGGGCGACTACATAGTAGATAGCGTTTTCCAGCATCAGGATCCGGTCGGCCACGCCCAGGGCCAGGGCGCCCTCGCTGCCGCCCTCGCCGATGAGCACCGCCAGCACAGGGCAGGGGAGGTTGGACATAAGGGCCATGCAGTTGGCGATGGCGTTGCCTATGCCCCGCTCCTCGGACTCCAGCCCGGGGAAGGCCCCCGGGGTGTCGATGAAGGTGATCAGGGGGAGCTGGAACTTGGCGGCCAGTCTCATGGCCCGCTGCGCCTTGCGGAAGCCCTCGGGGTAAGCCCGGCCCTGGTTTCGCCCCCTCTCGTCGGGCCGCCCCCGCTCCTCGGCTATCACCACCACCGCCTCGCCGCTGATATCGGCCAGCCCGCACACTATAGCCTGGTCATCGCCGCACACCCGGTCGCCGTGAATCTCCACAAAGCTGGAGCTGATTCGGGCGATATAGTCCAGGGCCGTGGGCCGCTCTTGATGACGGGCCAGTTGCACCGCCTGCCATGCCGTCCCCCGAGGTCGCTCCACCAGCTCAAAGAGGCGGCCCTTTTTGACCAGGGTGAGCCGGTAGCGGGAGGAGAGGAGGTCGAGGAGGACGGAAAGGAGATGGCGCAGCTGGGTGCGGTCCACTATGAGGTCGAGGAGGCCATGGGCCAAATGGGATTCGGCGGTATGGGCATCTGGGGGCAGGGGCTTGGCGGTGACCTTCTCCACCACGGTGAAGGGGGCCAGGCCCACAATGGCGCCGGGCTCGGCGATGATGATATCAGCCAGGTTGGCGAAACTGGCATAGGCCTCCCCGGTGGTGGGGCTGGCCAGCACCGAGATGAAGGGTATCCCCTTGGGATGGAGTCGCCGGGCGGCGGCGGCGGTCTTGCCCATCTGCATCAGGGAGAGCACCCCCTCCTGGATCCGAGCGCCGCCACTGCTCACCACGGTGATAATGGGCAGCTTTTTCCTGAGGGCCAGCTCAAAGGCCAGGGCCAGTTTCTCCCCCACCACGCAGCTCAGGCTGCCCCCCAAGAAGCCAAAATCGAGGATGGCCAGGACCGCAGGATTGCCCCCAATGCGGCAGGTCCCGGTGACCACCGCCTCCCTGAGTCCGGTGCGGTGCTGGGCCTGCACCAATCGCTGCCGGTAGGGCACCCGCTCCGAAAAGGACAAGGGGTCCAGAAAGGGCAGGAAACGGTTCACCTCCTTGAAGCTGCCGGGGTCGGCCAGGAGCTCCAGGCGCTGCTGGGCGGGGAGGCTGAAGTGAAAGCGGCAGTTGGGACAAATGGCGTAGTGCTGATAAAGCTCCGAACCGGATACGGCTGTGCCGCAGGCAAGGCAGAGGTTCTGCTCGCCGATCAATTCCAGGTCGGCGTCGCTCGCCTCGCTGGCCGAAGGTTTGACCGGGTAGCTATGCGGTGTGCTCATTGAGTCCCTTCCTTGGCTTTCCCCGACTCCCCGGGTACAACCCCTTCCTCTATCAGGGTATCCATGAGGCGGGCAGCCCTGGGATAGCCTATATTGAGGCGTCGCTGCAAGAAGGAGGTGGAAATGCGCTTGTGCTCTTGGGCCAGGCGCCTGGCCGCCTCGAGGAAGGGATCGGCCGGCCTCTCTGGCTTGGAAGGCGGCGCCGGCGTTACCTCCTCCACCAGGGATGGGACGGGTCTCTCCTGGCTCTGGCTATTCCAGAAGTAGACCAGCCTCTCTATCTCGGCCTCGGAGACAAAGCAGCCCTGGAGGCGCTTGGGTTTGGCGGCATCGGTGGGCAGGTAGAGCATGTCGCCCCTGCCCAGGAGGTGCTCGGCGCCCCCCCTATCCAGGATAGTGCGGGAGTCCACCTGGGAGATCAAGGCGAAGCTGATCCGGGTGGGGAAGTTGGCCTTGATGAGCCCGGTGACCACATCCACCGAGGGGCGCTGGGTGGCTACTACCAGGTGGATGCCGGTGGCCCGGGCTAGCTGAGCCAGGCGACACAGGGAGCGCTCCACCTCATCGAAGGCGGTCATCATCAGATCGGCCAGCTCATCAATGATCAGGATCAGATATGGCATACCCTGGGCGGGGGGACGGCCATTGTTGTAGGCCTCGATGTTACGGGCACCGGCGGCGGCCATCCGCTCATAGCGCCGGTCCATCTCTTGGTTGAGCCAGCGCAGGGTATTTATTGCCTTCTGGGAATCGACCACCACTGGGCTGGCCAGGTGGGGTATGCTGTTGTAGATGACCATCTCCACCCGCTTGGGGTCGACTATGATAAACTTGACCTCGTCGGGGGTGTTGTGCAGCAGGAGACAGCAGATAATGGCATTGAGGCACACCGTCTTGCCGCTGCCGGTGGCGCCGGCGATGAGGAGGTGGGGCATCCGAGCCAGGTCAGTCACTACCGCCTCCCCGCCTGCCCCCCTGCCCAGGGCCAGGGTGAGCCGGGATTTGGCCACGGCTTTCTGGAAGGGGGCGCTCTCGATAACCCCCCTGAGACTGACCAGCCCGGTGCTGGTATTGGGCACCTCGATGCCGACCATGGGCTTCCCCGGCACCGGGGCCTCGATGCGGATGCTGGGCACCGCCAGGGTCATGGCCAGGTCGCTGGCCAGGGCGGCGATGCGGTCCACCTTAACCCTGGTCTTGGACACCTCCTGGCGCCGGACCTTTATGGCGCCTGCCTCGTCCCTCTCCTTGACCTCTTTGAACTTGCGATCCCAGCCCGGCTCCACGCCGAATTGGGTCACCGTCGGCCCCCGGTTGATCTGCACCACTTTGGCCTCCACTCCGTAGCTGGCCAGGGCTTCTTCGATATGGCGGGCCCGGTGCTCATCGTCCATCTGGCCCCACTCCACGTCGCCGGCCCGGTCTAAGAGGTCTAAGGGGGGAAGCTGCCAGCCTGCCTCTGCGGCGGGGGCCGAGGCCACATATCTCTGCCCCAGCCGTTGGGCGGCCTCCTCCAGCTCGGGCCTGGGGGCGGGGGCCGGCGCCGGGACGGGTTTGGGGGGCTGGGGGGTGACTTCAGCCGCGGGCCTGGGTGGGGGGGGCATCGGGGCTACAGGGCGCCGGCGCCTAACCAGCCTGGCCAGGCCAATAATGCCTCGATGCACCGGATAGCGACCATAAGCGCCGGCCAGCCCCCTGATGCTGAGGACGGCGCCCATATAAATGCCTCGGAGCATCATGAGTAGCCCTCGCCCCCCCGCCCTCAGGGCTTTGCCTAGAGCCAGGAACAGGGCGTGGAAGACGGTGACGGTGCCCCTGGGGGCGATGAACAGGAATCCCAGTAAAGTCAAGGCCAGAACGGTGACAATGCCCTGGGGGAGTGAATCGCCGGCTATCCACTGCCCCAGCCTGCCGCCCAGGGAGACATCCCCCAAGGTGCCGCCTGGGGCGTAGAAGAAGCCCCAAATCCCCCACAGGGCCAGGGCGAAGGCCATGCCTCCCAGCCACAGGTTCCAGCGTCGGAAGCGGTGCCCCAGGCGCTTGAAGGCGCTGAGGAGGCGCTGCTGCCATAGAAGCCAGGCCAGGGCCAGAGCCAGCGGGATGAAGAGGACGGCCCCCAACCCAAAGGTGCGGTACAGAAGGCCCCAGGCGTGGCTGGCGAAGCCGGTGAGGTTCGTGGCCCATAGGAAGAGCAGGGCCAGAACCGCGGCCAGGAGGAGGGCCCGCCGCACCAGGGGTAGCCTGAGATAGTGAAGGAGTCGCCTTCCCCTGGTCCGAACCTTGTTGATCAGCCTGGACCGCCCAGCCTTTGGCTTCGCAGGCACCACCTGTCTATACCTCCACCATCGCCGATAAAATCAGGGGGCGGCGCTTGGTCTGCTTATAGAGAAATCTGCCCAAGGCATCCTTTACCTTGGTATTGATGAAGCCCCGCTCGGCAGGGCGTTCCCCGGTGCGGTCCAGGGTTCTGGCCACCAGCTCCCGGCTCTCCTCCAGCAGTTCCTCGGCGGCCGCAAATCCCCGGGATACCACCTCGGGGTGCCTCACCAGCTTGCCGGTCTGCTTATCGATGGTGATGACAACAACCACAATCCCGTCCTGCGCCAGCACCCGGCGGTCGCGCAGGACGATGCTGTCCCCAGCCGCCACCCCCAAGCCATCCACATAGACATGTCCCGAGTCCAGCTTGCCCACCACCCGGCCCCGCTCAGGGGTCAGCTCCAGGATGTCCCCATCCTCGAGGACGAAGATGCGCTCCTTGGCGAGGCCCAGGGATTGGGCCAGCCGGGCGTGGAGGCGGAGGTGACGGTACTCGCCGTGGATGGGCACGAAGAAGCGGGGTTTGACCAGGTTCAGGATGAGCTTCAGCTCCTCCTGGCTGCCATGGCCATGGACATGGACCGGGGCCAGCTTGTGATAGAGGACGTCGGCCCCCTGTCGGAAGAGGTTGTCCACCGTTCTATTGATCAGGGACTCGTTGCCCGGTATAGGGGTGGCGGACAGCACCACAGTATCGCCGGGTTGGATACGCACCTGGCGGTGGTCGCGGTGGGCCATCCTGACCAGGGCCGAGGTGGGCTCGCCCTGGGTACCTGTAGTGACGATCACTATCCTATTGGGCGGCAATTTGTGGAGCCGATCCAGGGTGGCCAAGGTATCGGGCGGGGGATGGAGATAGCCCAGGGCCAAAGCCATACGCACATTGTCCACCATGCTGCGCCCCAATATGAAGACCTGGCGCCCATGCCGGGCGGCGGCGTCCATCACCTGCTGGATGCGGGCGATGAGGGAGGCAAAGGTGGCGATGATCACCCGCCCCGTCGCCTCCCCTATAATGTGGTCCAGGGTCTCGCCCACCATCTTCTCGGAGGGGGTATAGCCCGCCTCTTCCACATAGGTGGAGTCGGAGAGGAGGAGCATCACCCCCTCCCCGCCCACCTGGGCCAGTCGCGAGATGTCCAGGGGCTTGCCGTCCACCGGGGTATGGTCCAGCTTGAAGTCGCCGCTGTGCACGATGGTGCCCATGGGGGTGCGGATAATCAAGCCCACGGCATCGGGGATGCTGTGCCCCACCCGAAAGAACTCCACCCGGAGCTTGCCCAGGGGCACCTCGTCCCCGGGCCTGACCACTTTGAGCCTGGCCCGGCTGAGGAGCTTGTGCCCCTTGAGCTTCACTGAAATGAGCCCCTCGGTGAGCCTGGTGCAGTAGACGGGGGCGTCCAGTCGGGGTAGGAGGTAGGGCAAGGCCCCGGTATGGTCTTCATGGCCGTGGGTGATGATGAGGGCCCTCAGCCGGTGGCGGCGTTCCTCCAGGTAACTGATATCGGGAATGACCAAGTCAACCCCCAACACCTCCTCCTCGGGGAACATGAGCCCGGCATCGATGGCGATGATATCATCCCCGAACTCGAGCAGGAGCATGTTCTTGCCGATTTCACCCAGCCCTCCCAGGGGTATGACGCGCAGTCTCTGCTTGGCCATTCTATTCGTAACCTAAAAAAGAGTTAACTGTTCCGGCTCCGGTTTGGCCTGGGCCACGCCCTCAGCCTGGGAGAGGAGCTCGGGCAGCTTGAGCATATCGGCCTCGATGGTGCGACGCAGGCTCTGCTGGTGCAGGGCGGCTGCCGGATGGTACATGGCATAATAGATGATGTTATCGCGGCGCTGGGCCTTCCCATGGGCCTTGCTCATGGTGGCGTTGGGGAAGAAAAGCGCCAAGGAGTATCGTCCCAGGGCAACTATGATCTTGGGCTGGATGAGTTCTATCTGGCGATCCAGCCAGGCCCGACAGGTCTGGATCTCCCTGGGCAAGGGGTCGCGGTTGGCAGGGGGTCGGCATTTAATCACATTGGTAATGTAGACCTGGCCTCGGTCCAGGCCTATGGAGCCCAATAGCTGGTCGAGGAACTTGCCCGCCGGGCCCACGAAGGGACGGCCCTGTTGGTCCTCATGCCAGCCTGGCGCCTCGCCAATGAACATGATGGCTGCCTTCTCTGTCCCCTCGCCGGGGACAGCCCGGGTTCGGGTGGTGGAGAGGCCGCACTTTTGGCACGCCAGGATCTGCTGGCTGATATCGCTCAGTTGTGACATATGCCCCTGTCGCCGTTTCTTGACCATTATCATTCTGCCACTGATGGGCCACAAAAGCAAGCCCGACGCTGCCCCGCTTGACCATATAGGGGAGGCTTGTTATAATGGTTTCGTGCGGGGATATAGCTCAATTGGGAGAGCGCGGCGTTCGCATCGCCGAGGTCGGGGGTTCGAATCCCCCTATCTCCACTGAGCCTGAGCACCCTCTATCCCAGACTCAATATGTTGTCCCTCGCCCTGTTTCTGGCCATCGCCTTCGTGGCCTCAGCGGTTGCCACCATCATCGGCTTTGGCTCTGCCACCATCCTTATTCCCTTTGCCGGCCTGGTCATAGACCTGAAGGCTGCCATTGTGCTTGTGGGCTTTTTCCATCTCTTCAGCAATCTCTCCCGGCTGGGCATGCTGCGGCAGTCGCTAAATAACAGGTTATTCTTGACCTATGGGTCGCCCAGCGTCCTAGCCGCCTTGGGTGGCGCCTGGCTGTTCTACCGCCTGGAGGTGCGCCTTATTGCCATGGCCTTTGCCGTCTTCCTCATAGTCTTTGCCTTGCACTCCCTCCTCAACCCCAGGTGGTCTGTGCCGGACACGACCCCCGTCCTGGTATCAGGCGGGTTGCTCTCTGGCTTTGTGAGTGGGGTTATCGGGGTGGGCGGTGCCGTCCGCTCCATGTTCCTCATCGCCACGGGCATCGACAAAGAGGCCTACGTCGCCACCTCGGCCGCCATCGCCGTTGTGGTGGATATGACCCGTCTCCCCATATATGTGGTCGGTGGCGATGTGGAGGCCAGCTATTATTACTACATCGCCCCTTTGGTGGTCATCGCCCTCCTGGGGGCGGTGGTGGGCAGGAGGCTGCTCCGGAGGCTGCCCGGGGTATGGGTGAGGCGCCTGGTCGTGGTGGCCCTGATGGGGGTGGCCATCAAGATGTTGGTGGCGCCCTGACCTCTATCAGCTTGACAATCGCCTATCGCTTGGCTTAAATTTTAAAGGGCTGGGCCTACCCCGTGGATATCAGTCCAGCTTGAAGAAGCCCCTGTAGCTCAGAGGATAGAGCAGCGGTTTCCTAAACCGCGTGTCGGGCGTTCGAATCGCCCCAGGGGTACGGGAAAGAGAGCCTGGCGTACCGGCGTTGATTTTGATAAAATATATGATAAAATAAGTCTCGGGCGAAAAGGAGTGTAGCTCAGTCTGGGAGAGCAGCGGTCTCCAAAACCGCAGGTCGGGGGTTCGAATCCCTCCACTCCTGCCAATTTTTGTATCTGGGGCTTCGTCTTTTGGACATCCTTCGCTATCTCGGGAAGACGAACTCCTTTATGGCTGAGAAATACTGCTCCATCCCCACCACCATGACGTCGTTGTGACCGGCCCCGGGGATGATGAGCAATCGCTTGTTCTCCGACCCCACCTCCTGGTAGAGCCTGGATGCCTCGGCGGCGGGAATCAGGGTATCGCCTTCCCCGTGAATGATGAGCACAGGCAGTCTGAGGGAGCGGAGCCTGACCCGGCCAGCCGATTCCACACCTTCGAGGCTGGAGGAGGCCACCGGGAAGCCCAGGTGCCTCAGCATTCGGGCCGGGCTGGCAAAGCCACTATCTACAATCAAGCCCTCCACCTGGCCCTGATAATGGAAGGCCAGCTCCACAGCCGAGGCAGTCCCCAGGGACCTACCCATAAGGAACAGCCGCCCCATGAACCCGCCGGATTGCACAACCCCGAGAAAGTGCTGGAATATGGGATGGGCATCAGACAACATCGCGGAAAAGGAGGGCTGGCCCCCGCTCAGGCCGTAGCCCCGATAATCGGCCACAAATAGGTTGATGCCCAGACTGTTATATAAAGGGGCAATGTCATCGTAGTCGCTGGCCACCTCCCCGTTGCCGTGGAAGAACAGGATAGAGGGTGAACCGGGGCCAGCGGCATAGAAGCGAGCGGAGAGGGATACCCCCGGTGCCACGGTGATGGAATGGTCAGCCGCCCCCGGTGGTGGCGGCCGCCAGTCCTTTCGAGGATAGAAGATGAAATCTATCACTTCCTTTCGGTCGAACACCGAAAAGTCGGACCGCTCGGGCATGGCTCCTCCTGGTAGCTTAGTATATCGGCAACCGCCATCCCCGACAAGGGCCGGGGGCCGGCGGTTGACATCCCTCCCCGGCTCGACCATAATAACTAGAGGGGAGGCAGGACGATGTTCCGATGTGGCTTTTGTGGGGCGGAATTCCCCTCTGAGGAGGAGGCCGCCAGCCATATGATGAAACACCTCAGCGAGCAGCTGGAAAAGCAGCACCAGGCGGTATCCCAGACCTATTTGCTCATGGCCGCCTCCCAGCTCACCCAGATCTGCCTCATCAGCGGCCGCAGGCCTGAGGAGGCCATGGACATCTTCACCCGGGTCTACGAGCTGCTCAAGAACTGGCACGGTGGCGCCCAGCCCAAGGATGATTTCATGAGATGGCTGGAGCAGCAGTGGGGCGATAAGGAATCGGGCTAGCTACGCCCAGGGCGCTATCGGCTCAGGTCTGTAGACTGCCAGCGATATAGTCGATATCCAGGGGCTCTCCCTTGTCGGGGTCACGTTGCAAGGTGATGGCGGCGGGAGGGCAATGGGACTGGCACAGGCCACAGCCGAAACACCTCTCGCGGGCCACCTCTGCCCTGTCCCCATTCATCCCCATGGCCCCAAAGGGGCAGAGTTGGGCACACACCCCGCAGCCAGTACACCCCTGTGAGACCTGGGGGACGTAGCCTGAGGGGGCCACCATAGGTATGCCGTAATCCTTTAGGGCCCGCATCCCGGTGCAGCAGCACTTACAGCAGTTGCAGATGACATAGAAGCGATCCAGCAACACATCCTTGAACCAGGCGGTATGGATGTGACCCCTCTCCTCCTCGGCCTCGATGATGGCCACGGCCTCCCCCTGGCTGATGCGGCGGCTGCGCCGGGGTTGCAAGAGGCTGAGACCGTCCACGAAGGGCTCGCCGACGACGAGGCAGACATCGGTGGGGCAGCAGGGATTTTTGCGCAGGGCACGACACGGGCACTGGTAGGCGAGGATATGGTCCGGGCTCTTCAGGATCAGGTCCCGGGCGTGCCTATAAGGGATGACCCTCTCCAAATTTCTGGCTTCGACCTCGGAGTGGGCCGAGACCAACTTGCGGGCATCCTCCAGCCTGACCACCTTGCCGTGATAGGTGTGGGCGATGTAGTCGGTGATAGGCCTGGGGGAGTGGGCCGCGATCTTATCCAGCGTCCACAGATAGCGGGTGGTGAACTTGCCATAGAGAAGGGCATGGGGGAGCCTCAGGGGATGGAGCCAGTTGGGCTTGAGATAGTCGAGAAGCGATTTGAACACCTTGGCAGCCTTTAGCCGGCTATCTAAAGACCCCTTAGTTTGGCCTTCAGCCTCTGTGCCTAGTCTCTTGGGCATAATTGTAACAGCCAAGCGCCTACGAGGCAATAGCAGGAAACTTGTGGGATATCGGCCCATCCTTTATAATAAACGGCAGGCTGGCCTGGCTGAGGAGATGGCATGCGCAGGCTTCGAATCGGTATGGCTCAGATCAATGCCACCGTTGGCGACTTCGAGGGCAATATCCGGAAGATTCTGGAAGCGGTCGCTGAAGCCAGGTCTTCAGGGGTCGACCTCCTCACCTTCCCGGAGCTTGCCATCTGCGGCTACCCGCCCGAGGACCTCCTGCTCAAACCCCAGTTCATCGAGGAGAACCTGAAGGCTCTTGAAGAGGTCACGAAACACTCCTCTGGGCTCACCCTGGTGGTTGGCTTTGTCGATGCCAAAGGCGATATCTATAACGCTGCTGCGGTGATCCACGATGGCAGGCTTTGTGGCGTCTATCACAAAATATACCTGCCCAACTACGGCGTTTTCGACGAGAATCGCTACTTCCAGGCTGGCAAGGAGTGCCCGGTGTATGTCATAGCCGGCGTCGGTGTCGGCATCAACATCTGTGAAGACATCTGGTATGAGGCGGGGCCAACTACTGCCCAGGCCTACTCCGGGGCCGAGGTCATAGTGAACATAAGTGCCTCGCCATATCATTTCGGCAAAGGAAACTTCAGGGAAAGGATGCTGGCGACCCGCGCCTCAGACAACGTGGCCATCGTCGCCCATAATAACCTGGTGGGGGGGCAGGACGAGCTGGTCTTTGACGGCAATAGCCTGGTGCTGGATGAGAAGGGGCGGCTAATAGCCAGGGGCAAACAGTTCGAAGAGGACCTGATAGTGGCTGACCTCGATATCGAGGCTGTCTTTCGGACGCGTCTTCACGACCCCAGGTGGAGAAAAGGGACGCTGCTGCTGGAAGAACAACGGCAACGTGGAACCAGGATAGTGGTATCCGAGGAGCCCTCCACTGCTCCGAAACCATCGCTGCCGCAACGGCAGCTCCAGGTGCGCCAATTTCCAGGCGAGGTCTATGATGCGCTGGTGCTGGGCACGCGCGACTACGTCACCAAGAACGGCTTCGAGAAGGTACTGATCGGTCTTTCTGGGGGGATTGATTCCAGCTTGGTGGCGGCCATTGCCGCCGATGCCCTGGGGCCTTCAAACGTGGTCGGGGTGGCCATGCCCTCCAGATACTCCTCCCCCGCCAGCATCTCAGATGCTGAGTTGCTAGCTCGGAACCTGGGCATCAAGCTAATAACTATCCCCATCGAGAAGGTGTTTCAAGCCTATCTGGAAGTGCTGGCCGCATCCTTTGAAGGGACCGAGCCCAACGTGGCTGAGGAAAACATTCAGGCCCGTATCAGGGGCAACATCCTCATGGCATTATCAAACAAATTTGGCTGGCTCGTTCTGACCACGGGCAACAAGAGCGAAATGGCCACCGGCTACACCACGTTATATGGGGATATGGCGGGCGGCTTTGCGGTGATAAAGGATGTGCCCAAAACCATGGTTTACGAACTCGCCAGGTACCGAAACTCGCTGGCGGGTCGCCAGCTCATTCCCGCCACCATCATGGACAAGGCGCCCTCGGCTGAGCTGAGGCCGGAACAAAAGGATACTGACACCCTGCCTCCCTATGACCTGCTCGATCCTGTCTTAACGGCCTATGTGGAGGAGGACAATAGCATCGAGCAAATTATAGCTATGGGGTTTGAGGAAGCGGTGGTCAAGCGAGCGGCGCGATTGGTGGACACGAGCGAGTATAAGCGCCGCCAGGCGCCACCAGGGGTCAAGATAACCCCCAGGGCATTCGGTCGGGACCGAAGGCTGCCCATTACAAATCGGTTCAAAGGATGGTAGATTATAGGCTAGATTCGGCTTTCGGGGCAGGGGCGGTATAAATGGGCATCGATTGAGCCCGAGGTGCCAAAAGAGGTTCATATGGTACAGGGTGCTACTTCGGATGCGGAAAAGAAGATCATATCCATTCTCAAGGTCTTGAGCGAGTCCTCCGAGCCACTGGGGTCGATCACCATAGCCCGGGAGCTTGAGCGCCATGGGATTTTCTTGAGCGAGAGGGCGGTCAGATACCATTTGAGGATAACGGACGAGCGAGGCTATACCCAGCCCCTGGGCCGCGATGGCCGAATGATCACGCCCCAGGGGCTTGAGGAATTACGGATGGCGCTGGCGCCCGACCAAGTCGGCTTGATTCTGGAGAGGCTCGAACTTCTGGCCTTTCGCACCACGTTTGACCCGGGCAAGCGAACCGGGCAGGTCGCCATCAACACCTCGCTTTTCGACAAGGACAAGTTCAAGAAAGCCCTGGTGGCCATGAGGGAGGCGTTCAGAGCAGGCATATGTGTCAGCGAACTGGTGGCGGTAGCATCGGAGGGTGAGAAGCTGGGCGATGTGGTCATACCGAGCAAGAAAGCGGGCCTGGCTACAGTGTGCAGTGTGACCATAAACGGGGTCTTGCTCAAAGCGGGTGTCCCCATAGAATCCAGATTCGGTGGGGTGCTCGAAATCAGGGATTCGAAGCCGAGGCGCTTCGTAGCCATAATCAACTACGGAGGCACATCCCTGGACCCCTCTGAGCAATACATCCGCGCCAGGATGACGAGCGTGGGGGAAGCCGCCAGAACTGGCAGCGGCAGGATATTGGCCAATTTCCGGGAAATACCGGCACCATCGAGGTCGACCGTGGAGGAGGTCATTGCCGGGCTCAGAGAGGCTGGCATCGGGGGGGTTTATGTCCTGGGCAATACCAGCGAGCCCGTTTGCCAGATCGCTGTAGGTCTAAATCGGGTCGGCATGGTGCTGCTGGGTGGGCTGAACCCTGTGGCTGTGGCGGTGGAGGCAGGGATCGAGGTCGAGAATATAGCCGAAAGCGGGATGATCGATTTTCAACAGCTGACAAGCTTTTGGCACCTATAAGTTGTCTTAGCCACCTGGTCTAGTCATGGGCCTGGAGCGGATTCCCTCGCCCTGGGCCAACCGGGGGCATCGGTCACAACGCAGTCCTTGGCCAGCTTGTCCTCGCGGAGACCCAGGAACACCGGATAACGAAGCTTGCCATCTGGCGTGAACTCCCCATATCTCACCTGGCATACCACCTCGGGACGGCACCAATAAATGAACTTCTGAACCCGGGGCACGTCCCTGAAGGGGCAGGCAGGGATATGCAGCTGCTGCAAGAGCGAATAAACCCGCTTCAGGTCAGAATCGGAGAAGCCGGTGCCAACATGGCCCATATAGATAAGTTCACCCCTGTCATATAGACCCAGGAGCAGCGAGCTGAACAATTCCTTGCGCCTTCCGCCAAAGCTGTAGCCGCCAACCACAAAATCGCAATCCCTCATCCTCTTTATCTTGAGCCAGCTTGAGCTGCGCCTGCCAGGGATGTAGGGGCTGCCCTTTTCTTTGGCCATGATGCCCTCCAGCCCATGCTCGCAGGTGGCCTGGAAGAAGGCCTTCCCATCGGCCTCGATGAACTCACATGCCTGAACGGCCTCGCTGGGTTTCAGGATAGCGTGCAGCAGGTTTTTCCTCTTCCACAGCGGTTGCTCCATGAGGGGATGACCCTCCAAAAAGAGGAGGTCGAAGGCTATATAGTGAACGGGAAAGCTTCGCATGAGGCGATCGATGCTTGTCGATTTCCGCTGCATCCGACACTGTAGGCGCTGCAGGCTTGGATGCCCCCGCTCATCCAGGCATACTAGCTCTCCATCGAGCACTATCTTGTCGCCTCTGACCTGCTGGGCCAGGCCATGGAGCTCAGGGTACTGGGGGGTGATGTTCTGCAAATTCCTGCCCTGGAGCCTGACCTGTCCGCCGTCGATATAAGCCAGTGCCCTGACCCCATCCCACTTGAGCTCAAAGACGTGATTGGGCGAGTCGAAGGGCTCACGGACCAGGGCTGCCAACATCGGCTCGATAACGGTGGGCAAGGCCCCGCTGCCTTTGGTGCCAGCCTCGAATTTCATCCGTGCTGCCTCGGCCGCCTTCTTGCCGCCTCCTCAGTTCGCGCCTCCTCCCTGGCTGATTCCCTCTTGGCGGCTTCAATGCTCGCCCTGAGGGCCGACATGAGGTCGGCCACCTTGCCCACCGGCGCTGCGGGCGCTTTGACCTCTTCGCCCTGAATCTTAGCCTCGATCACTCTTTCCAGGGCCAGACGGTACTCATCTTCATATTCTTCCGGCCTGAATCTTTTGGCCATGGCATTCACCAGGGTGGTGGCCATCTTTAATTCCTCGGGGGCTATCTCGGCCTGCCGCCTGGGAAGAACCAGGTCGCTCGGAGGGCGAATCTCATTGTGGTAGTACATCGTATGGAGCATCAAAGTTTCATCCAGCGGGCGTAAACAGCAGAGGTGCTCTCGCCCCTGAAAAGTCACTTTGGCTATGGCCATCTGGTGGGTGGCCAGAAGCGCTTCCCTGAGCAGGAAAAATGGTTTGGCCCCCAGCTCCTCAGGCTCCAGATAGTAGCTGCCCCGATAGTAAAGGGGGTCGATCTCATGGGCCTCCACAAATCCGGAGATGTCAATAGTATGAATTGTCTTGACGGGCACTTTCTGGAAGTCGCTTTCCTCGAGCACCACATATTGCCCCTTGGCATACTCATAGCCCCTCACCGTGTCCTCTGAGCCAAGGTATTCGTCACACACCGGGCAGTGCCGAACTTGCCTTATCTTGCTCAAGCATTTCCTATGGAGAAGGTTAAAGCTCGGGGTCTTGCTCTCTGTGGCCGTGTACATTTTAACGGGGATGACCACCATCCCGAAGCTTATCACTCCCTTCCAAATAGCCCTGGCCATCTCGCCCACCTCCCTTGTTTTGCTGTCCCTACTACTAGCTGGCCCCCAACCACTATAATTAGTTTACCACATGTTGGGCGATACCTACTATCCGAAGGGCAGCCCCGTCGCGTCTCCAGTTTCCCCTGTTATGGCCGTCTCAATGCCCTTGGGCGAGACATCTGGCGCGAGGAAGGTCTATAATAGCTAAAGTGGAGGTCCGGAGGCCAGCAAGGTGATTCACGTAGACGGGGCGCAGGGGTCAGGAAGCGGCACCATAGTGAGGTGCGCGGTAGGGCTGGCGGCTCTGCTGGGGGAGGAATTGCACCTCACCAATATCAGGGCCCGAAGGGACAAACCGGGGCTAAGGCCCCAGCACCTCAAGGCCATCGAGGCCATCGCCGAGATGTGCCAGGGCAGACTGGATGGGGGCGAGGTGGGCTCCGCCGAGATAGCCTTCAGGCCAGGCAAGAGACTGGCCGGCGGCAACTATGGATGGGACATCGGCACCGCCGGCTCCACCACCATGCTCGCCATGACCGTGCTCCCGGCAGCTTGCTTCGCCCCCAAGGCCACAGGTTTCACAATCTCAGGCGGCCTGTTCCAGGACTTCGCCCCCTCGGCATATCATATGCAGCACGTGCTGCTCCCTACCTTGGGCCGGATGGGGGTCCGGGCTGAGCTTAAGATAATCCGCCCTGGCTATGTTCCCAGGGGTGGGGGCATCATCGAGGTGAGGATAAATCCAACCCAGGGCAAGCTCCAGCCCCTCAGTCTGCGGGAATGGGGCAAGCTGGCCAAGATCGAAGGCATTGCCCTCTCCTCCCACCTGAGGCAAAGAAAGGTGAGCCAGCGCATGGCCCAGACCTGTGGGGAAGCCCTCAGGGCCCAGGGGTATGATGTCCAGATAGAGGTGCTCTATGAGGACACCGCCCTTCAGGCGGGGGCTGCTCTTGCCCTGTGGGCCCGAAGCGATACGGGCTGTCTGATCGGGGCTGACCGGGCGGGGCAGCCGGGGAGGAGCTCCGAGGAGATCGGGAGCTATGTGGCCAGGAGCCTGCTGGAGGATCTGGCCACGGGCGCCACTGTGGATAGATACCTGGCGGATCAGCTCATCCTCTATGCCGCCCTCGCCGAGGGGACTAGCGAGTACCGGATACCACGGGTGACAGAGCACGTGGAAACGAACCTATGGCTGGTGAGAAGCATCCTGGGGGCGGAGGCGGAGCTGGGGGAAGACCTGATGCTGAGGATCCGGGGGATTGGCTACCATGGCAGGCGTTAAAGTCAAGGTCAGAGGAATATACAGTACGGCCTTAACCAAGATCCTGCTGGAGAGGGGGTTCACCATCATCGAGCCATCCCCCGTCATCAGAGAGAGGTTCGGCATAGAGCGAGCTCGGGAGCCGGAGGATGCCCTGATCCTGGATAAAGGGGATAAGCAGGGCATCCTCGTCGAGGGGGAAAGGGAGAGCGTCAACCTCGTGGTTGCCGCCCTGAGGTCAGTCCTCCCCGAGGCTATTTATCGCCCCACCTCCCAGCCGGCCCCGAGCCTCGAGGCGATGGAGACGCGGAGCTTGACCTGGGCCGAGTTCGTCAAGCTGGGCAGGCAGGGCTTCGAGATAGAGTTTCCCGCCAATTGCAAGCTTGTCTTGGACGGGCTTCGAGCAGAGGTCTCGCCTACCCTGTCCGGCCACCATCTCCTCAAAATCATCGATGCCGGCCGGGTCGATGCGGCGGAGGCGGGGCTGGGGGGCTTGCCCGGGGAGGGGGAGGCCCTGGCAAAGGCGCTCAAAAAGGAGCTCGTCTATCGTCATTATCAAGAAGGCAGGGCTATCTTCATAAATCATGCCAAGCTCAATGGCGCCTCCTTCAAACTCCGGGGGAGGATAAGGGAGTTTTACGGTTCGTGCGGGCTGAGGATCGAAAGGCGCTTCAGAGGAAAAGGCAACTACGACGGTCTGGGAGTGCCCATGGAGGAAGGGGACTGGGGCCTGGTCGAGGCGGAGGAGGGTTCGTGGGTCTGCAAGCGTTCCTATTTCTCCCTTGGGGGAGAACTCAAGGGGGAGGTTTACAATATAAACACGCCCATTGAGTTCTATCCGGATATGCTGTACTACATAGACCTGGAAGTGGACGTGGTGAGGTGGCCAGATGGCAGGACAGCGGTCATAGACACGGAGGGACTGGAGGAGGGGCTAAGGCAAGGTTTCCTTACCGAAGAGTTGACCAGTAGGGCCCTCAGCCTGGCCAGGGACCTCGAGGCGCGACTTCAGGGGGCTCAGGGCAGGTAATTCTTCCCGGCAACCAGTCGGCAGAAATCCCTTATGTTTTCCTCCTGCTCCAAAGCCCGCACCCGGGATATTATCCTTTGCCTCCTCTCCTCGGGGTAAATAGCTGAGGCCAGGTCGTGGAACTTAGCGAGCAGCTCCTCCCAGGTGAGGGGGTTTTCTGGGTCGCCCTTGGGGTACTCTATCCTGGTGGAAAACCTCCTCCCGTCTTTGGTCACTACCTCTACGCTGGCCGGCCACTGCCTGGGGAAGGCCTTGTCCAGTTCAGGGTCTTGCACACAGGAAACCCTGCCCATCATGTCTCTGACTTCGGGGGAATGGATATTCTCCTCGGTATACTCATCCAGGGCGGCCTTGCCATGGAGTATGGCCACGGCCGCCCCAAAGGGCATGCTAAACTGGGCATCAACCACTGTCTTAGGGTTATACTTCAATTCCCTGGGCTCTACAATTATGGGAAAGGCAGTCTTTAATATGCCTAAAACCGCCTCCTTTATCTCCTGTGCTTTCAAATTGTTCTCTTTCATAATCTTGAGGATACCATCTATGGGGCCCTGTTTATAGCGGCAACAGGCATGGGGCTTTATACTGGTTTTCATGATCTCGAAGGGCGCCCCGAAGTCTGCCAAGACCTTGTTCAAATCGGAACCATCGGAGTAGGAATGTAAGAAACCGAATCTGCCCTCGATGATTGTGGAAGGTCCCTTAAATCCCCTCTTTGCCAAAAGGGCCGCTATTATGCCATTGTGGGCCGCCCACCCCGGGTGAATTCGCTTAGTCCAGGCACCGCTCGTCAGAAACTCCATCGAGCCTGACGCCTGGCTTCCGACGATACCCAGGGCATTAAGCATCTGCTCCTTATCCAGGCTGAGTATTTTGGATGCGGCTACAGCCGCTCCAAAGGCGCCGCATGTCCCCGTAGGGTGAAATCCCCGGGCATAATGATGGGCGGGGTTCAAGGCCTTGCCCAATCTGATCATGACCTCATAGCCCAGTATCACCCCCTCTATAAATCTTTTCCCGCCACAGCCGGCCAGTTCGGCAGAAGCGAAGGCCGCCGGGAATATGGCCACTCCGGGGTGAGCGGAGGCCTCGTTGTTTACATCGTCCAATTCCAGGGAATGGGCTGATGTGCCGTTGGCCAGGGCTGCATAATGATGGGGCGCTCTCATATCGGTCCCGATAATTACGCCCCCCTGTGGATTCAGGCCCATATCCTCGATCAGATCATAAACAGCTTTGGCCGACTCGGTGAGGGAACCCCGGGCAGCGACGCCCAAGAAATCCAGGGCATGGTACTTAACCCTATCGATAACCTCGGGGGACAGGTCTTCGTAGGTCAAGCTGCTACAGGAATTCACGAGCTGTTCAGTAGTGCCCATTTTTCAGTTCACCTCGTCTCAAAGTTCTTCGTATAGTTCGCTCAGGCCCACCAGACGAAAAACACGGCAATCCTTCAAAAGAGGCCCCAGACCTGCAAATCTGGGGGCGATTTTCAGGTTTTCTTGGCCAGGAGCCCGGCACTATACCCCTTTCTCAGGGCTTCCAGGCTCGTCTCCGTCCTCGCGCCTGGGACTCGGCTTGCCACTGCCTGTTCCAGCGACTCCAGGGCTACCACCTCAGAGAGGGCTGCCATCGCCCCCAGAGCCACCAGGTTGGCCAATAGTGGCTCCCCCAATTCCCTCCGAGCTATGGATACCAGAGGTATCCGATATATCAAAAGCGACTCTGGGAGGCAGCTACATTCTTGATCCGAATCGACGATAAGCACGCCCCCGGGACGCATTCTAGCCCCATACAACTGGGCATCGGCCCGGGTGAAGGCCACCACGATATCGGGCTGGGTTGCCGCTGGGAAGTCGATCTCCTCATCCCCAATTACCACCTCCGACCGGCTGGGACCGGTTCGGGCACTGATGCTGAAGAAGCCCAGTTGACTGATAAACTTATCCTCGTAAAGGCCAACGGCATCGGCCAGGATGGTGCCGGCAAAAACAAGCCCCTGCCCGGCCAGGCCCGCCAATACCACCTCCGTCCGCTTAGCCATGGGTATCCCCTTTGGCCCGCCGGATCAGGGCTTCGTACTCCGCTGTAAATTCGGGCCCTTCTACCTCCCGCAGCACCCCCCGCACAGCCCTCCCCCCGATGGCTTCCGGGTGCAGCTCCGCCTCCCTGACCGAGACGGTCGCCCTCTGTAGCTGCCGAAACATGTCCACCGGCGTGGCCATGGCATTCCGTCGGCCGAACTGGACGGGGCAGGGGGCTAGCACCTCGATCACGGAAAAGCCGCGATGGGCAATGCCCCGGGCTATAAGACGAACTAGCTCTTGGGTGTGATACACGGTGCCGCGCGCTACATAGGTAGCGCCAGCAGCTATGGCCAGGGCACACATATCAAAGGGAGGCTCTATGTGCCCATAGGGGGAGGTGCTGGTGAAGCTGCCCATGGGTGTCAGGGGCGAGTACTGACCACCGGTCATGCCGTAGGCCTGGTTGGCCATAATAATGGCCGTTATGTCCATATTGCGCCGGGCCGCCTGAATGAAATGGTTGCCCCCGATGGCGGCACAATCCCCATCGCCCATGGGCGCGATAACGGTGAGCTCGGGATTGGCGAACTTTATCCCAGTGGCGGCGGCCAGGGCCCGGCCATGGGTGCCATGAAAACCGTCGAAATTCAACAGGGTATACACCTGTCCCGAGCAGCCGATTCCGGTGACGATGACCACCTTGTCCGCATCCAACCCGAGTTGATCTATGGCCCGCACCATGGCACCGGTAGCCGTGCCCAGTCCGCATCCCGGACACCAGGTGGTGGGCAGGGCCCCCCGGCGAAAGTACCGCTCTACCATATCCCTGTTCCGCATTAGCGCCATGCTCGACGGACCTCCTCCAGCTTGTCCAGGATCTGTTCTGGCATCAGGTATTGCCCATTGAAGCGAGCCACGGACCACACCTCACTGGCCCCGCAGCTGGCCTCCCTGACCTTTTCCACCATCTGTCCCATATTCATCTCCGCCACCAATAGGCCTCTGATCCTTTGGGCAACCTGGGAGATCAACTGGCTGGGGAAGGGCCAAAGGGTGACCAGACGAAGCAGCCCCGCCTTCAGCCCCCGGGAGCGGGCTTGTTTCACCGCAGCCAGCGCCGACCGGGCCACCGAACCATAGGCCACCACCACCACCTCTGAGTCCTCAAGCCACCTCCCCTCGGTGAGCACCACCTCGTCTTGATGGTCGTGGATCTTGGAGTGCAAACGCTTCAGCAATCCCTCTGCCGCAGCGGCGTCAACCCCCACCGGGTAACCGCGCTCATTATGGGTGGTAGTGGTGGCATACCAGCGATAGCCGGTGCCGAAGTCGGCCATGGGTGGCACGCCGTCGGGCCCGCCGGCATAGGGCCTGTAGTGGTCTGGGGCCATAGCGGGTCGAGGCCTGTCCACGACGGGCACCGACGGGGGCAGATCCACCTTCTCCCGCAAACGGCCGATGATGGCATCGGAGAGGAGGATCACCGGGGTGCGGAGTCGCTCGGCCAAATTCACTGCCCTCACCGTTAGCTCGAAGCTTTCCTTTACCGACCACGGGGTGAGGACGATGGCCGGGTGGTCGCCATGGGTGCCCCACCTCGCCGCCATCACATCCCCCTGGGCTGGCCAAGTGGCCCACCCTGTGCTGGGCCCGGCGCGCTGCACATTGACCACCACACAGGGGGCCTCCAGCATCACAGCCATGCCGATATTTTCCTGCATCAGACTAAAACCAGGGCCGGAGGTGGCGGTCATGGCCTTGAGCCCAGCTAGCGAGGCCCCGACCACAGCCGCCATGCTGGCCAGCTCGTCCTCCATCTGGATGAACTTCCCGCCCAGGGCGGGCAAGCGCCTCGCCATCTCCTCGGCTATCTCGGAGGATGGGGTGATGGGGTAACCGGCAAAAAACCTGACCCCGCTCCTCAGGGCCCCCTCCACACAGGCCTCATTGCCCGAGAGCACCATCGTCGTCACCGATCCACCTCCAGGTCGATGGCGAAGTCGGGACATATTAGCTCGCAGTTCCCGCAGGCGGTACACCTCTCCTGGTGGGCCACCACGGGCATGCCGGCATCGGACCTGAACACCCCTCGGGCACAGAGCTCGATGCACAGGCCACACCCCTTGCACCGTGCCCTATCTATCCCGATCCCGACCGGCCCTCTCCCGGTTGGTTTAGCCATGGTCAGCCTTCCGGACTTTGTAGGTAAGCACCCTCCATGGCCGGGGTTGCCAGTTGGCAGTAGATGCCCAGAGCGCCGGCGGTATACTTCGGGGCAGGCCGTCGCCATCCGGCCCTTCGTTGTTCAAGGGCGGCCCCTACTTCCTCCGGGCGCTTCATCTCGCCGTGGATGCCCACGATATTGATCGCCCTTCGCTGGAGGCTTATTTCTACCAGGTCCCCATTCTCCACCAGGGCGATGGGGCCCCCGGCGAAGGCTTCTGGGGATACATGACCGATCACCGGGCCGGCGGTGGCCCCTGAAAATCGGCCATCGGTGACCAAGGCGATGGATTTCCGATACCTCTCCAGGCCAACTATGGCTGCCGTTGTATAGTAGAGCTCCGGCATCCCACTCCCCTGTGGGCCCTCGTACCTGACAATCAAGACAGAGCCCTCCTCAATCTCCTGTTGGGTGACAGCCCGATAGCAATCCTCCTCGCGGTCGAAAACAACGGCTTTGCCCGTGTGTTCATACATGCTGGGGTCACAGGCGCTATATTTGAAAACCGACCCCATAGGAGCCAGGTTGCCCCTGAGGATGGCTACAGAGCCATATGTGTTTCTGGGGTCTTCCGGACTCCTGATAACGTCCTCCCTGGTCAATCCCCTGGAGCCGTCGATGGTGGCATAATTGCCCAAATAGCCCTCGCCGGCCCTGAAGAAATCAGAGCCCAGGACGGTCTCCAGATTTTTGCCCACAGTCTCGCCGGTCACGGTCAGTGCCTCCAGGTCCAGGAGGCCGGAATCCCTGAGCAGGGCAATGACCCTTTGCACACCACCTGCGTACCAGAACTGTCTCGATGAGTATTCCCCGGCGGTGTGGATATTTGTCAGGTAGGGAACCTTTTGCCCCAGGCTATCGAAGAGGCTCGCGTCAAAATCGATTCCAGCGGCGCGGGCAATGGCAGGCAAGTGTAATAGAGCATTGGTGGAGCCACCTGTGGCCTGATGGACGACCACAGCATTTGTAAGGGACCCCGCCGACAGGATATCCCTGGTCTTCATTCCCCGCCTCAACAGCTCCATCACCAGGTTGCCAGCCTTTCTGGCGCTGTCCAGGATATAGCGCTCATTGGCGGGGGTGAGTGCCGAGGTTGGAGGGGCCAGGCCCAGGGCTTCGGCCATGACCTGCATTGTGGAGGCGGTGCCCATAAATTGGCAGGCACCCACACAGGGAATGCAATGGCTCCGCATGAACTCCAACTCATCGTGGGAGAGGAGCCCCCCCTCTACACGGGCGGCGGCTGGACCCACAGAGCCGCACATTAAATAGCTAGCCCCCACATCGCTGGAACCGCCCGGGACAACCACAACCGGGATTTCATCCTTCAGTCTGGCAGCAGCGATCAGAGCTGCTGGCAGGGCCTTATCGCAACTGGAAATAAATATGGCCCCATCAAAGCGGTGGGACTGCACATAGATTTCCAGCATGGCCGCTATATATTCCCTCGACGCCAAGACATAGTTCATCCCATCGTGGCCCTGGGAAACCCCGTCACAGACGTCGGTGGTGGTGTACTTAAACGGGGCCCCTCCGGCCTCGCGCACCCCGATCATGGCCTGTTCCACCAGCGAATCCAGGTGAAAACTGCCGGCATGGGAGTAACCCGCGTTGGAATGCACCAAGATCAGGGGTTTATCTAGGTCTGCCCGAGAAATCCCCTGCGGCTGAAGCAGCGACAGGTGAATAGGGGTGGCCTGGCGCATCTGGTCACTTCTCAGTCTCATCTCCTCTCCCTCCTAACCGGTTCCCCTGAAAAACAGGGTTTTTCAGGGGAACCGGGCAATATCCCCGCCTTCGGCTTGTGGGCCTTACTTCTCCCTCAGGGCCTGGGCGGCTGCTGTCACCCCGGCCCCCGCCTCCACGGACCAGCCTTCTGCCACCAGCAGCTTTTCCAGGGCGGACAGGAGGAGCAGCACATTCTCCTGGGTGGAGGAATACCCCATGAGTCCGATGCGCCAGATCTGCCCTTTTAGCGACCCCAGGCCCCCGCCGATCTCGATGCCGAACTCGTGGAGCAGCCTCTGCCTCACCCGCACATCATCGACGCCTGGGGGGATGCGCACCGAGGTCAGCGTGTTCAGTCGGTAGCCCTCCTGAGCATGCAGCCTTAACCCCATGGCCTCCAGCCCGGCGCGGAGGGCCGAGCCATGCCTGAGGTGGCGCTGGAAACGGGCCTCCAGGCCCTCCTCGGCGGCAAGGGCCAGGGCCTCGTGGAGGGCGTAGATCATGCATATGGGCGCGGTATGATGATAGAAGCTGCCCGTGGGCCAGTATGAGGAAAGCAGCCCCAGGTCCAGATACAAACTCTGCACCTTGCGGGCACGTGCCCCCAGCCCGGCCAGGGCCCTTTGGTTGACGGTAAAGGGGGCCAGGCCAGGGGGACAGCTTAAGCACTTCTGCGAGCCGCTGTAGCAGATGTCAATGCCCCACTCGTCCACGGCCACCTCATGCCCCCCCAGGGAGGTGACGGTGTCCACCAGAAACAGGGCCTCGTACTGCTTGGCCAGTTGGGAGGCCTCCACCAGGGGCTGGAGGACGCCGGTGGAGGTCTCGGCATGAACCAGGGCCAGCAGCTTCACTCGCCTCTGGGCCTTCAGGGCTGCTTCGATGGCTTCGGGTTCGACGATTCGCCCCCACTCTGCGGCCACCCGGACCACTTCAGCCCCGCATCTCTGGGCAACGTCCACCATCCTTTCCCCGAAAAAACCATTGACCCCTATGACGGCGACGTCCCCCGGTTCCAAGAAGTTGCAAAGGCCGGCCTCCATCCCCGCCGAGCCCGTGCCGGAGATGGGGAAGGTAAGCTCGTTCTTCGTCTGGAAGAGGCCGCGGAGGAGATGCATGGTATCCTCCATGACGGTGAGAAAATATGGGTCCAGGTGTCCCACCAGGGGCGCCAGCATGGCCCCCTGGACGCGGGGGTGGACATTGCTGGGCCCAGGGCCCAGCAAGACCCGGTTCGGTGGGTTCAGGTGGTGGCGGGAAATGTCGGACATGGGTGATTGCCTCCTTTCTCCTTGATGAAACCCGGCTGAGCCGTTGAAAAATAGTGTTAGGATTGTAACGGCTGCGGGGGTCGATGTCAACACACCGCGGTGGCAAATAAAATCTGGCCCCCGCTGCCAGGAGCCTCGGGGGCCTATGCGGTCGATCTCTCCCGGGAAGGGAACAAAGCGACCCTCTCAGGAGGAACCGGGTGCTCCTCGGCTATCGATTTCGCGCTGGATGGCCTCGACCTGCTCCGGGCTGAGCTGGCGGAAGCGGGTCTGAGCTTCGAAGTACTCGGCAACTGGCCGTTTATGCCTCGGCGTGTAGGTGGTGTGGAATTCGCCATTCTCAAACTCCAACAGGTTCCACATGCCGCTCTCCACAGCCATGCGGCCCAGCTCGATGGCGCGATCTGGGGCAAAACCCCATCCTGTAGGGCACGGCACCAGGACCTGGATATAGGTGGGGCCATTTATCTTGCTGGCCTTTTCCACTTTCCGCATAAAGTCCAGGGGATAGGATATGCAGGCGGTGGCGGCATAGGGGATGCCATGGTCAGCCACAATGCGCAACATGTCCTTTTTGGGCCTATTCTCGAAGCAGCGTCCCGGGGTGGTAGTGGTGGTGGCCCCATAAGGCGTCAGGCCGCTTCTCTGTATGCCCGTATTCATATAGGCCTCATTATCGTAGCAGATATAGATGAACTTGTAGCCGCAGTCGATAGCGCCGGAAAGGGCCTGGATACCTATATCTGCCGTGCCTCCGTCGCCGGCGAAGCCCACCACGTGGATGTCCTCTCGCCCCCTTCTCTTGAAACCGGCACTGATGCCAGAAAGGGCTGCCGCCGTGGCGGCGAAGGCCATAACCGTCATGGGCACAAAGAAGGGTGCCTGGGGGTAGTAGGCGGATACGGTGCTGATGCAGCCCGCCGGCACTACGAAGACGCTATTTTCCCCCAGCACCTTCAAGGTGAGGCGCAGGGCCAAAACGGAAGCACAGCCCGCGCACCCATAAGAGCATCGGTATAATTCCTCTTTGGAGACCTCTTTCAGCTTCATAAGCCTATGAACTCCATAGTTGATGGGGCTCCCCTTTCCACCGAGAGGGCCTTGTCCAGCATATATTTCATTTGCTCGGGCGGAACATCGGAACCGCCCAGTCCGCCGACGAAATTCAATACTGTTGGCGGGCTGGGCAGACTATAGAGGGCAGCCTTCAGGTCTGTGGCCAGAGCCCCCTCACAACCCCAAGAGCAATCCCTGTCCAGCACCGCCGCTGCCTTGGCCCGGGACAGGGCCTGTCGCAGCTCCCGGACGGGGAAGGGGCGATAAGCCCTTACCTTGATCAGGCCCACGGCCTTACCGTCGGCACGCATTTCGTCCACCACCTCCCGGGCGGTGCCGGTGAAGGCGCCCATGGTCAGGATGATGGCCTCGGCCCCCTCGCAGCGGTACTGTTCTATCAGTCCTCCATAGTGACGGCCGAAGATTCGGGCAAAGTCATCGCCCGCCTCAACTATGACCTGCCTGGCCCTGTCCATAGCCTCTTGCTGCTCCTTACGCCAGGCAGCATAATACCTGCCAAAGCCACCAATGGAGATGGAATAGGGATTGTCCACATCCAGGGTGACTACCGGCTCATAGGGGGGCAGGTAGGAATCCACGGTCCCCTGATCGGGGATATCCACCAGTTCCTCCGTATGGGACTGAATGAAGCCATCCAGACATACCATCACGGGCAGCAGTATCCGGCGGTCTTCAGCGATGCGGTAAGCCTGGAGAACCATATCCATCGCTTCCTGGCCAGTCTCGGTAAAGATCTGGATCCAGCCCGTATCCCGCTGCTGGATGGCGTCCTGGTGGTCTCCCCAGATGCTCCAGGGTAGGGCCACGGAGCGGGTCACATCGACCAGGACTAATGGATAGCGGCCGCCGCTGGCATAGGCCAGCATCTCGTGCATGTACTCCAGCCCCTGGGAGGAGGTAGAGGTGAAGGAGCGCACTCCGGCCATACGGGCCCCCATACATGCGGTCAAAGCGGAGTGTTCCGATTCCACCTTGATGAACTCGGCATCCATCTCCCCGCTGGCAATGAAGCCTGAGATCTTCTCTACAATGGTGGTCTGGGGGGTTACCGGGTAGGCAGCTACTACCTCGACACGGGCCAATCGGGCGGCGTGAGCTACGGCCTCATTGGCGGTAATGTATTTCTTTATGGACATCACCCGGCCCTTCCCGCTTCAGGCTCAGCCATTTGTATCGCCTTGGTGGGGCATTCCTTGGCGCAGATACCACAGCCCTTACAGTAGTCGTGGTCAAAGAGCACCTTCCTGTCCGCCTCGTCCTGGCTGATGGCCCCCTCTGGGCAGAAAATCCAGCAGAGGAGACAGAAGTTGCATTTGCCTTCGAGCACCGGCTTAATGGTGCTCCAACTCCCCATTTTGGTGGGTACAGTGCCGGCTTTCGATACCGGGCCCGGAATCGACTCCCTCATTTGCCCCTGACCCTCTCGTAAGCGGCCTCGGCTGCGGCCATATTGCGCTCCGCCACCTTCTGCGGCAAGGCATCGGCGATGGCCTTCTTGATGGAATCCAGGCTCACCAGGGTGGTGGTTGCTGCCAGGGCACCCAGCATCGTGGTGTTGACAATGGCCACCCCGATGATATCTCGGGCAATGGCGGAGGCATCCAGGGTGACAACATTCAGATAATCAGGGACAGATAGCTCTGAGGCAGATTTGCGCGTATTGACCAGGAGGGAGGCCCCCGCTGGCACCCCATCGGTTATATTGACTACATCGAACAGTGTGTCATCCAGCACGATCAGTTTTGTGGGGTGATAGATCTGACTTCGGCTCCGGATAACATGGTCAGCAATACGAGTGAAGGCCTGTACAGGGGCACCGCGCCGTTCTGCTCCAAAAGTGGGGAAAGAGACCGCATATTTGCCTTCATAAAGGGCAGCAGCGCTGCCCAAGATGCTGGCCCCCAACACAGCCCCCTGCCCGCCCCTGCCGTGCCAGCGCACCTCTTCCATGTGCCCAGTCTGGTTCATTTGCGCCTCTCATCCTAACATTTGAAAAGCGTGCCTGTCAAGGCGCTAGGCCCCAGGGTGCGGGGCCCACAATAGCCTCTAGCCGTTATTTGCTTTGGGGTTGAAGTGTTCTGATTCCGATTGTATTATAGGCTGTCAATGGCCGACGGCTAAAAGAGTGGGTGCCGGGCATTCCCGAGGAAGTGAGGCAAGAGATGATAGAAATCCGCATTCATGGCCGAGGGGGACAGGGCGCGCAAATCGCGGCAACCCTGCTGGCCTCGGCAGCCTTCAAACAGGGCAAATATGGTCAGGCCTTTGCTATTTTCGCCGGAGAGCGGCGTGGGGCGCCCGTAGCAGCCTTTGTGCGCATAGACGAAAACAAGGTCCTCCTCAGATGCCAGATATATCGGCCCGATCATGTGGTGGTATTGGATCCCGCTCTGATGCAAATGGTGGATGTTACGGCAGGGTTTAAAGGAACGGGCTGGCTAATCGTGAACTCCAAACAAGCGCCGCAGGAACTGGGCATTCTCATTGGCTCCAACATAGCTACCGTCGATGCCAGCCGCATAGCCGTGGAGTGTGGTCTGGGCTCAATGGGCATGCCCATAGTCAATACAGCTATGCTGGGGGCTTTGTGTCGGGTGACCAATGTGGTAACCCTGGATGCCTTGCGGCAGGCGCTGGAAGAGGAGTTCCCTGCGACTAAGCAACCTAATATCGTGGCCGCGGAGGAGGCGTACCGGCAGGTGAGAAGGCTTGAGAGAGGTGACCACAATGCGAAGACCTAGCCCCCCTGGGGACGAATTTTTTTGTCCCGTTGCCCCATTGCCGGAGAGCACCCTCGCCAATAAAACAGGCCTGTGGAGATATACCAGTCCGTATCACATCCGGCGACCTTCGCCGTGCCAAGCCAGCTGTCCCGCCGGCCAAGATGTGCGGGGCTGGATCGATCTGGCCCGCCAGGGAAGGCTTCGAGAGGCCGCGGAGCTGGTCAGAAGGGATAACCCCATCCCCTCGGTGTGTGGCAGGGTATGCTATCACCCCTGTGAAGAGTCGTGCCACCGAGGCAGTTTTGATGAAGCCATCGCCATTCACCAAATAGAGCGGTTTCTGGGTGATTACGGTTTCACACTTCCTCCCCCAAGACCTGAAGGCGAGCGCACGGGACTGCGAGTAGCCGTTGTCGGTTCCGGACCGGCTGGNCTGGCCTGTGCCCACCATCTCTTTCGGATGGGCTATCTGGTCACCATATTCGAGGCAGGGACGACGGCCGGCGGCATGCTGGCTACGGGAATCCCCGAGTACAGGCTCCCTAAGGAGGTGCTGCACAGGGAACTACAGCGCATCGTCAGCTGCGGCATAGACATAAAGACGCAAGTTCGCATAGGGCAGGACTTGAGCTTAGATGGTCTCTTCCAGCAGGGCTATGAGGCGGTCTTCCTGGCTATCGGCGCCCAGCAAAGCCGAAAACTGGGTATCCCCGGGGAAGAGGCCACCGGCATCGTGCCCGGGCTGGACTTTCTGCGCAAGGTGTGCCTGGGGGAGCGGCCGAAGCTCAGAGGTTCCGTGGCCGTCATCGGCGGTGGCAATGTGGCGATAGATGCAGCCAGGGTGGCCAGGAGGCTGGGGGCAGAAAACGTGACCATTTTCTATCGCAGGTCGAGACAGGAAATGCCAGCCAGCCCCGGCGAGGTGGAGGCAGCTGAGGCCGAGGGCGTGAGCATCGAATACCTGGCTGCCCCCACCAGGCTTTTTCAGGCAGAGGGGAAAGTAACCCACATGGAACTGCTGCGGATGGAACTCGGAACGCCGGATGCGTCCGGGCGCAGGCAGCCTGTGCCCGTGCCCGGCTCTGAATTCAGCGTGGCAACAGAGCTGGTCATTGTGGCTGTGGGCCAGGAGGTGGAGCCATCTTCCCTGGAGGAAGAGGGCGTGCAAACGGCCGATGGCCTGCTCAAGGCGCACCCGGAGACGCTCGCCACCAGCCGAGCCGGCGTGTTTGCCGGCGGGGACGCAGTGACTGGGCCGGCCACTGTAGCCATGGCTCTGGGCGCAGGCAAGCGGGCAGCGACCTCCATCGATAGCTACTTGAGAGGGGTACCCTTGGAACCCCCTGCCTCCCAGCCACCCGTGACACTGGATGAACTGAACCTGGATTACTTCGAGAAAAGCCCACGCCTGAAGCCAAAGCACCTACCGCCAGCGAGTAGAGTCAGGGACTTCGCCGAGGTAGACGGGGCTTGTAGCCAGGAGCAGATATTGACCGAGGCCGGACGGTGCTTCAGTTGCGGTTGCTGCGCGGCTTGCGACAATTGCTGGCTCTATTGCCCGGAGGTCTGTATCTCCAGGGAGGATAGGGAGTATAGCATCAACTACGACTACTGCAAGGGATGTGGCATCTGCGTTGAGGAATGCCCCACCGGATCCTTGGTCATGGAGGCGGAAACATGGAAAAGGTGATGACAGGCAACAGCGCCGTTGCCTACGGCGTAAAGCTGGCCCGGGCTCAGGTTATCCCTGCCTATCCCATAACACCCCAAACGACGATAGTGGAGCACCTCGCCCAGATGTGCGCCACGGGCGAGCTGAGGGCACGGTTCATCAATGTGGAGTCGGAGTATTCGGCCATGGCCGCTTGCATAGGTGCTGCCGTGGCCGGGGTCAGGACTTTCACCGCTACATCCTCCCACGGCCTGGCATTCATGCATGAGCTACTGCACTGGGCGAGCGGAGCTAGATTGCCCATCGTTATGGCGAACGTGAATCGCGCCCTGGCCGTGCCCTGGAGCCTTCTGGCTGAACATACCGACAGCCTCTCTCAAAGAGACACGGGCTGGCTCCAAATATATTGTGAGGACAATCAAGAGGTCCTCGATTCCATATTGCAGGCGTACTACATTGCGGAGCGGGTCAGGCTGCCCTGCATGGTGAACCTGGAGGGGTTCTACCTCTCCTATATCTCAGAGCCGGTACATATCCCGGAGCAAGAGCAAGTAGATGCCTTTCTGCCCGCCCACTGCCCAGCCTATGAACTGGACCCAGATCGGCCGGCGGCCTTCTTTGGGGCCACCTTCGAGCCCACAATGCTCTACAGGTTCAGAAGGGACACGCACCAAGGCCTGGAAAAGGCCCTGCGGGTGGCCCGGGAAGCGGACGAGGATTTCCACAGGGCTTTCGGACGCAGGTATGGTCTCCTAGAGGGGTATCGCCTGGTGGATGCCCAACTTGTTTTGGTTGCCACCGGAACCTCGGTCAGCACGGCCAGGACGGCCGTAGACAGGCTACGAGACAGGGGGGCCAAGGTGGGGCTGCTAAAGCTCCGGCTGTTTCGACCTCTGCCGGCCGATGATATAAGAAGCGCTTTGAGAGGGGTGCCCAAGGTGGCCATCCTTGACCGCAGCATATCGTTAGGAGCTGGGGGGATATTGTGCCAGGAGCTCAAGTCTGTCCTCTATAGGGCAGATGGCCAGTGTCCGGCCGTTTTTGGCCTGCTGGCTGGGCTGGGTGGCATCGATGTGACCCCGGACCTCATTTGTGAGATCGCTGAGCGGGCCCTGCGATCTGAGTATCCCACCGAGGAACCTATCTGGATCGAGGTGAACCGATGAGAACAATGCCGGCTTTTGACAGGGACGACTTCAGCATACCCAGGGACGAATATCTATACTCGGGTCATAGCGGGTGCCCTGGCTGCGGTGCCACCTTGACCATGCGACATGTGTTGAAGGCTATGGGACCGAGAACGGTGGTTGTGGTGTGCGCTTCCTGCTGGACGGGCATAGCCGGCTATTTCCCGACTTCGTCCCTGAAGGTTCCGTCAGTCCATTGTGCCTTTGCCAGCGCCGCAGCTACAGCCTCGGGCTTGAAGGCGGCCTTGGAGATGAGAGGTGACGACATAAGCGTCCTGGCCTGGGCCGGAGATGGGGGCACCCTGGACATCGGGCTGCAAGGGCTCTCGGCGGCAGCGGAACGAAACGATGATATCCTCTACATCTGCTATGACAACGAGGCTTACATGAATACCGGGATTCAACGCAGCTCCGCCACACCTTTGGGCGCCTGGACCACCACCACCCCCCTGGGCCAAGATCGGCCCAACAAGAACATCATGGATATCATGGTCGCCCACGGGGTGCCCTATGCGGCCACGGTGACCATCGGTTTCCCCTCGGACCTGATGCGGAAGGTATCCAAGGCTAAAGGCATCAGGGGCACCAGGTTTATCCATGCCCTTTCACCATGCCCCACCGGTTGGCGGTTCGCCCCTCACCTTACCGTGAAGATTGCCAGACTGGCGGTGGAGAGCAAGGCCTTCCCCCTCTATGAGGTCGAGCAAGGGGAGTACATTATCACCCACATGCCTCGCGACCGCAGCCTCAAAGAGTACCTGGAACTGCAAGGCCGGTTCAAGGATTTGACGGACGACGAGGTGCAAGGCATCCAAGACAACCTTGAGCGGGCCTGGCAGCGCTTGATGGCAAAATCCAGGATTGCCACCTATGCCACGCCCTGAAGGGAATGCCCGGGGAAACGGCACGGCCAGCTATGTGGCTATTTGACCTCGTATTTGGCCACAGCCTCTTCAGCCAGCTCGAGTCCTAGCCCCGGCTTTTGCGGCAGGACAAATGCCCCATCCTCTATCCGAAGTGGCTCAGTAAATAGGCTCGACGACAAGGGCAGATACTCCAGGATCAAGCAGGGGGGCAGGGCAGCGACCAGATGACATAGGATTTCTGGGAAGAGGTGGCTGACCACCGGCAGGTGACAGGCTTCGGCCATGGCGGCGATCTTTCTCCATTCGCTGATACCCCCTACCCTTTGCAGGTCGATCATCACGATATCCAGGGCCTTCCTCTCTATCAGTTGGCGAAAGTCTGCCTTGGTGCGATGCAGTTCCCCCGCGGCAATGGGCACATCGAGGGCCGCTGCCACCTGGGCACTGCCCTCGATATCCTCTCCCGGTACGGGGTCCTCCAGCCAGTAGATGTCATATTTCTCAAACTGCCTCCCTATGCGTATAGCTTCGGGGGGAGACCAGGCCTCGTTCACATCCACCATAAGGTGGATGTCCTTGCCGATGGCCTCTCGAACTGCTCTCACCCTCTCCACCTCCTGGGAGATGCTCCCACCCCCAGCCCGCATTTTCATCGCCCGGAAGCCCATGTCCACCAGCTTTGTGGCTGCCGCGGTCAACTCCTTCAAGGTCGTAGACCGCCACAGGTCGAAGCTGGCATAGACGGGAACCCTATCCCTGAGCCCTCCCAATAGCCTATATAGCGGCTTGCCCGCCTCTTTGCCCATGATATCCCAGAGGGCGACGTCGATGGCCGTGGTGGCGAAGTTGACGAGCCCCACCCATCTCAGGAAGGATGTGTGTATCCGTATCTTGTGAAGGATCTCCTCCCCCAGGAAGGGGTCCTCGCCGATGAGGAAATCCCTCAGCTCATCGACCATGGTTTTCAGGGCCTTCATCCCCTTGGCTGACAAGGACAATGCATAGCCGAAGCCTTTGTGCCCCTGGTCAGTGCATATTTCGACGAGCACATGGGTTGTGGTGGTAAATAGCTGCCATTTGCCCCCCACATGGGCGGTAAAGGGCTTCTCCATGGGAACGGAGAGCACCCGGGCGGTAACATCCTCGATTTTCATGGCCTTCCTCCCGTATGACCTTACAGGCCCGCGCCTGTAAAGCCTTATAGCCGGCAATTCTACTGTCTGCCGTAGGGGCAGTCAAGTTGCAGGCCTTAGGGGTTTATCGGGCCTGGGGAGACGATGTTGACGTTTGCGCATATTGCTGGTATAATGCGGCCTCACAAATGGGGGGCATTTCAGAGGCTGAGGCGGTTACAGCAGCCAGAGGTTCCCCTGGGGGGAGGGCAGAATGCCGAAGATGACCGGATTGGAGCGCTTGCTCACAGCGCTGAAGCTTCAGGAACCGGACGTGGTCCCCCACTTCGAGTTCCTGATCAACCAAAAGGTGAGGGACGCCATCTTACCCGGCGCATCCTACGAAGATTTCGTCGATTACATGGACCTAGATGCGGTGGCGGTCTTCGACAGGACAGCGGAGCGCTACGAACCCGTAGATGCCTCCAAGAAGATAGTTCGTGACCATTGGGGTGCCATCGTCCGCTTCACCTCGGAGGATGTACCCCACCCCGTAGAGACGCCTATTAAGTCGGAGAGGGACCTGGACAGCTATGTCCCCCCCGACCCCGACCTGCCCTGGCGATACGAGAGACTGCGCAATCTGGTGAAGCGCTTCAAGGGGCAGCGGGCCATCGTGGCCACCCTCATCGATACCTTCGACGTGGTCAGGGATGGCTTGCGCGGCGATGTCGCCCTTTATCGGGACATGATAAGGAACCCCGAAATGGTGGACCGAATGAATGAGATTGTGCTCAAATACCAGCTGGGCTACATCAAGAATTGCATCGAGGTGGGCGCTGACATCATCGTCATTACCGGAGATTATGCCACCACAATGGGGCCCATGGTATCCCCTCAACATACCGAGAGGTTCATTACCCCCTGTTTGAAGAGGATGGTGGAGTACATTCACAGCCTGGGCAAGCCCTGCATCAAGCATACCGATGGCAATCTGTGGCGCATCTTTGACCTGATTGTGGAAACGGGTATAAACGGCCTCCACCCCATCGATCCCGAGGCGGGCATGGACATCGGAGAGGCCAAGGCCAAATATGGCAACCGGATCTGTCTCATGGGCAACATCGACTGTGGTCCCCTGTTGAGTTGGGGGACCCAGGAGAGGGTGCGCCAGGAGGTGAAGGAGTGTATCAGGAAGGCGGGGAAGGGGGGAGGGCTCATCGTCGCCTCCAGCAATTCCATCCATTCAGCGGTGAAGCCGGAGAACTATGTGGCTATGGTGGAGGCCATTCGAGAGTATGGCCAATACCCCCTGTCCCTGGACTGACCCTCTGAGAGGAAGGTGACCAAGATGACGGTAGACCTCAATGAACTGAGCAGGCGCATCATCGAGGGAGATGCCGATAAGGCTATAGAGTTGACCAAGGCGGCTCTAGAAGGCGGGGTGCCGGTGCAGGAAATCCTGACCAGGGGCCTGGTAGGGGCCATGAACACGGTGGGGGAGCGGTTCAAGAGAGGGGAATACTTCCTCCCGGAGATGTTGCTGGCGGGGGAGGCGGTGAAGGCGGCCGTTGAGCAATTGAAGCCAGCCCTGATCAGGGGTGAGGCGGGTTACACCGGCAAGTATCTGATAGGAACTGTTCAAGGCGATGTGCACGACATCGGCAAGAACATCGTGGCTATGATGTTGGAGGGGAATGGCTGGGAGGTGACCGACCTGGGAGTTGATGTCGCCCCTGAGGACTTCTGCTCGGCGGTGGATAAGAACGGTTACCATATTGTGGGGATGTCGGCCCTGCTCACATTGACAATGTCCAACCTGGCCAAGACCATAGATGCCTTGAAGGCGGCTGGGTTGAGGGATAGGGTCAAGATAATGGTCGGCGGCGCGCCGGTGACCCAGGCCTATGCTGACCAGATCGGTGCCGATGGCTATGCCCCCGATGCCGTCGAGGCAGTTATGGTAGCTGCCAAGCTCCTGGGGAAATCCTAGGAGGGTCAATCCGGCTGGACCATGTCCAGCCGGATTGACCCCTTGGTGTGGTCGGAGTAGAATCTGTCCCGAGGGCGGGCAAATCCGTACCCGCTGATTATAGGCAATTAGATTGGGGGTGAAAGAATGCCCGGTCTTGCTCGAGAGGTGACCGGTTCCCGCGGGCTGCTGATGGGCAATGAGGCCATCGCCAGAGGTGCCTTGGAGGCAGGTGTACAATTCGCCGCGGGCTATCCGGGGACCCCCTCCTCGGAGATAGTGGAGAACCTGGCCGGGGCTGCCAAGGAGACGGGCATCTATGTGGAGTGGTCCGTCAACGAGAAGGTAGCCACGGAAGCGGCAGCCGCTGCCTCCCTGGCAGGGCTGCGGGCACTTGCGGCTATGAAGACGGCTGGCCTGAACGTGGCCCTGGACTTCCTGGCCCACCTCGGCTACTCCGGATTGGGCAAGCACGGTGGGGGCCTGGTTGTGGTGGTCTGTGATGACCCAGAGGGCCATTCCAGCGGTGATGAGGCGGATTCCCGGTGGGTGGCCAAATCTATGAGTGTCCCCCTGCTGGAGCCGGGGAGTCCTCAGGAAGCCTTGGATATGACGAAATGGGCTTTCGAGCTCTCCGAAGGGTCCAACTGCTTCTGTTTTGTGAGGAGCTATACCCGCCTCTCCCATGCCAGTGGCCCTGTCACGCTGGGCGAGGTGCCTGAGGTGGAAAGGAAGGCTCACTTCGATACCACCCAGACCATCTCGCCCTACCTGGCCAAACCACACCATGCCAGCCTGCTCCAACGACTGGCAAAGGTTGGCGAGCTCTTCGAGTCCTCCCCCTTCAACTGGTACACGGGCCCGGAGAACCCGGAACTCCTCATCGTTTGCAGCGGCAGCGGCGGCTCCTATTCCCTAGAAGCGATAGGGTCGTTGAACCTGGGGCAGTCAGTGGGGGTGCTAAAGCTGGGAACACTTTGGCCATTTCCCAAGGGGTTGGTTGAAAAGCATCTGGCCCGGACCAGTCGAGTGCTGATTGTCGAGGAGGTTGACCCCTTCATCGAGATCCATGTTAAGGAGACGGCGTTTGAATCCCCGATGGTGCCCAAATCCCTGAGAATATACGGCAAGGGCTCCGGCCACATACCCAGCGTGGGGGAGCTGACACCCGACCTGGTGCTGAAGGCCCTCTCCACCCTCTTCGGGTTGGAGTACTGCGCCAGGGAGCCAGATTATGAGCAAAAGGCCCATGGGGCGGCGACCCAGATGCTTATCGACCGGGGCCTGACCTGGTGCCCGGGCTGCCCTCACCGAGCCAGCTTCTGGTCGCTGAAAAAGGCGATGCAGAAAGATGGCCGGGGCGGTTTCTTGACCGGCGATATCGGCTGCTACACCCTCGATGTCTATCCCGCCGGCAACCAACAGACGAAGGCGCTGCACGCCATGGGCTCGGGGGTGGGGCTGGCCACCGGGTTTGGCAAGCTCAACCAATTCGGCTCCAAACAGCCCGTTATAGCGGTATGCGGTGACTCGACTTTCTACCATGCTTCGATCCCGGCCCTCTTAAATGCCGTACATAATAGGTCAAACATGATGATGGTGCTCCTGGATAACGCTGCCACGGCCATGACGGGCTTCCAGCCCCATCCAGGTACAGCCTTTGATGCCGTGGGGAATGCGGCCCCAGTGATAGACGCTGAGAAACTGTGCCAGGGCATAGGCTGCAAGGTGGTGGTAAGCGACCCGTTCGACATAAAGGGCACCACGGAGAAGCTGCTCCAGCTCCTCAAGGAAGACGGGGTTAGGGTCTTGATCCTGCGCCGAAAGTGTGAGCTGGTGCGCATGAGGGAGGAGCGGCGATACCCCTATAAGGTCTGGGTCGATGGGGAGAAGTGTCGCGGCGATAAATGCGGTTACTGCACCAAGGTATTCAAGTGTCCTGGGCTGCCCTGGGACATGGAGACGGGAAAGGCACAAATCCAGCAGGCAGTTTGCTCCGGGTGCGGGGTTTGCGTTGACATCTGCCCCTTCGGGGCTATTGCCAGGGAGGAGCCAGCGTAATGGCCATTCAGGAAGACCCGATGAACTTGGTCATCAGCGGGGTTGGTGGGCAGGGGAATATCTTGCTTTCCCGTTTGATTGGCAGGTCGCTGGTGAAGAAGGGCTATTTTGTCAGCATCGGGGAGACCTTCGGTGCCGCCCAAAGGGGTGGCGCGGTTATGAGCAATGTCAGGGTGTCCGAACACATGCCCCTCGGCCCCCTCATCCCCGAGGGCAAAGCCCATATCATCCTCGGCCTGGAGCCCCTGGAAACCCTGAGGGTGCTGGTCAAGTACGGCAACCCCAAGGTGGTGACCATCACCAATTCCCAACCCCTCTTCCCGGTTGACGTCCTTTCCAGGAAGGCCCAGTACCCTGATTACGAGGCGCTGAAGCAGACCATCAGGGGGCTTTCTCAATCGGCCTGGTTCATAGATGCCACAGCCATGGGCCTCGGGCTGGGGGCGCCCATAGTAGCCAATGTCATCATGCTGGGGGCCTTGATCGGGATCGACCTGCTCCCCCTCACTAAGGGGGATATCGAGGCCGAAATAAAGGCCAGCTTCCCCCCAGACAGGGCCGAGCTAAATCTCAAGGCTTTCAACATGGGGACAGACTCGGTGGGATAGCGCCAGCCCCGCCGCGGGCCAGTGAGGCGAGTTAGAAGCTCGGGAACACGCCTAAGCCACCACCACGGCCGTGACTATGGCCAGGCCGGCACAGACCTCAGCCTCCGGGAGGCTGACGATCCTCTCGAGAAGGGCGGGGTCGAGGGCAATCGTCTGCGCCAAATCCAGATAGCAAAGGAAGGGCTTAGGGGCGCTATCGCCCCGCTGAAGCCGCCAGTACCTTCTCTTATCTCTGTGGATCCTCTCCCGCCTCGCCTCGGCAAACCCATTGAGCTCACCCCGCCACAGATGCCTGGCTTGCTCGGTGCTCCATCGATATAGGTCAAGTACGGAATAATCAGCGATGCGGAGGTGTAATCTCCATTCCCTGTCACCAAGCTCGACCTTGGTCTGAACCTCGTCGATGGACAAGCCTTGTAGCTCCCCGTATAGGGAGGAGCCCAAGCAGATAACCGGGCTCGCATAGGCTGATGCCAGAATGGTCGCTTCGACCATTTCCGGCTGAAGGTTGCTGAGCCGGCCGACGCACTCAGCAACCTTCATAAGGCTCTCCAAGGGATAGGCCAGCTTCACAAAAGGGTTACCTCCCAGCCGAGATTCGAAGAAGGCGGGGGACTTGTCTACCACGGAGGGAGGCACCCCCACATTTCTGTAGCGAAACCTTTGGCCAAGCCATTGCACAAGCTGTTCGGCCTCGGGAGCTTGCGGCCTGACCAGGACAACCCCCCGCAAGTTCTTGACCAGAGCGACATAATCAGAGAACATCCCATTCCTCCTCCCTGTCACAGTTCGAGACCGGCCTTGTCCCCCTTTCCCGATGATGCCAGCAATTCCCGGATTCGAAGCCGCCACGCCGCCATTTGCCCGGAGGCCGCCAACGAGCTATCTTCGGACAGGTAGTCCCATACGATCAGGTGCTGCCCCAGAGCGTCCCTGGAACTGACCCTGTCAAGGCTATCCGCCAGCATGGAGGGGAGAAGCTGGCCCCCGGGTATAAAGAGTGGCCCCTCGTTTATGGCGCAAGGCGCATAGAATAGCCACCTGTCTTTGGTTGCCAGGTTGCCCAGGGTGATGGGGGCATATCCCGCATCCCGCAATAGGCCGTGTGCCGTAGCCAGCACCTCTTCAATGAGCCCTGATCTCAGCAGCCCCTCTTGGTCACCGGGGCGCCTTCCCTGATACCGCCGGATCAACTGGGCTGACCGTTCCAAAGCATTTCGCTCCGGTTCCACCTCCAACAGCCCGCGAATGCCCCTCCCCCGGTACTGATTTTCGAGGAGAATCGCATTCTTGGCCACATAGGTGAGCACCGCCTTCCCCAACCTGTGATTGCCCGAAGCATGAGCTGTGAGCAAGGTCTTGAGCCCCAGCCTGCCCTGGATGATGTTGTCAACGCGGAGGCGAAAGTGGCTATCAAAGAACCAGAGCTCGTGAACCGAAGGCGAGATGGTATAGAGGCGGCGCAGCAGGCGATAGCGGTCCCCCACCCCTCGGTCCTTGAGGGCGTGCCCAAGCCCGCCGAGCAGCCGCTCAATGGCTTGGGCAGCAGGTGCCCGGCCCAGAAAGCTCAATGTGTTCCTGTTGTTCCGCCGATTTCCCAGTCCGCGGTTGGGCCAGCCCCGCCGCTCAGCTTCTGCGAGGTAATCCAGCTTGAGTAGCTGGTGCAAAAGGAGCACCCTGTAAAGCAGAAGATCAGCATCTATCATGGGTTATCTGCCGCTGTGGCCCGTCAATTGTATACTATTGGGTCCGACTCTCGAATTCAACTATGCCGCCTTGCTTGCAGAATGGTGCGGCCGTGCTCAGCTTTGAGTTTGTTGGCTGCAAAACAATTGAAAAGTGTGAAACCACAATGTAAGCCTTGTTGACAGAGCTTGCCCCCTAAAGTATCCTGAATCGATGGACTGCGCGCCAAACAGTTCGTCGTAGGCAGTGTTCTGATCATCCCTGGTTGCCAAAAGTACAATGTCGCCCCAAGGAGGTACAACTATATCATGGCCGATGGGCGCGTCAGCAAGGGGGTTGTCCTGGCTGCTGGCGATGGCAGTCGCCTAGGCGACCTAACCGCTACCTATCCCAAGGTCTTGCTGCCAGTGCGCGGCAAGCCGTTGATTTGGCATCCCATCGAGGCACTGGTGGCAGCGGGGATCACGGAGATAGCTGTGGTGGTCGGCTATTGCGCAACCCATGTGAAGGCCACGCTCGGCGATGGCAGCCGCTTTGGCGCCAGGCTGGCGTACATCACTAACCCGGACTACCTCGGCGGCAATGCTATTTCAGTGGGGAAAGCCAAACCATGGGCCGAAGGGAAGCCCTTCGTTCTTTGCATGGGCGACCATATTATGGAACTGGGCTTCGTTTGTCGCCTCCTGGACAAGTCCCCTGTTGCCGAGACGCTATGCGTCGACTTCGCCCCCGCGGGCCATCACCAGTTGGCAGAAGCGACCAAGGTCCTGGTTGATAGCGCCGGGTGCATCAGGCACATCGGCAAGGAGCTGGCCTCCTGGGATGGTCTCGATACCGGCGTCTTTCTGCTGACAGGCAGATTCCTAGATGCCGTAGAGCAGCTCATTCCCGAGCTTGGCATCCACATCGAGATCAGCGATGTGATCCGGTTTTTGGTGGGCACAGGCTGCCGCTTTGCCACCTGTGATGTCACTGGCTCCTTCTGGACAGATGTGGACACCGAGGAGGACCTGGGCTTTGCTACAGCCTAGGGGGTGGGGATGAGCGACGTATACGACGGCTTCATTTCCAGACATATCAATCGAAGGCTGTCAGAGCCCATAGCAAAGCTGCTAGCCAGGACAAGGCTAACCCCCAATCAAGCCACCTGGGGGGCGTTGGGCATCGCCGTTTTGTCCTTTGTCAGCTTCACCGTGGGCCAGAATATCGTGGGCGGCATCCTGGCTCAACTGTCCTCCGTAGCCGACGGGATAGACGGTGGCCTGGCCCGCCTCAAAGGCACGACCTCATCCTTCGGCGGTTTCTTGGACTCCGTGCTCGACCGCTATGCCGATGCCCTGATAGTGCTGGGAATGACTTTGTGGTCCCTGGCCCATGAGAGCTATGCCGGAATCTGGCTAGTAGGCTTTCTGGCCATCGTCGGCATCCTCTCTGTCAGCTATACCAGGGCCCGCATCGACCCACAGCATCGCCCCCTTTTCGACAGGGGGCTCTCCTCCATCGCCTCGCGCGATATAAGGCTCTTCCTGGTAATGCTGGGGGGCATCGCCGGGCAGGTCTATCTTTGTCTCTTGGCCATAGCTATTTCAACTAACGTGGTGGTTTTCTACCGCCTCATCTACAGCTACAGACGCTTCGGGTCTCAGGGCAAATGACCGAAAGCGCGATCTCGACGGGGCTACGAGGGGCTTTCGGCCTTCCCCAAGTTCATTCCCACTAACACCAGGTCATAGATATCCACTACCTGGTCACCATTAATGTCTGCCGTCTCATCGCCGGGCGGCGAGGTGTTGAAGTTGGCTGCTATTGTCACCAGGTCATAAATGTCTATGACGCCGTTGCCATCGGCATCGCCAGCGAGCAAGGTAACCGGGGGAAGGGGCTTTATCTTCCCAGCCTCACCCACTACAGCGCTTTTCGTGATAGACAGGTAACCAGGCATGGTAATGGCAATAGTGTGGGGGACTCCCGGCGGAGCCGGGATGAAGTAATTGCCCTCCACGTCGCTGATAGTGGTCACGGGCTCGCCATCGATGAGGAGTGTCGGCCCATCGTGGTGGCTGCGCCCTTGCAGAAGCACCTGACCACTAATGACGGTGGCATCAAGACCAAATAGTTCGACATCCCCGCTGCCCGTCTCTATGGGCACTTCGTTTGCTTGTATATCTCCCACGATAACGTTCGATAGATCGAGGGGCGCGGTTCCGCTCGTGGTTCCGGCTCTTAGGGTAATTATGGCAAAGGTCCCGGGCGAGGAGACGCTTGCCCCTGGAGTGATGACCACGCCCACCACACCGGTGACGGTCCCGGCATCGTTATCTATGGCCCCGGGCTGGAAGAACGTGCTTGCTCCGTCTTGACTGAGCAGGTCTCCTTCCTCCACGTCGACCACTGTCACCAGCGTGGCATCAAAGCTGAGGTCAAATTGGGCACCGGCTATGGCAACCTTGGGCTCTATGACCACATTCACCGTAAATGTCTCCCCCGGGGGGACTGCTTGACTAATTGGGGAGATGTTGACAGTCGTCACCTCTTGGGCGGATATCGCTCCAGCAAAGGCGCCAGCAATCGTGATATGGGTCCAGTTTTGACCTATCAGGATCATGTCCAAGGCATTAATGCTTCCATCCCTGTTGACGTCCTCCCGGATCCAGTGGGGCGCCCCGGTCTCACCCCAGTGCTGCCCTACCCTGATCATATCCAGGACATTGACCCTTTTATCGCAGTTTACATCCCAGTCCGCATAGGGCAGGATGGTGACGCTCCCATCGTGTACAATGATGGGCATGGCGCGCCCTTGCGCGTCTCCCACTATAAAGTTTGTCAAGTCCAGCAGCGCGGTGGTTGTTTCTGTCACCGTCTTGGCTCTTAGGCTGATGATGGCGAGCGTCCCCGGGGAGGCTACTGTCTCCCCGGGCCCTGTTATGGCGCCGGCGACACCGCTGACCCTCCCGGCGCCGTTATCTATAGTCCCCGGGAAGAAATATGTACTGGCTCCATCTTGATTCAGCAGGTCCCCCTCTTCTATCTTATCTACGGCCACAAGCAAGGGGTCGAAGCTGAGGTCGAATTGGGCACCGGCTATGGCGAATTTTGGCTCTATCACTACTTCCACAGTGAACGACATTTCATAGGCAACCTCTTGGCTCGGCGGCGAGATGCTGACTATGGTCGCCTCCGGAACGATGGTTATTGTCTCGCTCCTCGTTCCTGACGCCCCCTCGCTGTCGGTAACCGTTAAGGTTACAGTGTAATCGCCGGGGCTTGAATAAGAATGCGTGGCCACTTTTTCTACGGTCGGTTGTTCTGGCGAGTAGGTGAAGATGACGCTGGGGCTCCCATCCCCGAAGTCCCATGCGTAAGACTCGATAAAGCTATCCACATCGTAAGAGGCTGAGGCGTCGAATGTTATAGGTTGCCCCACAATCAGGTCTTCCGCCGGGTAGGTGAAGGAGGCGACCGGGGGTTGATTGGTTGTTACGATGAAATCATACCGTATAGCGGTGTTGTTATCTTCGTAAGACTCGTTCACCAAATTGTCTGGGTCTACAATCACATATAGGTCGTAATCCCCGGAGGTCGTTGCCCAGGTAACAGATACCTCAGCGCTTTGCCCAGCTAGGAGTTGTGCAACGCTCGGCGCGCCTATCAGGATTCCGCTCTCGCCGGGGTCTCCCGCATAGAATTCAACGGTGGTGGCCTGGCTCAGGGCACGACCCCTATTATAGACAGTCGCCCTTATCTCAACCTCGTCGCCTTCCTTGGGAAAGGCATCGCTGACTCCGATATCGGAAACGGTGAGGTCGGGCAATCTCAGCAGCGACACGGATTGTTGGGTTTGGCAGGAGTTACCCACATCGTCTTTGGCCTCTATCTTATAGGTTAAGCCCATTGCTGGCAGAGGTCCGATGGTCGCCTGCCATTTGCCTATGTCTATACGCTCCATGGGCTCGACGTAGTAAACACTCAGGGTGACGCCCTCCACCTCGTCAATAGGGTCGTGCGGGTCATAGGCTGGGGCAGTCCTCGCCAGTTTTCCTAGGGCATATTTGCCGGGAGGGATTTCAACGGGGAAAATCTCGGCACCTGGGATGTAAGGGGCACATTGGGTCCTGAGTTCAATGGGCACGCCAGCGGTGGTTTTGAAGTCCGTTATGACCGCGGTCTCGTTGCCGCTATTATATATCCTGTAGTATATGGTGTATTCGGTGTTCTCCACCACCGTGGAGGGGAAGATCGTTTCCACAATCAAATCGCCAATCTGCCACCACTCGGGCCACATCGAGGGGTCTTCTTTGTCGGTGAATTTGAACACCCGGGTTGATTCCTGGAACACCATGATCATCTTCTTGATCAACATTAGACCCGAGGTCTGGGATGTAAAGTACAATGGCACAGTGGGCAGGAACCCCTTTATAGCGGTCGAGAGGTCTGGCGTGACATCTATGGTGTCGAAAACCCCGGAATATGTCCATTCGATCTCGCCGTCAGCGCCGACATCCAGTGCGGGATCCCCTGGAAACGGAGGCAACCCTTGCAACGCCAAGGATGATCTAAGTATTAGCTCGGGTTTTTCGGGGAGGGTCATCTCCGCCTTGGCCGCCAAATCCGGGAGAACGAACTCCAGCACCTCCCCAGCTATATCCCTGACGACGTTCACCCGCATGCCTGGCAGCGCTGTGGAGCCGGTATCGTATGCGTAGGCCAGCTTCACCTCCCAGTCGCCCTCGCTCATATACCTGTTGAATTCGGACATGTGGGTGCGGAATGACCGCAGACACTCCTCCCATTCCTCCTGGGTCATATCACCCTTGATGGTCTCCGTCAGATACTGCTCAAACCCCTCCATATCGCCTATGTAATTATAGAACTGTGTCAGGCAGGCCTCCCATTGCTCGGGGCTTATATAGGGTTTGAACTTCGCCAGTGCCGTCTCCAAGTCAGCCTTAGCGATGAAGATCTGGGCCTGGATAACCAGGGGCTCAAATGCTGCCGGCCTAGCTGGACTCACCAACTCAGACGTCATATTTACGCCGAGATATCCCTCTATGACCCTTAGCGTGGAGGCCTTGGTATTTGCCACCCTTGGGTCCTTCTTGAGGAATGCCGTGGTCTCTATAGGTATGGAGCCTGGGGCCTCTGTTTTGATTTTGATGGGCAGCTTTGTCTCAATGCCAGGGACGACGAGAGATTCCGCAGTCGTCGTATTATGCAACACGGCGCTTATTATTTCATATTTTGAGGTGTCTATGAGCAAAGTGGCGTAGGGATCGAGCCACAATAGGATATTCTTCAATAATTTGTCATAGCCGGTCAGGCCAAAGGTGGTATACACCACCTTGCCCATATCAAATATGGTGCCACTCTCAATCACCACGGGGTTTACAGGCCTTTTCCGGAATTCCACAGCCAGTTCTTCCGCGGTTAGCTCATAAACGTCTGGCACCTCTTCATAGGTGGCGGCTATAACAGTCCAGCCCATCAGCTTTATCGCATCTATTTCCTGGTCTATCACGTCCTCCGCCCTGCCAAAGTCCCGAGCCTGCAACTCGGTGGGGAATTCCCCAGAGCCGGTTATGATGGGGTGCAATCGCATTTCCTCTGGGATAAAAACCGGCAGTTTGCTGGAGCGGGCAGGACTTATGGTGATATCAGGCAAGAAGGCATATCCCTTTCTGGTGCCATACCATCCCGCCCCATCGACGATGAGCCTCCCGCCACTGGCGACGAAGGATTTGAGCCTGTCACCGACCTCTTGCATTGTAATCGATGGGTAAACGGGATAATAGGTATCTGGCATCCCCCCGATTATGCCATCTATGGGAAGGGGGAGATGATCGAAATCTGCCCAGCGGTAAGGCAAAATGAGGAGCTGATAAGTGACAGCGTCCCAGGGTATCTCGTCGGGGCTTATCTTTTCTGGCCTGTATCCGTACCGGCTCAACTTCTCCAGCCATCTCTCTGCGTTGGAGCCGGGCAGATGGATGACGGCGATCCTCGCCCTCGGCGGCTCATATTCCAACTCAAATCTGAACCGATACTCCCTTGTCTCGGCGATATATTGGTCTAACGGTATTTCGATGTCGGTCGTCCCCGGCTGAAGCGGGGATTCATTTATCTTTTGCATGTCCAGGTATGTAACCAGGCTTACAGTCACGTTGTCCCTGTTCTCCACCCGAAGCTCGAGCTGGGGGCTTCCGTCTATCATGGTTACATTTGCCTTGACCAGGGCGGGGATGGGCTTGTTTAAGGCAATCACCGGCGGGAAACCGTATTCATCACTGCCGAGCCCGCTCAGATGGGCCACGTAAACCGCCTGCTTTATGCCGGTATTGCTTAAGACCATGTCAATCGTCGAGGGGAGCCCACTTATCACCCGGTTCAGATCTCTGGTAAGCTGCTCCACGCCATGCAAGGGCTGGATGGTCGTCTTTACCGTATCCAGATGTATCGCCTCCAGGATCGCCACCCTGTTGCCCTTGTCATTCATATACACGATTCTAATCCGGTGCTCCCCCGCTGGGAGCGTGCCCAAGAACAGGCTCTTATTCGTGTAGGATTCATCGCCCTTATGATAGAACAGCGTCCCCTTGTATCTGCCATCAATGTATACCAGCAATACTATGCCCTCTACATCCCCCGGTGGCATATCCTTGGCCTTTACGGTGAGCATGAAGTAATCCGAGTCCACCGTGGTGGTGACATACTCCACCCAGTCTCCATCGGCCGATAGGACAAAATTCTCGCTCGTCGCCGGGCCACCCAGTCCATCTTGACGGGAGTAGTCGTGATAATATTGACCGACCTTTTCAATGGCGGTGAGGGGGCTTATATCATCGACCTTGAACAATCTGAAGTAATCGATGTATTGCTGCCGATATGGCAGATGACCGCGATATTTTAGCTTCAGGGTGTGGGGGCCAGCACATACATCGTTCAATTTCAGGCGGAGGCGCGCATATCCGGAGCTCTCGGGGATCAGCTCGATCTTGAGGATCAGGTCATCGAAACTGGTATCATCCCCCTCTTCATACCTGAAATAATATAGGCCAGGGGCGGCCTTTTCGATCCTGAAGATTTTGGCGACATCCTCTTGCCTCAGCTCCGCGATGTCCTCTGGCCTCAGCCTCAGCTCCGCCCAGGTCTTGACGCCTTCCACCCCGGGATTGTAAAAATAGGGGTAATTGTCGCACTCATCCCCTATCCCATCCCCATCACTATCTTCCTGGTCGGGATTGCTCACAAAGGGGCAGTTGTCCTCGGTATCGGGGATTCCGTCTCCGTCAGTGTCGGCATCTGCGGATAGCCTCGCCTGCCATATCTGGGGCAAGGTGGGCACCTCACCGTCGTAGCAGATATAAAAGCACAGCTCCGAATCCTTTTCAAAAGGACCGATCAAACCCTGGAGCCCCTGCTTCAGGCTCCCGTAGTAATGGGCGATTACGGGACTTGTGAGTGACACCAATAAGGTTTTAGCTGTTTCCAGTCTGGTTATTGTCAGCCTGGCATAGCTATCCTTTGCTATTAGTATCTCATCGGTGCCAAAGCCTTCCTCTATATTCGCCATTAAGGCCACATCCTTTAGCTCATCATCCAGGTATATCTCAATGGCATTGCCGAGCTGAGCCGTGGTGGGACTCAAAATTCCGCCGCTATATAGCTCGCGGACGTCGATGTAGGAGGCCGTCCTCAGGTCAAGCTCATAGTCCCCGCTTCTGGGTATGAATATGTCGTAGCTCACCCAGTCCCCATCCCGCTCCAGCTTTATCGCCCTTGAACCCTGGAAGTATGTGGGGGTATAGGTTGTCGAGGCTTGGTCATAATCCTCCGCCTCGATTATGGCAGCGGCCACATCGTCTGTGGGGTCAAGGGGATTCAGGGTGAGCTGGACCTCGACGCTGTCGCTCAATCCGCCCCCATCCGTATCCCATAAGAGCGGATTGGTGAGGTGGGTGTGAATCTCGTCATAATCTGTTAGGCCGTCAGCATCGGTATCCGGACTGAACGGGTTGGTACCCAGGGTCTCTTCGATCCGGTCTACAATCCCATCGCCATCTGTATCTGAGGTGAATATGAAGGAGAGCTTATCGCCGCCTTTCAGCCTTAGGGTATCAAAGAGGTCGATGTAGGCTCTGTGTTCTTGCTTTTCGGGGGAGGTGCCACCCCGCTCGTAAACAGTGGCCCATATCCTGCCACCGCCGATATACAGGCCATCTAGCCCCAACAAATACCCACCGGCTATGTCATAATCGCTGATAACCCCGGCTCTGACCAATTGATCGAGCAGGCGGGTAATGCCTATGCCATTCCTCTTATCCACATTGGCCACCACAAAGGCCTTCTTTATCAGGCCGTCGCCCTCATCGATGATGACCTGGACGGTCGAGCCGAATATATTGGCCCTGTAGTAGGCCCAGTCATTGTGGTATTCATCCTCTAGCTCCAGAGGGTCGGCAAATTCCACCCTGAAGCCTTGGCCACTGTCTATGGCTTCTATAGCCTCTATTCCAGTAACGTGGAACTCGATAAACTCATGAGCCCTATCACCTGGTGCCAGGGTTTTACCTTCTGGGAAGTCACTGATGCCCCATATTATCTCGCTCCTCTTATAAGGGATGGCCGAGTTCCCCAAAAACAGGTTGAAGTAAAGGTTCTTGACCGTGGCTGCCACCTCTCCCCTATTTTCGATATAGGCGCCGGTGTAAATTATCCCGCCATCCACATATTTGGCGAAGGTCTCCCTCGATTCGAAGTTCCTCTGGATGGCATTTCTGGCTGCCTCTACTGTGGCCACCTCCGATGCCTCTGTGATGGCTTGACTCTCGCTGGTTGCGGTGGCCACCTCCTCGGTGGTGGCCGTGGTTTGGGAAATGCTTTCCTGGGTCTCCTGCCTCAGGGTCTCAGAGACCGACTGGGCGATCTCCGAGGCCCGTGTCGAAATAGCGGTTTCGGCCTGCCGGTAGGATTCCGTCTGGGTTATCTCTTCGGTCAAGGCTTGAGAGTTCGCCCTCACATTTTCGCTGGCATGGGTTCGGGTGGTCTCCTCGGTGGCGGTCTTCGTGGTTTCATAGGTGGCCTCGGCGGAGGCCGTAGCGGTGACACTGGCACTGACACTGCCCCCAGGGGGGAAAATGGATGCCTCCGCCTCAACCGTAGCCTCTATCGAAGCGGAAACGGTCTCGGAGTTCGTCTCGCTAAATGTAGTACCTACAGTGTTGCTTATGGAGCTGGCAACGCTGTTTATTTCCTCTTGGGATAATGTTATCCCCCTCGCCTGGGCCGCCTCCCTCACCATTTCCCTGGTATTTTCCTCGGAAAACTCCTCCCTCACAGTTTGGGTCAATTGCTGGGTTACTTCCTGGGCAAACGTCTGACAGAAGGTACGGGTTTCCTCCCGGCTCCGACTTACAGAATTGGCCACCTCCTGGGCTATCTCATTGGTCGCCGATCTGGCGTAGGCCTCCGAACGGGTACTGGTGGTCTCATAGGTCATCGTGTCGCCTTCGATATACTCCTGGATGTATTCCATCTTGCCGGTAAGCGTGATCTTGACCTGGGGGTCCACCGTTATGGAGAAGATGGGGATATTGGCAATGAAGGGACAACGCCAGGTTGTCCCTTCTGTCCAGCTGGTAAGCTCCTGGTAGTCATCAACGCCATCGAAATCGGAATCCGGCTGGGTCGGGTTGGTTCCTAATTGAACCTCTGCACCATCATATAGCCCAGGATTCCCTTGAGAGTCGTTATCGGAGTCGATGCTGAGGGGGTCACTCTTGTATATCTTGATCTCCTCCCCATCGGTCAAGCCGTCCCCATCGGTGTCAGCATCGTCGGGCTCGGTATGATACTTATAGGCCTCCTCCCAATCGGTCAAGCCATCTCCATCCGTATCCAGGGTGTTATCTTGGGCGTATACGACAAAGGATGCACCATTAACGGATATGGACATCAGCAGCGATATGGCCAGGGCGATGGCTAGAAATCGGCTTTTCTTACCCCGCATCATACCCCTCCCTTGAATCGAGGCCCTAAATCCGAGGCTTTTAAAACGCGGTCAAACCCCTTGGCCAACAATCATACTTCAAGGTTAAGACTAAAGGCCTTCATTGTCAAGCGAAGCGAGTCGATTTGCCATCGGGTTTCAAATTCTTAAGCCCAGTGGCGAGATTGAAGCTGGCGAGCTGCCTCAAGACCTTTCTGTTTTTGCCAATTTCTTGGCCTTGTTGATGGCGGCTTCGATCAACCCCGGAATGGGGTCGGGGGGCACAAAACCCACAGCTTTTCTCGCATTGAACCTGTGGGCCAGCCGATAGGCCAGGAGATAGGTCAGGGGCTTTGTCTGGTTGGTCAGGTGATCGGCCGCCAAATGCACACCATACCCTGCGCTGGCAGCTATGAGGTAGGGGTTCCAAGCGGTAAGCCAACAAAAGACTATCAGCAGCGCCAGGACCTCCCAGGCGTACAGGATGAGGACAAAGGTCCGGCGAGTATTCTTCAGGGACCAGATCACATAGTCCAGGATGTGATCCGCGTCAATTAATACCCCGGCAGCCAGGCACAACAGGGCTGGAAACACTGACCAAGCAGCCAATCCAATGCCGGCGCTTATGGGCGTGGAGACAATGAGGTGAGAGGTTGGTCGCATTTGGGGTCATTCCTCAAGGGATCTCATTGGCCCTAAATTCCCTCCAGCACATCGACCTGAAGGCGAAGCGCCTGATAAGGCTCTGGGCTCGCCCCTTTAAACAGGAGGAACTCCACCTCCCGGTCGGGCCCCGCCCTGGTGGGGGCGAAGCTCACTTCCTGCTCCCATTTCCCCCCATGGTCCAGGGTGATAGGTCCGATCTCTCCGGCCCTTTCCCCGTCAATGGTTATCTCTACCTTGTAGATTGTGGTCTCATGCTCCCGGTTCACCAGCCCCAGGATTACCCTGCCCTCCTCCCCCAAGATAATCTTGCGGGGGTAGCCTTCCGCCTTCCCCTCCAGGCCCAGGATATAGAACTCGGTAAATTTCTCTTCCGCCTTAGGGGATGCTATGACGCAGGTCAGGGCCCCCAGGGCGCCCATTATCGCCATGACCACGAGGAGGCCGAGCAGCCTATCCCAACGGCCCTGGCACGCCCAAGAACGGGATAACAGCTTGAGATGGATGCCAAGCTGAGGCTGGAAGCGTTCCTCGGGCGAAAGCCTATGCCGCCGATACCAGGCGATGGCTGCCATCACGGCGATGAACAGGAGCAGGGAAATCAGGATGGGGTAGAGGCCAATGCCCCAGGGGGTGTAGTTCAGAACGAGTCCCATCAGCGGCACCACGGCGATGGAAAGTCCGAAACTGAGGGCCAGGCGTTCAATGCCACTCAGGTTGCCCTTGTGGGGGAACAACGCCGCGACGACGGTGTAGCCAGGGAAGAAGAGGACAAAGAGAAGGCCGAGGACGATGCGCAAAGGCCCTGTGGCCAGGACCACTAGGGGCACCAGCAATAGCGAGAGGGCTATGATGATAACTAGGTCCACAAATCCCCCCTATCTGGTATCACCCTGCTTGAGCCCCCGCGGACATCCTTTACCCGAGACCCTATTTAGTATAAACTGAGACCTGAGATACCCGCAAGCGAAGTCGAGCCGATGAGGATAATATACCGGCACTCCCGGCCATGGGCCCTCCTGAGCCTAGCCCAAGAATCATGGGCAAAGCACACGCCCTTACTTCGGGTCGCCGCCATCATGGGGATCCTCCTTTTCAGTTTCTGGGCGGGCATGGGCCCCCACTGGGATTACAGGTATCCGCTTCACGTGGACGAATGGTTTGCCCTGGGCTTTACCCAGAGCATGCTCGAAGACGGCTCCCTTCAATATACGACCCCTTATGGGCGGGGGGAGATCAGCTATCACCCCGAGATGGGGTTTCACCTGCTACTGGGGTTCCTCAAGACCATCACAGGCCTCTCCTGGATGGGACTGTACCGGGTTGCACCGGGGGCGATGGTCGCCTTGCTGGCCTTCCTGGTATATGCCCTGGGCCGCCGTGACGGGTTCGGGTGGGCTGCTGCGCTCTTTGTGCCATTGATACCCACCTCCATACGGACCCTCGGCCCCACCTTTCTGGTGCCCGTCTCGGCGGCGATGATTTTCATCCCAGTGACTCTCCTGGTGCTGCACAGGCTGGAGGCCAGGGGCATGGGGCAATCCCTCTGGCTATTGTTGATCCTTATCGGCGGCACCATCTTCGTTCACCCACCTACTGAGGGGGTCGTCACCGCCCTTGCGGCGCTCTACCTCGCGGCCCTGATGGCGGAGGCTCTGGCCGTGCGGCGCTATCGCGCGGCGACGAACCTCGTGGCTGCGGTCGGGGTTCGGATGCTCATCCCCATCATCGTGCTGGGCGTGTGGTTGCCTTCCGTCAGCAAAAGCACGCTGGAACGGGCAGTGGCCGGTGACCCCGGCATAAGCAGGTATTTGGGCTTCAATGCCGGCTTTTTTGAAGCGTTCGGGGTTATCGCCGTGGCCCTATTCGTTTGGGGTATCTTCATATTTGTATTGGACCGCCGATATGGTCTCCGGACCTATGTCTTGCCTGTGCTTACAGTTTTTCTCCTATTGTTCTTGAACTTCGTGTATCCGCGATATCAACTGGGCCCCAGCATTCTTTACGAACGAGGCTGGTCTTACCTTGGCCTGTTCATGGCGATCCTGGCTGGTTACGGCGTCGCCTCCTTCTTCCGCTCTGTCCCCGCACTCTCCAAAAGTATGGAGGCCCTCGTGTCGCATCGCTTCTCAGGCTGGACGCGTGTCATTTGCATCGGTGTGGGCATAGCCGTCGTCGCTGCCGCCCTCACCACGGGCTTGTTCAACGAGCAGCGAGGCGATTACGCCCGCTATTACCATATGATGGATGACCAGGTATACGCCGATTTCGTCTGGCTTGGCCAGCATACCGCCCCGGGACATAAGGTGGTCATGATGGAGCCAAGCCTGGCCTGGGCCTATCCGCCCATTGCTGGCCCTGGGAACATGGTCTCCGGAGCAGCCTCCGCTCCTTTCCGCACGAAATGGGCAAAGCAGGTGCGAGAAGTGCTTATTACCGGCAATGTTGACACTGAGTGGCTTAGACAACAGGGCGTCTCAGTGCTCTACACCGGTTTGCCCGGGAGCCAGAAGTATGCGCCAATCAAAAATAGCGAACTGCTCGAAGTTCGCCCCGGGGTCTACCTCGTTCCCGCTGAGAGGGCAGGTGAGCATTGATACCTTCGCTTACAACCACAGCCCGAAGCCGCTGGGACAAGGCTCTGACGGTGCTTTTGGTCGTAGCAGTGCTGGGGGCTATCGGCTCCCTCGTGTATGTGACAGCCACGCCGAGGGTGGGGGAGAGGTTCACCGAGTTCTACATCTTGGGCCCGCAGGGGAAGGCCGAGGACTACCCCAAAGTGCTTGTCCTCGGAGAAAAGGCCGTGGTGAGGTTGGGGATAGTAAATCACGAACACGAGACAACGGACTACAGGGTGGAGATAACTATCGACGGGGAAAAGGTAAGCGAGATAGGGTCGATCGCCTTAAAGCACGAGGGGAAGTGGGAGCAGCCAATAACCTTCTCGCCCACAAGGGCCGGCGCCCACCAGAAGGTGGAGTTTTCGCTCTACAAGGGTGAGGACACCGAGCCCTATCGAAAGGTCTACCTGTGGATAACTGTCATGGAGGAGTGGGTCGAGTCCGGTTCATAGCGCCCTCCTTTATACACGGCACAAGATTATGTTTCAGATTGGAAGGGGGGAAGGGGATAATAATAGTCCAAACCCTTAGCCTTTATTGGCGCTCTTTATAAAAATCTCTTATTAATCTTATCTCATCGGGACCAAAAACTCTGAGCAGGTATAAGAGCACACCGTAGGAAAGTATAGCCCCAAGCACGATTATAAATACGTTAGTAGTTATAAAATCAAAGCCGTAGACGATTATGCCCATGATCAGCGCTGCAGCTAAAGGTTTTAAGATAACCCTGTGCATGGGCAAGCGGTATAAGTGTCTTTGAAGGTAATGATAATACAATACGAAAATCGTTAACTCGGTGGCAACTGTGGCCACTGCTGCCCCAATGTAGCTATAAGGGGGGATTAATAAGAGATTTAAGATTATATTTAATAATGCCCCGATACCCATATTTCTGACACTTATCCATTGCTTGTCAATGGAAGCCATCGTGTGACCGGCAAGGGAGGTCAAAAATATCAATGAGACGGCCCAGACCAGAATCTGCAATGCGATCACTGAATTGGCGAAGCCTGCCCCATATAGTAAGGCTATGACCTTATCTGCCACCAGGGTTGTGCCAATGCCAAGTGGTATGGCCAGGATGAGCAAATACTTGAATGATTTTTCATAGGTTATCCTCAGGCTGTCCTTTGAGGACTTGAAGTATCTTGATAGGAGGGGATAGAGGGAGCCGATAAAGGCAGCGGGAATGAACATTAGTGCCAAGACCAATTGATATGCGGCATTATACCAGCCAACGACCGCATCTCCCTTCATTACGGAGAGCATGACGCTATCTATCTGGAAGTAAATCGTTAAGAAAATCGCCATTAGGCCGAAAGGAAGCGCAGCTTTGATCAGTTGTTTGGCGAGGGGTATGTCAAGCGATAATTCGGGTGCGGTGAATCTCTTAATAACAATCGCTAGACTGAATAAGGACATTAAAAATCGAGCTACCAGAATTACAGAAACTAGCTCTAGTAGCCCATATCCCAGAAATAATACTGTCAGGCCGGCTCCGATGACTAACGTCTCCTCTACAATTCTAGTCATCATCTCGTATTCCATTCTTTCAAAGGCGCGGAATATCGACCTAAAGAATTGGGTAAAGGAGCTAAAAACTACGATAAGTCCGACAATGTAAACTGTTTGAGTCGTGTCTTGAGGGTAGTCCATTAAATTGATTACGATGACGATTAAAGCAAAAGTAATCAGGGACAGGATCGCTTTGACGATCGATACGTTACTCAAATATTTGCTGGCCTTTGATTTATCTCGTGCGATCTCCCTTATGCTTAAGATACTTAGGCCGAAATCGGAGAAAATTATGAACAGAGAGGTAAATGCGAATGCGAAAGCGTACTTGCCGTAGCCGATATCACCTAATTCTCTGGCAATAAAAATGATGAGCACTAAATGCAGTAATCTGCTGACTATGTCTCCTAAAAATAAAAAGCTGCTATTTATAGCAACCCTTCTCGCTGCGCTTGCCATTAGCTATCCTGCTGCTTTATCAATTACTTCCTTAAAGGTTCTAACGATATAAGCTAAATCCTCCTCTTCCAAATATTGGTGGCAGCCGATGTAGAAGCCGTTCTTCCCAAGATAATCGGCATTGGGCAATTTGCCTTCATATTCCTTTTTCAAATGGCTATACGCGGGTTGTTGTGTGGGGATGCAGCCAAACAGTGGCCTTGTCTCTATGCCACGCTCTTCGAGCTCTTGGCGTAGCTTCTTCCGTGAAAATCTTTGCGGGTCCTTTATAACGATGGGATATGCCAGATAACTAACCGTATCCATAAACTTGGGCAACTGCAACACATCGGAAAACCCCTTTAACCCCTCATTCAAATATTTCACATTTTCACGCCTTCGCTCAGCTATCCAATCGGCCTTCTTCATTTGAGTTATTGCCAATGCCGCTTGAAATTCCATGGCCTTGAAGTTATAGCCTATCAATTCATGTGCGAACCTGGGGTCGAAGTCCTCCTCCCCCTTGTAATTTTTCAATCGGGGGCATTTGCCCTGGGACCGCTGGCATATCGGGCAATCACACATTCGCCCATGGGCCTTGATCTTCTTGATGAGGCGAGCAATCTTGGCATCGTTTGTGACCACAATCCCCATCTCGCCAGCCTGTATGTTATGGGCAATGTAAAAGGAAAAGATAGATAATAATGAGAGTGACCCAGTTTTTTTGCCCTTGTAGACTGTCCCATGTGCCTGTGCTGAGTCCTCAAAGGTTACGAGTCCGTATCTCTCGGCGATCTTATTGATTTCATCCATGTCACATGGATAACCCATTAAATGAACAGGGAGGATAAATGAATACCGGTCGATATCATCGACCCTTTCAAGATGCTCTTTGATGCTTTGCGGTGTTATCAGGAAGGTCTCAGGATCGACATCGACATAGACTGGATCGAACCCGGTGGTCACCAAAGCATTGCTGGTGGCGATATAGGTTAAGGGGGTGGTTATCACCTTTGTGCCATGCTTAACATTTATACCTTCATGGTGTATGATGGCTGCCATTCCAGCCATCAGCGCCGCTGTCCCGGAGCTAACCGCCACTGCGTACTCAGTTCCGACATACTCGGCAAATGTCTTCTCAAACTCTCTGACCTTGGCACCCTCTGATATTCGCCCGCTATCTAGAACCTCGTTTACCGCCCTTTTCTCCTCCTCCCCGATTTTAAAATCGCCAACGAAGATCCTTCTCATACCCTTTCTCTCCAGTAATTAAGTAGGTCTTCCATCGTTTTCTCAAAGGGTATCGTTGGCTTCCAGCCGGTTTGTTGTCTAAATTTTGAACAGTCGCCCTGGAGTATCGCGACATCGGAAGGTCTCATCCGAGAGGGGTCTTGTCTGACCTCGATATTTCTGTTGGCCATAGATAAAAGTAGATTCAAAACCTCGTGCACCGTCCTCGTTTTTTCAGAGCAGATATTGTATACCTCGCCAAACTCGCATTTCTGCAGTGCCAACCAATATGCCCGTACAATATCCCTGACATCGGAGAAGTCTCTTTGAGCATCGAGATTGCCCACATAAATTATCGGCTCTTTCCCCTTTTCGATCTCGGCGATTTGCTTGGCGAAGCTTGAGGCTACGAATACCTCCCCTCTTCTCGGCCCAGTGTGATTGAAGGCGCGGGTAACCACAATTTTTAAGCCATAGGATTTGTGATATTGATAAGATAATTTGTCCTGGGCCACCTTGGAGACTCCGTAAGGGGAGAGGGGCCTTAGGGGGGCTGTTTCCCTAATGGGCAGCTCATGGGGGTAAACCATCCCGTATTCTTCGGAACTACCGGCAACATGAATTTTGGGATCTATATCCGATTTTCTAATTGCCTCAAATAGATGTATTGTCCCAATTACATTGGTCTCCATGGTATCCGCTGGAGCCCACCAACTCATCGGAACGAAGGATTGGGAAGCCAGATGGAAAATATAGTCCGGCCTCGATTCTCTTACAGCCCTCTCTAATGAATGGCCATCTCTCATGTCGGCATTGATCAACTGAATATTGTTTTTGATGTGCTCTATATTGTCTAGTTTGCTTCTCCAGCGCGCTGTCCCATATACCTTCAGCCCTTCTTGCAGCAGATGTTCAGCCAGATGACTCCCTACAAAACCTGTTATGCCAGTGATCAAGGCTCTCATTTTAATCCCCCCTGTTCAGTCCCTTATGGAAATCGGTAAAGTTCTTTAATGAACGCCAGATTGCGTCTGAGCTATAATACAACAAACAGGGAGAATTATGCTACAGGTCTTGCCCCGTCTCAAAAAATTTGACAGGGTTTTTAATCGTGTCAAAATGGAGTCGCTCATTTAATAGCATTCTCGGGCGTCTCCAATTCAAAGCCTCGTGCTCTCTTTCCTCATTGTATCACCTTCTGCTCTTCCAGACTCGGCTTAAGTTCGGGTAGCGTCTGCGGGTCCTCCGCGGCAGCACTCCCGCTCCAAGGCGAGCACCAGCCTCTCATCGAGCTTTCCCTGGCCTCCGAGGTATTCTGCCCAGCTAGTACAAACAGGGGCTTGACGCCAAACGAAACGGGGTGTTATGATATTTGGTGGCACTGTGGAGGGCATCGATCTTCGAACTCCAAAACCGCAGGTCGGGGGTTCGAATCCCTCCATTCCTGCCATAGGGCCGAGGTGGTGGAATGGTAGACACGCTGTCTTGAGGGGGCAGTGAGCGAAAGCTCGTAGGAGTTCGAGTCTCCTCCTCGGCACCATAAGGGAGGTTGGCAAGAAGGGCCGAGTGCTGCGGCACTTTAACAAGGGACAGCGCGGGAGTGGCTCAGCGGTAGAGCATCTCCTTGCCAAGGAGAGGGTCGCGAGTTCGAATCTCGTCTCCCGCTCCACGAAACTGGTCGAGGCGACGTGGCCAAGAGGTTAAGGCGGAGCTCTGCAAAAGCTCTATTCGGCGGTTCGAATCCGCCCGTCGCCTTTTTCGTTCTGGGCGTGGGTCTCTCGAGATGTGTCAGAAACTAGGTTCGGGGCTGATTTTGGGTCGAAAAAGCCGAGGTGGCGCAACCGGCAGACGCGGCGGACTTAAAATCCGCTGAGGGCCAACCTCATGCGGGTTCGAATCCCGCCCTCGGCACACTTTCCATAGAGGTATCAGGCACATGGGCAAAAGGGGCCGCTTTGTCAATCTGAACCGCTTCAAGTTCGGCAAGGCGATCAAGCGTGCCTCCAAGCTGCGGGACGATAAGCGCACAACAAAAGCTATGACACCTAGAGGACGCTAGCCAAGGGGCGTCACACCGCTTCACCATCTGCAATTGGGCCAGTATGTGGCCATTATTCTTTCTTTTCCGGCTTTTCTGGGATTCCAGCCTCTGCCCACCTCAACTGAGCCAACCCACCCAGCTCACCGCTGGTAAGCCCTCTCATCTCTGAGGGAATGATCACCAGTTTAGCATTCTCCGATTCGCCAAACTTCTTTAACGCAGCTATACTCTCAAATCGGAGAGCGGTTTCGGCACCCTGGCCCAGTTCCGCAAGCTTTTGATAGTAGATGCTGATGCCCTCGGCGTGGAGGATTTGGGCTTGCTTTTCGCCCTCCGCCTTGGCGATGGCGGCGTTCTTCTCCGCCTCAGCGCGAATCAGCAAAGCCTCCCTTTCCGCCTGGGCTGCTTCCTTTTCTGCCTCTGCCTTCAGGATGGTGGCCCTTCTTTCTGCCTCAGCTTGCTCGATCTCTGCTTTCCGCCTCGCCATGGCCTCTTCCACTATGCGGTCAGTCTTGACTTCCGCTATTTCGACGGTGGTCACATCTATGCCCCAGCGTCCGGCTTCTTCTGCCAGCCTGACCTTAAGCTGGGCAGCGATTTGTTCCCGCTTAGCGATGACATCGGCGAACTCCATATCCCCTACCACTGCCCTGAGCGTAGTCCGAGCTACGTTGCGTATTCCCTCCTCCGCATTCTGGATGCTCAGTACCTTCTTTTCTGGATCCACGACCTTATAAAATACGATGGGGTCAATGGTGACCACAACATTGTCCCTAGTTATGCAATGCTGGTCTGGCATGTCCTTTACGATCTCCCTCAAATCTATTCGCTCCACAACCTTGTAGCCCGGGGGTATGTAGACAAACCCCGGGCCTCGGATCCCACCATACTTGCCCGTCATGGTAAACACGACCAACCTTTCAAACTGGGGCACCCTGTGAAATCCCATTCTCCACCTCCTTATGGTTACCCTTAAAACCGGGGTCTTGCGGGGTCAACATACGGGATACAGCCCTCGTTTGTCAAGTTGTGGCAGGGGAAGGCTATCTGGATGGCTGTATGGGCCAGATGCGGCCCGGCGGCGTGGCTTACCGGCCGCCGAGGCGGAAGGCCATTTGCCTGGCCTTGCGCAGCACCACGCCCCTGACCCCGTCCATGATGTCCTCGGCGGTAAGCCCGCATCTCTCCATTAGCTGCGCCGGCTTGCCCGACCTGGAGTAAACATCCTTGATGGCGATAAAGGCCATGGGCACCGGCTGGTGGCTGCTCACCACCTGAGCCACCCGGCTGCCCAGCCCGCCCTGGAGCAGGTGCTCCTCGGCGGTGACGATGGCCCCGGTCTCCCGGGCAGCTTGGAGTATAGCCTCCTCATCCAGGGGCTTGACGGTGGGCATGGTGAGCACCCGGCAGTCTATGCCCTCTATCTCCCTCAGCCTGTGGGCTGCCTCCAGGGCCAGGGCCACCATGACCCCAATGGCTATGATGGTGGCATCTCGCCCCGGCCTCAGGGTCACCGCTTTGCCCAAGACGAACCGATAGCCATCCTCGTGGATGACGGGGGTCTTGGGCCGGCTCAATCTTATATAGAAGGGCCCGAGGAGAGCGGCTGCTGCCCTGATGGCCTGGGCGGCCTCCACGGCATCGGTGGGCACGATGACGGTGAAGCCGGGGAGGGAGCACATCAGCCCCACGTCCTCGATGGCGTGGTGGGAGAAGCCGTCCTCGCCCACGGTGATGCCCCCGTGGCTGGCCACTATCTTGACATTGAGTCGGGGCTGGGCGATGCTCATCCGGAGCTGGTCGAAGCAGCGGGCAGAGGCGAACACAGCGAAGGTGCTGGCAAAGACGGTCTTCCCCGAGGCCGCCAGCCCGGCGGCGATGCCGATCATATTCTGCTCCGCCAACCCTAGGTCGAAAAAACGGCTCGGGAACTTGTGGCCAAACATCTGGCTCTGGGTGGACCGGGCCAGATCGGCGTCCAGGACCACTATATTGGGATTGGCCTCCCCCAGCTCCACCAAAGTCCTGCCATAGGCCTCCCTGGTGGACTCTTCCCGGGCCACCTACTCCAGCTCCTTAAGGGCCTGGGCCAGCTCCTCGGCATTGGGGGCTCGCCCATGGAATTCCAGGTTGTTTTCCATGAAGCTAACGCCCTTGCCCTTGATGGTGTGGGCGATGATGACGGTGGGCTTGCCCTTGGTTGCCCTGGCCTGCTCAGCGGCGGACAGGATTTGGGGGATGCTATGCCCATCGACCTCGATAGCTTGCCAGCCGAAGGCCCGCCATTTTTCGGCCAGAGGCTCCAGGTTCATGATGTCGGAGCACCAGCCATCAAGCTGTTGCTTATTATGGTCCACGATGGCGGTCAGGTTATCCAGCTTGAAATGGGCGGCGGATATAGCTGCCTCCCAGACCTGTCCCTCGTCGCACTCCCCATCGCCCAGCAAAACGTAGACCCGGTAGTCCTTGGAGTCCAGTCGCCCGGCCAGGGCCACCCCGATGCTGAAGGAGAGCCCCTGGCCCAGAGAACCGGCGGACATCTCCACCCCAGGGGTGATGGTCCGGTCGGTGTGGCCCTGAAGGCGGCTATCCATTTTCCTCAGGGTGGGCAGCTCGGCCACCGGGAAATAGCCGGCCTCGGCCAAGGTGGCATACAGGGCCGGGGCGGCATGTCCTTTGCTCAGGATGAAGCGGTCGCGCTCCGGCCACCGGGGGTCCTGTGGCCGATGACGCATTATCTTGAAGTAGAGGGCCACCAGCACCTCCACGGCTGAGAGGCAGCCACCGGTGTGCCCGCTGCCGGCGGTGCCGATCATGGTGATGATATGGCGACGCAGGCTTTTGGCTAGCCTCTCCAGCTCGGCCTCGGGCCTATCCTGACCCTTCTGGGTGGCCAGGGATGAAACGGCCTCGGCGGGGTTGTTGCCTGCCGAGGCCGAAGTCGGCCCACAGCGCTTATCGGGGAGGCTGCCTCCTGGTGAGGATGCACCTATCTTCATAGCGCCATATTATATATCATCTGTCCCCAGGTGTCTACCCTTCAAAACAGATAAAATCTCACTGCGGGGCACCCTCTGCTGCTGGCCGGCGACCATATCCCGGAGGGTGAGCTCCCCTCGGGCCACCTCCTCTTCGCCGATGATGATGGCCTGGGACACCCCCAGGGCATTGGCCTGCCTTAGCTGGGCCTTGAGGCTCCGCCCCCCCATGCCCATCAGGGCGGCCACCCCTGCCCGGCGGAGTTGGGCGGTGAGCCCTATGGCCTCAGCCTTGGCGGCATCGCCCACATGGGCCACCCAGATGGTGGCCGGGGGGGGCTGGGGCACCGGCAGCTTCTGCTTCTTCAGGTTGAGCACGATGCGCTCCATCCCGGTGGCCAGGCCCACGGCAGGGGTGGGCTTGCCCCCCAGCTCGGCGATGAGGTCATCGTAGCGGCCGCCGCCGCCCAGGGTGCTCTGGGCGCCGGAGACACCCCGGGGCTGGATCTCGAAGACGGTCCTGGTGTAGTAGTCCAGGCCCCGCACCAGGCGGTGGTCCAACTTATAGGGGAGGCCAAGAAGACCAAGGTATCTCTGAAGCTGCTGGAAGTGCTCCAGGCAGGCGGCACAGAGGTGGTCAGCGCTGCGGGGGGCGTGCCGGGCCGCCCTCTGACAGGAGGGGCGTTTGCAGTCCAGGAGACGCAGCGGGTTTCTGACCAGCCGCTGCTGGCAATCGGCGCAGAGCTGGCCGGCCAGATCCCGGTAATACTCTTTGAGCTTCGCCAAATACTTGGGGCGACATTCCCGGCAGCCGATGCTGTTCAGGAGGAGCTGGAGATGGCTCAGCCCCAGGGAGGTATATAGCTGCCAGGCCATATCGATGACCTCGGCGTCCAGGGCAGGGTCGGCATCGCCGATGGCCTCGTAGCCGAACTGGTAGTGCTGGCGGCGCCGGCCCGCCTGGGGCCGCTCATAGCGGAAGGCAGGGCCTATGTAATAGAGCTTAACCGGCTGGGGGAGGTTATGCATGCCGTGCTCCACATAGGCGCGGCACACCGGGGCGGTGCCCTCGGGGCGGAGGGTCATCCTATCCCCACCCCGGTCCTGGAAGACATACATCTCCTTTTCCACGATGTCCGTCTCCTCGCCGATGCTGCGGGCGAAGAGACGGGCATCCTCGAAGATAGGGGTATCGATGCGGCTATAGCCGTAGAGCTGGCAGATGGCGACTATCTTCTGCCTCACCAGTTCCCAGTAAGGCTGTTCCTGGGGGAGGATGTCCGTGGTGCCACGGGGCGCCTTATACACCGAAAGGCCTCCCAATCGTGTCTCTAGCTAGGATACTGCAAAGGCGGCGCTTTGTAAAGGCGACCATTGCCAGATAAGAACGGTTGCGCTATACTTCAAGGGAGAGGCCGTGGAATTCGCTGAACTGAGGGAAAAGCTGGGCTATTTGCCGCGCCAAAAGCTGGCGATGGTGGAAGAGGCCTATCGCTTTGCCGAGGAGGCCCACCGGGGGCAGCGACGCAAGTCCGGTGACCCCTATATCGAACATCCCCTGCACACGGCCAGTATCCTGGCTGACCTTCAGCTGGATGCCAGCTCCATCGCCGCGGCCCTCCTCCACGATGTCCCTGAGGATGCCGGGGCATCCCTGGCCGAGATCGAGAGCAAATTTGACCCCGAGATCGCCCGCCTGGTGGCCGGCACCAGCAAGCTGGGGCGCATCTCCTGGGAGAGCACCCAGGAGAGGTTGCCCCGGCAGAAGGGGGCCGACCTCGTGCGGGCCCAGGCCGAGAATCTGCGCAAGATGCTCATGGCTATGGCCAGCGACCTGCGGGTGGTCTTTATCAAGCTGGCGGATCGCCTGCACAATATGCGCACCCTGGCCCCCCTCTCTGCCGAGAAGCGCCGCGCCATCTCCCGGGAGACCATGGAGATATATGCCCCCCTGGCCCACCGCCTGGGCATCTGGGAGCTCAAATGGCAACTGGAGGACCTGGCCTTTCGCTACCTGGAACCCCAGCGCTACCGCCAGATGGCCCATCTGGTGGCCAGCCGCCGTGAGGAGCGGGAGGAATTTGTGGCCAAGGTCTCCGCCATCCTCCAACAGGAGCTGGGGAAGGCCGGGCTCGAGGCGGAGGTGGTGGGCAGACCCAAGCATATCTATAGCATTTATCAGAAGATGGAGCGCTACACCGCCCTGGGCAAGCGCTTCGGGGATATCCACGACCTCTTTGCCCTGAGGGTGCTGGTAAATAGCGTCGCCGACTGCTATACGGCCCTGGGCATCCTCCATAACCTGTGGCACCCCCTGCCCGGCGAGTTCGATGACTACATCGCCAACCCCAAGGACAATGGCTATCAGTCCCTGCATACCACCGTCATGTCCTGGGGGGGTACCCCCATGGAGGTGCAGATCCGCACCCACGAGATGCACCGCTTCGCCGAGTACGGGGTGGCTGCCCACTGGCGCTATAAGGAGGGGGCCAGGCCCGATATAGGCTACGAGGAGAAGATAGCCTGGCTGAGGCAGCTGGTGGAATGGCAGCGGGAGCTCAGCGGCGCCGAGGAGTTCCTGGAGTCGGTCAAGACCGATATCTTCATCGACCAGGTGTTTGTGTTCACCCCCAAGGGCGAGATCAGGGACCTGCCCAAGGGTGCCACCCCCCTGGATTTCGCCTACCGCATTCATACCGACCTGGGCCATCGCTGCATCGGGGCCAAGGTGAATGGCCGGCTGGTGCCCCTGAACTACCAGCTCAAGAATGGCGACACCGTGGAGATCCTGACCACCAAGCTGGAGAGGGGACCCAGTCGGGACTGGCTCAATCCCAACCTGGGCTATGTCAATACCTCCCATGCCCGGGAGAAGATCAGGCAGTGGTTTAAGAGGCAGGAGCGCACCCAGAATATACGGGAGGGCCAGGAGCTTCTGGAGAAGGAGCTGCGCCGCCTGGGCCTGAGCCTCAGCAATCAGGAGAAGATCGCCCACCTTTTCAAATATGACAATGTGGACGATTTCTACGCCGCTATCGGCGATGGCGGCATCAGCCTGAGGCAGATCGCCCTCAAGCTGGCAGCCCAGGAGGAGCAGCCGCGGTTGGTCGCCGTGCCCAAGCCGGCGGCACCCAAGAAATCCGCCTCCACCATCCAGGTGCTGGGGGTGGGCGATCTGCTCACCCATACCGCGGGCTGTTGCCACCCCCTGCCCGGCGACCCCATCATCGGCTATATCACCCGCAGTCGCGGGGTGAGTATCCACCGCCGGGATTGCCCCAATATCGCCCATGAGGATGAGAGGGAGCGGCTCGTTGAGGTGGAGTGGGGCCATGCCGATGAGCTGTACCCGGTGATGGTGCACATAGAGGCCTGGGACCGGGTGGGCCTGCTCCGGGATATTAGCGCCGTGGTGGCGGAGGAGGGGGTCAACATCTCCGGGATCACCGTCAAGGAGCAGGGGGACGGCACCATGGGCATCTACCTGGGCTTGGAGACCAAGGGCATGGCCCAGCTCAGCCGCCTGCTCCATCACCTGGAGGGGGTGCGCGGCGTCACCAGCGCTGTCCGGAGCACAGAGGCGACCTAGTCGAGTCAGGAATAACTATAAATACTAGGAAGGAGGCAGATTGGCAGGTATCACATCGGCACAGAAGTCGGCTCGCGTGGCCGAGCGCCGGCGGAGGCGTAATCGGCCGATAAGGAGTCAGGTGAAAACCCAGATAACCAAGACCCTCCGGCTGATCGCCAGCGGTGACCTGGAGGCGGCCCAGGCAGCGGCCAGGGAGGCCGTCTCGGCGCTGGACAAGGCGGCGGAGAAGGGGGTCATTCACCGAAATAATGCTGCCCGGCGCAAGTCCCGCCTCATGCGCAAGCTCAACCAGGCCCTGGGCATTTCGAAGTAGCCCAGGTATTGACACAAAGGGAGCTCTGTGCTAACCTTTAAGGTATAGAACAAAAGTTCCAAAACCGGGGGAAGCAATGAAGGACCTCTCAGCAAGGCAGCAACAGATTCTGGCCTTTATCCGGCGCTTTGTGGGGGAAAGGGGTTACCCGCCCACTATCCGTGATATAGTGGCGGGCTGTGACATCAGCTCCACCTCGGTGGTGGACTACAACCTCAGGATCCTGGAGCGGGAGGGTTACCTGCGCCGCGACCCTGAGGTATCTCGGGGCATCCTGTGCCCCCGGCCCAGTGGGAGGCGCCTGGTGCCCCTCATCGGGTATATAGCCGCCGGTGAGCCCATTCCGGTGCCCTCCGCCGATACCTGGGACAATCTGGCCGCCGGGGAGACCCTGGAGCTCACCGAGGAGCTGGTGGGGGCCAGGGAGGGGGTCTATGCCCTCAAGGTAAAGGGCGATTCTATGGTGGATGCCCTGGTCAACGATGGCGATATTGTCCTGATGCAGCAGGTGAGCACCGCCAACGATGGTGATATGGTGGCGGTGTGGCTCAAGGTGGAGAGGGAGGTCACGCTGAAGAGGCTCTACCGCGAGGGCAACCGGGTGCGGCTCCAGCCGGCCAACAATCAGATGCAGCCCCTCTATGTGGATGCCGCCAATGTAGAGATTCAGGGCAGGGTCATCGGCGTCATCAGGCAGACAGTGTAGCGCAAGCTCTGGGCAGGACGGCTTACGGAAACGGCAGACATCGGTCCTGCCTCACTCCAGGTAGGTTATCTCTGAATTGGGCCGCCTCTTTATCTCAAAGGCTATTCCGGCTTCCTTGAATAGCTCCAGGAAAGAGTCATCGGCATACTGGCCAAAGCTCACAAACCGCTTTATCTTGGCATTCACCAGCATCTTGGCGCAGAGCACGCAGGGCGTATGGGTACAGTAAATGGTGCTCCCCTCCAGGCTCACCCCATGGAGGCTGGCCTGGATGATGACATTCTGCTCGGCGTGGATGCCCCGGCACACCTCGTGCCTGGTGCCGGAAGGTATGTCCAGCTCCTCCCGGAGGCAGCCCAGCTCCAGGCAGTCCTTGAGGCCGGAGGCGGCGCCGTTATAGCCCGTGGCCAGTATATGTTTCTCCTTTACCGCCACCGCTCCCACGTGATGGCGGCGGCAGGTAGAGCGCTCGGCCACCACTGAGGCTATCTTCAGGAAATACTCATCTACATCGGGTCGGGTTGCCTCTTTCATCTCAGTCGCTGGATAATCCTTTCCGTGTCTTGGCGCAGGTCTTCCAGGGAGCCCTCATTGGTGATAGTGAAGTCGGCCATGGCGATGGGCCCGCCCTTGTTGGTATTCTCTATTTCGGCCATGTCCCGGTCAGCGGCCTCCTCCGGGGTTAGCGCCCGCTCTGGCCTGTGGCTGAGCCGCTGATACCTGGTCTTAGGCGAGGCCCACACCGCCACCACATAGAGGTCCTCCCCGTAGTGGGCCTTGAGCAGGGTATATTCCTCCCAGGAGTAGAGGCCATCCACCACTACATTGGCCTTCTGCCCGGCTCGGTCGATTTTGGGGAGGTTCAGCTTGGCGTAAGCGGCCATCCCGTGCACTTCCCTGAGCCGCTCCCTGACCGAGCGCTCACTCTGTTCGCTGGGCTCCAGCCCCCGTTTCCTGATCTCCTCATCGGTCAGGTCGCCGAACCTTACCCGGGCGAAGCCATGCTCCTGGAAGACTTTGGCTACCTCGGTTTTGCCCGAGCCGGCCAGCCCCACAATGCAAACCACTTTCATTATCAGCCTGCTTTGCCAATCGGATTAGGTGTCTATTATAAGTAAACCCCCGAGAAAGGACAATGGCTACTGGGAACCAAACGCTCCAAGAGCGGGAGGGCATTTGCCGAGAGCCGACGAGCGGGCCGAGAAGATTTGACATTTCCCGCAGGAGGAGTAAGCTAGTCGTCGGGGTGCCGCGGAAGGTTAGGTCAAGTGCAGGGGGGTGAAAAAGTGGAGGAATACCCTATAAAATTCAGCGCTGAATATCCTGAGCGCCTGTCTCGGGGCACTTTGCTGCTCCGAACCTTCTTCGGCTGGCTTTATTGCGGTCTGCCCCACGGCCTTATACTCTGCCTTTACGAGATCGCCGTGGGCGTAGTCATGTTCATCGCCTGGTGGGCGATACTGTTCACTGGCCGGTATCCCCGGGGCATGTACGATTTCGTGGTGGGTTTCAACCGGTGGGCCATCAGGGTCGGTGCCTATATGTGCTGGCTCACCGATAAATACCCACCATTTAGCGGCAAGGAATAAGCGGCCTAAGGGCGTTTTGGGCGGCCTTTTCCGCGGCACCCCGTTTGAAGCGAGCTAGAGGCCCAGATCGAGAAGAATTGATTTCTGGTGGGCGCTTGTTATAGAGTATGGGTAAGAGGGCGGGGCGATGAGTTTAGCCAGATTTCAGAGCGTAGGCAGGGACCTGTTCACCAGGGGGCTGGTCTCCTCCCATGGCGGCAACCTCAGCATCCGCCAGGGGGACCAACTGCTCATTACCCGGCGCAGCAGCATGCTGGGCAACCTGGAGGAGCAGGACCTGCTGGAGATAGGCATCGACAAGAATACCCGGGTAACCCCCCTGGCCTCCACCGAGCTCAGGGTGCACCGGGCTATCTACGAGAAGACGCCGGCCCAGGCTGTAGTTCATGCCCACCCCCCCCACGCCATCGCCCTATCCCTCACTGAGCGCCATATCGTCCCCACCGATATGGAGGGGCGCAACCTGTTGCCCAGGGTGCCGGTGCTGGGCTGGAACACGAGGGTAAGCCCGGGGTGTCTGGCCGAGGCCATAGTCGAGGCCTTGAAGGAGCACCCGGTAGTCATCATCAGAGGCCACGGCAGCTTTGCCACGGGACAGCTTCTGGAGGAGGCGTATCACTATACCACTGTCCTGGAGGAAAGCTGCCGTATCTTGTGTCTCTTGAGGTCCCTGGGGGTGAGGGGGGCTGCCCTGGCTAGTCCGAGGAAGGGACCGGCCTAGGCTCCTGGACCACCATCTCCTTGTCACAGCAGGTGGCTACACCGGGGCCTGCCTTGGTGCATAGGATCTCGGTGCCGCACACCTCACAACGATATCTCTTGCCCAATTGATTGGCCACAGCCGAAAAACCTCCTCAGGGCAAGCCCGAGGCTTGCCCGGTGATCTCCCGAGCTCGACGCCTACTTCATCTTCATGGGCTCGCCGCAGCATTGGATCTGGCCATTGCCACCGCGGGTGACGATGAACTCCGAACCGCATTTGACACAGGTGTATCTCTTGCCGACCTGGTTTGCCAAGGCGTGAACCTCCCTTGGGGCGATTTCTCGAAATATTATAGGGGGGGCTCCCTCGATTGTCAACATCATCACAATTTATGCGGCGGGGCTTGACCGGGAGGGCGATGTGTGTTATATTGTAATCGCAAATAATAATTATTAGCAACAATGCGCCGAAAATCCGACAGTCGACAGATCCTGAATTCGGCCCAGCAACGGATCACCTCCCAGCGGGTGTTGCTCTTGGATCTCATCCGCCAGGGGGATGGGCACCTGGCCGCCGATGAACTTTATCGCCGGGCCCGCCAGAAGCTGCCCCGGATCAGCTTATCCACCGTTTACCGCGCCCTGCAACTATTCAAGCGACTGGGGCTGGTCCAGGAGCACCACTTCGAGGAAGGCCATCTCCACTACGAAGCACGCCCGGCCGGCGACCACCACCACCTATTGTGCCTGGGCTGTGGCCATATCGTGGAATTCCGATGCCCCCTGAGCCAGCAACTGCGCCAGGAGGTCGCCCGGGAGACGGGCTTCCAGATCACCGGGGCCGAGGTTCGGATGGAGGGGTATTGCGCCCGGTGCCGCCAAAAGGATATGGAATAGGCCCTTTTATTTTCAGTTGAAAGATAGAAATGATTCTCATTTCCATCAGCCAAGGAGGCGATCAGACTTGGCGCTAACCAAATGGCATGGCCGCGGTCGAGGCAAAGCCGCCCCAGGGGCGAAAAAGGTGATCTTGGTGGGCAGCCCCAACGTGGGCAAGAGCCTCATTTTCAATCGTCTCTCCGGGGCTTATGTCACCGTGTCCAACTATCCTGGGACCACCGTGGAGGTGGCCCGGACCCGGGCCAAGCTGGATGGTGTGGAGTATGAGCTCTTGGATACGCCGGGCATGTACTCCCTCCTGCCCCTCACCGAGGAGGAGCGGGTAGCCCGCTCCATCCTGCTCAGCCAGAGGCCGGCCGCGGTGCTTCAGGTGGTGGACGCCCGGGACTTGGAGCGGACGCTGCCCCTGACCTTTCAGCTCATTGAGGCGGGCCTGCCCTTGATATTGGACCTCAACATGATGGATGAAGCGGAGGAGCTGGGGCTCAGGCTGGATGCGGCGCGCCTGGAGGCGGAGCTAGGCATCCCGGTGGTGACCACTGTAGCTACCACCGGGCGGGGGGTGGCCGCGCTGAAGAGGAAACTGGCTGAGTTTGTGAACCGAGACGAGCCGAATGTTGACCTATGATGAGACCATAGAGGCCGCCCTGGGCCGCCTGTCTGAGTTGCTTCGCGGCAGCTATGATATATCGAAACGGGCCATCGCCCTGCTCCTGCTTCAGGGTGACCCCGAGATAACGGGTTTGGTTCAGGGACGGGAGGGCGCCCTCTATCCGGCCATCGCCGAGACCGTCCGCGCCACTCAGGATGCCTATAGCCAGCCCCTGACTTATGTCATCGCCCGCGCCCGCCAGGAGGCCGCCAGGCGTATCGCTGCCAGGGCCGTCTCCCAGCCCGGGGGCATTCGTCGGGGTTTTGCCCCGTGGCTCAGCCAAGTGATGATGAACCCGGTGACGGGCATCCCCCTCTTGCTCCTGGCCCTGGTCGGCCTCTATTACTTCGTGGGCGTCTTCGGCGCCGGGGTGGTGGTGGGCTTTCTGGAGAAGACCGCCTTTGGGGAGTATCTCAATCCTTGGCTCAGCCGCGCCGCCGGGGCTATCATTCCCTGGCACATCCTGCGGGACCTGTTCGTGGGCGATTACGGGCTGATCACCCTGGGGCTGACCTACGCCTTTGCCATCATCCTGCCCATCGTGGGCACCTTCTTCATCGCCTTTTCCATCATCGAGGACAGTGGCTATCTGCCCCGGCTGGCCATGCTCATCGACCGGGTGTTCAAAAAGATCGGGCTTAGCGGCCGGGCGGTTATCCCCATGGTGCTGGGTTTTGGCTGCGACACCATGGCCACCATAGTTACCCGAACCCAGGAGACGCGGCGGGAGCGGGTTATCGCCACCCTACTGCTGGCCCTGGCCATCCCCTGCTCCGCCCAACTGGGGGTCATCTTCGGGGTCCTCTCGGGGAGCTTTGGGGCGCTGCTCATTTGGGGCGGGGTGGTTTTTGGGGTGCTCCTCTTGGTGGGTTACCTGGCCTCCAAGGTCATCCGCGGCCAGCGCCCCAGCTTTTTTATGGAGATCCCGCCCCTGAGGCTGCCCCGACCGGGCAACATACTGAGCAAGACCTATGCCCGGATGCAGTGGTATTTCCTGGAGGTGCTGCCTTTTTTTATTTTGGCCAGCTTCCTCCTGTGGCTGGGGGATATCAGCGGGGTGTTCCAAATCATCCTGAATGGGTTGGAGCCGGTGATGCGGCTCCTGGGCCTGCCTGCCCAGGCCGGGGCTGTATTCGTCTATGGCTTCTTCCGCCGCGATTTCGGGGCTGCCGGCCTCTATGACCTGCACAGCTCAGGGGCCATCGCCGGCGTGGCCCTGGTAGTGGCGGCAGTAACCCTCACCCTGTTCGTTCCCTGCATCGCCCAGTTTGCCGTTATGCTCAAGGAGAGGGGGATCAAGACGGCCCTGACTATCGGTATATTTATTTTCCCCTTCGCCTTCCTTATCGGCTTCCTGCTCAAGCTGGCGCTCCAGGCCCTGGGGGTGACGCTATGATAGATTGCCCCATGTGCGGCTACCGATTCGGGGAGGCGGAGGCGGAGCGCTCCTGTGTAGGCTGCCCTATGTCGCCGGGTTGTCATCTGCTGAAATGTCCCCGCTGCGGTTATGAGGTGCTTCGGGAGCCAAGGCTGGTTCGGACCATCAAGACGTGGAGGAGAAGGCATGACACTAGAGGAAAAGGCCCAGGAGATACTGGAGACGCTGTGGATAAGGAGTAAGGAAGCAGGCCGGGAGCTTCTCTCTGTAGCCGAAGTCGGGGGGGAGGAAGATGGGGCGGTGAGGCAGTTGCTGGAGGCGGGGCTGGNGGCACTCCGGGATGATCAGCTTCGGCTCACGGAGGAGGGCGTGCCCGAAGCCACCAGCATAGTCAGGAGGCATCGCTTGGCCGAGCGTCTCCTGGCCGATGTGCTCGACACCGGCGGCGTGTTGCTCCATGAGAGGGCCTGTAGGTTCGAGCACTTGCTGGACAGGGGCCTGGACGATGCCATCTGCACCCTGCTGGGCCATCCCCGGGTCTGTCCCCATGGCAGCTCCATCCCCCCTGGGCGCTGCTGCCTGGAGAGGGAGGAGAAGGTGCAGCCGGTGGTAGCTCCCCTCTCTGAGCTGAACCCGGGGCAGGGGGGCAAGATAGCCTACATCTATGCCCCGGAGGCGGGAAAGCTTCAAAAACTGATGAGCATGGGCATCCTCCCCGGTGCCCCTATCGAGTTAATGCAACGCTTCCCCAGCTACGTCTTCCAGGTCAGGCATACCCAGTTCGCCGTGGACAGGGAGCTGGCCGATGCCATCTATGTGCGGCTGGTCGCCTCGGAGATGCCCGCCCAGGCCAAGGGCAAGGGGGGTGGGTGGGGTTGGAGATTGAGACATCGCCTGGGCTGGCGCCGGCGGACTTAGGGGGGCCTGGGCACTTATGGCCGCTCAGCGGTAGACCACGCTTTGGGCCAGTTCCCAGCTATAGTCGTAGAGGTGGAGCCCCTTGGTGGTGGCCACCATCTCACCATCCTCCACCCCGATCATGTCGGCCATATACTTCTTGACCAGCTGGAGGGCGGCCAGGTTGGAGGGGAAGCCCGCCCACAGGTCCCAGGAGCGGAACACCAGGAAGAAGTGGAGGGCGCCATATCGGACCCGGGTGTCCACCACCCGCAAGCAGGGCGGATTTTGCAGGCGGATGCTGTCCTTGTCCCCCACCTGCATGCAGGCCTGATTGGTGTCAAAGCCCTCCTCACGATACATCCTGATGACCTCATCGATCTGGCTCTCCAGGTATTCGCCGTAGGTGTATTCCTCGCCGGGCTGCCTTTCCCCGGTCATCAGGTATCTGACATAGCCCTCCACATAGTCCATAGAGGTGGGGGGTGGCACGCCTGGGGGCACATCCGGTATTAGGGGGAGCATCCCGGGCTTATGGATGTGAACGGTGACGAAGTCCAGCTCCTTTCGCCTCTGCCCCACATTGCCGCTGCCCCGGGCGACGGTATATTCGTGGCCATGCTCCAAGACCTCCTTGAGGCAGCGGAACCAGGCCTCGGGAATGTCCCTGGACTCGATTCGAGCTAGGCGCATACAGTGCCTCCGGCTTGCCCTTATTTTACACTATAATGGAGGCCTTGGCATCAGGCGGGAGGTCATATCGCTTGACAAGGGGGCGGGGTGGTGTTACACCATTCAGGACGCGAGAGGTCGTGGCAGGGGTCGGCTTTTCTTGAGGAGGGGGTCAATGGCTAAGAATCTGATCACCGGCGGTCTGGGCTTCATAGGCTGCTACCTGGCCAGGCAGTTGCTCGGGAGGGGGGAGGAGGTGGTGCTGTTCGATGTGGCCCCGGGGTCAAAGCTTATAGAGGATGTCAAGGACAGGGTGAAGATAGTGCGGGGTGACCTCAGCAACTGGGTCCATGTCCTCGATGCGGTCAAAAACAACCATATCGATTGTATCTATCATTGTGGCGCCATATTGCCGCCCTTTAGCGAGGAGAGCCCCTCGGCGGCCTTCATGGTGAATGTCGCCGGCACCTTCCACGTCCTAGAGGCGGCTCGGTTAATGGGTGTTGAGAGCGTGCTCTTCCCCATTACCATTGCCACCTACGGCCCGGGGGTGCCCCCCGAGGTGAACGAGGATGCCCCGCAACTGCCGCCTAATATGTACGGCACCACCAAGGTCTGTGGCGAGCGGCTGGGGGAATACTATCATCGGAGGTTCGGGGTCAACTTCCGCGCCGTCAGGTTTCCGCCCATCATGGGGCCGGGGCGCAAGGGGGCTGCCCCCAGCGCCTATAGCTGTTACGTCATTGAGGAGCCGGCCCTGGGCCGTCCCTATACAGTCTATGTGGACAAGGAGGCCCGAATACCGCTGCTTTATGTTGAGGACGCAGTGCACTGCCTCATCGCCTTGAAAAATAGCCATGAGAACAGGTTGAAGAGGCGGATCTACAATATCCATGGCTTCTCGCCCACGGCCCAGGAGCTGGCCAATGCGGTGCGAAAGCACATCCCGGAGGCCAAAATAGGCTTCGACCCTGACCCTGCCACCATGGCCATCATCAATAACTGGCCCAGGCGATTGGATGACGCCCGGGCCCGGGAGGAGTGGGGGTGGAGCCCCCGCTACACTCTGGACGAGGCCGTCGCGGACTTCGTCGCCGCCGTTCGAGCCAACCCGGCGATGTACCAATAGGCGGGCTGTCGCTACCAGTCGCTCAGCTCCACCTGGGTGACCCCCGCACCCCCATGGTAGCGGTCGGCGGCGCTGTAGCCCTTGACCAGGGGATGGCTGGAGAGGCAGCGCCTCACCTCCCGCCGCAATGCCCCGGTGCCCTTGCCATGTATCACCCACACCCGGCGCAACCCGGCCCTGAAGGCGGCATCCAGATAGCTCTCCAGCGCCACCAAGGCCTCATCGACGGTGAGGCGGTGCAGGTCCAGCTCCTCGTCCACTGGCCTCATCTCGGGATTCGATTTACTGCGCGGCCTGCCCATCTCCTGCGTGGTGGCTATTATATCACGAAATTCGTTTCCCCAGGGCAGGCTTGCCGCAATAGGGGTGGATTTCCAGTTGTGCTATAATGGGGCTACTATGAGGGAGGCCAAGACCGTATCAGGGCAGAGCCCCGTCTATCGCCGTATCGTGGCCAAGTTCGGCACCAATGTGCTCACCCGAGGCAGCGACCGGCTCGACCTGGAGGTGATGGGCTCCCTGGTGGGCCAGGTGGCCCGTCTCCATGGCCAGGGCCTGGAGCTAATTGTGGTCTCCTCGGGGGCCATCGCCGCCGGTCGGCACAAGCTGGGCCTGTTCAAGGAGCGCCGCGGCATCCCCTTTAAGCAGGTGTTGGCCTCGGTGGGGCAGAGCCGCCTGATGCAGGCCTATGAGCAGCTCTTCGCCTGGCATGGCATCACTGTAGCCCAGGCCCTGCTCACCAAGGCCGACCTCTCTGACCGGGCCGGCTACCTCAACGCCCGCAACACCCTCCTCGCCCTCCTGGAGCTAGGGGTGATCTGCATCGTCAACGAGAACGATGTGGTGGCCACCGAGGAGATCGAGGAGGCCCGCTTCGGCGATAACGATAACCTCTCGGCCATGGTGGCCAATCTGGTGGATGCCGACCTCCTGGTCATCCTCACCGATACCCAGGGGTTGTATACTGCTGACCCCAACCGCGACCCCCAGGCCCGGCTCATCCCCCGGGTGGAGCGCATCGATGAGGAAATAGAGAGGCTGGCCGTGGAGGGCACCAGCCGCCGGGGGGTCGGGGGTATGACCACCAAGATCGAGGCGGCCAGGCTGGCCACTGCCTCCGGGGTGGCGGTGGTCATCGCCTGCGGTTTCGAGCCCGAGGTGCTGCCCCGGCTGGCCAGGGGGGAGTCCCTGGGAACCCTGTTTGTGCCCGCCACCAGCAAGCTGGAGAGCCGGCAGCGCTGGATGTTGAGCGGGCTATCCACCAGGGGGAAGCTGGTGGTGGATGCCGGGGCGGCCCACGCGCTGAGGAAGCAGAATAAGAGCCTGCTCCCTGCCGGGGTCAAGGGGGTGGAGGGCCTGTTCGAGAGGGGCGAGGTGGTGAATATCTATGACGCCTCTGGCCAGAGGATCGCCTGCGGCATCGCCAATTATGGCTCCCAGGACATCGCCCGGATAAAGGGGGCCCGCTCCGACCGGATAGCTGATCTCCTGGGCTATGAGTATGGGGCTGAGGTGGTGCACCGGAATAACCTGGTGGTTCTTTAAGAGGCAAGCCATGGCCCTCTTTTGACCTGGGGGGCCGTTCTCCCTTGCTTCGGGTGTTTAAGAGGGGCGAAGCCCCTCTTTCGATAAAGTTCCCCCTCTCCTGGAAGGAGAGGGGGATAAAGGGGGTGAGGTCGAGTGTTGGCTGCCAGCGCTGAACTGGAGCAGAAGGCCAAGGCTGCCAAGGCGGCGGCCCGCCGGATGGCCTATCTGTCCACGGAGATAAAGAACCAGGCCCTGCACAACATCGCCGAAAACCTTGTAAGTCGTCAGGACGAGATCCTAGAGGCCAATAAAGTCGACTGCCAGGAGGGCGAAAAAGCCGGGCTCAGCCCGGCCATGCTCGACCGGCTCCTGCTCAACCCGGAGCGCCTAGCGGGCATGGCCTCGGATGTGCGCGCCGTGGCCGCCCTCCCCGACCCGGTGGGCGAGGTCTTCGATATGCGCACCTTGCCCAACGGCCTCGTCCTGGGTCGCAAGCGGGTGCCCCTGGGGGTCATCGCCTCCATCTACGAGAGCCGCCCCAATGTCACCGTGGACATCTCTGTGCTGTGCCTTAAGGCGGGGAACGCCGTTATCCTGAGGGGTGGCCGCGAGGCCATTAACTCCAACAAGGCCCTGGCCAAGGTGGTGCAGGACGCTGTCTATAGCGCTGGCGTGCCCCAGGGGGCGGTGCAGCTCATCGAGTCCACGGAGCACGCCCTGGTGGACGAGATGCTCCAGATGAGGGACTATATCGACCTGCTGGTGCCCCGGGGCGGCGCCGGCCTCATCAATATGGTGAAGGAGAGGGCCCTGATGCCAGTGGTGGCCGGTGGGGTGGGGGTGTGCCATACCTATGTAGATGCTGCCGCCGACCTGGCCAAGGCGGTGTCCATCGTCTACAACGCCAAGGTGCAGCGCCCCACGGTATGCAATGCCCTGGACACCATTCTGGTTCACTCCGCGGTGGCCCGGCCCTTTCTGGCGGCGGCCGCCCCGGAGCTGGCCAGGGCCGGGGTGGAGCTGCACTGCGACCAGCGCTCGCTGGCCATACTCGAGGATATGTCTGGCCTCAATATCAAGCCCGCCACCGAGGAGGACTGGGGCAAGGAGTTCCTGGCCCTCATCGCCGCCGTCAGGGTGGTGGACTCCCTGGACGAGGCCCTGGCCCATATCGAGCGCTACGGCTCGGGCCATTCCGAGGCCATCGTCACCGAGGACTACTCGGCGGGGATGCGCTTCCTCAATGAGGTGGACGCTGCCTGCGTATATGTCAACGCCAGCACCCGCTTCACCGATGGCGGTCAGTTCGGGCTTGGGGCGGAGGTGGGCATCAGCACCCAGAAGTTCCATGCTCGTGGCCCCTTGGGTTTGCGGGAGCTCACCAGCTATAAGTGGATAATCATGGGCAGCGGGCAAGTGCGGGGGTGAGAAGGGTCAAGTTGAGAAGTTTTCCCTTGACGTTGGTATACAATTTGTATACACTTATGGGTAGAGGGGATGATTGGTGCTTCGCATAGAGGCTCTGGAAATTGATGACCACATCCTGGAAAAGATCGAGTCGAAGCACCGAGTTTCCTTTACGGAAGTTGAGGAGGCCTGCCTCTCAGAAGGGCGGCACATCAGGAGAGGCAGGGAAGGGCTATACAAGGTCTTTAGCCAGACTGCAGCCGGACGCTACATTTTGGCGGTGTTGGTAAACCTGGGTGGAGGCAATTGGAGGGTCGTTACCGCCAGGGAGATGACCGATAACGAAAGGCGATTGTATATCAGGGCAACTGGGGGCAAGTAAAATGGCTGATCTAGACGGAGAAATCGAGCGTATCGAGCAGGGCGATGCCTGGGATGAAGGGGATGAGGTTGTCCAGGTAGAGGTAAAGAAACCCCTGGACAAGGTGATACCGGTGCGGCTCTCAGCAGAAAAGTGGGAGGAATTAAGAAAAGAAGCCCGGGAACTGGGCATTGGACCCACCACCCTGGCCCGCATGTGGATACTGGAGCGGTTGCGTCATAGGACGAAAGCGGGGGTCTAGCCTCGTCAACCAGGGCCTTTGATTCAGGCATGGCTTCCCGTTGCCACGGCCCGCTAGGTTTGCGGGAGCTCACCAGCTACAAGTGGATAATCATGGGCAGCGGGCAGGTGCGGGGATAAGAAATTAAAGGTTAAGTTCGAATCCGGCCTGGGGAGCCAGGCTAACGGCGCAGAGCGCGGGTTACCCGCTTCTAATACCCGAGCGAATCGCCCTTGTTCGGGAGGTCTCCCGTAGAGGGCGATTTTTATTTCCTCCTCGGACAGCACCGCCTTGTGCAGCACCAGGCGCACCAGTTCTTTCTGCTGGTGGGGCTGGAGGCTGGCGAACACCCCGTCCATTTTCTCCAGGGCTGCCTTCACGGTATCCCTGCTGACGGCGTCCCTCTCGATCTCCCCGACAGCCACTTCCAGGGAGGCTATGCCTTCTTCCAACTCTCGGCGGCGCTTGGCCAGGCTATCCAGTTTTTCCTTCAAGAACGCGTCCCCTTCTGATCCTGCTATGGTCGCCCATCTCGACATTAAACCATCTGCCGTATTCTTCACCTCCGTCAACTCCCGCTGAAGGAGCGCCTTCTGCTGCAGAAGCTGGGGCATCTCCTGGTGGAGCTGCTCGTTAGTGGCAGTCACCAGTTCGGCCAAGATGTCTTCCCTCAGGGCGAGCTCTTTAAGCCGGCCCAGGATGAGGCCCTCAATCTCTCCCGCAGGCACCTTGAAGCGGCACTCACGGTTTTTGCACCTGTAGTAGTAATACTTTATGCCTTTGCTTCCGGTGCCGCATATACCCTCCATCTCGGCACCGCACTTCCCGCACCAGAGCAGGCCGCTGTTCAGGATATAGTTGTGTCTCACGGCCCTCGCCCTGTTGCCGTTGGAACGGTCATTGGCCGCCAGCAGCCTTTGCACCTGGTGGAATTTTTCCTCATCCACTATGGCGGGCCAGACCGCTTTCACCACCCTATATCTCTCAGCTTCGGGCAGCTTAGCCTGGTCCTCGCTCTTGCGTTTCTTGTTGACCTCTTTCTTCCCTATGTAGGCCATATTGGTGAGCATCCAGTGGACGCCGGAGTAGGTGAAGCGCTGAGGGGGATGGTAGATGCCCCGGCGGGAGGTGTATTCCTTCATGCGATAGCCCTTGCGGTTCAGCTCCTTGGCAGTTTCAAACACTGACCCGCACTTGAGATAGGTATCAAAGGCGAAATTGACGATGGCAGCTTCCCCTTCGTTGGGGATAAGATAGCCCTTCTTTGCCGGGTCAGTGTCATAGCCCAGCAGATGGCCGCCGTTCCAGAGTCCTCGTTCCGCTCGGGCCAGGGTAGCATCCCGGGTTCTCTCTGAGGTCTGCTCCCTTTCAAACTCGGCCAGAGCCATGACTACAGTGATAAAGAGGCGCCCATGGGCCGAGGTGGTGTCGTAGTTCTGCTTGAGGCACACGAACTCCACATTGTGCTGGTTGAGGATTTCAAAGAAGTTGAGGAAGTCTTTGACCGACCTGCTGATACGGTCCAGGGCAGTACAGAGGACGGTGTTGACCTTGCCCAGGCGGATGTCCTCGAAGAGGCGGGCGAACTCCCGGCTGCGGAAGGAGTCTTTACCTGATACGGCCTTGAGCACATAGCGTTCGCTTTCTACCCATCTTTCCTCGCCCGTCATATTCTTGTATTCAATATGGGCGCGGAGGCGCTGAAGTTGAGTAGTTAAGGAGCCCTCCTCGTTCTTCGCCTGACGGTCGGTGCTCACCCGGATGACTAAGCCACATTTCTTCACGATGGTGCCTCCCCTTCAGATTCGGCACCATTCATGCTCAAATCTGGCGAAGAGTCAAGTCTTTCCTGCTGGTCATCCGGGCGATCCAGGATGAGCCTGCTGGTGTCCTGTAGCAGCCTGGAGACTGCATCCTGGCGCCCCTTGTCCTGGCGAAGCAGCCCCTCTCTTTTCAGGTATTGAAAAAGCCCCTTGGCCAGGAGACGGGTAATGGCTTGCCGCCATTCGCTGCCTTCCGCTCCATCCTCGGTATAGGTTCTGTCCACCTTGGACACGCAGGAAAACCTCCTGCCCTATACCTACAGATTTCCTGGCTACTTTGTCGGGAGGTGCTTTTGAGACAGTTCTCCAGCTAGGGCGTCCACCACCTCGGATACAAAAAGTCCGTTAGCCTCCGCACCACCCCAGCTACAACCTCCGTTAGCCTCCGTTATTCCGCAGCTTTCAGGGCCCAGATAGCCTCTAAATAGGCCCCGTTCGGACACGCCGAAAAAAACCGGGAGTGTGTCCGAATGGGGTCAAGCTATGAAGGCGTATTTGAGGACTGGGAAGTAGCTATCGCCAGGAAGCTATCCAGCGAGTTTCTGGCAAGACATAGCTGGATCAAGGGAATCGAGCTGGACGACTTGGTGCAAGAGTGCCTGCTTCAGTGGTATTTAGCCAGGCATACCTATCAGCAACGCAAGGGGGCCTCACCACAGACATATATGGCGAAGGTCGTCAGACACAGGCTGCACAACATCCTTGAGGAGCACCTTGCCGAGAAGCGGAGAGCTGACCGAATGGCTACATCGTTGGAAGCCTCGGTAGGGGAAGGCGAGGCAACGCTAAAGGAAGTCATCCCCATAGCAGGAGTAGGTGTCGAGGCTACCACCTCTTTACGCCTCGACCTGGAACAGGCGATGGAAAAGCTAACCCCGCTCCAGAGAAAGCTATGCACTCTCTTGTGGCAGGGCTATGGGGTAACGGAAATCGGCGCCATTCTAAACAGGCCCAGACCCACCATCTACGACGAGATGAAAAGGATAAGGAGGGTCTTCGCTGACGCCGGGCTGGATGAGTACCTGGCATAGCCCGACGTTTCGCAGGGATTTTCTGTAGGTATAGGCAGACGAGGCAAAGGGCAGACAAAGCCGACACTTTGGGGAGTTTCTCTGTAGGTATAGGTAGGAGCCAGGGATGAAGGCTGTATGCAAGTTCACCTTCCCGAAGGACACTGCCAGGGAGCTGGTTGAGGCAGCTATCGCCTCAGCCATCTTTAACGCTGAGTGCGTCTTTGGCAAACCCAGGGTCAGGGTTAGTGGCGCTGCCTATTACCTGGCGGAGGACAGCCCCCAGTGTGTCATCGACGTAAGCACTGAGGTAGGAGAGCACATCGCCCAGGTGTTCACCGGAATCATGATTAACACCCTGGGCGAGGAGAAGTTCCAGGTGCGCAGGATCGAGGGAGCGGTTAGCCCCGTGGCAGAGAAATCCAGGAGTTAAGGAGGCACGGATGGACACAATCAGGACCTTTGATCACGTGGTGGCTGAGGCACAGCGGAGAACCATTGAACTCAACCCGGTGGACAGGTGGTCTTCCCTGGACCGCTTTGAGTTCTTGCCCACCGAAGGAGAACGAAGGCTGGCCTACCTGAAGCCCCTGGAAGGCACGTCACCAGGATTACCTCCACTCCAGCTCAGCGAGCATGCCCTGAGGCAGCTAATGGCCCGGGTCGACTATCCCATCAAGCTACTGGACCGCCTGCCCGCAAAGCTTAGCCACCTCTCCGTCAACTGGCTTCTTCAGCACTACTTGGGCGAACGGGAGGCCTTAATCCGCACCGTGAGAGGCAACATCGCCAGGGCAGTGCTGGGCTCCCGCTACACGCCTCTTGATGATGTAGAGATTCTCACCCTGGCCGCCCCTTACATGGACGGGGCATTGGTCAGGTGGGAGGCCTTCGGCGAGCTGGGCACCCATATCTCAGTGTCATGGCCCGCCGAGGCTGAGGACGGCCTGGAGCGTGGAGTCCATATCGCCAATAGCGAGGTAGGAGTTCGCTCCGTCACTATCCAAGCGATCCTCTACCGAGCAGCATGCGGCAATATCCTGCCTGCTCTCGGTAGAGGCGACGGCGACGACATATATCGCAGGCGTTCTCCCTTCAGCCGGAACCGGGCCCAGCTCGGCACCGTGGCTGGCGGCTGGAGGTTCATCCACACCGGAGACAAGGACCGCCTGGCTGCTTTCGTGAGGGACGCCATTGAGGACACCAGGCGGCAGTACGATACCCTCCTCGCCCGCTACCGGGCCGGGTTGGAGAAAGAGATAGACGCTATCGGCGCCATCGAGGAGCTGAGCAAAGAAGGAGACCTCACCAGGGAGCAGATGAAGCGCACCCTGGAGGCCTTTGCCCAGGAATACAGCCCCACAGTCACCGGGGTGGCCAATGCCTTCACCCGGGCGGCTCGATATGAGGAAGACCCAGAGGAGCGCTACTACATGCAGAACCTGGGCACGGCGGCCCTGCATGTCTACTTGAACTGAACCAGGAGCAGGAGATGGAACTGAAGCAGGCCCAGGCTTTGGCTCAAGAAATCGTAGACCAGCTCGCTCCTTACTATGAGCGGATTGAGGTTACAGGGTCGATTCGCCGCCAGAGGCCCTTCCCCAGGGACATCGATATCGTCCTCATCCCCAGGAGCCAGGGCAAGCTGGCTATGGCGCTGGAGGCCCTGGGTGAGGCCAGGCTCGGCGGCAAGAAGCTGGAGGAGCGCATCTACAAAGGCGTCCAGGTAGACCTTTACTTCGCCACCCCTGAGACCTGGGCCACCCTTCTCCTTATCAGAACGGGGAGCAAGGCCCACAACATTAAGCTCACCACCCTGGCGAAGAAACGAGGTTGGCACCTTTATGCCAGCGGCCGTGGGCTTATCAACGACAGGGGCGAAAGGATAGCTGGGGATAGCGAGGAGTCATTCTTCCAAGCGCTCGGCCTTCCTTACGCCGAACCCTGGGAGCGGGAACGATGACGGTGGTCCAGGTTCTGATAGACGAGAGCCCGACAAGGGCAACAACCTTCGAGCCGATGGGCAAGCCTGAAGGAGGCCTCGACCTGGAGCATCCCTGCAACCGGAAGGCTTTGCGCCAGATTGACTGGGAGGCCGTCAGCAAATTGAGGGAGCGTGAGCCCCCACCCAGTGTGGATGACCTCTTCCTGGCCGCTGTCTGCAATCCCGGCTCCTGTCCCATCGGCTGGAGCGAATGCAGAAGGCATGACTGGAAATCGTGCCACTACTACGACCTGCTCAAGGCAGTGGAAGCGATAAGACATGAGGAGGATGACGATGGCAGACACAGGTAAAGAAATCGTTCCCTGGCGGCCCTTCGAAATCATGGAGCGAGTGGAGGACGAGGCGGTCATCCAGGAGCTTCGTGGCGAGGTCATCGAGACCCTGGTCTACGAGTTCACCGACCGGGACGGCCGGAGGGTAGTGGGCCTCTCCAAGGCCGGGGTAGACCGGGTGGCCAGCGAGATGGCCATGAAAGGGGAGGTGCTGAGGGAGCTGGACTTCGAGCTCATCCCTGATGCCGATAGCGTGACTGCGGTGGTCAAGGCGGGGCGGTTCGCTGTGAGCCAGGATGGGCGGGAGATCCTCCTGGAGACGGTCTTCGGCACCAAACGGCAACCTCGCAAGAGGGAAATCTACGTCCGGGGCAAGGATGGCAAGCCCATCATCAAGGACGGGCACCCCCTGAAGCGACTGGAGGAAGACCCCTTCGTAGTGGAGGTGGCCATGGTCAAGGCCGCCCGCAATGCTAAGCGGAGGCTCATGCCCGAGTCCCTGATTACCAAGGTCATCGACATGGCCAGGCGGGAAGGCAAGGTGAGGAAACTGGGCCCCCCTGAGGAGCCGGCGGTGACCAGGCCAGCGCATCCTGCTGCGCCGCCCAGGCAAGAAACCAGGGCCCCTGCTTCAGAACCCGACATCAGCCAGGAGGACTTTGTCCTTCATGCCAAGGCCAGAGGCTACGGTAGCTGGCGGGAAATCCTGGAAGCCCTGGGGATGAAGTCCACCAGGGAGGTCAGGGAGATGGGGTATCGGAAGGCGCTGGAGCAGCTGCCAGACAGGACCAGGGCTGAGCCCGAGGGCGCCGTCGAGGTGGTTGACGAGAGGATTCTTGAGACAAGTGAAGCTCAGGCTGAACCGGCGGAGGTAGAGGCAGACCTTGACTTCTAGGAAGGCAAGCGCAGTTTTGCCAGGCTCGGACACTCTGGACAGGGAGATGCTGCAGCAAATCCAGGTGCTGCTTATGCAGTTCTTCGGCCGCAGCTACGAGCCCCTCTCGTCCCCTATCTGGATGGTGCTCCGCTGCCCCGCTTGCGGCAGAACAGGCATGGCCTATGTGGATGGGGGCTTCCTCCATGTGGCCGAGGACCACACGGAGGCCTACGAAACGGTGGCCACAGGCCTTACCTGGAGACAAGCTCGGAGCTACTTCGGCACCCCTGTTGAGGAGATATTCGGCATCGGGCCCTTCTTCGATTGGGAAGACATAGGAACCGCTGAGGAGGCCCGGTGCAGGAAGCGCCGGGAGCGCTTCATCGCTATGGCCGATTACCTTACAGGCGTTACTGCCAGGAAGCCCTGCAACGGGAGGCACCTATGAGCAGGCACGCCGAGGTGCTGCTCAAACTCATTGTGGGGCGCACCGACGCCTATGCCGTGCAGCAGCCCGACGGCTCCTACCTGGCCATCAGGAGGCCGTTGACCCTGGAGCTTCTCAAGGAGCACCTGGCAGGGCGAAGGACGGTGGGCACCTACCTGGTAACCCCCGACGGCAAAGCCCGATGTGGCGTCTATGACTTTGATGAGAAGACCGACACGGTGCGCCACGCCCTGGACTGGTTGCGGCGGTGGTTTGAGCACTGGGACATCCGGCTGTGCCCCGAGTCCTCAGGGAGCAAGGGCTATCACGGGTGGATCATTACCAGGGACTTCATCCCTGCCTTCAAGCTCATCAAGCTCCTTAAGCTGGCCCTTCGGCAACTGGAGGAAAGGGAGGGGATATCGTGCCGGGTGGAGGTCTTCCCCAAGCAAGCGGTGGCTCAAGACCTGGGTAACCTCATCAAGCTCCCCTGGGGAATCCACCGCAAGAGTGGCAAGCGCACGGCCTTCCTGGATGAGAGCTTCAAGCCCCTGCCTGACTGGGGAGTCAGCCTTGTCGAAACCCTGCCCCCCATCGCGGAGGCCAGGATCGACGAAATCCTGGCCGAATACCCCGAGGAAGAGGAGTCGCCTCCCCCTCCTGGGCAGCCCCCCAATAGAAAGGTGGCCCTCCCTTGCTTTACCCGGATGCTGGAGGGGGTGAAGGAGGGCTTTCGGCACATCGCCAGCTTCCGCCTGGCGGTGATGCTCTACCGGCAGGGCATGGACCAGCAGCTGGCTAAGGCCATCCTCCTCAAGTGGGACATGGAGCGCAATCAGCCACCTCTGGGCGAAAGGCAGCTGGGCTACAACCTGAGGGACGCCTATTCAGGGAAATACAAGCTGGGCTGCCCCGACATCGAAGCCGCAGGCTACTGCTCCGAGGACTGCCCTGTCTATCGTAAGAGGCTGGGAGAAAGGGACAGGAGGGTTGAAGCTCCCCCACCCGACACCGTTGGCGTGAAGCGAATCGTGAAGCTGGCCACCGACCCGCCCAAATACGAGGTGGAAGTCGACGGCAATGTGCTCAGGCTGAAGCACGAGCAGCTTTTCAACCTCAGGGAGTTCCAGAAGCTCTATCACCAGAAGTTCGACGTCATCCCCAACGTGGGGATGAAGCAGAGGGACTGGTTCGAGTATGTCAACAAGCTTCAGGCCCAGATGGAGAGACATGAGGCCCCGCCGGATGCCGCCGACAGGAGCCGCTACATAGACCTCATCTGGCAATGGCTGGAGACCACGACACCGGCTCAGTCGGAAGCGGATGTGGAGGCTGGCAGGCCGGTTCAGAAAGGCGACCGGTTCTATTTCAAGGCAGGCGCTGCCCAGGAGTACCTGAAGGCAAGACACCGCCTCAACATAGAGCGCTCAGAGCTGTGGGCTCTCATACGGCAGTTCGGGGGGATGGAAAAGCCCCAGGTCATCAGGGTAGGCAACAAGACTTTCCGCCTGTGGTCTCTTCCGATGAGGGTAGAAGTGAACGAGGAGGGCGAGCTTCTGCTGCCCCAGCCAGAGAACGAGGAGGACATCAATGAAGACCTCGAGTTCTAAGGCATTCTCAATTCCTATCCCTATTTATAGAAGGCTATTTGACTCCATCAACATGGTGACCATTTTGGGGCTGGTCAGTGAGCGAAGCTGTTACTTTTGTCACTCATATCTGAGTAACAGAGCCCAGATAGAGAGGGTATAGCTATGTTACTTTGTTACTCCGTTACCTGGGGTTTTGCTCACTATCTCGATAGATGTAAAAAAGCCCCCATATAACAGGAAGGGGAAAGAACTCGGATGTCACCTAAGACTATGCGCATCTTCGGTCCGCCTGGCACAGGCAAGACCACCGCCCTGCTGGATGTGGTGGAGCGGCACCTGCGGGAGGGTGTGCCAGCCCACGAGATAGGCTTCATGGCCTTCACCCGGGCGGCGGCGCGAGAGGCCAAAAATCGGGCTCTTCAGGTATTCCCCTGGCTGGACAGTGACGACCTGAGATGGTTCAGGACGATCCATTCTGCATGCTATTCGCTCCTGGGTCTGGGGCGAGGTTCGGTGGCCACGGGAGCCAAGCTACGGGACTTCGCCCTCCAGTTTGGCTACGAGATGAGCCCTCCTGCCGACAGAGACCCTGAGGACTTTGAAGTCCAGGAGATGATGCTGCGTACCCTGGGCGACTACCTCCTCTTCTTTGAGGACTGGCGGCGCAACCTGATGCTCTGGGACATCACTGAGGCATACAACCGCTTCCTGGAGCCGGTGGACTGGCCCGACGGCTGGTCGCTCCAGCAGGTGAGGGAGTTCCACCAGCGCTACCGCCAGTGGAAGGCGGATAACGGCCTGGTGGACTTCGCCGACATGCTCATGCTGGTGCTCCGGGACAGGGTTGCCCCACCCGTGTCGGTTCTCATCGTGGACGAGATGCAGGACCTGTCTCCCCTCCAGGCCGAGGTGATCAGGCTTTGGGCCAGCGGCGCCCGTCTCCTCTACCTGGCGGGGGACCCCGACCAGGCCATCTACACCTTCAACGGCGCAGACCCCGGCATCTTTCTTAACTGGCCGCACGATGACGACCGCCAGCTCACCCAGTCCCACCGCGTGCCCCAGACGGTCCACGAGATAGCCCTGCGCCTGATAAGGCGAAACCGGGAGCGGGTGGATGTTCCCTACAAGCCGCAGCAGGAGGAGGGCTATGTGAGGTTCGGCTACCTGAATAGCCTTCCCATCGAGACCCTGGCTCAAGAGGGCAGCGTCCTGCTGCTGGCCCGCAACCGCTACCTGCTCAGCGATTTCACCGACGCCCTGGTAGCCAGGGGCTTACCCTTTGAAGCTCTGCGGGGAAGCTCGCCGCTGAGGACAGGCGTCACCTCGGTGATCCTGGCGGGCACCCGGCTGACCCGAGGAGAGCGGGTAAGCATAGCCGATGCCGCCCGCTTTGTAGATGCCCTACCCAGTGACCGCTACCTGGTGCGGGGCGCCAAAGCGAGAATGGCGGAGCTTGCCAGGCAGTGTCCTGAAGCTGACATCGCTGTCTGGGAGATGGAGCCTCACTTCAAGCCCTCCTTCTGGGATTTGCTGGTCAACCGCAACGGAAGCTTTATCGAGGCGTTGCGGCTGCCACCTCTTCAGAGGGCCTATTACAAAAAGCTCCTGGAGCGGGGTGGCGAGCGGGCCCTCCTTGACGCGCCCCGGATAAAGGTGGGCACCATCCATAGCGCCAAAGGGATGGAAGCAGACTTCGTGGTGCTGAGGCCGGAGATGGCGGGCAGGACCTACGCCGAGTGGCTGAGGGCCCCCGAAGGGGAGCGCCGCTGCTGGTACGTGGGCCTGACCCGGGCCAGGAAAGGGCTGTGGCTCCTGGAGCCGGCCGGGATGCGGGCGATCGACTGGAGGCTGGAGCTATGAGAGGACAGCCGAGCGGAACCCAGCAGCTTTCCCTTCTGGAGCCACAACGGAACCTGGCGGACGGGAGAGCAGCAGAGCTTGCCGCCCGCATCAGGAAGGGCAACAAGCTCCTCTGGGAGAGGTGGCGGCTCATAGGGAACATGCAGCCAGGGGAAAGGCGGGACAGGCTCCTGGCGGGATGGGACAGGGGCGTGGAGAAGCTCCAGAGGCTTTGCGCTGAGCTGGCTTCCCTGGACGGCAGGTGCGCCTACGAGGGGGCGGAGGAGCCTACGGAGTTCTGCCTGGCCTGCTCGGTGCCCAACGAGCGCTGGTCAAAAGAGCGGTGTCCGGCGTGGAAGCTGGAGCTATGAGGCTGGGACGAATGGCGATAAAGGCGCAAAAGGACAGGGCAAGGGAGCTAAGGATCATCAGGCTCACCCTCTACGGCGACCCTGTGGGCAAGGCCAGGCCCAGGGTGACCAGGACCAGGACAGGCAGGTCCCTGACCTACACGCCGTCCAGGACAGCCCAGGCCGAGGAGCAGTGGAAGGCCCTCTTCCTGGAGAGCGGGCAGAGGCCTTTCCCCGAAGGCACGCCGCTCTGCCTTTTGCTCCGAGCTTATCTAAGCAGACCCCGGTATCTACGGAAAAGGGGGAGGCTGCCCATAACCAGGCCCGACCTGGACAACCTGACCAAGCTGGTGACCGACGCCCTGGAGGGGCTGGCCTATCACAGGGACTCCAACTTCGTGGCCATGACGCTAAGCAAGCACTATGTGGTCTATCCCGACCCGCCCCGGGTGGAGATAGAGATAACCGAGGCAAGCGAAGATGATTGACCGACTTTCTTTCAGCGCCGTGGAGACCTATCTCAAGTGTCCCAGGATGTTCGAGTATCGCTATTTGTGGAAGATGCCCCGGCCCGTGGGCGGCGGGCTAATCCAGGGCAAGGCGTACCATGCGGCGCTGGCCGCCGCCCTGGTGCAGAAGCTCCACACCGGCCAGTCCCTTCCTCTGGAGGAGACCCTGGACGCCTACTGTCATTCCTTTGAGCAGGCCATCCTCAAGGAGTCCGATGAGGAGCTCGGCCCCATCTCAGGTGTCGACTGGGGCGAGCGCAAGCCAGGAGAGTGGAAAGACCAGGGCATCGCCCTGGTAAAACTCTACTACCAGGAGCACCTCCCCGGCCTGGAGCCCTACCTGATTGAGCAAAGGCTGGAGACAAGTGTCGACGGCATCCCCGTGGTGGGCTATGTCGACCTGGTGCTGAAGGATGGCAGGACGATAGACCACAAGGTCGTAGCCAGAACCTGGGCCGAGGAAGACGCTCATAAGGACCTCCAGCCCTCCTTCTACGCCCTGCTCCAGCGCCGACCCATCGACTTTGAGTTCCACCTGGCCATAAACACGAAGGAGCCCAGGCTGTCGGTCGTAGCTACCCGGCGGGACGAGCAGGCCATCCTGTGGACCGAGGATTTGATTCGCAAGGTCTGGGCACTGATGCAGACCGGAGTCTACCCAGGGAATCCAGTTGGCTATTGGTGCAGCCCCAAATTCTGCGGACATCAGGACTTGTGCAAGCGGGAGTTCAAGGTTCATTGACTACGGCGGCGGAGACAAAGCTGAGGGCTATCCCCTGGGGCAGGCCCACAGGATCGGCCCTTGAGGTGAGGACCCACTACGAGGATGCCAGGGTGCGCATCCTCAATGGGGATGTGCTGGCCGCGCTGCGCTCCCTCCCTGAAAGGAGCGTGGATATGGTGCTCACCTCCCCACCCTACTTCGGCTTGAGGGACTACGGCTACGGCGGAAACAACGACATGGTCAAAGCCCTGGAGGAAGTATCGGCGTCACTTCCAGGGTAGGGATTGCGAGTTCTCCTCCTATCTGCATGACGAGATAGCCCCCTTCGCCTGGTACATCAAGTATGGCGGGCAGCTAGGGCTGGAGCAGCGCTGGCAGTGGTATGTGTGGCACCTGGTGGAGATATTCCGTGAGGTGTGGCGGGTGCTCAAGGACGAGGGCAGCTTCTGGCTGGTGATGGGCGATACCTACGCAGGCTCAGGCTGCGGCTGGAGCAAGCACGGCGGCACGGTGGGAATCCATTCCATCGACACCCGTGACCCCGGCATCTGGCCCAAGGGAAGACCACCCCAGTTCATAAGCAGCTCCAGGTACCCGGTGATGCGGCCCAAGCAGAAGATGCTCATCCCGGACAGGGTAGCTATGGCGCTTCAGCAGGACGGCTGGCTCCTCAGGAACGACTGTATATGGCACAAGCCAAACAGTATGCCCGCCAGTGTGAAGGACAGGCTCTCCAACACCTTTGAGCATATATTTCACTTCGTCAAGCGGGAGCGCTATTACTACCACCTGGATGCCATCCGTGAGCCCCACAAGACCTCCAGCCTGGAGCGCTACCAGAGGGGGCTGAATCAGAAGGCGGGACTGGGAAGGGCCTATCAAGGGAAACACAAAGGCCGAGAAGCGCAAACAAACAGGGAAGGTGGCACCCTGGGCAGCGCGGTGAGAGAAGGGGTGTCCTGCCATCCCCCACAGTGGTTCCAGGAGATGTTCCCGCCTGACACCCGCTACAAAGGCAAGTTTGACGACCTGGCCGAGCTCCAGGTCAAGCGGCCTGGCAGCAGGGCCAACAACCTCAATTTGAAGGTGGCGCACCAGAACCGGAACTTCATGTCCTATAAGCCCAGGAACTTCGACCTGCTCTCGGAGGAGGACAAGGTGCGAGTCCTGGAGGCCCTGGAAGCAGGGTTGAGGGTGGACATCGTCACTAAGGCCACGGCCGCCAGCATCCGGGCCCATGACAGTGGCAGGGCCAGGGAGATCGCCGAGAAGGGCTACGCCATCTACATAAACCATCCCCGGGGGCGCAACCCGGGCGACGTCATCCACGCCGGAACCAGGCAATTCTCCAAGAAATGGCGCAAGGAGACGGGGGAGCCCAGCGCCAGCCAGGAGGAGAGGCTGGCCCTGTACCACCCCCTGGGCCGAAATCCTGGCGATGTGCTGGCACCTGCCCAGGACAAATACCAGCAGGCCATAGAGGAGGGCAAAGACTACCGACCTCCCCACTGGCCGGGGAACAGCCGCACCGGGGCAGCGGTATCCTCAGCGTATTCCAGGGAATGCCCTGGGCATCCCCTGGGGAAGAACCCTGGCGACATTCTGTTTGCAGACGAGAGGGGAAAACTGGGAGCCGAAAGACAGGTGATGGAGGAGTCGGGGTATGTTAACCAGCACTCAGGCTACATGCTGGCGGGACTGAAAATAAAGTCAAGGCTGGGCATAGATATAAGACATCCCCTGGGGAAGAACCCTGGCGACTTAATCGAGGCAGGAGAGCGCCTGGGCGTGGACGCCCAGCCTGGCGGCAAAGGGCGTCCTCGTGCCGGGCTGGACATCCCTCACCAGAATCACCCTTTGGGTCGCAACCCAGGGGATGTGATGGGCAGACACCACGGTAGTGGCCCCCAGTACAAGCTCTCTGGCTTGAGGCGAGGGCAGAAGTATGTCGAGAACCCTCAGCCCGGCAGTCGCAGCCATATCCGCATGGGAGCCGAGTTGACCCAAGCCGCCGAGGACAACCTGCATCCCCTGGGACGGAATCCGGGGGACGTAGCTCACCTGGCAGATGGACTGGGGCTGCCCCTGGACACCGATAGCCTGTTCTGCGATTACATCATGCGTCTCATAGCGGAGAAAGAGCGTGCCAAGCAGGAAGGACGGGAGCCCGACTTCTGGTCGGTGAACACTCAGCCTTACCCCGAAGCCCACTTTGCGGTATTCCCCGAGGAGATCTGTCGTAAGCCCATCCTGGCCACCTGCCCGCCTGGTGGCACGGTGCTGGACCCCTTCTGCGGCTCGGGCACCGTTCTTGCAATGGCCAGGAGGCTGGGCAGAAAGGCTATTGGCATAGACATAGTGGAGAAGTACTGCGAGCTGGCCGCCCGCCGCTGCCAGCAGCAGGTGCTGCCCCTGGGGGCAGGTGAAGGAGGTGACAGGTCATGACCGACCTTGAGATGTGGTCGTTGCTGGTGGGCTTCTTCCTGCCACCGGCCATAGCCGTAGTTCAGCGGAAAGAGTGGTCCGACGGCGTGCGAGCGCTGGTCGCCTTTGCCGCCTGCATTGTGGCTGCCCTGGGCACCTGCTACTTCAACGGCTCGCTGGATGGCAGGAGCCTCGTATCCGCAACCCTGACGGTGCTGGTCACTGCTGTGGCCACCTACAAGGCTTTCTGGCACAAGACCGGGGTGAGCGACGCCATAGAGAGGCTGACCCGCCGGAAGATCAAGGCATAGCTTCAGGAGATGAAGGCGACATTGGCACCAGGTAAGGAACCGCGATATAATCAGCTTGAACTCACCGAGAGGGAGCGCAAGCTCATCGAGTTCATTCGAGAACTGGAGTTCGGCTCCCTCACTGTGGAGGTGCAGAGGGGAGAGCCGGTGGTTATTAGACAGCCCCTTAAGACGGTGAAGCTTTGAGTTTATGGCAATGGCTGTGTGGCGGGGCCTATGAAAAAGTGTTATCATTGAGCTGGAGAGAGGCAGGTGGCCTAAAATGGTAACCGATGCGGTTCAGAAGTGGGTGGAGAATGCAGAGAGAGGCATCTTGCACAGAAGGCCTGGGCATGTGCTGACCAGTAGTAAGGAACTTAAGAAGTTAGGCAAATCTGATGTCGCTGAAAGCCTTTTAAGACAAGCGTTGGCGGAACTTCCTGCTGAAATTGACAAAACTAGAATACTTGTCGACCTCTGCTCTATAGTTATGCAGACAAATCCTGCTGAGGTTCTAGACCTTGTCAAAATGGGTGGGAAGAAGGACCCAGGTTTGCTCCTAATGGAAGCAACAGCATTGGGGCGGCTGGAGAAGCGTGACGAAGCAATAGCTCGGCTGGAAGACGAAATTAAGTTAGACCCTCACCTTGGAAAGAACGTCTTTATTGCCACCAAATTAGCGACATTGTACTTAGAAGAGGGGAGAAATCAAGAAACTATCAAGTTCTTAGAGCCCTTGGTTAGCGCAGGACACTTTGGACGCCATCTCCAAATTAAACAAATCCTGGCGGATGCATACATCAAGACTGGAAGAGCTGATAAAGCACTTGAACTGTTAAGTGGCTTGAGGGACGACCGGAGCCGCGAACTCGCTAACAGAGCGCAAGAAGTCCTCGGCGAGGGAGCACCCGTAGCGCCAGGTGGAGGACCTCGTGTCTTCGTAGTGCATGGGCATGATAGGCCTTCCCTTTCTGAGCTTAAGAATTTACTTTATAAGATTGGTGCCGAGCCTTTAACCTTCGATGATCTCCCCAAGCCTGGATCCCCGACCGTAATTGAGCTTTTGGAAAAACATGTTCCCACCTTTGACGCACTTGTTGCGCTTCTTACACCGGATGATGAAGGCAGAAAACGAGGCGAGACGGAGTGGGAGTTGAGAGCGAGGGAGAATGTCTTGATAGAAGCTGGCTACGGACTAATTTCCCGACGCGAAAGAAGCCTGATTGTGGCCCTGGGTGGAGTGTCAATCCCCTCTGACCTTGAGGGCATTCATCGCGTAGTAGGCGATGAGTGGACTGCCGCGGTAGGAATGAAGGTAGCAAGACGGCTACGCGATATGCAGCTTAACGTGGATGCATCAAAAGCGGCATAAGCAGAAGACAGCGGCGAAGGCCTCGCAGGTCGTCGTGGATAGGAAATAGAAATAGCGTGAGAAAAGTCTAAAACCGAATACGCCAGGGAGGACAACTCGCGGCAAGCTTCGAAAGAGGTTTGCCGCTTTTTGTTTGCCCACGAGGAACAGCAGGGAATGACTACCGGAAATACGCATATTTGTGTCCAAAGGAAAGGCTCACTTTTGAGTGCTCGGGGTGAGCTGGGCTCTGTAAGCACTCTCCGGGCCTCTGCTCTCGTCAGGAGGTGCTCCCTGGAAGAGGTGCAGAAGGGGCTGAAGAAGGCTGCGCCCGCCTCCGCCGGGGCTGGCCGTTCTGGGCCTGCGGGTGGAGTGCGCATAACACCATGTTATCTGCACTCTTCCGTAGCTATGATTTCAGCCTTGTTGCCGGGCTTTCCGGCTAAAAAATTCAAGATTTTCCCCCACGCGGCGCAGCGCCATTTTGTCATCCCTCACCTTCCAGGTGCTTCACCGTTGCGGGCGCTGTCGGGGGTTCTGTTGGGGCTTTGTTACGGTCGCCCCCGCGCTTTGTTACGGAGTGTTGGAGTCTATGGCTGACAGAAACCCCTCTGAAAAGCAAAACCGCGAGGGCTTGCGCGGGGTGTCTGTCTCCGAAGGGGAAAAGAGAAGGCCCGGCGAGCACGGCCTGCTCCCTGGCCTGTGCCGAGTATGCCAGAGCCCCCATCGCAAGGACTATGAGCGGAGGATGGCTGAGGGGTGGTCTGGCCGCAGGCTGGAGCGATACAGCAGGGAGATTGGGGAGCCCATCTCGGTGTCCAGCTTCCTGAATCACAGGGAGAAGCACTTCAAGGGGGAGCTGGAGAAGCTCAAGGACGAGCGGATGGAGGAGATAGCCAGGAGCCGAATCAGGCTGGGGATGGAGGCCATAGAGGTGCTGAAGTCCAACCTGGAGGTGATGAACAAGGGCAAGGAAGCTCTGGCTAAGGTGTTCGCTAACCCTGAGGGGCTGTCGGGCACCATGATGGGCAACGCCGCCAGGCTCATGGGCGAGATACGGCTCACCTCGGACGCCCTGGAGGCCAAGCTGGAGAAGCTGCGGGGCCTGGGCGAGGTGGATGAGGAGGCCCTGGCCTCGGACCTTACCAGGCTCATTGGCCTCCTCTGCCCTGAGTGTCGGGTGCGGGTGGCCGAGGAGATCGGCCTGGACCCTGGGGACATCGTGAAGACGGCCAGGGGGTTGCTATGACCACGGGCTTTGCCCTGCGCCTGGTGAGGGAGAGGCTTGCCCAGGGCTTCTACGACTCCCTGGTGGTGTTCGCCCGGCATGAGCTGAGCCTGAGGCTCTCGGAAGATCAGCGGCGGCTGGCGGAGTTCCTCCAGGATGTGGAGAACCGAAGGGCCATAGTGTCGGCGGGGAGAGGAGCGGGGAAGACGCTGATGGGGGCGGTGCTGGCGGTGTGGTCGGCAACGGCCCTGGCTGAGAGGTTGAGGAGGCCCTACCAGGTGATGGTCATCGGCGGTACCCAGAAGCAGGCCGACTTCCTCTACGACTACTGCCGCCGCTTCTTCGACCGCTCGCCCTACCTGTCCTCCCGAATCCGGGGCGAGCCTTTGAAGTCGGAGACCCGCTTCAAGAACGGCTCCCTCATCATGGTGCACGCCGCCTCCCCAGGTGGGGTGAGGCACGCCCATGTGGACTGCCTCATCTTCGACGAGGTGGCGGTGGCCCGGGACGACATGGTGCGGGCCTCCTTCTCCATGGTGGACGAAGCTCCCTACCCCAGGATAGTGCTCCTGTCCACGCCCCACGACCCCATGTCGGTGTTCGTGGCTATCTGGCAGGACGCCGAGCGGGAGGGCTTCAGGAAGTTCAACTGGGACTCCTCCCGCTGCCCCTGGAAGGACAGGGAGGAGGTGGCGCTGAAGGAGAGCACCCTGTCGAGAGAGCAGTTCACCGTGGAGTATCGGGGCCTCCCCTCCAGCTACGAGAACGCCATCTTCAACCTGGGCGACATCAGGGAGTGCCGGGTGAGCCAGAAGCCCAGGCGGGATGGAGATAACCCTGTGGTCATGGGCATTGACTGGGGCTTTGCCCCCGGGCTTCACGAGACGGTGGTCACGGTGGTGCAGAGGCAGGGCGAGCTCTTCGTGGTGCTGCATGCCGAAAAGATAGAGGGAAGGCCCGAGGAGAAGCAGGAGCGCATCAAGGCCATCTACTACGAGCTTCGGGCGGAGAGGGCCTTCGCCGACATGAGCCACATCTCCGAGAACCAGCGCTTGGCCGAGGCGGGGCTCCAGGTGACCCAGGTGCCCTTCCAGAACCGCAAGAAGGAGATGGTCTACCGGGCACAACGGCTGTTCCAGCAGCGCCAGGTAAGGATATTCGACCAGGAGCTGGAGCTGATAAAGCAGCTCACCCACTACCAGTGGGCGGAGTCCAAGACGGGGAAGCTCACCCCGATGAAGGGGAGGGACGACTTCGTGGACTCTCTCCTGCTGGCGCTGACGGGGGCGGAGACCTATCACGCCCCTTCGCCGATAAAGGCGGGGAGGTATAGCTGGTGAGCTGGCTTGACCGCCTGACAGGGAAGAGACGGGGGCCCAGGGTCCTGGAGAGCCTGGTGCGAGTGGGCACCTATGGCGACGCCCAGGCAGCCGAGGCCCGCCGCCGACCCGAGGAGGGGAAGTGGCTCACCCGGGTGGACCCGCAGAAGCTGTGCCTGCTCTACATCGTCGAGCCTACCTTCTTCCGGGCGGTGAACACCTACGCCCATATCCTGTCCTCCCTGCCCTACAGGGTGGAATCGGAGAGCGAGGAGGCAAAGAAAGTAGTAACTGACTTCTGCCAGGGCATCGACCTCCAGGGCAGGATCGAGGAGATAGTGCGCCACCAGGGGATCATCGGCAACGCCTTCGCCGAGCTTATCAGGAACGGGGCAGGCCACATCGTTGACCTTCTGGTGGTGGAGAACCCGGAGACCTTCGACTTCATCAGGAATGCCTCGGGGGACATCGAGTTCGACCAGGACGGCCTGCCCAGAGGCTACGAGCAGAAGCTGTCAAAGGAGATAAGGGGCAGGCAGTTCTCCAGGGAGGACATCGTCCACTTCCGCCTGTTCACCGCCCCTGGCGTCTACTGGGGCATCGGCCTCATCGAGCCCCTCTACAAGACGGCGCTGCGCAAGCTCAACATCGAGGAGGCCCTGGCCGAGGTGGCCCACAAGAGGTCGGCCCCCATAGCGGTGTTCAGGATGGGGGTCCTGGAGCCCCAGGAGCGGATGCCCACCGCCCAGGAGCGCAAGGACCTGGAAGAGATGATGGCCAACCTCAAGAGCCAGAGCTACATCTTCCTGCCTCCCTACATCGGCCTGGAGTTCAAGTCGCCCGAGGGGATAGAGCGGGTGGTGGAGAGCCTGAAGCACTTCAACGAGCTCATGGCCACCGGGCTGGGGGTGCCCCCTACCATCCTGGGGCTCACCGATACCCCGGTGGGTGCGGCCAGGTCGGCAGATGTGGCCTTCGAGCGCAATATCAGGGCCTATCTCCGCTCCCTATCTCGCACCTTCGAGCGGGAGGTATTCGCCAGGCTGCTGGAGCAGGAGGGGATAGAGGCCCGGGTGCATCTCAGGTGGGGAGACCTCTCCGAGCCCGACAAGCTCTCCAGGGCGAGGAGGCTGGGCGTCTACGCCCGGGCGGGCCTGCTCTCCCCTGACCTCAGGCTGGAGAACTGGATCAGGCAGTACGAAGACCTGCCCGAAAAAGAAGAGGCCAGGGTTGCGCTCTCCGGCGAAGAGGAGCTTCGTAACCTCATCGGCCAGGAGATGCAGCGTCTGGAGGAGAAGGTTAGGGAGATAGTCAAGCAGGAGCTTAGAGATGAGTGGCAGGACTACTGAGAAGGTGCCGGAGCTTGAGCTTCTGCCCATATCCCGGAACCAGGCGGCGGCTTTTGTCCGGGAGCACCACTACGCCAGGAAGCTGCCCTCTACCTGCAAGCTCTACCTGGGCGGCTTCACCAGGGAGGGCCTCATGGCGGTGGCGGTCTGGGGCTATGGGGTGCGTCCCCTGCACACCGCCAGGAAGCTGGTCATGGGGGCCAGCACCGCCGAATACCTGGAGCTCAACCGCCTCTGCGTCCACGATTCGCTGCCCAGGAACAGCGAGAGCCATTTCCTATCGCTTTGCGTGAAGTGGATAGAGCAGAACATGCCCCAGGTGGAGTGGCTCTTCTCCTTCGCCGACGGCATCTACGGCAAGCCGGGCTATGTGTATCAGGCAGCGGGCTGGCTCTGCGTGGGCAGGATACTCACCGAGAGATATGTCCTCGCCGATGGCACCGTTGTCCATCCCAGGCTGCCCGTCACCCGAAACGGCACCAGAACCTGGGCCTTCATGGTGCGCCACTATCCGGGGATCAAGCGCCTCTGGGGATACCAGTTCAAATATCTCAAGCCCATAGGCTCCAGCACCGACAAGAGGCACGTGCTGAGGCGATTGCTGGCGTCACCTCAGCCGTATCCGAAACATGGCGACTGCGTGATTTACGAGGCGGTGGAGGGCTCGAGGGTGAGCCGCCGTGTTTCCTTCACGGAGGGGCAGGTTCGACTCCTGCCCACCGCTCCAGCTTGAAAAGCAAGGCCGAATTGCAATGGCAAAGGCAATCGAGGAACTTCAGAAGGAGGCGATAGAGAGGCTGTCGAAGCAGTTCCATCGGGAGCTTACCCGCGCCTTTCGCACCGCCGCCCACAGGGTAATTGAAGCCCAGCGCAGGGACTGGGGACGAAGCATGGAGCCCTGGGAGCTGGGCAAGGTGGAGGGCAGTCTCAAGGCGGCGGACAAAGCCCGGGAAGCTTTGCTGAAGGAGCTACAAGCCCTGGTGGATAGGTTTATCCCCCGGGCCTTCCGTGAGGAGCGCAGAGAGGCCTTCTCCCGGGGCAGGTCGCCTCAGGTGGTTCTTGAAGAAGGGATGAGCTCCCTGCAGGAGCGGCCCCTTACCGCCGCCGAGGAGCGGATGGTGCGTGCCCTGACCCGGTTCACCTACGAGACCTACAGGACGGTGGCCGCCGAGTGGCATGGCAGGGTGCGCACCACCATCGCCCTGGGGGTGCTCCGGGGCGACGACATGCGCACCGTCTCCCGCAGGATAAGGGAGCAGACAGGAGTTCGCCTCTCCGACGCCGAGAGGATAGCCAGAACCGAGACCGCCCGGGTCTCCCAGGCAGCCAGGATGGGGGAATACCAGAAGCGCCGTGTGGAGAAGCTGGACTGGATTCTGGCCGACCGTCCCTGCACCGTATGTGAGGACATCGCCAGGGGCAGCCCCTACGAGCGTGACAAGGTTCCTGCCCTTCCTGTCCATCCCCATTGCATGTGCGCCGTGGCTCCCGTGATTGAGGAGTTGCCCGAGCCGCCACCGCCTGAGAAGGACTGGGAGCCGAGAGTGATCAACGCTGGCTACTCCGAGCTGGAGCGGGCCAGGATCAACCGCCTGCTGGATAAGCTTCCCCAGGAGGACAAGGAGCGAATGATGGGCTACCTCGCCAGCGAGGAGCACTGCCCCGTCATCCTGCGCCCCGAGGACATGAGGCGGCGCCTGGGCTTCGACGCCGAGGCCAAATACGGCAGGGACTACAGGCCCTACGTGGACTGGGCGGGGCTCTACGAGCCCTCCACCAACCGGGTGTGGGTGCTTCCCGAATACAGGGACCACGCCCTCGTCCACGAGATAGGGCACCAGTACTACTGGCACGGCGTGTCGGCGGGGAGGCGCAGCAGCCTGGTGCTGAACCGGAACTACGAACTCTATCAGAAGGCGAAGGCGGCGGGCAGAGCGGTGACCGACTACGCCCTCACCAACGAGCGGGAGTACTTCGCCGAGGGTGTCAAGTTCTTTATCCAGGACCCCCGCCGGCTGCACCAGAGGGATATTGCTATGTATCGCTTCTTGAACGAGCAGGTGTTCCCCGGCACCTACAAGAGGCTGCCCCGGCCAGGGGCGAAGCTCCAGGAGGTCCAGGTTGGCTGAGTATGAGGTGGTAAGGTATCACGGCCATCCCGAGGCGCCTACCCAGGAGCTGGTGGGCAGACTGGTGTGGGATGCCGAAAAGAAGCAGCTTTCCTACGAAGCCTGGGATGAGAGGCTGGCGCAGCTCCTGGCCGAGGTCAGGCGCAGGCGGGCGGTAAAACGCTTCGCCCCTGGCCCCGAGCCGGAGCGGGAAGACGTGGTCGTGGACAGCATCGTGGACGCCCCTATGGACGACCCGAAGTTCATCACTTACCTGGACGACTGGCTCGCCAACTGGGGCTTCAACCTGGTGGAAATGGAGACATGATAAGGGTTACTTTCCTGGGCACCAGAGCCGAGGTGGAAATACCTCAGGAGGGCCACGACGATCCCCAGTGCCAGGAAGCCCGTCGCCTGGGTAATGACTACTACCATAAGCTGCATTCCTCCCTGCTCATTGAGGCAGAGGGCAGCAGGCTCATGCTCGATGCCGGGGAGGGGCACGAGGAGATGGTGGCCAGGGTAAAGCCCGACGCCATCCTGGTCACCCATGCCCATCCCGACCACCTCTCCAGAAGGCTGGAAGCCCTTGAGCCTGCCATCCCCGTCTACATGAGCGAGGATACCGCCGAGGTTATCAAACTGCCCCACGAGCAGGTATTTCCTGAAGACAAGCCCTTTGAGGTGGCGGGGTTCAAGGTGGTGGCCCATCCCGTTGTCCACTCCCTGGTGGCCCCAGCTGTTTGCTTTAAGGTGTCAAAGGGGGACTTCACCCTGGTCTATGCCCCGGATGTGGTCTCCATACCCGACCGCCAGCACTTCCTCAAGGGCGTTGACCTCTACATCGGCGATGGCTCCTCCCTTACCAGGGACATCATCCGCCGCAGGGACGATAAGCTCATCGGGCATGCCAGTATGCTCAGGCAGCTTCGCTGGGCAGAGGGGATGAAGCAGGTTCTCTTCACCCATGTGGGGCACCTGAAGAAGACCGAGGCCGATGTCAACCAGGCCCTGCGCATCGCCTCCGATGGGAGGGCCCGCCTGGCCCGGGACGGGATAAGCCTGGAGTTTGAGAGCCTCCAGGTCACCATCGAGACCATTGCCCCGGTTCTGGCTCCAGCTATCCCCACCAGAGCTGAGCCTCAAGACCTTATCCAGGATGCAGAGAGCTACGATGCCTCTGCCCCCAGGGATGACCAACTCAGGGACGACTGGCGCATCGTCTGCGGCTGGTATGCCACCCTGAAGAGCGGCGGCGACATCAAGTTCGATGAGGCCACCATCGTGGCTCTGGGGCAGAAAATCCTCAAGGAGCTGCTGCGCCGCAAGCGGAAAGACCCCCTCAGTCTTTACCGCCCACCCCGGGGAGATGAAGGAGTATCCCAGGGAGCTCTACGAGCGCATCACCAGAGAGTGGGACCCAGAGGACAAAGCCTTCCTGGAGACCGAGCCGGAGGAGCTTGAGGCTACCACTGAGGGCATGAGCGAACTGGAAGAGCTTGCCAGGCAGCCCTTTGGCTCCCCTGGCGGCAAGCTGTGGATGGCACCCCGGATAGCCTCCCTGATACCACCACACAGGATATATGTGGAGCCCTTTGCCGGGGCTGCCGCCGTCTTCTGGGCCAAGGAGCCGTCTGAGGTGGAGGTGCTGGGCGACATCGACCCCGAGGTGATGTTCGCCTATCGCTTCATCCAGAGGGCATCCTCCAAGGAGATAGCCCGGCTCAGGCGCTACGAGTGGCGGCACAGGAGGGACCTGTTTGAGGAGTTGAAGGCAGCCAGACCGAAGGACGAGGTGGAGCGCTTCCGTCGTTTCCTCTACCTGCGAAAGGCAAGCTACGGCAGCCGGGGCGTCAACTTCATGGAGGCCAAGCGGGAGCGGGCCATCAGCCTGGACAGCTTTGAGAGGTGGCAGGAGCGGCTCAAGGGGGTGCACCTGCATACTGGCTCCTATGAGCAACTGCTGGACAGGTATGACGGCCAGGATGCCTTCTTCTACCTTGATCCCCCATACCCTGGCCACTGGCAGGGGGAGGAGCACGGCTTCACCCAGGAGCAGTGGGATGGCCTCATAGAGAGGCTGAAGAGGCTCAAGGGTAAGTTCATCCTGTCTCTGTTCAAAGACCTGGCGGGGACGCTGCCCTCTGGCTGGCATACCAGGCGCATCAAGACCCACCGCGCCCTGGGGCAGGACGATGCAGGCAAGGTGCTCTTCCACTACGAGTACCTGGCGGCCAACTTCCCCCTGGGCGGCAAACTGGAAGCAGAAGACGGACAAGTAGAAGACTTGCGCTGGGGCGCCAACCAGCCCTTCGGCAGCCCCGCTGGCAAGACCTATCTGGCCAGGCGCATCGCCGCCATGCTGCCTCCCCACAAGACCTATGTGGAGCCCTTCGCTGGTGGGGCCGCTGTCTTCTGGGCCAAGGAGCCGGTGGAGAGGGAGGTGCTCAACGACATCGACCCCGAGATAGCTTTCGCCTACCGCTTCCTGAAGAAGATGACCCCGGAGCAGTTCGCCCGCCTCAAGCGCTTCGACTGGGAGCGCCGGCCGGACAAGTTCGAGAAGGTCAAACGCTCAAAGCCCAGGGACGAGGTGGAGCGGTTCCATAAGTTCTACTACCTCACCCTGGCCAGCTTTGGCCATGCCCGCAACACCTTTGGCTGGGGCAAGGGCGGCAATGTCATCGACATAGACAAGCTGGAGCGCTACACCCAGCGGCTCAAGAACGTGGCCATCCACAACGAAGACTTCGAGCCGGTGGTGAGGCGCTACGATTCGCAGGAGACCGTATTCTACCTCGATCCCCCTTATCCGGGCAGGGTGTTCCACGGGCCCCAGTTCACCCTGGAGGACCTGGAGCGGCTGATAAAGGTGCTCAAGGGCATCAAGGGCAGGTTTGTGCTCAGCCTGGGCACGGAGCATGAGAGGTATCTTCCGGAGTCCTGGTTCGTGAAGCGGGTCAAGGTGCAGCGCAACCTGGTGGACCCCAGGACGGGGAAGCCCATCCCCTCGGGCTTCGAGATACTGGCCGCCAACTTCACTCCCGGCAGGGAAAGCCTGGAGGCGCTGGAAACCGATGAAGAAGGCGAGGCCGCGCCCGACGAGGCGATGATCGAGCTCCCCGAAATTACAGACTTCATGGTGATACCCGACTTCATCAGCCTGGTGGGGAGCGCCGTCAAGGGAGAGGCGCCCAAAGACCTGGACATCCTCATCCGCTCGGCAGCCCGGAGCGAGAGCCTGGAGGTGGCTATCGGGAAGCAGCTTGACCCGGAGAAGCGGGGCTACCTCCACTTCATCTACGAGCCCGCTGGCCCCCACGACGACTACATCCCTCTGTGGGACCTGGTGGCTTTGAGGAAGCCCGGAATCGAGGTTGTAGAGGTGGGGCTGAGCAGAGCAAAGGGGCTCGTGCCCGGCAAGCCCTTTACTCCATTAAAGACGGCAGGCGGCTACGGGGAGCTGGAGTTCTCGGTGGACGCCGCCGACAAGCTCTGGGAGACCTGGGGCCAGGGATACAAAGACGTGGGCCTCATAGTCCAGGAGAAGTTCGACGGCTACCGGCTCACCCTTCATCGCAAAGGCGACAGGGTCTTCGCCTTCTCCGAGGATGCCAGGCGAGATATTGTGAGCGCCCTTCCTGGCCTTGAGGAAGACCTCAAGGCCCTACCCGATGGCGACTTCATCCTGGATTCGGAGCTGCTGCTCTATGCCGAGGAAGCGGTGGAGCTTAATAACCCATACAAGCCCGGCGACAAGATAGAGCGCATGGACATGGCTTCCTTTCTGGGTAAAAGCCCGGCGGCCAGGTTCCGCGCCCTCTGCCAGGTTTTCGATTGCCTCTACCTGAACGGCGAAGACCTGCACCAGAGGCCCCAGACAGAGAGGCTGGAGGCGCTGCATAAGCTGCTGAGCCCGGTGGACACCCTCCACCTCAAAGAGGTGGAGAGCAGGCTGGTCCGCAGCAGGGAGGAATTCTTGAAAGCAGTCAAGTGGGCGGCCTCCAGGCCACACAGCGAAGGGGCCATGGTGAAGGTGGCCGACTCGGACTACCCCCTCACTGGACGCTCCAGCACGATAGCCAAGCTCAAGAACTTCAAGGAGATAAGGGGCAGGGTGGTCAGTAAGCGGAAGACCGAAGCAGGTGCCTACGTCTATGAGATCGCTCTCTCCGACGGCTCGGTCATCGGCTCCACCTATGCCACCAGGCTGGAGGCGGAGGTGGGCGACATCCTGGAGGTGCGCGCCGCCGAGATTAAGGTAAAGGAGGAGGATGGCAGGAGGGTCTTCACCTGGGATAACCCCATCGTGGTCAGCATAAAGCCAAAGGGAACGGCCCTCACCACCCCGGAGCAGGCCGAGGCGATGGCCAGGAAGCGCAGGGGCATGACGGCAGAGGAAGAAGGCGAGACCAGAAGTGAAGCAGCGGAGAGGTTCTGGCGGGAGAACTGGCACAAGTCCTTCCCGCCCTCAGGCAAAGGGGAGTTCGTTTACCATCACCACTGGCGGGGGCTATCGGAGGAGGAGACAAAGCTATCTGAGGATGAGCTTCTCAAGACCGACCACTCGGTGCATGGTGACCTGAGGTTGCAGTTTTCCGACGAAGCCCTCTTTGGCTTCACCGTTTTCCTGGGCACCACCGATGAGATGGGGGAAGCTGGCGGAGACCGGTTGGCGAACCTGCCGCCTGACGATAAGCTCCAGGGGGCCTGGAAGCTGCAGCAGCCTATCGCCTGGCTCAAGGTAGGAAGGGAGAAGCCCCTGGTCACCGCGCCTGGTGAGGTGGGAGCTACCTCGGAGAAGTATTCCAAGTTCTTCGCCGAGGACTGGGGCACCTACGAGATAGGCGTATGGCGGGAGCACTTCTTCGAGCTTTTCCTTCATGGCAGGAAGCTCAAGGGGCGCTACACCATCCAGTATGCCCCACTGGGTGGCAGGAGGGTATGGCTCATCGGCAAGCCCAAGGACCAGACGCCCTACGCTGAGGCTCACGAGCTTGAGGACGTCGTTAAAGAGCTGAAGGGCAAAGGACAGAGATACCTGGTGTGGGCCAGGCCGGGCGAGGAGCCCAAACTAATCGAGGTTGGAAAGGCCGAACAGCTAACCTGTCCCAAATGCGGGGAGACCCTGGACCCGGGAACCACAAGGCTGGCAAAGCTGAGCGATGATTTCCACGATGTGTTCCGCTGTGCTCATTGTAGGCACATTTTTAGTCCAAGTTGATAGAGGTGCTTCACTGCGCAAGCGCCATCCTGTTTTTTGTGCACTCTAGTAGAAAGACCTATGTCCAGTGAGCAACCACCAAGACAGAGTCAGCTACTTAAAAGGCTACTACGATACTGACACTGACGCTTTCCAAATGCTTGTTGGAATTGTTACCCTTTCTTTCTTACCTACTGCAGCAGGATCCTTCACTAAATAGATATTGGGGTTCTCTGGTATTTCAGACACCACACAGAGGTAGAAGGAGTTCCTGTATTTGTCCGCCGTCTCTGTCTCGTTGCGATCTAGCTCAACATCTCGATCGTGGCTTAGTCCCTTGACTTCTATACGCATAGTTTCACCGCTGTGAGTCTCCGCTTCTATATCGTAACCGAAGTTCCTTTTATCCACTGGTTTGACGTTTCTATAGGCCGCTTTTAGTTTTTCTATAGCATAATTCATGGCAAATTCTTCCACGCCATTATCAGGGTCATCCTTGATTCCTCCGTTTTTGAGGAATTGCCGCCATGCTCTTAACTGGTCGTCATTCGTAACGCCAGTAAGATAGTCCACGCTCAGAAAATTGAGGCCAGATACATATTGCTGACGAGTTTCCCAGTCTCTCTCAGGTTTGAACTCCTTGGGGAAAAACACTTCTCTCGCTGCTCGCACCTCGCCTTGCTTTGTAAGAACCCAGAATTCCAAGCCTCTCCCGACTTCCTCTCCAAGGATTCGCTGGCATTGAATGGTATATAGTAGCAGGTCGCGTGGCGTAGGTTTGGGTGCAGTGGTTAAAATCCTGGGTAACAAAGCCTCTTTACAGACTGTGTTCGCGTCTAAGACCGGCACACCGGTCAATCCTGTGAGGAAGCCTCTAATATTTTTCCGTTCTTCTTCGCTCTTGGCTCTCCCCAGAATATCCGGGTGTAATATTGACCTAGACTTTTGCAGGGTTTCGGTTACATCCTTCAGAATGGGATCAGAGGGCTGGAAGTCGGGGAGCCATACATTCCTGCCTTCAAGAAGCTCTCCCTCTGCTGTCAACACGATCCTTGAGCTCCAGTAACCCTCCTGGTACCAATAGCCTTTTCTGCTATAGCTGCCACGCGGGTGCGTCTGGAGCCATAAATATAAGCTCCTGAACCACTCAGCCGCAGCAGAGCTTTTACATTTTTCCTCGAGGAATGCTTCGTTACTCAGTAGCCCCAGCCGATCTACTTTCTTGAAAGGTGACGAATCTGGTTCTACTACATCGGGAGCTATCACCTCCAAATCAGGTTGCCCACCCATAGCTGCCGCTATTTGGTCTTTGCTCAAGATACCCATACGTACAAGGTCATCAATGGCTTTCTGATCCTCGTTAACTTTTACTGCTTGTTTAGGCTTCGTCCAGCCTCCCTCTGCGGTGGGCACACACGTATCTTCTTCCAGATAGGTTTCTACTGGCTCAATCAGTTTAGGCCCGAATAGCTTGTCATGGGCTTCAAGGCCCTTCGACTTTGTGAACTCAAAGGCAGGCAGAAACTGGTACTTCCATGTCTTGTGATTCTTAAAACAGTTTATGGCCTCCTTGCATAGGTCAGCCACCTGCTCTACTAGCCAGTGATTCCATTTCGCTTCATAGTTGATGGCCTCTCGTCCTGGCTGAACAAGAAAATCAGCTTGTATCGGAAACTTAGCGCCACTTCTTGCCTCACCCAACGGCAAAAAGGAGTATACGCCTCCATACATTGCCCCAGCCTGTAAAGGAGCGAGATTGCCTTCATTGTCAAGTGCAAAAGCTATGGCTATTTCTCTGCGAGTTACATTGGCTCTATATTCCTGTGTAAGCCTGTCTGCCTTCACCCAATCCGGCACTGAGCAAACTCGCCGGAAGAACCTGAACCTTTGCTCCTGCCCATTATGCCTGAGAGTTGTGATACCGTCCTCGCTTTCTCCGATGTTCTCCAGAGTCCAGGTTCGTCCGTATACCTCATCTACAATCTCTATTCGCTTTAACCAGCGAAGGAATAGATATAGCTCGGTGCTCAGCCTTGTTACTTCCTGAAGCAGGGCTGAATAATAGGTCTCCTCCCTAAAAGGGATGATGAACGTTGTCCTCTCGTGTTCGACGGCTTCCGAGGGTTGGTCAATCCAGATGGGTAAGACGTGCCATGGTGTGCGACTGGGGTCCTCCCACTCTTTATGGTTTCTGTCGAATTTGAATTGGAAGCCACCAGAATATACCTCAGGGCAATCAGTGACTTTAAAAACGGATTTGAATCCTATGCCCAGATATCCCAATGTGCCTTTTTCCGGCTTCTTTGATGACCTGATGCCACAGAGCGCCTTTACATCGTCTTGGTTAAAGGGACGGCCATTATGTATCACCTTTGCTCTATGCTGGTTAATTCTTACTTCGAACACACCGAGAGTCTCTAAACCCAAACCAGCATCCTCGGCATTCTGAAGTAGCTCAAGGACAAACCCAGAACTTCTCGTAAATATGACTTGGGCGATCAATTTTAGAGCGTTAATATAATCGTCCCATATCCTTGTCCCTTTAGATGCTTTAATCTCCTCCTGGATAGTGTCTATAATTCTCTTTGCCTCGCGAGGATTCAAACCTACCGCCATCGTTCCCCTCGTTCTGGATTCTAAAGGTACCCGAGTTCACGTAAAGCTCGAGCCACGCCATCCATGTCGGGCATTACCCAGTAAGCTCTCCTGCCACCCCTTACCGTTTCTCCTTCCTTCCTCAAAATTCCATATTTCTCAAGCATTCTCAAGCCAGGAAACCATCCGATCCTGTCCACAACCCAAGCACCAGCAAAGCTTCTACCTTCAAGCCTCTTAGCTTCGTCATAGCAACCTCTTACCACTTTAAGCCAGTCTACGTCAAAAACAGGGGGACCACCCTTTGCTTTGAAGGGGTGGTCTTGTGCTAATTTCATTACGCCCTGATAGCTCATGTTTGCCTTTAGACAGTGAGATTTGCTTCTGTCAGTGTAAGCAGCAAGAGCCTGTCCCAGTTCCTATGTCACTTCAGCCAGGTGCCACGTAACCAAGGGGTCGTGCGAGTCTATCTTTCTGACATCCTGGCTCGGTCAAGGCCATGAGCGCCTGAGTCGCCGCAGAGCCCCTGACGAATTCGACCTTTATACCGCCACATACTCACGGATGTCCACCTGGACGCCAGCGCGGGCAGCTTCTTCTGCGGTCTGAAGGAGCCGCTCCGTGATTTCCTCCTCTACATACTCCTCCCCGCAGTTCGGGCAGACCCTCGCTGGCACACCCTTAATCACCAGGGTGGCGCCATCCCGCTCCAGGGTCACTGTAGCCTTGCCGGGACGGGTCTCCGCTTGCCTACAAATAACGCACTTCATTGTCTCCTCCTTCTGAACCCGGGCTCCCATTGGGTCAGGTCAGGTTCATATACAGTGATTACAATAGTTTCCTGACCCTCCATGTTCTCCGCAGCTACCACATGGATAGGGCGTGATCCACGCCATCCGAGCACCAAGTGGCTCGGATAGGGAGTGTCGTTGGGATAATCCTCAATCACCTCTCCTGTCGATAGCACGTGGCGGACATCATCCACACTGATTCGGCGCTGAAACATACGCTGGATGGCGTGTACACGGAAAACCAGTCGGTCAAAGGTCACACCCTTGCTCCCCCGAGGAGGTCGATCCGGCGATCACCGGCAAGGGATGGCCCAGTTTGAAGCCGACCAGAATCCAGTCTTCCAGGGTAGAGCGCAGTTCATCCTGGCACTCCCGCAGGGTGGTGCCGAAAGCCACCACGTCCTTGCACTGAGGAATTCGCCCTGAAAAGGTGCTGTCCACCAGCTTATCGTAGACTGCCTGGGACGAAGCCTGCTCTACATAGTCGGTAAGGACCAATTTCACACCCATAACACGCCCTTGCTTTCCGCCAGCTTAGATTATACCACGAAAGCAGGGAGGGCCCAATTGCTCCCCCTGCCCCAGATAACGCACCAGGCTGTCTATTCGGCTATCATGCTCCCGCCGCCGCGGGCACGCAGTCGGGATGATAGTAGCCGTTGGCCCTCTTGACCACCAGGGTGCCTCGGGTCATGCGCCCCTGGCACCCCTTGCAGGTGACCACGGCAGCCACCAGCTTCTGTGGCTCATCATTGGTAGTCGCTGACGCTTGAGCTACCAGTGCCTCCTCTGTGGCTGGCGTCTCATCCGCCTCAATCGCCTCGCTGGATTCAGCTTCCGTCTCTGTGACCTCGGCCAGCGCCTCGGAGGGTTGGGCCTGGCCAACGGTCACCTCACCCCGCAGCTCGGCCTCCACCTGGCGGCAGTCCTGAGCGTCCTCCTCGCTGCCCCCGCCGAAGGCCCTGACAATTCCCTTCAGCGTAAGCTCAGGCCAGCTTCGGGCATGCCGCCTCTTGAGCCGTTCCAGCGCCTGGAAGGTCGGCTCGCTCACCCGGAAGGCGATGACCTTCTCCGCTACTGTCTGCTTTCTTTCCCTTGCCATTGCGTTTACCTCCTTCGAGATTTGATTTGGGCTTCGCTGCCCTCTGTCTCTTGCTTCTTTTGCCACCAGGCTTCTACGGAGAGGATGTCGGTGAGGATATGGATGTCGCCGCAGTCCACCGTCACAGCGGGGAAGCCGCTTCGGTGCTCCTTCATCTCGACCCTCTCCCCTGCCTTGTAGCGGCGGTGGATCTCCTCGTAGACCTGGATTTTCTCGGCATCCGGCTTCAGCCTGATGTCCTGCCGCTCTATGCGCTTTGCCATCGCTTCACCTCCTCGTTTAGCTTCACACACATCCATCACTCAGCTTCGCCAGGAAGTCAATAGCCTTCGAGGAGACTTGGTGAGGTCTCCGCTCGGCTAGCTCAAACCCTGCCAGCCCTTTGAGGCAGTTGTCCCTGGTGGCCTGGTAGCCGCAGCAGGGCTTGAGCGCCCTTACCTCAACATCCTCGCCCAGGACCGACCTGAGCAGGTCGGCCTGGGAGCCGAACCAGAGGGCGCCCCGCTCCATGTCCTTCGCCACCACCAGGGGCCGGTGGTTACGGCAGAGCCAGATGGCGGGCAGGCGCAGGTCGGCGAAGGCTATGGCGTAATCCCCCCTGAGCCTGGCCAGGGCTTTCCTGATCCCCCTGGGTCGCACCCTGCCGTTGCTATGGCGGCGCAGCAGCCGGAAGATCACCTCCGAGTCCACCTCCGCCGTAGCCCCCACCTCTGCTCTAAGCTGCCGATAGTTGTAGATGACGCCGTTGTGGACGCCGAGGATGGGCCCGGCCAGCAGGGGATGGTTGTTGCGGTTGTCGGCGGGGTCGCCATGAGTCGCCCACCGGGTGTGGCCCACCACGCCGACGGTGTCGTTGTCCACGGCGTCCAGCAGCTGCCAGAATTGGGGCTGCGCCACCAGCCTGGAGGCGGGGCCAGGCTGCTTGAGGTATTTCGCCACGCCTTGCTTGAGCACGAAGGCCCCCGCTGCATCCCTGCCCCTGATCTCGGTGGCTGCCAGCAGGGTGGCGAAGTCCTCCCGGATGCCCTCCAGCTCCTGCTCGCTCCTGTTTCGCCTGTCAAGAACGAATCCTGCTATTCCGCACATGGTGCGCCTCCATCGTAAAAGAGATATTTGCCATCCTGGACCTCCCGGGTGCTGAACACCCTGGAGCACATCCTGACCGAAGGCGTGTTGCTCTGCGCCACCAGCGACCTGAGCTGGCATCCCCTGGCGGCGGCCAGCTCCTTCTTGGCTTTCAGCAGGGCGGTGCCGATGCCCCGGTTCCTGAAGTCCCGCCGCACCACGGTGATGGAGTATTTGCTATGCCCATTGGGGCAGGCCGTAAAGCTCAGGCCCACCAGCTCACCGTCGATGCGGTATTCCAGCAGGATGTCGCCCTCCGAGCCTCCCGCCTTGTAGTAGTCGAAGCTTTTCTGCCTTATGTGGCGGTCGCCGTTGGCCCGGATGAAGCCCAGGTGCTCTGGGCAGACCTGGCTAACCCTGGCAATCTCCATCCTCGTCCTCCCTGCCCAGGTAGCGGATGAGCTCCGCCCGCTCCAGGCTCGCCAGGAATCGCTCAGCAGAAACGGTATCCAGGGGCTTCCCGTAGACCATCTCCGTCCGCTCGGCCACCCGACCCTTGTATTCCCCCAGGCTGAGGTGTCTCTCAAACAGGGCCGAGCGCCTCATGGCCCTGACTACCTCAGTGGGGCTATCGCCACTGAAGCGGTCTCCAGTGAAGGTCATCTCGATAACTATCCTTGCCATCTCTACACTCCCTTCCACACCAGCTTGTGGTGCTGAAATAGCCTCCGCTCCTCGGCGGTGAGCCCCAGGCCCCGGGCCAGCCTGTAGAGCGGGTTTCGGCGGGTCTCCATGGGCTTTATCCCCCGCAGCACCCTGGCCTCGCTGAGGCTCTTGAGCACCAGCCTCAGGCACAGGGTGACCCAGGCCTTGACATCGGCGGAGCTGAGGGTGCCGTCGAAGTAGCGGAACTCTATGGTGCCCCGGTAGTTGAAGCTGTGCAGGTTGAGGCCCCGGTAGCGGCTGGGGTGATACTTATGGCTGAATATGCGAGGTAGCTCCTGCCGGGGCACGCCATACCACCGCTCCCAGAAGCGCTTGAAGGTCTTGGCCTTCATCAGCCCATCGTAGTCGGTCTCCCGGCTGCGGTGGACCTCCTCGATGGGCTTGCAGTAGCGGTAGTGGTTGCCGTTCCTGCCCCGGTGCTCGGCGTCTCCTCCTCGGGCTATCTGGTAAATCCAGGGCTCGTAGGCCCTGGTGTTCTGCACCAGCCTCTTGATGCCCTCCAGGTCGAAGCCGCTACCGTCCACGTGGATGTGAATGCTGCACCGCTCGCTCACCCTGGCCCCGTGGCGCTTGAGCAGGCTGAGCACCCGCTCTATCTGGCCGAAGTCGCCCAGGGTCAATGGGGGCGATACAATCTCGCAGCCGTCGTGCAGGCTGCCGTCGCTGGCTACCTTCCAGCCTCCTGGCAGGGCAAGCTCCCGCCGGGCTCGCTCGGTGGAGATGCCTTCCACCTCTATCTCCACCCCGAACCGGCGGCTGTCTATGGTGGCACTTCGGTTTGTCATCTCCTTCCTCCGAATCTGGCTTCACACACATCCATCACTCTGAATCTGGAGGAAGTCAAGTCTTTCCAGAGCGAATCTGCGGAGGCTCCAGAAAATCCGTTCTGCCTGTTGTGCGTCCGAAAAGTATTGCTAATGTCACACTTCTCTTGACAAGCGCAGGAGATTTGATATGCTTAGAGTGGGGGTGTGACATGAAACAAAAAGCGATTTACTTTAGGGCTTCACCCGAGCTTGCTTCCCGGGTCAAAGAGCAAGCTGCTAAGAAAGGTGTTTCAGCCAGCGCCGCTGTAGCGGAGTTGGTAGAGGTAGGACTCGAATTTGTGGACAAGCAGGGAACTATCGAGGACCTTAAGAAGTCCTTGGAGCAAGAGAGGCACGCTCGGAGCATTGCTGAGGGAGAAGTTCAGAGGCTACGGAGGGAGAAGCAGCAAATACAGGAAGAGACTGGACGGAATTTGCGTATGCTACAAGATTCGTATAATGGGCTGCTTGGACATCTACGCGTGACCGACTTGGCTGTCTGCCCAAGCTGTCGCCAGATTCTTAGTGCCTACGACGTTATTATCCAAAGAAGGTGCTCCCAATGCAGCATAGCTGTTAGCTTGGGGTCAGTGGCAGATCCCCAAAGACCTGGCCCGCTGATTAGGGACTTGTTGGCAGTTGTCGGCGGAATAGCAGTATTTGCCGGTATTGTGAACGCCTTGTCTAACAGGGATTCGGCCTAGGAGCTTGGGTCACCAGTGGATGGTCGAGAGAAAAGTAGGGCATATAGTTCTCCAAATGCTACTTTTTGACACCACAGTGGGGAACAATTGGCCATTGCAGGTCATTTTTTGCCTCCCGGTGGGGAGCAGAATGCACACTTTGGAGTGGTGACCCAGCCGCCGGATTTGGGGCGACAATTGGTTGTAAATGGATGTAGGCCGTGTCGTTATTTCACTATGTGAAGGGACGGCTTCACCGCTTAGAGGCCCTAGGGGTGACCATCGGGCCTGGCTTTAGCCTGAGCAGGCTAAGGGGGCACCTGGGCGACTTACTGCGGGCGGACTCTGAAGTCTCGCTTGCGGAGATAGTAGGGTCTAGGGTGGGCTATCGTCATGTCTACCTTTCACCAGGATCGCCAGGGTTTGGGGGTGACATTGATTTAGGCTTCATCCACCGCTCAGAGTATTATAGTGCACAAGTGAAGACCTTTGATATCATGAGCTCCTCCTTGGGCCAACGTATTGCCCAGCTATCGAGAAACTTCGACGTTGGCTATGAAGGCTATGGCAACATTTTCTCTGACCGACTTTTTGTGGGCGATACACTGGCTGCTCAAAGCTTGCGCCGAGTGCCAGGCATTCCTCGGAAAGCAAGTATAGGGGTCGACCGATTCGAGCCATCCATCGAGGATTTGCTACGTGGCGTGTTAAAGATAAGGAAAGAACTCAGGGCAAAAAGCTGGCAACTCCGGAACGCCCCTGGCTACAAGCTTATTGTGTTCGACATGAGAAGGTCCCATATTGAGCCTGACTTGCTTACGAAGACTGTGACCTACGCTCTGACTCATTCGCACGAGTTCGACCATTTGGCTTGCGTGGCCATGCTGTGGTATAACTTTCTGGCCAAAAGCGCTACTTACGAAAGCGAAACAATGTTGGTTCCGCTTGCATTCAACGAGCGGTTTAAGTTCGACAGAGGCATCCTATTACCTGCCGTGCCCTATATTCCCGCCAAAGTGACCCCATTTACTCTGCCCACACATATGGAGTTCCTCAAAACGGGTTGGCAGAATCTCTTTGCTGTGGAGAAAGGTGTCATCACTATAGATGGCGTGGAGTACGGGCCTCTTTTTAGGTAGCTTACCTCTTATAAAGGCCCCTTGACAAACTTGCGGTTCCGCGATACGCGTAGATCAGAGACCACGCCCGGGAAGTAGCCCGGAGCGGGCAAAAGGTGAGACGAGCTCACTCGGTCGGAGTGGGCTCGTCTTTTTATTTGGCCGAGCCCAGGGGAAAAGGATGGCAGAGGAAACAGGACAGCCGATTCTTGAGGAGCTAACCCAGGAGCTGGAGCAGGCCCACCAGGAGATACTCCGGCTCAAGGGCTACGCCGTGTCCACCGGCCTGGCGTCCTCGGCGTCCGCCGAAGGCAAGGTGGTCAGGCTGCGGGGGATCGCCATCTCCGAGGGCACCCACAACGGCAAGTACTACCCCTGGGAGGAACTCTCCAGGGACTCCTTTGTGGACTCCTTCGTGGGGAAGCCGGTGGTGGTGGACCACAAGGAGGGGCTGCCTTCAGAGGTAGGGCTGGTCAAGGCGGCACGGAGAGACCCCGAACAGAAGGCCATCCTGGTCGACCTGGAGATATACGACGAGGCCCGTGGCAAGCAGGTGCTCTACCTCATGGAGAACAGCCGTCCCGTGGGCCTTTCGGTGCAGGTATGGGAGAGAGTGTCGCACGAAGACGGAAGGGAGGTGGCCCGAGACCTGGAGCTCCAGCACCTGAGCCTGACCATGGACCCCGCCGACAAAGAAGCCCGCATCGTGGCCAAGCTGAGCCAGAGCGGGCAGGTCAAGGAGGCTGAAATGACCGAGGAGACGAAAGAGGCAGTCCAGAACCCTTTGACAGGCCTTCGGGCTGAGGCCCTCGAGGCCGAAGGCTCAGGGCAGACCCTGAAGGTTGACGACTTTGAGAGGCTGGCCAGCGAAGTGAGAGAGGATGAGGTGCTCATCGCCACCCGCATCCCGCTAGCTTCACTGGCCCAGCATGGCTACCCCTACTACGCCTATCCCAGATACGGGAGGGCGCCAGGCCCTGACCTGGCTCAGAAGGTAGCCGAGTTGGAGAAGCGGGTGTCTGCCCTGGAGGAGACGGTGAAGAAGCTCTCCTCCAAGTCCGAGGCCGAGCACGAGGCGGCCGTGACCGAGGAATCTGCAGCCAGCGCCGAGGCGCAATCCCCCCAGGCGGAAAACCCTCCCGCCGAGGAGCCCGGAGCACAGGTTGAGGAAATGTCCTCCAGGGAGGACAAGCCCAGCGACGAGGAGCGCACCCGTGAGGCCCTTTCCCAGCTCCACCCCGCTGACCTCATCTTCCTGGAGCAGATCGCCAAACGGAGGGAGAGGGTATGAGCGAGCCCCTTGAGGAGCTAACCCAGGTCTTGAAAGAGACCAGAGAGATACTGGCCCGGCTCTCCCAGGAGAACCGGGAGCTTAAGGAAAAGCTGGAAGGCTCGCAGCGGGAGCTGGAGCGGCTGAAGAGGCCCCTGCCCCGAAAGACGAGCCCCGAGTCCAGGGAAAGCGTGTCCCTGAGCCAGGCCGTAGAGAGCCTGAAGGATTCACGACAGGCCACCGAGCTTGCCGTGGAGACCATCATCGAGTCAAGGAGGAGGGGGCTGCTATGAAGACCCTTGAAGAGCTGGCTGCTGTAGATACCACCACCATCACCGAGATGCTGCCCAGGGTCATCTCCAGGGCAGTGGAGCTCAAGGCACGGGAAATCCTCCTGGGTAGAAACCTCCTCCGGCGCAACACCGACATCCTGGTGCCCAAGCCGGGGAAGAGCGTGTTCCTGCCCATCAGGAGCCAGATAACCGCCCAGGAGTTCGCCGAGGGCGCTGACATGAGCGCAGTGACCCCCGAGGGGGTGACCTACGCCGACACGGTGGAGGTGACCCCCACCAAGTTCGGGGTGCCGCTGAAGATCACCCAGGAGGCCATCGACGCCGCCCAGCACGATGTCATTCGGGACAACATCGACGAGGCGGGCTACGCCATGGCCCTGCTGGAGGACACCCGCATCATGAACGAGATCTTCGGCGTGACCACGGTCACCGACGAGAACGTGGCCATCGCCGAAGGGCAGACCGATGGTGTCCTGGCCCAGAGTCCGGTGCTCGCCATCACCAGCATCACCGTCCCTGGCGGCTACACCCTGGTGGGCGTCAACTACAAGGACGGCAAGATCAGGGTCACCCCTGCGGCTGGAGTAGGCGGCATCGTGGTCACCGTGAGCTACATCTACGCCTCGGGGCGGAACTACCACTACATCCAGACGGGCACCACCCACGCCGACCTCACCTACAAGGACATCCTGGCGGCCCAGGCGGAGGTGCTGGCCAGGAAGGAGAGGCCCAACTTCCTCATCCTGGATGCGGCGGGGGCCAACCTGCTGCAGAAGGACCTGGTGGGCTACCTCACCTTCCAGGCTGGGGAGGGCGCCATCAGGGTGCCGGGCGAGATCGGGGCTGTGGGCAGCCTCAGGGTAGCCATCTCGGGGCAGGTGCCAGCGGGCAACGGGCTCATCATCGCCACCGAGCGGGCGGGCTGGATCGTGGACAAGCGGGACCTCACCACCAAGCGGGAGGACGAGGCCAGGACCGACTCCATCCGCTTCTACATCACCAGGATTTCGGCGGCCAAGATCACCATGCCCGACGCCCTGATCATCGTCGGCGGCATGCAGTCCAACGCCATCTACTTCTAGCTTTGTGACTGAGGAGGCCCCGTGAACGAGCAGGAGCCCCTTACCAGGGGCGAGTTTCAGAGGTGGCGGGAGAACGACTTCAAGCACCTGGTGAAGAAGGTGTGGCGGATAGAGGGCATCCTCTATGTGCTGGTGCCCCTGGTGCTGGCGGTGCTGGCAGCGGTGCTGGCCATTTTGATGCGATGAGAAGGGAGAGGGCGAGTGGCCGATAGGGTCCAGGAACACTGGCCGGGATACATCCCCAGGCGCTACCGTGACATGGGCGACGGCTCCTTTGCCGAGCGCCAGGTGGCGGCCATTGAGGACGCCTCGGGCCAGAGGATAAACCCGGCGAAGGAGGACGGCAACCTGGCCTCCATCCTGGCCCAGCTGGACATGACCCTCTCTGCCCTCAGGGATGCCATCTGCGCCGCCGCCCCTGACAGCAAGAGCCTCAACGACCTTTATACCAGGCTGGACTCCATAAACAACCGGGTCTACGAGGCCAGCCAGACCCGCACCAACTACGGCTCTTCTACCGGGGCTGCCCTGACGGTGGACCTGGACACCTCGGAGCTGGGCGGGCGGATGGAGGTGGACGTCTGGGTCAAGAGCTCGGCGGCGGCAACCTTCGAGGTGCGGGGCAGCAGGAACGGGACAGACTGGCGCCTGATCGACACCATCAGCCTCTCGGCGGCGGGCGAGGAGCACCGCCACTACTCCAACGCCTACAGGCACCTGAGGGTAACCACCCCTGCCGCCAACAACAACGAGGCGGAGATTGTAGCCACGAGGTGAGACATGAGGTGCATCTACGGCGGTTCAACCATGAGGAGAAGGCAGGCTCCTCTGGGCGACTGCCCCAAAAGGGTGAAATACACCTGCCGAAACTGCGGACACATCCACGTCATCGTGGAGGTCAAATAAAAAACACGTAAGGAGGTTTCAAAATGGCCAACTGTGCAGAGTGCAGGCCCAAGCTCTCAGCGGAGGAGCTGGAGCGCAGAGCCCAGGAAAGGAGGGTGCCCCCGCTGCCGGGGGTAGGGGAGTTCTCCACGGGCAAGCCTCCCCTCAGGCTGAGGTTTCTTTCGGAGAAGCTGGGCATCCCCATCGCTGACCTTGAGAAGCGGCCTCCCCAGGCCATCCGGGAGCTGGTGGAGGGGCATGCTGACAGGCTAGGGGTGAGGGTGCTCAAGGTGGAGCCTGAGAAGCCCAACCTTCCGGCGACCTCAGCCGAGCTTCAGGACAGGATCGACAAGGCCAAAGCTTACATCGACAAGCTCTACGAGATAGACGGGAGCTACGACTATGTGAAGGAGTATCCCGCCTATCCCACCGGCATCTACAACCAGTCCAGGTCAGGTGACGGAACCCAGCCCAGGCTCCTGGCTCACTACATCGAGAGCCACAGCTATGTCTTCGGCAAGATAACCTGGGTGGCCATCGGCCAGGGCTACGAGTTCATGGACGTCACCTTCGAGGATGCCTACGACTGGGACTACGGCGAGCCCCTGGTGTGGCAGGACAGGAGCTACGGGACCGACGGCAACACCACCTATGCCACCTCCATCCGCTCCTATGGGGGCACCGACGTGGTGGACTTCTACCTGGGCGACACCCTGCTCCTGAGCGACCTCAAGAGCAAGTCGCTGCCCCAGACCTTCACCCACACCAAGTCCGGCGGAGCCTGCTTCCCTGCCCATCGCTACACGGTGAGGCACGGAGCCCAGCTCTGCGACCTCATCTACCAGGTGTGGGGAGACCACTGGGGAGGCTACTACCTGAGGAACCTGATCAACGCCTTCGGCTTCACCTACGACATCTACGACCCCTGTTCAAGGAGTCGGTGTCGGAGGCGGACGACTTCTTCTTTAACGGCCAGGCATACCACGACTGCGACCTGGCCGATGTGGGCGTTAGCTCGGCGTTGCCCTGGGGATTGTATCTGCGGTAAGGGAAACGGAGCCAGAAATAGGTCGCATCCTGGAGGTAGCAGGTAGCAGGATAGTCAAAGGCTAAAAGGGGCTCGGGCCGAGCGAAGGCCAGACGAGGAGAGAGCCGATGGAAAGTTTCGAGCAGGTCGCGGGAATCCTGCAGGACATTCTGCGTAACAAGATAGCCGACCCCCTGTTTGGGCAGAGGCCCAATGGCCAGACTGAGGCCACCGAAAGCTTCACTGCCCAGGGAAGCGCCTCGTTTATCCTCTCCCACAAGCTGGTGCGCAACGTGAAGCAGGTGACGGTGGGCGACCAGGAGCGCCTGCGCTGGGTGCACTTTGATGTCTCCTTCGACGACCCCGCTGACCCGAACTCAAAAGCCAGCGTCATCTTCCGGCAGGGATATGTGCCCGTCGTCGGGCAGAAGGTGACCATCACCTACAGCTACGGGCGCAACCACTGGATTTACACCGACTACCCCGAGGACGAGGCGGTATTTCCCCGCATCTCCATCACCCTGGCCTCCAGCCCTGGGGCCAGGCCCGTGGGCCTGGGCGGCTATGTCGAGAACGGGAAGAAGGCATCCTGGTACTCGCATACCTGTGACATCTCGGTATGGGCGCAGCGGGGGGTTACGGCAACGGTGAACGGCGAGAGGATGCCCTGGCAGAGGCTGGCGCGGTATCTCGCCCACCAGGTGCGCTCCGTCCTTGAGGATAACAAGAACACCCTCTTCTGGCAGGGGCTGGCGCGGTATCTCGCCCACCAGGTGCGCTCCGTCCTTGAGGATAACAAGAACACCCTCTTCTGGCAGGGGCTGGTGGAGCCGCCCCGGGAAGCGGCCTCCAGCACCACGGTGGAGGAGTTCGAGCAGGCAGGCCGAGAGGCCCGAGGGCGAATTCAGGTTTTCCGAGTCCAGATGATGTATCAGGCCACCATCGAGGTGGCATGAGGAGGATGTATGGCTAAAAAGAAGCGAGAGACCCCGGAGCAGTTCTGCCGCAGGGTAAGGCAGGAGAATATCAGGAGGGCGATGGCCGAAGGGAGGCTGGAGGAGGCCGAGGCTTACATTAGAGGCTACCTCTCCAGGGGGCTGCTGAGCCGGGGCGACGTCACCTCCTTTCAGGCCGAGCTCGCCAGGAGGAAGGGAAATGCCTAAGAAGCGCACGGAGCAGGATGCTGTTCCGCTGGAGGCCGAAGCGGAGCAGGCAACCAAGACGCCAGAAGCCACTTCGGAAACTGTCAGGCAAGCCATAGCCCGGGCCAACATTGAGCGGGCCCTGGCTGACAGGCGCACCGCTTCGGCGGAGGGATATGTCCAGGTCTACCTGGAGAAGGGGGTGCTCACCCGGGCCGAGGCGGAAGGTTACCTGGCGGAGATCCACAGGCAGAGATACGGAGGTGCGACATGACGGTCTACAAAGGCTGGAACGGGGAGCTGAAGCTTAACATCCCCGAGGGTCCGGAGGGCATCGGCACCGGCGATGGGGTTCAGACAGAGTTCGGCCCGGTGGCGCATGCCAACACCGACGGCAGCTACTTCGCCGACACCGACGGGGACGGGTGGAGGACATCCCTGGACGTCTCGGTTTACTTGGACGGGGTGAAGCAGGACGCCACCACCTACACCATTAGCACGGCCACGGGCACGGTCACCTTGGCCACCCCACCGGGGGCGGGGGTGGCGGTCACCATCGACTATGCCTACGAGATGGTGGTGGGCCGCTGCCAGGGGGTGAGCTTCGACGTGGACTACGGCATGGAGCCGGTGAGGGTCATCGGCAGGAGGTCTCCTTTGCTCATAAAGGAGGGCCCCATAGAGATCACGGGCACCATCGACAAGCTCTTCGTGGATAACTCCCTGGTGCAGCGGGTGGAGCCGGCCAGGGATACCGACGGCTACCCCACCGAGCAGTACGCCTTCATCCTGGACATGGAGGTAACCGACTCGGCAGGGTCCAGGAAGCACGCCACCCTCAAGGGGGTGAAGTTCTCCAGCTACTCCCGGGAGCTGCCCCAGGACGACTTCTACTCCGAGTCGGTGGACTTCCAGGCCACGGACATCCTGTTTGCGGCCACTTAAGGAGGTGAATGAGATGCCCATATTCAGTGGATGGGAAGCGGAGATACTCCTGGACGGCGGGGTTATCGGCGACGCCCAGGGGATAACTTGGGAGATAAATCCCAACCTGGAGTCGGTCTACGAGCTGGGGAGCCGCCAGCCCGCCGAGTTCCACCAGGGCAACGAGGAGATAACGGGCACCATAGACAAGCTCCATGTGAGCAAAGACTTGGTGGAGCGGATTCTGGGGGATTACCCCACGCCGGTGACCCTGGTGGTGCGACCGAAGAAGGGCTCTTCCCCGGTGTACACCCTTAGCGGAGTCCTCTTCGAGACGGCGGGGATAGAGATAGGGGCCGAGGACCTCACCACCGAGTCCATCGATTTCAGGGCCCAGTCCATGACCATAAGCTAAGGAGGAGCTATGAGTAGCCACGAAGAACGCTTTCTCACCAAGGAGATGCTCCTTCGCGGGAGCAAGAGGACGGTGGAGGTCAGGCTGGACGGCTTTGACCACCCGGTGCTGATGCGCCCTCTTTCCGGGGCCGAGGTGGATGCCATCGCCAGGAACCAGGGGCTTAGCGACTTTCAGAGGTCGGCGGCCATGATCGCCGCCTCCCTGGTGGAGCCCAGGCTTTCCCCCGAGGAGGTGCAGGAGCTCGATATGGGGCTATTTGCCAGGCTGTCCGAGAAGGTGGTGGAGCTCTCCGGGCTCGAGGTGCGCCCCTTTCGAGCTGAGGGCCTTCCTTCGGGACAATGAGGGGCAGACCCTGTTCGCCCTCATGCACGAGTTCCACTTCACCTTCCAGGAGCTGGCGGAGATGACACCCCTCCAGTGGAGCTTCCTGGTGGAGGGATTGAGCGACCATTACAAGAGGCTACAGAGGGCGACCAGAAGGAGACGCAGGTAGAATGCCAGGCCGTGAAGAGGAGCTGAAGGTAAGGATCACCGGCGAGGACCAGCTCTCGCCCGTCCTGGACAGGGTCAGAGGAGGGCGGAGAGCATGTCGGCCAGGCTGAAGAAGGCGGGGCAGGCCGCCGCCAAAGGCATGATGGTCATCGGCGGGGCTGCCTCGGCCATGGCCGGGCTCTCCGTCAAGGCCGCCACCGACTTCGAGGCCTCCATGAGCCGTGCCCTTATGATGTTCGGCGACATCTCCCAGGAGCAGCGGAACAACCTCTCTCAGCTTGCCCGCACCATCGCCGTAGAGACGGGAACCTCAAGCAGGCAAGGCAGCCGAAGCCCTGTGGTTCCTGGGCTCGGCGGGCATGGAGGCTTCCGAGGCGGGCAAGGCCCTGGGGGACATCATGAAGGTGGTGGCCGCCCGGGGCATAGACGCCGCCTCCATGGGGGAGCTGGCCATGACCTCCATGCAGCTCTTCGGCTATGAGGCAAAGGACACGGCGAAGGTGCTCAATATCCTGGCCGGGGCCGAGGCCTCGTCTCTCATCAACCTGGAAGACCTCAGGGAAGCCTTTGTCTATGCGGCGCCCACGGCCGCCCAGCTGGGCATGTCCCTGGAGGAGACGGCGGCCACCATCGCTGCCCTGGGGCGGGCCGGGGTCAGGGGCTCCATAGCCGGCACCGCCCTGGCTCGGGTGATGGAAGGGATGCTGGACCCCACCGATGAGGCCCGGGCCATGCTGCAGAGGCTGGGCATCTCCATCTGGGACCAGGAGGGCCGGATGCGCTCGGTGGTGGATGTCATCAAGGACATCGAGAAGGCCACCCGGGGGATGACCCAGCAGCAGAAGACCATGATCTCCACCACTCTCTTCGGCACCCGGGAGCTACGGGCCTTCAATGCCATCACCCAGGTGAGCACCGATTTCATCAACGAGCTCACCGAGCAGCTCAAGACCTCCAACGATGTGCAGAGGCAGTGGGAGGACTGGACCCAGACCAACGCCTACCGTCTGGGGCAGCTCAAGGCGAAGCTGGAGGATACCGCCATATCGGTGGGCGAGAAGCTCGTGCCCGTGCTCACGCCCTTAATCGAGTCCTTCGGCAGAATCCTGGACAAGCTGACGCCCCTCATCGAGAAGCACGGCGACCTCATCGCCAAAGTGCTGCTGGCTACAGCGGTTCTCCTTCCCCTGGGCCTGGCCCTCCAGGTAGCCATCAGCGCCGTGGGTGGGCTGGTCACCATTATGAGCGTCCTCCCCGCTGTGTTCACCGCCCTTACCGGCCCGGCAGGGATCGCGGTGGCTGCCATCGCTGCCCTGGTCACAGTGGGCATCCTGGTGCGGAAGAACTGGGACACCATTAAGGAGGCCCTGGTGAACATCTGGAACGCCATCGTCTCCGGGGCCAGGGCCGCCTTCGAGGGGCTGAAGGCCGCCCTGGCCGCCATCTTCAAGGGCATCCTCACCTACATGCTGGCCCCCTTTCAGGGCATCCTGGAGCTTATCGATAAGGTCATTGGGGCAGTGCGCCGCATCCCCATCATCGGAAGTAGAATCCCCGGCCTGGGAGCCATGGCTGACCTGGTGAGAACGGCCAAGGAGGCCATAGGCAGGGTGACCTACTTTGAGCACGGCGGGCTTATCCCCGAGCCCACCCTGCTCTACGGGCTCAGGTCAAGGCGGCCGTACGCCATCGCTGGCGAGCGAGGCCCGGAGTGGGTGGGGCCACCCGGGTCGGTGAACAACTACTTCCACATCCGCCAGGTGACGGTGAGGAGCGAGGACGACATCCAGAAGATAGCCCGGGCCCTCTACGAGCTCCAGGAGAGGCGGGCGCGGGCGGTGGGGGTGAGGTAGTGTCCAGCTTCAGCTTCGGGGGGCAGGACTTCAAGCAGTGGGGCGTCTATCTCCTGGAAGGCTCCGAGAGGCAGGTGCTGGCCCCCTCCAGGGACAGGATGATCGAGATACCGGGGAAGCACGGCGCCTATGACTTCTCCCCAGAGTACGCCCCCAGGGAGTTCAGGCTCAGGTGCGTGGTGCTGGCAAGTTCTCACAGCCAGCTCCTATCCAGGCTTCAGTCCATAGCTGGAGCTCTGAACCTCTTGAAGGGGGCGCAGCAGCTTATCTTCGACCTCCAGCCCGACCGCTACTGGCTGGCCCGGTATTCGGGGAACCTGGCGGCTATCCTGGGGGCCATTAATGGAGAGTTCGACCTGGAGATGCTCTGCGCTGACCCTTTCGCCTACAGCACAGCCGAGAGCCAGCAGACAGACGCTATCCCTGCCACCTTCAATGTCCCGGTGGGCGGCGACGCCGAGGCCTGGCCGATCTATGAGCTCACCGCCAGCACTGGAGGCAGCGGCACGGTCTCCATAACGAATAATACTTTGGGCAAGACCCTTAACTGGGCTGGCTCCTGGGCCCTCGGTGATGTGCTCAGGATAGACACCGCCAGGTGGATGGTCTACCTGAACGGCAGCCCCAGCATGGGTGGGGTGAGCGGCGACTTCCCCAGGCTCAAGGGAGGAGCCACCAATAGCTTAACCGTCTCGGGGATGAGCGGCACCTGCCAGACGACCTTCCGGGCGAGATGGCTATGAGCCAGCTTTATCGGGTAGAGATAAGAGACGCCAGTGGAGACCTGAAGGCCATCCTGGAGAACGCCTTCGCTGTGGGCTATGAGACGGCCTTCAACGAGGTGGGGGCTGCCTGGTTCTCCCTGCCCGCCGACGACCCCAAGGCCCCCGAAATCCAGCTGGGGCGGGAGGTCTGGCTCTACGAGCAAGGGAGCCTGGTGGACGTCTACCGCATCGCCCGCCGGGAGACTCGCCGCCAGGGGACTGAGCTGGTAGCGGCGGTCTCCTGCGAGCAGGTGGGCGCCTGCCTGCTGAACGATGTCATCCCCTTCAAGGAATGGCAGAACCAGAGCGTCTCCACCATTCTGCAGGACATCCTTGGTTACCAGTCCTCTCCAAAGATCATTTTTGGCGGCGTTGACCCTGGTCTGAACCAGAGCCGCTCCCTGCGTGCCGAGTGGGATACCCTCCTCGAAGCCTGCCTCAATGTCCAGGAGACTGCAGGCGGGGTGCTCCTCATCCTGCCCGATGCCGGCGACCCCACCACCAGGAGGCTCTACCTCAAGGAGACCTGGAACGTGGGGGAGGACACGGGTCAGCAACTCCGCTACGGCAAGAACCTGGCCGAGAGCAGCCGAACCGTTGACCTCAAAGGCCTGGTGACCAGGCTCTATCCCCTGGGCTACGGTGAAGGGGAGAACCAGCTAAGGCTCTCCTGGCTGGTGGTGCAGGACGAGGAGGCCGTGAAGAGCAGCGACGCCACCTACGGCTACCTCACCCTGGGCGGCGAATACTCCTGCTATGAGGGGTACACCGGGCCGGGAGATGCGCTGCCACAGGGGATGGTGGTCAAGAAGAACGGGGTGGACGACTCGGCTAACTGGAGCCAGGGGCCGACCGACCAGATGCTCAGGTGCCCTATCGCCGTATTTGACCCTGCCGCTACCTACACCATCACCTACCGCCATGCCGACTACCTCAAGGCGGACACCTGGGAGACCTGGGGCATCGTGGCTGCCCCCTGGGTGGACAAAGAGCAGCTCTTCTTCGATAGCCTTATCCAGGGCGGAAGGGTAGCCCTGGGCAGGCTCAAGAGCCCCAGGGTAACCTACTCCGTCAAGGCTGTCGACCTGGCCAAACTGGGCCCGGAGTGGAACTTCGAGAAGCTCTCCCTGGGCAACCGGGTAAGGGTCATCGACGAGGAGCTGGGCATCTCCATAGAGGAGTATGTGGTCCGCATCCGCAAGGGCGACCTGGCCGACCCCCTGGACTTCGAAATTGAGCTCTCCAACAGGGTGGCCGACCTGGGGGATGCGGTGGCTTCCCTCATCGACCGTCAGGGTGGGTGGGAGAGGCACACCACCAGCCAGATAGGGGCGGAACAGGTCACCCTGGAAGGGCAGGAAAGGACGAAGCTGGCCTCCTGGCAGCACGCCAGCGACCCGAAGAAGATAGACGGCGCTAAGGTCTACTTCGGCACCATCGACACCGAGCAGCTGGCGGCCCTGGCGGTCCAGTTCCAGAACCTGGGCGACGAGGTGAGGGCGGGCATCGGGCGAGAGTGGTTCGGCTGCTTCTACGAGGCAGAATCCCTGCCCGGCGGCCCTGGCAGCGTGGTAGCCGACCCCTCAGCCTCAGGCGGCTCCTGCCGCAGAGCCCTCTCCACTGACACTGCTGGCTACCTGGTCTATGGCCCTTATCTCAGCACCCTGGCCGCAGGCAACCACTGGGTGCTCTTCCGCCTCAAGGTGGCCTCCAATGTATCCTCCGACCAGGTGGCTACCCTGGATGTCTACTGCAGCCGGGGCATCCTGGCGTCAAGGGTGGTCAAGGCCAGCGACTTTTACCAGGCCAACGTGTGGCAGTCCTTCTCCCTCCTGGCCGAGGTGCGGGAAGATGATGCCAATCTGGAGTTCCGGGTCTATTTCCACCCAGGGGCAACTGACCTATCCTGCGACTTCGTCAGGGCCATCCCCCTGGGCCTGGTGTCCACCCAGGTCATCGAGAACCTGGCGGTGACCAATGCCAAGATCGCCGATGCCGCTGTGGGCACCCTGAAGGTGGCCGACGGCGCCATCATCGCCGGCAAGATGAACCTCATCAGCCACATCCTGGACGGCGTGGCCTGGGGCGACAACTCTCCTTCACCAGGCTACGTCTCCTGGAGCGGGGCCAGGGTGATCTACAAAGGCGTGACCTACAACATCGCTGACGGCAACACCAGCCTCAGGTACATCTGGTGGGACTATACCTATCCCAGCTCCTTCCAGGCCAGCGATACCAAGCCCGACCTCGCCGATGACGACTTCCTGGTCTGCCTCAACCTCAACGGGACTCACCTCCAGGTCTGGGCGGGCACCCTGATTCACGGCGGCACCATCCGCACCGGCAGCATCTCCACCGAGGAGCTCCAGGCGAGCTCAGTAACTGCAGAAAAGCTCAATGTGCTCGGCCTGGACGCCAGCGGCAAGCTCATCCTCACTCAGATAGGCTCGGGCTCCCTGGACGACATCCCCGAGGGCGCCGTCTACGGCAGGGTTAAGATAGGTGCCCTGACCAACGGCCAGGTGGACCTGAGCAAGGCCGACGTCATCAATAAGGTCGCCGACAATATCGCCGAGTCCGCCACCAGGAAATGGGCGGCGGAAACGGGGGCCGATGTTACCGCCAACCACGAGGCGGCCCAGGCAAGGAAGCTCACCCAGAACCAGTACCTGGATGAGTTCGGCATAGAGATAGCCTCCTCCTCAGGCCCGACCAGGGTGGTCATGTCCCAGTACCGCATCGCTGGCTACAATGCGGGCAGCCTCCAGTTCGAGCTCAGGGCCTCCGATGGCCGGGCCTACGCCGGAGGGGGCAGCGTCATCCTGGACAGCGACGGCATCACCATCAATGGCACCCTGAAGCTCATCACCTTCAAGCCCACCGCCGACTGGAGCTTTATCTACGGCGGCTCCGATGGCTACCTGCACATTGAGACCCCGGAGCTCCAGGTGCACGGAGATATGTATTTTGATGGCCTCGACCTCCGTACCTACGTGGGCTTCGGCTACTATGCCAGGGTCGGGCCGGATAGCGATTCCTCTGCCTATACCTTCTTCCGCACCCTGAACATAGCGGGCTCCGGGAATGTGGACCACAAGTTCTGCCCCACGGCGGGAGCCTGGGGCTACCTGGGGGATGCTACCTACTACTGGTATAAGACCTACGTCGCCTACGCTTACTTTCTAGATGTGCTGCCCAAGAACGGCCCGGATACAGGGAGCGTGGGCAACCCCACCGACTACTGGTTCAACGGCTATTTCCACTACCTCCGCTACAAGGACCTGGGCTCCTTCCAGGAGCACGACGACATCGACCTGATACGGCAGCTGCGCCCCGACCCGGTGCGCAAGGGGCTCGTAGACAGGGCTTCCATTCCTCGGGAGATGAGGGGGCAACCCGACCCCGAGGCGGTGGCTCGCCACAGGGAGGCCATCCTCAGAGACGCCCAGAATGAGGCAGCCAGGATTCTGGCCGAGCCAGAGCGGAAGAAGGACGTCAGCGAGGCAGAGCGGGCGCTTCTGCGGGCTGAAGCTAAGAAGCAGAGTGAGAATATCCTGGCCCAGGCTCAGAAGCGAGCCCTGGAGCTGGATGCGGAAGCCGATGAAGGGATCGATGTGGGTGCCTCCATAGGGCTGGCCTTCGGAGCTATTCGCCAGCTTGCCGACAGGCTGGAAGCCCTGGAAAGGGCTATCGCAGGGAGGGCATGAGCCGTGTCTGACAGAGAGCAGGAACAGAAGCCGATGGGCATCTTCACCATCGCCTTTGACCCACAGCAGGGCCGCTTCTCCTTCGTGGGCAATATGCCGGTGGAGCAGGCTCTCGCTATCCTTCAGCAGGCCCTGGCACAGCAGCAGCGGGAACGAATGAGGCAGGAAATCCTTAAGGAGCTGGAGAGCAAGGCCAACCAGTCAGAGGCGCCGCCTTAGCGGTGATGTGTCAGGAGCTTTCCCCCGAACTTAAGCAGCCGTACCATGCCCTCTGCCAGCAGAACGATGGCCAGCCCGGAAATAAGGAGCATAGCTATGAGCATGGCTGCGACTTGGACAATGAAGCCCGCTTCTCCAAGGAACGTGCTCCTTGGACTGGGTATGACGCTGAGGATCAGATAGACGAGACCAAGGATGGGTCCTCTCCAAAGGAGAAGGCAAAGAATAGCTACGATTCCGATAGCCATAATAGCTGCAAGGGTTGCCCTCTCCGTTGGATCGAACTCCAGGCCGCGCATCGCTATCACTTCTAAAGATAATAGCCTCTTTGCAACGAGAATGCCACCTGCTCTACCCCCTCAGCAGGCTGTCGGCGGGGGAGTATTTCCGATGCTGAGCCTGGACGTCGGTGCTCCAGAGGTTCACATACAGCCTGACGGTTTGCAGGCTGCTATGTCCCAGTATCTGCTGCAAGCTGAAGGGGTCGCCTCCGTTCAGCAGGTACTTCCTGGCGAAAGTATGGCGGAAGGTATGGGGAGAGCATCGCTTGCCGTTGACTCCGGCGAGCCTGGCGCATTCCTCAATGATGTATTCCAGCCTGCGCACCCCCAGGGGCTTCCCGTTGCGGCCAGAGAATAGCCAGCCCGAGCGGCGGTCACTCAGGTATCTCCGTAGTTGCCTGGTGGCCTCTCTGCCGATGGGCACCATGCGCTCCCTACCCCCCTTGCCCAAGACTTTGGCTGCAGCTGTGCCATTCTCAAAGTGGATGCGCTCTACCTCCAGCCTGGCAAGCTCCGACACCCTGAGCCCGCTGTCCAGGAGCAGCAGGAAAATGGCCTTGTCACGCTGGGGGTTCCGGGTGCTGCGGGTGGCCTTCAGGAGCAGCCTTACCTCTTCGTCCGAGAAAGGCTCAGGCAGCTTGCGGGATGGCCTGGAAAGTCTGACAGCAGCGAAGGGGTCATTATGGACCTTGCCTTCGGCGACCAGCCACTTCAAGAAGGCTTTGACTACGACGGCGTTCTGCCTGGGCGTTCCGTTGCCACCTCCATTTGCCTGCAGGTGGGTAATGTAGGCCCTGAGGTCGGTAGCGGATAGAGTTCCTGGCTCCGTCTTTCCGTTGTCACCGCACCAGTCGGCGAAGCGCCTGAGCCTGGCGCCATAGACCTTCAGAGTGCGCTCTGCCTTTCCCTCAACGGCCAGCGCCGCCAAATATTCCCCCACGACCCTGTGGATAGCTGTCATCATGCCCTCCTGTGCTTCTTGCCTTGCCCACATTCATCGCTCTCCTCCCGCAGGAAGTCAAGCTGCAGGGACAAAAGGGGATTGACTTCTCCAGTCTTGACATGCTACTATTGCGGCAGCGAAAGGCTCAAATGTTCGGACATATTAGGGAGTATAAGCCATGCCTGTGCTTGATACCTATCTGAATGTAGTGGAGGCAGCTGCTATTCTTGGAGTCCACTGGGAGACGGTTAAACGCCTGTGCCGGGAAGGGCGCATCCCGGCGGAGAAAGTTCACAATACCTGGCTCATTCACAAAGACAAGCTGGAACAGTTTGCCGGAACCTACAATGACCCTAGGCGCGGCAAAAGAAAGAAAACTGGACGAGTAGTCCCATAGGAACATTAGAGTGATGCCCCAAGCTCGTAGTAAGGACCGCTCTGCGCTGACGTGGGAAGTCTGTGGGGTCAGGACTGAGCCATCCGTCCTTCTGCTCAACACTATGAAGCAGGCAGGGCAAAATGGATGAAAGTACTCAATGGGACTTAATCAGGCGCGCTGCTGAGCGCGGGTATCTAGAAATTAGGGACAACAGGGTCCGCTATATTTGCAGGCGGGTTTACGACGACGATTTCACTGACCCTGAGGAGCCTGTAAGAGCAGCTATATATGCGTGGCTGATCCTAGAGCGGGAGTACCCAAACACGCAGATCGATGTCGAAGTGACCGTACCTCGAAGGATTCCAGCGGATCGGGCTGACATTGTCGTGTATGAAGATGCGAGATGTCTCCAGCCCTATTTGGTGGTAGAAACTAAGGAACGCGGCATAGGCCCAACGGAGCTAGCAAGAGCCATAGAGCAAGCTTTTGGGAATGCTAACTCTATTAGGGCGAAATATGCTCTGTTTGATAATCTAGACAGCTCGCGGCTTTACGATGTAGCAAACTTTCCGCCAGCGGAACGCGACGCCAACTATCTCGGGCCACGGGAAAACCTGCCCTCGGAGTTCGGCAGAGCTCTTGAATTTCGCCTCATTGCAGGCACCCCAGCAGATATAAGATCAGTAAGTGCCTCAGACCTCGAAAATCGGGTCAGGCGTGCCCATGGGATGATATGGGCCGGGGGCATGCGCGACCCTCTTACAGCGTTTAACGAGTGGTCAAAACTGATATTCGCAAAGGTACATGACGAGCGGCACACTCCAAATGGCCAACCTCGAAGATTTCAAGTCGGGGCTGGCGAAAGTGCTGTCAGGCTTGGTAATAGAATTCGGGCTCTGTACGACGAAGCCCGAATTGGTGACCCATCTATTTTTTCTGAGCCAATATCACTTCCCGACGACAAGATTCGTGAGGTAGTGCGCACCTTTGAGGAAGTCGGCCTCACCTTAATGGACGTTGACGCGCTCGGGGCAGCGTTCGAGGCATTCTTTGGCACTGTTTTCAGAGAAGAGTTGGGGCAATATTTTACTCCGCGTCCGCTGGTTCGTTTCACCGTAGCGATGCTGATGCCCCAAGAGCGCGATATCCTGCTTGACCCCACTGCTGGAACAGGTGGGTTTCTTCTCGAGGCTTTGTTCCAAGTGTGGAAGGGCATAGACAAGGCATATGCGGGACAGCCTGAGCTTGAGCGGCGCAAGTATGATTTCGCACGGCAGCGATTGTATGGTATCGAGGTGCACCCCATAGTGGGCAGAATCTGCCAGACTAACCTATTAGTGCATCGTGACGGGCACACAAACATAGAGGTGGGAAAGACCTGCCTCGATGCAAGCTTCAGAAATCATCGCATTACAACAGTAAATCCACCCTTCACCATCGTGCTGGGGAATCCACCATTCGGAGATGCAATTGAAGAAGGAGACAGTGACCGTCTCGGTTCTAGCCACCTAGACGACTTTGAGTTAGCCAGGGGCAGAAACAAGATCGACTCGGAGATAGTAATACTGGAGCGGGCTATCAAATTCCTTGCCCCTGGCGGCCGCCTTGGAATGGTAGTTCCAGATGGGCTTCTGAATAATACTGGTGAGCAATCACGCTGCCCTGCGTTTCGAAGATTCTTACTAAAATATACTCGTGTGCTGGCTGTAGTGTCGCTGCCGGACCATGCGTTCAGAAAACAAGGTGCCCAGAATAAGACAAGCCTTTTGTTTTGCCGAAGATATACACAAGAAGAAGAACGGGCCTTTGAGCGGTCTTATAGTCAAGCCCTCCAGGAAATGAAAGACGCCCCCTTGTCCGACGTTGAGAAGGAGAGTGAGGCTATCAAGAAAGCCCTCATACATCATAGGTATAAAGTTTTCATGGCAGAAGCGAATAATGTCGGATATACGGCGACGGGAATGCCGAGCCAACTTAACGACCTATACCATGCCGAAGACCGTGTTCCGCAGTATGAGGCTCAAGACACAATCCTCGGCCAATATGTTCAGTTTCTCAGAGATCCAGATGCATACGAGGGGACTCTACAGCCACCTTGCTTGGCAGAGTGGATAGACCAAGTGTTCGAGGCTCATAAGTCACATCGCTTGGACCCCAAATATCATCTTTTCAAGCGCGAAGAACACCAAGGTAGCCCGGAGGGAATGAAGCGATACAAACTTGGCGACGTTCTGAGGAGAAGGAGAGAAGCCTTAGTCCCTTACGACAGTCCTGACAGAGAGTTCTTAACGCTTACCCTTACGCAGGAAGGGGAACTGAAGCCACGCGAAGCGGGGGTCGGGAATAACCCGCCCGCATGGTTTGGCATCTATTTCACACCGGGAGTTAGATGGTATCGGGCTCGGGCCGGAGATCTCATCGTCTCTCGTATAGATGTGTGGAAGGGGTGCGTATCAGTCATCCCTGATGAATATGACGGTGCAATTGTGACCCAGGAATTCCCCATATACGCGGTGCGAGAGGAGATTATTCGTCCCTATTACCTCAAGCTGCTCCTCCGGACCGACTACTTCAGAAGAGCTATACGTGCCGTTACTACTGGACATTCAAATCGGCGGCGGACCCAGGACGATGATTTTGAGAACCTGGAAATCCTTCTCCCAGATGTCACGGTGCAAGACAGGATTATTGAAGTGGTCCGGAAGAAAGAAAATGATAAAGAAGCTGCTGCACGCCAACATGAAGAACTTCTCACAAGGGTGGAGAAGGTCATTATGGGCAGCACTGATATCGGTGAATTCCTAAAGGAAGTTGGCAGCTAAATGCCTAGACATAGAAGTTTGACCCTGAAGAAATTCATCACAGCCATCAACGACACCGACCCTGGTCTGGTTGAGCGATACTTTTTACAGCTCATCCCAAAGGAGAAGCTACCTCCATACCTAATGATTATGCACTACGACTATGTGAGGCACTTGCTGGAGGGGTTGGAGGACGAGCGGCTACGGGGGACAATTTACGAAGACCTCCGCCGGATAAACGACATCGGCGAAAAAGCGATGGGCACCCTGGTGAGGACCACCAAGCGCTTCGGAATCGAGACCAACCAGAACGAGAAGCCTCAGGCTCTAGCTATGAGATTGTTCCTAGACCATCCTGAAGCTTTCGATTATGCTTGGGCCTGGTACTGTTATTACTACTCAACGAGCAAGATAAGCCAGCATCGCATCGACTGCCAAGGGTTCAGCATCGATGTCGACAAACTGGATGCCTTCAAAGAGGAAGTGAGGTCATTCTTCTCTGACCTGGCCAAGGGCGAGGAATGTCGAGTAAGCCACTATGAAGAGGACAACGAGGTAGTGATACTCGTTGCCCACGGCTCTTATATTCGGACAGTTGCCCGTTGGGAAGGTCGTGAAATAAAAATCGAGTCCTTTCGGCCCGCCTATGAGGACATTCTCCTCTACGACAAGACCCGCTCCCTGCTCTGTATAAAAGCTACCCTGGACAAGGATCGAGAGCAGTATATCAAGTCATTCACCAATGCCATCCTTGCTAACCCAGCCCTGGCGGAGAGCCCGAATAGGGATAAAGTCTATACCCTGCGCCCGCTTCAAGACGGCACCTTTAGCTGGGATGGGAACGAGCACATAACTTCCATAATCCCCTTAGAGGCGAGGCTGAAGCTCAGGGGCTCAACGGAGCCCGTTGTCGAGATAAGGTCTAAGGACTTGAGGCGAACCTTCGAAGACGACCTTGAAGGGCTTGATCTGGCCTCAGGGGAGCTGGTCTACATGAAATTCAGATTTACCATTGAGGTTGAGGATAAGGTCGAGAAGATTACCTTTATCATCGCCCCTCCGGATGTCACTGACCTGGCCAAGAAGAAGCACGCCGATATTATCTCGGCCTATCTCAAGGAAAATGGAGTGCAGCTAATTTGATTGACTGGATACTGCGAGAGCTGGAAAAACACCCGAATACGCTCTTTTATGAGAAGGAGCTGAAGGTTAGGGATGCCGCTGAATTTACTAAGATGAGGCGGGAGAGGCTCCTGGGCTACGTTCAACCTGATGACCGTAGTGAGACCTACGGGGTTGGGCAGGCAAAGCCTCTCTCAGTGGTCAACATTGGTGGCGAGCTTTACGGTATTGATGACGAGGACGCCGAAAAGGACCCCGTCCACCTGAGAAAGACAGACTTGGCTAGATATAGTTTTTCCCTGGACCGGTTCATAGATAAGCTTAGAGCGGTAAACAACCTTCTGGGTTCAGCCTCGCCGCTGGACAAGCGTCTGTTTTTCGCAGGGGAGAAGACTGTCAATGGTAAGAGGGTGGCTTTTGTATTCGCGTTGCTTGACTCCGAGAAAAGGGCGGCTGACCTGCTCCTAACCCTACCCAGCCGGGTGTCTCCTAATCATGACCGCATTGCTGTAGTTACTCCCTCCTTCACAGTTAAATCCGAGGCTGTGAGAGCACAGCTTGAGAGATTGCGTATCTATGTAATGCCACTCGGCGATACCATGAGCCTTGAAACGGACGTATCGAGCCTTTTTAAAGAAGCGCCTCAACCATCGCCGTCAGCGTTGCTTACCTCCGAGCAAGAAGAGGAATTCGCTCGGTATGGCTATAAGAGCAGATTGCCAATCTATATCACAGGGGATGTCGAGAAGCGGGCAACTAACATTGTCGAGATAAATGAGACCCGGGTTCCAATAGGAGATGCTGCCTTTACCCTCTTTCTAAGGCTCGTGGTGGAGCTCAAGAAGAATAAGAAGGGCTCGGTTTCAAAAAGCACCCTTATAAGAGGCGGATACATCAAGGCTGATGGGGAATTCCAGGCCATTGCCCGGCTACGGCAAGCATTTAATGCGGCTCTTGGTTGGCTTGCTCCGCAGGAATTCATAGAAGCCCCGAAGCCGAAGACATTGCGCCTTTCCACCCATCCGGACCTCGTAACCTATGACAAAGAGAAGCTACTACGGCATAGCAACGAAAAGATAAGGAGGCTGGCACGACGGTTACCCGGGTGACTGAGGCTCGTTGTCACTTAGCCGCTACAGGCGAAGCAGATCATATCTAGCGTCATTCCGCTTGTGGGAGATGGAGGGATTAACAGTTGAGTCAGGAAGAAATCAATTACATGAACTTGGCAATAGAAGAGGCTAAGAAATCAAGACCTGAGCCTGACGGGCGAGCCCACCCCAAGGTGGGGGTAGTCGTCGTAAGAGACGGCAAAATCTTGGGTACAGGTTACAGGGGAGAAATATCCTTTGGTGATCATGCTGAATATACCGTTCTTGAAAGAAAACTGCCTGACATCGATTTGACTGGGGCGACACTTTACACCACCCTTGAGCCGTGCACGAGGCGTAATCATCCAAAGGCACCTTGTGCGAAAAGAATCGTGGACAGAAGAATAGGTAAAGTCGTAGTCGGGATTTTAGACCCAAATCCGGACATTTATAAGAGCGGTCTATTCCTTCTAAGGGAAAGGGGGATATCGGTAGAACATTTTCCTGCTCAGTTACCAGGTGAAATAGAGGAGCTAAATAGGGACTTCTTGAAAGCTCAAAAAGAAGCTCGAGAGCGAGAATTGGAACCGCTCTTATTTCATCCTTTTCCCCTCCCCAAGAACTTTGCTGGACGTGAGCGAGAGTTAGACGATCTCGTTAAGATGCTTTCGGATGAAAGCGATGAGGCACCGCGAGTGGTCGCTATTTATGCTATCGGCGGAACAGGAAAGTCGTGCTTAACGCGCAAGCTCATAGAAGAACGCCATCGCATTGCTCCACCATTCGATGCCATCTTCTGGTTTTCGTTCTACGAGGCTAAGCTGGAGGAGGCGGCCTTTGACCAGTTCTGTGAGGCTGCGCTTATTTACCTGACTAACGGGAAGTTCGACCCTACTTCTCCTCCCCTCTCCCCTGCTGCGAAGCGTGTGAAGCTTGACGACCTGCTACGTGGCCGGAGGGCACTCTTGGTGCTCGATGGCTTGGAAGTGGCACAGCGTCCTGATTTTAGACACCCTCGCTACGGTGAGGTCATTGATCGGGAGCTCCGCAGGTTCATCCAGGGCGCATGTGCTTTGCAGCGCAGTCGCCTATTGGTAACGACGCGGTTTCCTATCAGCGACTTGAGGGAAGTGCGTGGTTTCCATAGCCTATTACTCGAAGATTTGGCACCTCAGGACGCGCTAGGGTTCTTGCGCAAACAAGGCGTGAAAGGTAAAGGATACCGTCTCCGGGAAGTTGCTGCACACTATGGTCATCATGCTCTTACCTTAACTGTGCTGGCAGACTATTTAGTACGTTTCTATGATGGTGATATCGAGCAAGTGAGACGACTCGCTTATTTACCTGCCGAATCGAGGCAGGGCGAGAAACTTCAGTCTGTCCTCAATGGCTATTGGGAAATGCTGACAGAAGCAGAACGCTTCTTTATGACGCGTCTTAGCGCTTTTCGTAGCGGAGTAGATGAGCAGGCGTTTGCTGTGCTGACGGTGGGCGATCCCAGCGACCCGACATTCCGGGCAATGTTGTCACGGTTGCTTGATTCATCTTTGATTAAGAAGGAGGAGAGGCACAAAAAGGTTTACATTGCACATCCTGTTATTAAAACATATTTCTATGACCGCATGGGGCAAGAGGAGAGGCGACAGACGCATTTGGCATTGAGAGATTACACTGCTGGCTTGCCAGTACCAGATGAGCCACAGACGATCGAAGATTTGGAACCACTGTTTGAACTGTTTCACCAATGTCTCGGTGCAAGACTGTATAACGAGGCGTTTGAGGTATATGGGCGTGGCAAAATGGATATTACCCTTCTCTATTGGGGTCATTATGATGCAAATCGTCAGCTGGTCGAACCTTTGATTACTGCGTTTGAGCAGACGCCACCCGTTTGGGATGCTGCTCCCCATCAACGCATTCGCCTGTGGTATGTATCCGCTCAACTTCATGCACGCTCCGGACAAACAGAGCAAGCGATTCATCGTCTTAAAGCTGCAATTGCTGCTCACCAAGACTCCAAGGGCACCAAAAAAGAGACTCTATCAACAGGCTGGAGGTACTTAACTGAAGTCCTGATTCAATGTGGGGATTTGAATGGAGCACGTGCAAGCCTAACTGAGTTTCATGCGGTGGAGGAGGCTCTCAAACGTAGAAGAAAGTCTGACCTATTTATGGGGCTATCAGGCTGGTGCTCATTAGAACTTGGCGATGTGAAGTCCGCTGCTGAAAACCTTTCAGCAGCGTTGTCAACAAGCCGTGAGCGCTACACTCCTCGAACTCGAATGGAATGCTTATGGCTTTGTAAACTGGGGGACCTTCATTTGCGAACGGACCAACTAGAGCAAGCGTTTTCAAACTATAAAAACGCTTTAACGATAAGCGTGGCGAAGAAATATAGAGATTGGGAAGGCCATGCGCTCCGAGGATTCGGCGACTTTTATCGCCTTGTACGCAACTATGAGAGCGCTGAGAAATACTATCGCCATGCGCTTTATGTCGCGGAGGGGACTGGCTATCAGTATTTAGAGGCAGAGGTGTGCGTGGGGTTAGCACGCCTCTCTGTGGTGTCTGAGGCTAGAAGCCGAGTGCCAGACCTTGAGGCACCTCAGCACTGGATGAAAAAGGTGCTCATGATTGCCGAAGAGTGTGGCTACCGCGTGCAAAAGACAGAAGGACATTTGATTGCAGCACAGTTAGCTTTGGAGCAACGCGAAGTAGAGTCAGCACAGTATCATGTGAAGGCAGCGAGGGAACTCGTCGATTTCACAGGGCACTATTGGACGCTAAAGGAGTTGGAAGAGCTTGAGAACACGTTGCGCCTTGGCTAAACCGTTTGGCATGGGTTCTGGTCAGCGCCAAGCCAGCCCTATGTAATTTCCAGCAAATTGCTCAGCTTTGAGGAATATATGAAGAAAAGACAAAATAACAAACCGCTGGCGTGCCTCGGCAGCCTGGCCTTGCTGTGCGAGAATACCAGCAGCTGGCTGAGGAGATACCACAGCTTATCACTGACATCGTTGCATCGGAGCGACGAGTGCCAGTTTATACACGTGAGCGTGATGGCACGATTCTTTCGGGCTACGGGGCTATCGGGCAGGCGAATGTGAGGCTTCAGGTTGCAGAGCGATTCTTTGAAACTCACAGAGAGCTAAAGGCGTGGATGCTACCGCACTTCTTTGAGGTTTGGGACAATGACAAGCCCGTGCTTAAGCAGCATATCGTGCTTGGTCTAGGCACAGCTGTTCAGGGCATTAGAGATGGGCGCAAGCGTGACTACGTCTTAGTCGAGCTGAGCCAAATAAACTTTCAAGGCAAAGCCCTGGACAATAGGCGCGTCACCATCCTGTCAGAAGAAGCGCAACTCCCGGCTCAGCAGCAACCGTCAGCTAGACGGGGCCAAAGAGGAAGGGCGCAGGCAACACAAGGGACACTGCTTGAAGAGGATGATGAGCCATGAAGTGTAAAGTAGCCTTCCAAACAGTTAAAAACATGGGGGCAGGGTGTTGACACTGCAAGAAGTGAGTGAAGAAGACCTCGAAAAGCGTCATTTCAACGCACTGGTGTGGAACGTGGGCGGTCCATAGTGAGCAGGGAGGAGGTGGCCTCATGGAAGTAGTTAGTCTGTTGAAAGCGAAGATTGAGAGAATTGCGAAGCAGGACGATCAAGCGCTACTGGATTTCTTGAGCATCGTGTTCTGCTGTGATGGCAAGGTGGCTCCACATGCTGCTGCATTCCACTATTACATGAGCCGCTGGGGGCAGGAGAAATTTGAAGAAGTTAAAAGAGTCCTTACTACACAAGAAGCCCTTCTTCAGGAAAGTCCGGAGGGAATTCGGGTAAACTATGCACAACCAGAAGCAGTCGCCCAAGATCTGGGGGACTATCTGTTCGAGCAGCGCCTTTCGCACTACTCCTCTCTACTAAGTGAGATAATGGCTACTCCCGAGGGTAGCTATTTTCTTGTGGAACTGGCGAAAGCCGGGCCCCATATCGGCGAGGAGGACCTGGCGCACATATCCAAGGTGATAGGGGGAGTCTACTATAACCAAATCTATGAGGCCATCACCAAGAACAGCCTGCTGATATGGCTATTCTCTTCGAGAAAGCATGAGTATTTCAGGCTTCTGCCTCAACTCAGAAAGCTCGTCCTTCTGGAAGACGTAGAGTTGAGGGATGCTCTTGCCTTCATCTATATCGCTCAGGGTATCCGGGAGGAGGCGGGCGTTCTGGTGCATGATTGCGCTCCATACAACAAAAGGTTGCCATTCCTCCTGGCCCGTTGTGCCATACGCGAAACAAGGTGGTACAGTCTCCAAGGATTCCATACCACAGCGACTGGCGATGCCCTGATCAGGCCCATAATTGGTCAACGATTAGAGACATCCCGCCCAGAGATCAATGCGCTTCTAGATAGTCTCCCAAAGGGAGCTTTGAGATATTTGGTTGAACAGGTAGCCCTTGGAGATGACTGGGAGGGGCGGTTCCTCCGATCTCCTGTAGGGTTCTTTAGAGACCGTGAGGAGTTTGCCTTCTGCCTGCTCGATGACAACCACCTGAGATCAATCAGAGACCGAGTGCTAAACAAATTCATCGAGCTAGGCTTGGCTACTATCGCCAGCAGCTATGTAAGTACCAAGGGTGGACGAATAGATGAACCAACCTTTGTGCTCGCCCCAGAATTGAAAGACGCCCTTCGCGACTATCTCAATACCCGCCAGTTCGCGGGGCCTCTCTTGCCGGCCGATATGGAGAAGAGCCATGCTCTCTTCCATATCCTTGGGGATTTCGCCCGCTATTCTGGTGCCATCTCACGGGATCAGATAGAGAACCGGGCGGCGGAAGCTGGCATCTCTGTCAAGGAAGCAATTGAGAGTTTGTGCAACCAAGGACTGCTTCGTATTGAGGATGATAGTCTGCGAGTAGTAAGTAGCCAGAGATACCAAAGCACGTTGGTGGAGAAATTCAGAAAACCGATAGTAGACTACCTTCTCTCGGTTCGCCAGCCTGGCGTACCACAGGGGGAAGCTGAAATCGAGCCTCCGCCCATTCAGCCACCAGCACCTACTCTGCCCTTTGAGATAACCTTCTCACCATATGACGATGGAAAGGCCCTGGTATTCGGCCGGGGTGAGCTTGGAAACAAAATTGCCTGGGGCTTCGAAGCTGGCAAGCCGCTCTCAGCGGAAAGCTTAGTTACCTCTGACCTCTACGACATTAATCAGCCCCATGTAGGTTCGTTTCAGCAGACGAGAACCGGCAAATCAACTCTGGCTAGTTGCGTGATTCTTCAAGTAGCGTTTCAAGGTGTGCCGGTAGTTGTGATTGACCCGAAACCCGACTACGTATCCAACCTCATCCCGGTTTCTCGGACCATAGCCTCCTATCCCGAGCATAGGCAGGCCATAGAGAAAAGATTCAAGGAGACCAGACAGGACATACGGGGCTTCGATTTTACACGGGAAATAAAGTTCGAGCACGACGGCAAGCCAAGGAGAATGCTTTTCCAAGTCTACTCGTTTGACAAGGACCTTCGGGGTCTGCCTAACTGTCGGGTTTTGAAGCTGCCTCTGCTAGTTTTGCCACCTCTGGATGATGCAGATTTCGAAGACCAGTGCAACGCGGCAGCAACTAGCCTTGTCAACTGCCTTCCTTTGAGGAGAGGGAAGGCACTTAACACCCTGTTGGCGGACGTCATGAGAAGGTTCAAAAGGGCTAATCCTGAAAGCGAATTCATGCTTAAGAAAGACATTCAACAGGAGCTTGAATCCATCTGGGCAGAAGCGGATAAGGAAGATAGGAAGCGAATAAAGGCCCTTCTGGATGCTCTAAACGATTACTACACAGAGAACTCCTATCTTTATGCAGCAAACGAGGCAGAGGTAGTAAGGATCGACTCTGTGGTAAGGAATCCTGAGTTCGAAGACGGTGACCAGCAAACGGTGTCGGTCTCCGTAATAGACGTAAGTGCTCTGCCGCAAGAAAAGCGCAACCCGGTGATGATGAACTATATATCGCAGGTTTGTGGGCAACTCTACAGTTTCGTAAGGAGGAAGCGCTCGGATAAACCAGTCCAGCTATTCATCGTTTTCGACGAAGCTCAAAACTACTTGCCTGACCCTTCAGACCAGTATAACTACGCTAGAGTCATCATAAACCGAGGGGCCTCACTTGGCATAAAGGCCTGGCTAATGGCTCAGTCTCCTCAAGCAGTCGAAAAGGAGGCGCGTAAACAATTCACCGCCTTGGTTCTCTCGAAAGTGAACGAGTCCTCAGTGAGAGACGAGGTTTCCAAGTACGTCCAGGATGACTCCTGGACTGGTAAGCTAAAGCACACTGAACTTGGCAAAGCGCTGATAGTCAATGCTGAGACTGGAAAAGAGGGTGGAAGGCTGTGCGTCGTCTTCACGACACCTCAAACGGTCAACATACCGTCGCCGAGGCAGATTGCCAGAGCCTTACATCAAGGATGAGACGGGAGCGGGCAGATTCCGGCCAAAGCCACCTCATCATGCCGTACACGCTTCTGGAATAAGCCGGACATGCCCTTTAGAAACACGCCGTAGCCGCAGCTTTATCTTATCCCACAACAGTGCGCTCTGCGCCGTTAGCCCGGGGATTGTGGGGTGGCTCGAATCTGAAGCGGGTTATGGGGAGGAAAAATGTCAATGAGCAATGCCAAATCCAAAGTGGCTAATACACTCATAGGGATAGCGGGTGTTCATTTTGTAGTCTCAGAGCTTAGCCTGCGCGGCCTGATTGCTTTGCCAACGATTAGAAACACCGCTGGCGTCGATGTTATAGTGGCTAGTTCTAACGGTTCGTGGCACGCTAATCTTCAGGTGAAGACATCCCAGAGAAAAGTCACCTTTTGGCCAGTTAGCACCCATTATGAACAATGGCGTGGGGGAAATAACTTCTATGTTTTCGTTCGTTTCCTAGGTAATGAGTCTCGCTTTGAGGCGTTTCTTGAATCGGCGGACCTTGTGGCGCAACAAGTGCGGGCCGAGACTGAAAAGTTTCGGGCCCGTGGCCTCAAAGACTGGGCTCCCTGTTGGGGTCTGCCTAAAGATGAGAAGGAGTGTGAACGTCTGCGTCGCCAGTGGCGCGAGTTTGGACAGGGACATTCAGCCCAGTACTAGCTGAAAAGCGCGACAAAGCAACCCACCAAACAAAGACATAACGGAGGGTCAGTATATGGGTGCAGAGATATATCACAACGACTGCGAGGGATGTGACATATCTCAAGGAATCAAAGAGCCCCGCGCAGGCGGAGGAATTATCGAATTGGATGGCGACTGGATACTCAACCATTATGGCGGCGATGAAGGCTTCCTTGGTTGGCTGGCCTTACAGCCACGCTTTCACCGAATGGAATTGACCGATCTCAACACCGATGAAGCGAACGCGCTTGGCAAAAATGTTCAACGCATTGACTTGGCTCTGCGTCAGTATTGGGCAATCAAGTTTAGCGAAGATCCCATTCGGCGAGTATATGTGGTTTACTTTTTCGAATCTGCCTTTGAGAAGTCATCAGACAAATATCACCTGCACATTCACCTCATCCCACGGACAGAGAGATTCCGCCGATTATCGATACGGGTTGAAAAAACGCGGGGAATTGAAAAAGTGGAAGACGATGTGCGACTCATCGCTTGGAACATCCACCAACTCAGCGGGCATGAGGGCTTTCCTTCAGGGTACAGGACAAAACCAGAGAATGACGGAAATAGGCGAGAGGTTGAGGCTCTCATGACCTATCTTAGAGCCTATTTGCGCAGGTCTTCTACAAGTTAGTTGACCATTGAAAGGCCGGGCTTTCCTATGACCTTTGAGTGCCTGAGTGAGACCAACTTTGATTCTATCCCACAGAAGCGCGCTCTGCGCCGTTAGCCCGGGGAGACAGTCAGAGACTAGGAGGCAACCAATGTCAGCGAGCAAAGTCGGCTTTATCGGACTGGGCAATATGGGCAAGCCCATGGCCAAAAGGCTCCTCAGCCACGGGTTTGAGGTGACAAGCTGTGCCCATGTGAGGCGGGAAGCCATCGAGGAGCTCAAGAGGCTGGGCCTGGTCGAGCTGGCCTCTCCCCAGGAGGTGGCCCATGCCTCCGATGTGACCATCACCATGGTCCGCGATACCCACGAGTCTGAGGTGGTGATCCTGGGGGAGAGGGGCGTGCTCCACGGGATGGGGGAGGGGTCTACCCTCATTATGATGAGCACCATCTACCCCGACTTCTGCCAGCGGGTGGCCCAGTTGGCCGCCGCAAGGGGGGTGCAGGTGTTGGACTCCCCGGTAAGCGGAGGCCCCATGGGGGTGGAGAGGGGCACCCTGGCCCTGATGGTGGGCGGCGATGAGGGGGTCATTGAGGGCTGCCGTCCCATCCTGGAGGCTATGGGGCGCATCTTTCATTGCGGGGGGGTGGGGATGGGCATGGTGACCAAGCTAGCTAACAACGCTGTCCTGTTTGTCACCGCCGCCATATTATCGGAGGCCATAGTCCTGGCCCGGGCCTATGGCATGGCCGAGGAGCGACTCCTGGACATTTTCAAGAATGCCTCGGCCAATAGCTGGGCGGTACAGAACTGGGAGTTCATGAAGTGGGTCAGGGATAGTTACATACCGGGCGACCTGGGCACCACCATGGGGCTGGCCATGAAGGACCTCAGGACCTGCCTGGATGTGGCCAATAGAAAAGAGATCCGAATGCCCCTAACCGCCGTCGTCAGTCATCTCGACTGGAGCGTTTACAGGGAATAGGGGGCATTGGCTGACCCCCGTTACGATTTGGGCCTGTAGTGCAGGCCCAGTTTTGTCCAGCCGTACATGACCACCTTGCCATCTTGCTTTCTTGTGGTGTAACTTATCTTGACCACCCCGAAGCGGCTATGGCGCTCCATCTCCGTGACCTCACATTCCGTAGTTAAGGTGTCCCCCACGAATACAGGGTCGCGGTAGACATAGCTGTCTTCGAGGTGAGTGGCAATGCCCTCCGGATTGGGCTGATTTAGAAATGGCCCCAGGCAGCCCACCGCCAGGGAGCTGGTGAGCATGCCGTGGGCTATTCTCCTGCCGAAATCAAACTGGGCGCAAAAGTGGTCGTCCATATGGATGGGGTTGAGGTCGCCGGTGAGGTGGCCGAACATCACTATATGACTCTCCGTCACTGTCAGGGGCAGTCCCTTATATTTCATCCCCACCTTCAAATCGTCGTAAAACATCATAACCTCCCTAACAGACTGGCTTATGTCCTGAGCTGCGCCAGCGCGTGCTGCTGTATCTCCAGGAGCTGACGGATCCCCTTCTCAGCCAGGGAGAGCAGCTGGTCGACCGTCTCTCTGAGGAAGGGGGTGGCCTCGGCGGTGCCCTGCACCTCCACAAATCGGCCCTGGGCGGTCATCACCACATTGAAATCCACCTCGGCTTGGGAGTCCTCATCGTAGCACAGGTCCAGCAGTGCCTCGCCGGCAACGATACCCACACTGGTGGCAGCCACCGCGCTCTTCAGGGGCGATTGCCCCAAGACCCCCATCCGCATCATCAGCTCCACTGCCTGGACCAGGGCCACGTAGCTCCCGGTGATGGCCGCTGTTCTGGTGCCACCATCGGCCTGGAGCACATCGCAGTCCACCATCAGGGTGCGCTCCCCGAGGCGGGACAGGTCGGTAACGGCCCGGAGGGAGCGGCCGATGAGGCGGCGGATCTCCTGAGCCCGGCCACCACCCCCCTCCCGGGGGGTACGGGTGTGGGTGGCGCGGGGGAGCATGGCATATTCGGCGGTTAGCCAGCCGGTGCCCGCATCCTTGAGGAAGGGGGGCACCCTATCCTCCACGCTCACGGCGCACACCACCCTGGTCTGGCCCAGCTCGATGAGGACCGAGCCCTCGGCGTAGCTGAGGTAGCCGGGGGTGATGCGCACCGGCCTGAGTTCGTCGTTGGCCCGTCCGTCTGCCCTGGCCAAGCTACCCCCTTTTGGCCGACGCCTGGTCGGCTACATCGGCGCCAATGATACTATAACCCCGGGCCCGCGTAAAGGCCAAACTTGGCGTGGTTGTCTGTGCCTGGTGCTTATGCTAGAATGGGCGCAGGGCTAGTCGATGTCGGCTAGCCCTAGAGGTGTTTGGGATAATGAACCTGTTGCCGCTGCTCTCCCTAGTTCGGGCTATGCCCGCCTATAGGCAACTGGTTGAAGGGCTGTTGAGCGGCCCCGGCCAGCGCCGGGCCACAGTGTTGGATGCCGCCAAGCCCTATTTTCTGGCTGCCCTTCACCGGGACCTGTCGCTGCCCATGCTGATAATAACCCCCCGCCCTGAGGGGGCCCGGCAGCTCTACGATCAATTGGGGGAATGGCGGGGTATGGAGGGGCTCCACCTCTTCCCCGAACTGGACTTGCTGCCTTACGAGGAGCTCAGCCCCGACCCGGCCACAGTTCAGGAGCGACTGCGCGGGCTGTGGGCCTTATGCCAGAAGGAAGCCGCCCCGCTGGTGGTGGCCTCGGCGACGGCAGTCATGAGCAAGACCATCCCTTATGCTAGCTTCAGTGGCCTCAGCCACCGCCTCACGGTTGGCCAGGAGGTGGACCTCTTCCAGCTATGGGCCAGGTGGCAGCATATGGGCTACCAGCCGGAGAGCACTGTGGAGGTGCCGGGCAGCATAGCCCGCCGCGGAGGCATCCTCGACATCTACTCCCCGGCTGAGGAGCGCCCGGCCCGGCTGGAGCTGGTGGGCAACCGCATCGACAGCCTGCGCCTTTTCGACCCCTCCACCCAGCGCTCCCTGGGCCCGGTGGACTCGGTGACGGTCATCCCCGCCCGGGAATTCCTCATCCCTCAGGGTGTTACTGGAGAGGCGCTGCTTCAAGCCTTAGGCCTGGATGATGGGGCCCCGGAGGCTGCCAACAGGCTGAGGGGAGACATCCAGTCCCTGGTGGAGGGGCGATGGTTCCCCGGCCAGGAATTCTATTCCCCCCTTTTCAATGATGCCCCTCTTGCCGATTACCTGCCCCCAAATGCCTTGGTGGTTGTGGACAAGCCCGAGCAGGTGGAGGCGGCCGCCGCCGATTTCGACGCTAAGGCCTCGGAGATGCGTCGCGGCCGCCTGGAACGGGGGGAACTGCCTCCCGGCTTCCCCGTGCCCTACTTCACCTGGAAAGAGCTGAAGACAGGACTGAACCCGCTGCGGCAACTTTCCCTCCGTTCCTGGGATATCGCTGATACTGAGAGCTATCGGCTGGGCTTTGCCCCCGCCCCCGCTTACGGCGGCCGCACCGAACTCTTCACAAAGGATGCTGCCCGCATGCTCCAGGAGGGCTATCGGGTGGTGGCGGTATCCCAACAGGCAGGCCGTCTCTCCGAGCTTTTGAATGAAAACGATGTCCCCGTTTCCCCCCAGGCCGGGTTGGAGAAGGTGCCCCCTTCCGGTTCCCTGGCCCTCATCCAGGGCTCCCTGGCCGGGGGGTGGTGGCTGGACCGCACCATCCTCCTCAGCGATGCTGAGCTCTTCGGCCTGGTCAAGGAGCGGCGCCTGGCCAAAAGGCGCCCGGTGCGCCGTTTCCCCCTCACCGAGCTCAGCCCGGGGGACTATGTGGTGCATGTGGAGCACGGCATCGCCCGCTATGGTGGGCTGGTCCAGTTGACCCTGGAGGAGAGGGAGCGGGAATATCTGGTCCTGGAATATGCCCTCGGGGACAAGCTCTATGTGCCTATAGACCAGATGGATCGGGTGAGTCGCTATGTGGGACCGGGTGGGGCGCCTCCGGCGCTGAGCCGTCTGGGCAGCGCTGAATGGCTGCGCACCAAGCAGCGGGTCAGGAAGTCCGTAGGGGATATGGCCCGGGAACTCCTGTCCCTGTATGCGGCCCGGGAGGTTATCCCCGGCTTCGCCTTCTCTGCGGACACGGTGTGGCAGCAGGAGCTGGAGGCCTCCTTCCCTTATATGGAGACCCCAGACCAGGCCGAGGCAGTGTCCCAGGTGAAAAGGGATATGGAGGAGACCAAGCCCATGGATCGGTTGGTCTGCGGCGATGTGGGCTATGGCAAGACGGAGGTGGCCCTTCGGGCGGCCTTCAAGGCGGTGCAGGACGGAAAGCAGGTGGCGGTGCTGGTGCCCACCACCGTCCTGGCCCAGCAGCATTACAACACCTTCCGGCAAAGGCTGGCCGCCTTCCCGGTGAGGGTGGAGATGCTGAGCCGCTTTCGTTCGGAGAGGGAGCAGCAGCAGGTGGTTGAGGGCTTGGCCAATGGCAGCGTGGATATCTGCATCGGCACCCACCGCCTCCTCCAGAAGGATGTGGCCTTTAAGGAGCTGGGGCTGGTGATCATCGATGAGGAGCAGCGCTTTGGGGTGGCCCACAAAGAGCGGCTCAAGCAGATGAGACGGGAGGTGGATGTGCTCACCCTGAGCGCCACCCCCATCCCCCGCACCCTACACATGTCCCTGGCCGGGGTCAGGGATATGAGCGTCATGGAGACGCCCCCTGAGGAGCGGCTGCCGGTGAAGACCTACGTGGCCGAGTATCAGCCCTCCCTGGTCAGGCAGGCTATCCTCCGGGAGCTGGAGCGGGGGGGCCAGGTCTTCTTCGTGCATAACCGGGTGCACTCCATAGGCCGGGTGGCCAGGGAGCTGGCCGAGCTGGTGCCCGAGGCCAGCATCCTGGTCGCCCACGGGCAGATGCCCGAGGAGGAGCTGGAGCGGGTGATGCTGGACTTCTCTCAACGCAGGGGCGATGTCCTGGTGGCCACCACCATCATCGAATCCGGCCTGGACCTGCCCAATGTGAACACCCTGATTGTCCGCGATGCCGACAGGCTGGGGCTGACCCAGCTCTATCAACTGAGGGGCCGGGTGGGCCGGGGTAGCCACCGGGCATACGCCTATTTCTTCTACAGCCAGGGCAAGCTGCTCACCGAGGCCGCTGCCAAGCGCCTCCAGACCATCTTCCAGGCCACTGAGCTGGGGGCGGGCTTCACCATAGCCATGAAGGACCTGGAGATCCGGGGGGCGGGCAACCTGTTGGGGGCCGAGCAGAGCGGGCACATCGGGGCAGTGGGCTTCGACCTCTACACTCGTCTCCTGGCCGAGGCTGTGGAGGAGCTGAAGGCATCTCTGGCCGGGGAGAGACCCAGAGCCAGACCGGCCCAGCCCCCTCCCAGCGTGGACCTCCCCCTCTCCGCCCGCATCCCCCAGGACTACGTCCCCGATGAAGCCACCCGACTTGCCCTGTACCAGCGCCTGGCCGGGGTCGCCTCACTAGAGGAGCTGGCTGAGCTCGCCCAGGAACTGGCTGACCGCTTTGGGCCGCCGCCGGCCCAGGTCAGCAATCTCCTCTATATGGTGGAGGTGAAGGTGCTGGCTTGCCGGGCCGGGCTCCGCGGGGTGGCCAGGGAGGATAATCAGGTGGTCCTGAAGCTGGGGGAAGGAAATCAGATAGATAGAGACTGGCTGGAGGGGCGCTATGGGGCGGCGGTCAGGGTTGGCCCTACCCAGGTCAGGCTCAACCTTAAGCGCCTGGGCAGGGATTGGCCGGGGGTGCTCAAGGAGGTGCTGGGTGCCCTCCAGGGGAGTCAGTGACTTACCAGGATAAACAAAAATCGCCCGGTGACGAATTTTCGGGCGATTCCGGTGGATTCTTAATTCTGTAAGCGGCTGCCCCCATCGGGGGCAGCCGCTCATCTCAAAGCCAAACAGCGATACACCTCAGCCCCGGTCTTCTCTGGGGCTGGGTGTAGAGGCTCAGGGTATTATAAAGCGAAGAACATTGCCCTGAGGCAGGATTACTCATCCTCGATGCCCAGGTCCTTCAGGTAATTGAGGGCATCCTGAACGGTTATTATCTTTTCGGCATCTTCGTCGGAGATCTCCACGGTGCGGTTGCTGTCGCTGAACTCCTCCTCGATGGACATGACCAGCTCCACCAGGTCCAGGGAGTCAGCGTTGAGGTCATCGACGAAGGAGGCCTCGGGTACCACATCCTTCTCATCGACCCCCAGTTGATCGACGATGATCTTGCGCAACCTCTCCAGTATGGTGGCCATAAAACCCTCCTCTCTTCAGTTAGGTGGTGATCGAGGTGCTAATGGCTCCCAACACCCCATTTACAAATTTCGATGAATTGTCGCTGCCAAAGGTCTTGGCCAGGTCCACCGCCTCATTGATGGCAACCTTGACTGGAACCTTATTATTGAACAAAATCTCGAAGATTGCAACCCGTAGCACGTTTCTATCGATGGCAGAAATTTGCTCCAGGGGCCAGTTCGGGGCATGACGGCGGATGCGGCCGTCGATAGCCTGCCGGTGTTGCACCACCCCCCTGACCAGCTCCCGGCTGAACTCGGCGGCCCCGGGCTCCGCCTCAGCCAGGAGGCGCTCTAAGGCCTCCTCGGGAGGATGGCCGGCGATGTCGGCCTCGTAAAGGGCCTGAAGCGCCAGCTCTCGGGCCTTGTGACGTGTCCCTGCCATAATCGGTGCTCCTCAGTAAGCGTCCCCCAGGAGATGGAGGTTGCCTATCCTCACCCGACGCAGCCCCTGGGCCAGCGCCGCCTTTTGGGCCTCCACGGCGTGGCGCCGCGAGGTGGGGGGCAGGTCTGCCATATAGAAGTGGGGATGAAAGGCCAGTAATGCATAGGGTATGTCCGGGTCGATCTGGGCAATGAAGGCGGCGATGCCAGCCACCTCCTCCTCGTCGACGTAGCCGGGGACTAGGAGGGTGCTGGCCACCACCAAGGGCGGGTCCGGCCGCTGGGATAGGTATTGGGCAGCCAGCCGGAAGTTCTCCAGGGTTCGCTCATTGCCCATCCCGCACAGGGCGCGGTGGAGCCGGGGGTTCCACGCCTTGAGGTCGAACTTGATGCAACCACCGCTCTTTAGGGAGAGCTCCACCGCCTGACGCAGGAGCGAGGGGTGCATGGAGCCATTGGTTTCCCAGCAGATGCGCAGGATGCGGCCCTGGTTGTGCTCCAGGGCCAGCCGGGAGGCCCTCAGGGCGTGGGGCATCTGGGGGCTGGGGTCGCCCCCGAAGTAGCAGATACAGGCGGTGCGCTGGTTGACAGCCCTGGCCAGGGAGGCGGCGCTCACCCAGCCCGCCCGGGTGGCATCATATCGGAAGTGCCAGTTCTGACAGAAAAGGCAGTCGAAGGAGCAGGCCTGGTAGAAGACGGCCAGATTCCGGTAGCCGTATTCGGGGCCGGAGCTATAGGAGAAACGGGGATAACCGGCATCGCTGCCGGCGGGGCAGACCCAGTCGGCCACACAATTGGTGGGCAGGGGGTCGTAATACCAGCTCACCCTGCCCCGGTCGGCGCTGGCCCCCATGAGTTTGCCCCCTTCATTGGTGCGCAGCCCGCAGTAGCTTTTTTGACCGGGGGCCATCTGGCACTCGTTGACGCAGAGGCGGCAGGCTGCCCCGGTTTCATCCTGGGGGGGCTGGCCGGGGAGGTGGAAGGGGGCTCTGGCCTGGCTGTGGGCCTTTTCGATATGGGGCAGGACTGCCTCGAAATCCCCCCTGATACAATCCAGACACAACCCCAGGCCCCGGGAGATGAGGCGCGACCTGCGCCGGCAGTGGGCGCAGGTGGTGTCCTGGGCAACAGTGGAGAAGGGTGGCTGTATCCTCATAGCTGGGCTTAGCAGGTGAGATGCAAGGCGGCTGCCACCTTCTTGGCACCGCAGAGTCGGTTATAGGTCTGACAGGCGGCGGGCGTATCCTGGACGATGAGCTCGATGTTATTGGCCTCCAGATGCTGCCTGGCTTCCGGGGTTACCTTGACCAGGCCTGAGCTTCCAGTGCCCACTATAAGCAGGTCGGGCCTATCTTGAACCACCTCCATCAAATCCTCGGGGGATAGGATATGCCCCTCTCGGCGGCGCCAGCCGGGGATGACCCGCTGGGGCAGGATGATGATGTCGGAGGTGTATTTGGCACCTGCCACCACTATCTGGCCAAATTGATAATCGTCGATCATAGCTGGTTTCTGTGAAAAGGAAACATCTTGGGCAATGGGCTAAGCCATGAGCATGCCGCCATCCACATGCAAGACCTGCCCGGTGATGTAACGGGCCTCTTCCGAGGCCAGGAAGAGGACGGCCTGGGCCACGTCCTCTGGGCTGCCGGCATAGCCCACCGGGATCAGCCTCAGGAATTCCTGTTTCACGGCCTCGCTCAGGGGGCGGGTCATCTCGGTGTCGATGAAGCCCGGGGCGATGGCATTGACGGTGATGCCCCGGGAGGCGAACTCCCTGGCCACGGTCTTGGTCAGACCCAGGAGCCCTGCCTTGGCCGCGGCGTAGTTGGCCTGGCCGGCGTTGCCCATGACCCCGGCCACGCTGGAGATGTTGATGATGCGGCCCCAGCCCTGCTTCATCATGGGTCGCACCGCCGCCCGGCTGCATAAGAAGGCCCCCTTGAGATTGGTGTTCAGCACCCTATCCCAGTCCTCCTCCGACATACGGAGCAAAAAACTATCCCGGGTGATGCCGGCGTTATTTACCAGGATGTCCAGCCGACCATAGCTGGCCATGGTCTCATCCACCAGGCGCTTTGCCTCATCGGCCTGGCTGATATCGGCGACGATGGCTGTGGCCTGTCCCCCCCGGGCGCGGATCTGGGCGGCGGTCTGCTCTGCGCCGCCACCGTCGAGGTCGTTGATGATGGTGGTGGCGCCATGCTCTGCCAGCTTGGTGGCTATGGCTTGGCCGATGCCCCGGGCACTGCCAGTCACTATGGCTACGCGCGATTCCAGGTGCATGGTGGCATTCCTAGGTCGGCCTACTCAGGATCCCCGACGTTTACCGTGGCTACCCCGGGCTGAATCCGCTTGATCAACCCGGTGAGGACCTGACCGGGGCCGATCTCGACAAAGGTGGATACCCCGGCCCCCACCATATATTCCACAGACCTTTGCCATTGCACACAGCGGCACAGTTGATTTATGAGCTCAGCTATTATCTCTGAGGCGGAGGTCAGGGGCTTGGCGGTGGAGTTGGCCACCAGGGGGACGATGGGGTCGCGAAGGGAGAACTGGGCGAGGGCCTGGGTCATGCCCTCAACTGCGTAATGCATCAGGGAGGAGTGGAAGGCGCCGCTGACATCCAGGGGAATGGCGCGTTTGGCCCCCCTGAGCTTGGCCAGGTCCAGGGCATAGGCCAGGTTCTTCCTGGGCCCGCTGATCACGATCTGTCCAGAGCAGTTTATGTTAGCGATCTGGGTGCCGGTTTCCTCGCATATCTCCTCGAGGGTAACCTCGTCCAGGCCCAGGATAGCCAGCATGCCGCCCGGGGCGCGGCGGCTTGCCTCCTGCATAAGCTCTCCCCGGACTCGAACCAGGCGAATGACGTCCGGGAATTCCAGCACCCTGGCTGCTACCAAGGCCGTGTATTCGCCCAGGCTATGGCCGGCGACGAAGCCGGGCACCGGGGGGGTCACCCCCTCTTCGAGGCCGGCTGCCAAGTAGGCGCAGCTCACAGTCAAGATGGCGGGCTGGGCATTGTGAGTCTGGCGCAGCTCCTCGTCCGGCCCCCTGAAGCAGAGACGGGAGAGGTGAAAGCCTAGGGCCTCGTCGGCCAGTTTGAAGATGGCGCGAGCTGCCTTGGAGCGCTCATATAATGACTGCCCCATGCCCACTCGCTGTGTGCCCTGGCCCGGGAAGACATAGGCTATATTGGCCTTGCCCCTCTCAGCCAATGCTCTCCCCCTGATTGCTTTCCATTATAACACGAACCGGCGGGATAAAACCCCATCCGCTGGGGATTTTCACGGATATTTGGACAGGGCCTAGCCCTTTGCCGGCTTGGTTTTTATGGCTACAACCTCCCGACCAGCATAGTACCCGCAGGTGGGGCACACCCGATGGGAAAGCTTGGGACTGTGGCACTGAGGGCAGAGGTCAAGCGCCGGCTGGGAGCGGTGCAGGTGGCTGCGCCGCTTGCCCTGACGTGCCTTGGCATATTTCCTTTTGGGCAGTGGTGGCACGCTCTATAGCCTCCTTTTCGGCCTAAGCAAGCTTTTCCAACAATGCCCACCGGGGGTCCCGGGGCCGGGGGGAGCAGCCACAGGGCCCGAGATTGAGGTTGTGGCCACATTGGGGACACAAGCCGGCGCACTCGCTGCGACACAGCGGTTTCATGGGCAGGGCCAGCAGGGCATATTGGCGCGTTGCCTCGGTCAGGTCCAGGGTATGGTTCTCATCGATGGTGAAGGCGCCCGGCTCCTCGGGCGGGGGCAGGGGGGCGCCGCTGTGAATATCGACGCTGGGAGAAAAGACCTCCTCTATCCTGAGCTGAATGGGGAGGCTGCAAGGGCTGAGGCAGCGACTGCATGCGGTCTCCATGGTGAGGTTCAGCTCCGCCTGGACCAGCAGGCCCCGATCGGTGCGCAGCATCTTCACCCTGCCCCGGACAGCCTGGGTGCCCAAATCGGGGATGCTGACCATTTGATCTACGGGATAGCTCCGGGTGGAACCGATAGGTTCTTTCAATTGCTGGGAGACATTGAATTGCATTGCAGACTCCCGGGCAAACGGATAGTTTTTCCTGAAAGGGGCAGTGCGCCCTTTTTCAGGGGCGATCGAGTGAGCCTATGGTGCAATTATAGGTTTTAGCCCAGAGGGCTGTCAAGCCTAGCCGGGCTAGGCTTGACAGCCCTACTCCACCCGGGGCAGGTCGGCCAGCGCCCTCTCCACCATCTCCCTGGGATACTCATAGTCCTCAAGCCTGCCGGCCAAATACTCATCGTAGGCCTGAAGGTCGAAATGGCCATGACCGCTCAGGGCCAGGAGGATGGTCTTCTTCTCCCCGGACTCCTTGCAGGCCAGGGCCTCGTCGATGGCTACCTTTACGGCATGGGCGGGCTCTGGGGCGGGCGGTATGCCCTCGGTGCGGGCGAAGAGGACGGCGCTCTCGAATACCGGGTTCTGGTGGACCGCCTTGGCCTCAACTATCCCCAGCTTGTATAGGTGGCAGATGATGGGCGCCATGCCGTGATAGCGCAGGCCCCCGGCATGGATCTTGGGCGGCACAAAGGTGTGACCCAGGGTATACATCTTGACGATGGGGGCCAGCCCGGCCACGTCTCCATAGTCCCAGGTATAGGGTCCCTTGGTCAGGCTGGGGCAAGCCTCTGGCTCCACACAGATGATGCGCAGGTCCCTCTTGGTGGATAGCTTATCGGGGATGAAGGGCAGGAAGACCCCGGCGAAGTTGCTGCCCCCGCCGATACAGCCCACAATGATATCGGGGTAGGCATCTACCTTCTCCAATTGCTTCTTGGCCTCCTGGCCCACCACAGTCTGGTGGAGGAGCACATGGTTGAGCACGCTGCCCAGGGAATACATGGTGTCGTCGTGGGTGGCGGCGTCCTCCACGGCCTCGCTGATGGCGATGCCCAGGCTGCCCGACGATTCAGGGTCCTGGGACAGGATGGCCCTGCCCGACTGGGTCTCTTGGCTGGGGCTGGGGGTTACCGAGGCCCCCCAGGTCTCCATGAGGACCCGCCGGTAGGGCTTCTGATAGTAGCTGACCTTGACCATGTAGACCTTGCACTCCAGGTCGAAGAACCTACAGCCCATGGCCAGGGCACTGCCCCACTGCCCGGCACCGGTCTCGGTGGCGAGCCGCTTGTAGCCTTCCTTCTTGTTGTAGTAGGCCTGGGCTACGGCGGTATTCAGCTTGTGGCTCCCCGCTGGGCTCACCCCTTCATATTTGTAGTAAATCCGGGCCGGGGTGTCCAGGGCCTTCTCCAGGCGGTAGGCCCGGATCAGGGGGGTGGGCCGCCACAGCTTATAGATGGCCATTATCTCGTCCGGGATGTCGATGGTGCGCTCCTGGCTGAATTCCTGCTCGTCCAGGGCCCGGGGGAAGAGGGGTGGGGGCAGCCGGGTAGGCTCCTTGGTCTGGGGGTGAAGCAAGGGGGGCAAGGGCTCCGGCAGGTCGGGCAGGACATTGTACCAGCAAGTGGGTATCTCCTGCTCGCTGAGCAAGATTTTCGTCGGTTCCATATCGCCTCCTTTCCTTTTCTGACCTGGGTCTTTTGTACTTAAAATTTACCTTACACCGGTATTGAAATTATTCTTCTGGGCAAGCCCCCTTTTCCCTTGTTCAAATGATTTCCAGCCATTTTCTGCCATATAACAAAAGCCCCGTCCCGGTTAAGGGACGGGGCAAATCCGCGGTGCCACCCTTATTGATTGCCCACAATATATATGGAGCAATCCCCTCTTTTCGGGTACAAAGGCAAGTTCCCTTGCTCGATACCCTGGGCTATGCTAACGGTGCCCCTCCGACAAAGCCTACTCGACAACGCCCTGGAGGACAAAGCCTTTCGGTTTGCGGCTCCCGAGTCCATTCACCCTCTGCGCAGCACCGGGTTCACAGCTCCCCCCGGCTCTCTGAAGCCCGCTGGAAGGCTACTAGTCTCGTTCCCAGCCTTTCCCACCTATTCGATTGTTCTGGCTCTGTCAGCTTAGCATATTTTCGGACACGATGTCAATAGCTTGTCTCGGCACTGGGGCGATACAAATCCAATCAATAGCGGCAGAGGTCTTTGAGGCAGCATTGGGCACAGGCGGGTGCCCGCCGCCAACAGGTGCTTTTGCCGTGGCGCACCAGTAAGGCGTGGTACTCCTTGAAAAGGGGCACCTCCTGGGGGAGGTTTTCCGCAAACAGGGCTTGAAGGCTGGCGTAGCTTTGTCTCTCCCCGGCCAAACCCAGGCGGTGGAGGATGCGTCGGGTATAGGCATCGACGACAAAGGAGGGCTTCTCTCCCGCGTAGAGGAGCATGGAATCGGCGGTCTCCTCCCCTATGCCATGGACGGAGAGCAGCTCCCGGCGGAGCTGGGCGGTATCGCGACTGAAAAGCTGCTCCAGGCTATCGCGGCAGCTTTCCCCCAGCCAATCCGCCAGGGCCTTGAGCTTGACTGCCTTGGCATTGTAGTAACCGCTGGGGCGGATGAGGCGGGCCAGCTCGGGCAGAGGCAGGTCCCGCAGTGCCCGGGGGGTGAGGGCCCCGGCCGCCTTGAGGTTGGCGATGGCCTGCTCCACATTCGCCCAGGCCGACGACTGGGTGAGGATGGCCCCCACCATGACCTCGAAGGGCCCCTCCCCAGGCCACCAGCCCTGGGGCCCGTAGCGGTCCAAAAGCCGCCGATAGATGTCTCGAAGCCTTTGCCTCAGGGCTGGCCCTGCTGAAGCTCTGCCCATAGCTTTTTGAACCAGGGGGGCACCCCAGGGCGGGCTATCCTGTCGCCGGGGGTATAGGGCTTGATGTCCAGCACCGGCGAGCCATCCAGGGCATCCAGCCCCTTCACCCTGAGGAGCTTGCCCCGGCGCTCCAGCAATCTGACCACAGCCAGGCCCAGGGGGTTGGGGCGGCACGGGCTACGGGTGGCAAAGACGCCCATCAGGGGAAGGTCGTGACGGCCCTGGGGGTGGGTCTTGGTCGCGCCCCGCTGTTCCGGGGGTAGCTGGTGCATCCAGAAGAGGACGATGATGTGGGAAAAGCCCTCTATGCCCTCCAGGGCCTCGACCCAGCGCTCCTCTATGGTTATCTCGGAGACGATTTCCCGCCAGCCCCCCTTCAGGGGCTGGGCGATGCCATTTCTGACTATGCCTATGGGCTCCAGGGTTATCTCCGGGTCTGGCATGGCTTATCCTAAAGGAAGACGGGTATCCTCTGGGTTAAGGTTATCTCATCGGGGCTGACCTGGCAAGTATAGGCATAGGGGACGACCCCCTGGGCCACGGCCTCGCGCAGGGCCTGGGCAAAATAGGGGTCCGCTGGGGCATTGGGGTGGAGGGCAAAGGCATCGGGGCGCTGCACCACGAAGATGATGGCCGCTTCATAGCCCTGCTTTTGGGCCTGGACCAGGGTGGCCAGCTGCCTTCGGCCCCGCAGGGTGGGGGCATCGGGGAAGAGGGCCCGCCCCCCTCTCACCAGGGTCACCGACTTCACCTCCACCAGGCCCTTTCGGGCTGGGGCGCTGAACAATAGGTCGATGCGGCTTCCTCCCCAAGTGACCTCCCTCTCCATCTCCGTATAGCCTGCAAAGGGGGCCAAGGCCCGCCTCGAAAAGGCCTCGGCCACCAGGGCTGTGGGCAATCGGGCATCTACGGAGACCAGCACCTCGCCCACGAGGGCCATGACCAGGTCATAGCCCGTCCTGCGGCGGTGGGCTTGGTGCTCTGCCAGCAAGACCCTGGCCCCTGGCTGAAGGCACCCCTCCAGCCTTCCCGAGTTGGGCAGGTGGGCGAGCTGGGGCTGCCCCCTGAGCTCTACCAGTGTGGAGAAGCGGGTGGTTCTCTCCAGGAGGGTGGCCTCTACCAGGGTGGAGGTCAGCTTCATAGGCTCACATATCCCGATGCCCCGGCGGGTCGGGGCGGGGGAACTCTAAACTGGTGCCCGCTATCGCCTAGGGGGTAAGGGTGAGGATCTTGCGCACCTGCTCCGGATAGGTGGCGATAAAGCGCAGCTCATCATCGGTGAGGGGGAGCTTGGTGTGGCCACTGGCATAGCGCACCAGCTCCAGGATCTGCTCCGCGATCTCGTCATCGGGGAAGGCCACGCCCAGCCGGTCATAAACGTGCTTGAAACCGGCCAACCCCCCGTACTCCCCGGTGGTGATGGTGCGCCCCGGCCTGGGGGGTTCTGCCCACCAGGGAACCCCCATGGCCGGCCCCTCGTCCAGCCCCAGGAGTTCATAGTCATATAGCTCATAGTTGCGGCGGTCTTTGAGCATGCCGTCGGCGTGGATGCCCGACTCATGGGCAAAGACGTTGGCGCCCACCCCGGGCTGGTTTATGGGTATGGGCAGGTGGAAGGCATAGGCGACATAGCGAGCCAACTTGGTGGCCACCTTGAGGTTGAGGTTGTCCCCGATCTCGTATGATTCCATATCTCGAGAGAACCTGATGGCCAGGATACAGCTCAGGAGGTCGGCCTGTCCTGCCCGCTCCCCCAGCCCATTGACCGAGGTATTGATGTAGGCATCCACCCCGCCGTCCACAGCCCCCTTAGCCCCGGCCACAGAATTGGCTACCGCCATTCCCAGGTCGTTATGGCAATGCTGTTCCAGGGGAAGTCCCACCCTTTCCGCCAGGGTGCGCATCCGTTCATATATGCTCAGCGGGCTATCGTAGCCCAGGGTATCGCAGTAGCGCAACCTATCGGCCCCGGCCTCTTTAGCCGCCTGGCCGAACTCGATGAGGTAGCCCATATCGGTGCGGGAGGCATCCTCGGCATTGACCCCCACGGTGCGCACCCCCGCCTTCTTGGCGAAGGCCACCGCCTGGGTCATCTCCTTGATGACCCCCTCCCGGTTCAATTTGCCGCCAAACTTGTGGGTGATCATCTGGTCGGAGGTGGAGATGGACAGGTTGAGGTCCTTCACCCCGGTGGGCAGCGATTTATCTACATCGGGGATCACCGCCCGGCACCAGCCCTCCAGGACGAGCTCGCCCATAGCCCCCAGTTCCTTGAGCTCCAGGTTGGCCCGGACGTAGTTCTGCTCGTGTTTGGCATAGGGGAAGGCGAACTCGGACTGGTGGACGCCGAGCTGGCCCAGGTAGATATTGACCATGGTCTTTTGTAGCTTGGCCAAGCGCATTCGGGAGGCCTGAACCACGTCCCGATTGGTACAATCTATAAAGTAAATCTTGGGCATCCGGCTAACCCCATAACTGGTGTCATATGTCACAATATATTAGCAATATTTGTTTATTTTGGCAAGAACTTTGGCGGCAGAACCCATGCCCCGACCTAGAGGAAGCTGCGATCGAAAAGGAACCGGTTGAGCAGGACTCGCTTCAGGTCGACCCCGGGCTTCAGGTCCGCGCCGAGCTCGGCGGTGAGGCGTCGGAGCACGATAGCCCCCCACAGGCAGCCCAGCACCCCGACCACCCTGACCTCATCGGGATAGAATAACCAGTGGCCGATGGGCAGAAGGGCGAAGCCAACAAGCATCCCCAGGGGCAGGCTCAGGCTGGGGGGGCCGCCGAATTTGAGCTTTTGCCCAAGACTCTGGCGGCGGCTGAGGAAACGGGGCACTGTCCTGATGAAGAAGCCGGAGGCTATCACCGCCAGGCCGGGGACGAAGGCCCAGGTGGGGGTCAGGGCAAAGGCCATGGCCAGCCCTGTGGAATTCCCCTTCTCCCCAAGCCCCTTGAGGAAGGCGGGCCACATCTGGCCCACCACCGCCGCCAGCCCGGCCAGGCCCACCACCAGGAGGTCAAAGCCCAGGGCCCGGGCCACCACCACAGCGATAACCCCCTTGGACATATCCCAGAGGACGGCGATGGCTCCCCAGACACGGCCCCCCTTCTGCCACAGGGAAATGTGCATATCCTCTCCCTGTTGGAGACGCAGCCCCCGGAGACGCCCTATCAGATAGAGGACGGGCGCCGCCCCGAGCAGGTAAGCGCCCACCACCATGGGAATGCTAGCCCAGTTCACTGGCCTACTTAATAGCAGATTGAGGGGCAGAAGTCAAGGCTTGGTCTTTGGGGTGGCCGGGCCCGGCTTCCATATAAAAGGCCACGCCGAGGAGGCCAGGGCCACAATGAACCCCTATGACCGGGGTGAAGTCGGTGATATAGAGCTCGGCACAATCGAACTGGGCGGCGATGCGCTCCCTCAGCCCTTCTGCCTCCCCGGGGATGTTGGTGTGCATCACCAGGGCATGCAGGGGGCCATCGCCTTGGGTCTTGTCTTGAAGCACTTGAAGCAGGCGCTCCAGGGCCTGTCTCCGTCCCCGGGCCCGGTGCAGCATTCTGGCCTCAGCCTGGAGCGGGACCAGCTCGAAGACCGGCTTGATATTGAGCAAGGAGGTGGCCCAGGCGGCTACTAGGGGCACCCGTCCCCCCTTGACTAAGAAGTAGAGTGTGTCCAGAAGCGCCACCAGATGCACCCGGGGCATCAGGCTCCGGGCAGCGTCCATCACCTCGGCTAGGCTGGCCCTGGCTTTGGCCGCCCGGGCTGCCGCCAGCACTATCCAGCCCTGGGCCCCGGCAGCGGTGCCTGAATCCAGCACCTCGATGGTGGCCTGGGGCAGGACCTCTTTGGCCGTCTCCTTGGCCAGCAGGGCCGAATTATGGGTGGTGCTGAATTTTGGGGATAGGGTGATGCATAGGATGCTCTGGGCGTGCTGGCTTGCCTCCCGATAAGCCTCCAGATAGCTGCCCGGGGGACCGGGGGAGGTGGTGGGGAGTTTCTTAGCCTGGGCCAGCAGCTCATAGAACTGGCTGGGGGTGAGGTCTATGCCGTCCCGGTAGGTCTTGCCCTCGTAGCTAAACTCCATGGGGACGATATGAATGCCATACTCCGTCACCAACCCCTGGGGCAGGCAAACGGTGCTCTCGGTGACTATAGCTACCCTGTCCATTGAGCATCCCTCATCCTCGGGTTTGCCTCCGGGACCTAGCTGAAGGAGCGGACTTTACTCTCTTTGCGGGCGAGCTTGCGTTGCAGCAGCGCCGGGCTGAGCAGGAGCGCCAGGCTAAATACGATCAGGGCCAGCAGCCCGGCAAAGCTGAGGCCTTGGCTCGGGCTGGACACTATCAGTATCAGGATCACCAGCTCCGGGGTGAGCAGGGCACCGGTCTTGAGCCAGCGCTGCCGGAAGCGGATGAAGGTGGCGGCGCTGACACCCAGGAACACAAAGCTCAGGGCGATCCAGGGGGCCAGTTCATACAAGTAGGGTAGGTGGAACTCCAAGAACTTGCCCTGCTGTAGGGCCAGAAACCAGCCGATGAACACGGGCAGGGGCAACAGCATCAGGGAGCCGAACAGCCAGTCCCTCTTCACCGTCTGGATGGCGATGGGGAAGAGGACCCACAGGGTGATGGGGATGTAGGCCAGAAGCGCCAGGTAGTTCCAGTTGGGGGGCAGGGCCATCAGGAGAAGCCCGACGATAACCACCGGGAGCAGCAGATAGCCCAGCCAGGGGAAAAGCCAGGCCGGTTTGCCATGCCCCCAGCCATAGATGGCCAGGCCCAGGGCGGCAACGATGACGAGCAACAGCCAGATAGGGCTCTGCCAGATGTGCAGGGCAAACATGCCAGCGAATATCAGGTGGGGCAGGGCAGCCAGCAGGGCCTGCCCCCAGCTCCCCTGACTATAGACCTGATACATCTGTCGGGCGATGGCTTTGGGCGAGCCGAAGAATTCCGCTGCCTGCCGGCTGGCCTCTTCCTCACTGAGGCCCGCCTGACGCAGCTCCTCGGCCTTCTCCTCCAAGTGGGTAGACAGCTCCCGCAGCACCTCCTGTTCGGCGCCGGGGTCGAGCCTTAAGTCAGCCCTTATCTCTTCCAGGTACTCTCGAAGTGGCACCGCCATTGGCAAGGCCTCCGCTAGGTGGGCCTGGGACTCATGATCAGATTGACGGCGGTGGCGAAGCCCTGCCACTCCGCCCGCTTAGTCTCCAGCACCTTCTGGCCCTTGGCGGTTATGCTATAGTAGCGTCGTTCCTGGCCATTGGGCAGTCGGCGCCACTGGGCCTTAACCAGTCCTCCCCTCTCCATCCGGTGCAGGGCCGGATATAAGGTGCCCTCCTTGAATTTGAAGTAGCCCTGGCTCCTCGCTGCCAGCTCCTTGATGATCTGGTAGCCATACATGGGCTGTCGGCTGATAAGGCTGAGGAGCAGGGTGTCGGTGCTTCCTTTCAGGAGCTCTCTGCCATAATTCATATTGCTTCCTCGCTGGCCAGAATACCTAGCTATGCTATATATCAAATTTAGCATATGCCAGCCCCATTGTCAATGCCGGGTGGCTGAGCAGAGGGGCTAGTCTCTCGTGTCCAGCATGATAGTGACTGGACCGTCGTTGTGGATCTCCACCTGCATATACTGCTGGAATCGGCCCGTCTCCACCCTGAGGCCACTGCCCCGGGCAGTGGCCAGGAAGCGCTGGAAGAGGGTTTGGGCCAATTCCGGGGGGGCGGCCCCGGTGAAGCTGGGGCGTCGCCCCTTCCTGGTATCGGCCAGGAGGGTGAACTGGCTGATGATGAGGAGCTCGCCCCCTATATCCAGGGCCGAGAGGTTGAGCTTATCGTTCTCGTCGGGGAAGATGCGGAGGTTGATGGCCTTCTCCGCCAGGAGGTCGGCATCGCGCTCGGTATCGTCGGCGGCCACACCCACCAAGATCACCAGCCCTCGCCCGATCTCTCCCACCACCTGGCCGCCCACGGTTACCGAGGCCTTAGCCACCCTTTGCAGGAGCGCCCTCATCCGGTTTTGTCCCCTTTTCGGTGGATTCCGGGTTCTGCTCCTTCCGATGGTCTGTGGTATAGAAGCCGCTCCCCTTGAAGATGACGGGTATAGAGTGGAGGACGCGGCGGGATTTGCCCTGGCAGTGAGGACAGATGCCGACGGGCTCCTCGTCGAAGCGCTGCCGGCGCTCGAAGCGCCGTCCGCAGGCAGTACATTCATACTCATAGGTGGGCATAGATTCTACCTCGGGTCAAAAAGTTGCATTTTATTTTAATATATCCGTGAAATCAAAGCAAACTTGACGGGGTGGGGGTGGGTTGTTATCATCCCCTTGCAGGAAGGCTTATGAGCTTCATCGAGAAATTGCTGGATGCCGCTCGGCGTAACCGGAGCTGGCTCTGCGTGGGCCTCGACCCCGACCCAGCCCTGATGCCCAAGGTGGACCTCCTCCAGTTCAATAAGGCCATCATCGATGCCACCGCCGATTTGGTATGTGCCTACAAGCCCAACCTGGCCTTCTATGAGGCCCTGGGCGTGGAGGGACTCTTGGCGCTGAAGCAGACCGCCGACTATGCGCCCGAGGGCATCCCCGTCATCGGGGATGCCAAGCGGGGGGATGTGGGCCATACCGCCCGGGCCTATGCCCGGGCCCTCTTCGAGGCCTTCGGCTTCGATGCCGTTACCGTCAACCCCTATTTAGGGCAGGACTCGGTAGAACCCTTCTTGGAATACTCGGATAGGGGCGTGTTCATCCTGTGTCGTACCTCCAATGTGGGTGCCGCCGATTTTCAGTCGCTGCGCTGTGAGGGGGGCCAGCTTTTCCAGGCGGTGGCCCGCAAGGCCCGAGAATGGAACACCAGGGGCAACGTGGGGCTGGTGGTGGGGGCTACTTACCCCGAGGAGCTGAAGCAGGTGAGGGAGCTCTGCCCCGAGTTGCCCTTGCTCATCCCGGGGGTGGGGGCTCAGGGTGGAGACCTGGCCTCGGCCCTTCGCTATGGAGCAGATGCCCGGGGCGAAAAGGCTATCATCAGTTCCTCGCGGCAGATCATCTACGCCTCCACAGGAGAGGACTTCGCCCAGGCGGCCCGGAAGGCGGCCCTGAGGCTGCGCCAGGAAATGAGCCAATACCTGGCCGGCGCCGGTCCTGCCTAGGGGTGGGCACCGATGAACATAAGGCTTGGCGATGTGGTCAGGCTCAAGAAGCCCCATCCCTGCGGCAGCTACCAGTGGCAGGTGGAGCGGGTGGGTGCCGACATCGGCCTGCGCTGCCTGGGTTGCCAGCGGCGCATAATGCTGGAGAGGGTCATCTTCGAGCGCCGGGTCAGGCTCGTTCTCCCAGGGGGTGTCGCCGGCCAGGGCAAACTTGACACCTAGGCCCGCTCTGTTAAAATCCCGAGATATACAATGCAATCAAAGCGAGGAAATGCGCCCGGGCCGAAAAGGGTGGTGGGCATAAGCGGTAGCCCCCGGCCCCAGGGCAACACTGACCTTCTCCTGGAACAGGTAATGGCCGGGGCAGCCAGTAAGGGCGCTGAGACAGAGACGATTTATGCCAGAAAGCTCCAGATTGCCCCCTGCCGCCACTGCGACGGTTGTCAAGCTGAGGGCCAGTGTGTGGTGCAGGACGAGATGCAAGAGGTATACCCTAAGCTCCGAGAGGCCGATTGCCTGGTGCTGGCCTCGCCCATACACTTTATGGGCCTCGCTGCCCAGGTCAAGGCCCTGGTGGACCGTTGTCAGGCCTTCTGGGCGACCAAATATGTGCTGAAGCGCCCCATTGCCCCGGGCCGAAAGCGCAAGGGGCTATTCGTGGCGGTGGGGGGCACCAGGCTCAGGGACCTCTTCGAGCCCGCCCGGGCCTCGGTCAGGGCCTTATTTAAGACGCTGGACATGGACTATGCTGGCGACCTCGTCTTCTCGGGCATCGATGAGAAGGGGGCCATCAAGGAGCACCCCACCGCCCTGGCTGATGCCCGCCAGGCCGGCCAGAGGCTGGTGGAGGAATAGCGGGAGGTATATGGTGGCTGAGACAGCCCGCCGGGTCTATGCTGATAGCGCTGCCACCACTCGGCTGCTCCCCGAGGTCCTGGAGGCTATGCTCCCCTATCTCAAAGACGTCTTTGGGAATCCCTCCTCGCTCCACGACTGGGGGGCTCAGGCCCAGGAGGCCGTGGAGCAGGCCCGGGGGCAAGTGGCGGCCCTCATCGGGGGCAGGCCCGAGGAGATACTGTTTACCTCCTGCGGCACCGAGTCCAACAACTTCGCCATCAAAGGGCTGGCCCGGGCGGGGCAGGAGCGGGGCAAGCACATCGTGATCTCCGCAGTGGAGCACTTCTCGGTGCTCCACTCCGCCCGCGCCCTGGAGAAAATGGGCTTTGAGCTCAGCGTGGTGCCCGTGGATCGGCATGGCTGGGTCGATCCTGATAGCGTGGCCCGCCACCTCCGCGAGGATACCATTCTGGTCTCGGTGATGCACGCCAACGGGGAAGTGGGCACCATTGAGCCCATTAAGGAGATCGCCCAAGTGGTGAAAGGGAAAAGTAAGGCGGTCTTCCATACCGACGCCGTGGCCACCGCGGGCACTATCCCTGTGGATGTGGCCGAGCTGGGGGTGGATGCCCTGAGCCTAGCCGCCAATCAGTTCTATGGGCCAAAGGGGGCGGCAGCCCTATGGCTGAAGAGGGGCGTCCGCATCATCCCCTACTTGGACGGCGGGGTCCAGGAGGGGGGACGCCGGGCCGGCACCGAGAATGTGCCCGCCATCGTGGGCATGGGCGTGGCTGCCGAGATAGCCCGCCGGGAGTTAGCCACTCGTATGAAGAAGCTCACGCCCTTGAGGCGGCGGCTCATTGACGGGGTGCTCTCCAGGGTCGAACACTCCATCCTCACCGGCCATCCCGAAAACCGCCTCCCCGGCAATGCCAGCTTCTGCATCAAGTTTATCGAAGGCGAGTCCATGCTGATGCTCCTCAACAGCCGGGGGGTGGCCGTTTCCAGCGGCTCGGCCTGCACCTCTCGGGCGCTGAAGGCCTCCCACGTGCTCAGCGCCATGGGCATCCCCGCCGAGGTGGCCCAGAGCTCCCTCCTCTTCAGCCTGGGCATCGACAATACTGAGGCGGATATCGACTATATTCTAGGGGTGCTGCCGCCCATTGTGGACCGCTTGCGGCAGATGTCGCCCCTATGGGCCAAATTCGTCAAGGAACGGAGGTAGCCGGGAAAGATGCCGATATATTCCGAGAAGGTTATGGAACACTTCATGAACCCCCGTAATGTGGGGGAGATCCCCGATGCCGACGGCGTTGGGGAGGTGGGTAACCCCATATGTGGCGACATGATGACCTTCTACATCAAGGTCAAGGACAACCGCCTGGAGGATGTCAAGTTCAAGACCTTCGGTTGCGGGGCTGCCATCGCCGTCTCCAGCATGGTCAGCGAGATGGCCAAGGGCAAGACCCTGGATGAGGGGATGATGATCAGCAACCGGGATGTAGCCGACGAGCTGGGGGGACTGCCCAAGAACAAGTGGCACTGCTCCAATCTGGGGGCCGAGGCCCTGCACAAGGCCATCGAGGACTACCGCAGCAAGCAGGCGCGGGAGGCATGATGACGGAGGCTAAAGGCAAAGGGAGGGGCACAACTGGGCGTCTTTGCCCCCTCTGCGATGTGGAACTCGAGGAGGTGGAGCAGCCCTTCTGCCAGGCGTGTCAGGTGACCATCGTCCATTGCCACCACTGTGACGCTGCCCTGGAGAGGGGCAAAGCGGTTTGCCCCCAATGCGGCGAACCGGTGGCGGAACACAAGGCCTGAGGGTGCCTTTCGCCATAATAAAGGGGGGTGCATCCCACAGGGATGCACCCCCCTTTAGCTACGCTCAGCTTTTAGCCGGTGTGACGGCGCCTTAGGGCCAAGCCGCTGCCCAGGGCTGCCAGGCCAGCCAGGGCTATGAGCATCACGACCCAGAGGGAGAGCCCCTGACCGGTAGTGGGGAGCTTCAGATTCACCACTACCGCCCAGGTGCTGAGCTGGTCGGTCTGGCAGGTTAAAGTGAAGTACTCCGTGTCCACCACGGTGGGCATCACTATCCACCGGCTGCCATCGAAGCGAGCCAGGGCCAGCAGGCTGGCATCGCCGCCGGCCAGGGCCAGGTCATCAGCATTAAAGGTGTAGGTAATGGTCACAGGCTGGGTCAGAGGCGCCGTGCTCTCGATGGTGAAGGCCCGGCTCCCCACCAGGAAGCCCGTGGGCAGGGCCGGGATAGTGCCCACATCCACAGGCCTGATGTTGACCCTGGTGCCCGCGGGCACAGCCCCCCTGGGGAAGTCCACCACCACGCTGCGCTCCGGGGTGGCGACCTGGCCACCTATCATGGGCACCATGCCGCTGCCGGGGAGCATCCTCACCGGCGTCGGCACCTGGGGTGGCGGCGCCACGACCACAGGGGCCACCGGCATAATGATCTCCTTGGGGATGGCCCGGATATAATCGATCTTGGTCTCAGAGTCGGTCAAGGCACCTGAACCGGTGACTGTGAGGCTTACCGTATAGGTGCCAGGTACGATGTAGGTATAGGACGGGTTCTGGACGGTGGAATCGATGACACCATCGTTGTTGAAATCCCATTCCCAAGCACTGATGACACCACCGCCCCCCTGGGTGGACAGGTCGGTGAAGTTGATGGCAACGCCGGTAAGTGCAGTGGTCCTGTCAGCGCTGAAGTCAGCCACCGGTGCGGGGAAGGCCACGGTGGTGAAGGTCCAGTCAGCGGTGAAGGCGCTCTCATTCCCGTAGGCGTCCTTGGCCTTCACCCGCCAGTAGTGGAGGGTGTTCGCGCTCAGGGGGGTGGGGGGTGCCCAGGTGGCGCCCACCCAGCCGCTGGACTGGAGATTGACCGTATAAGCGTCATCCTCAGCTATCTCGAAGTAGTAAACAGGCCCGCTGGGGTCTGTAGCGGTGGCCTCCAGGGTGGGCGATACCGCTATGTCGGTGGCTCCGTCGGCGGGAGACACCTGGCTAACGCCGGTGGGGACTGCGGTATCGAGGGTGAAGGTCCCGCTTTCGCCCGAGCCGAGGGCTGCGCCAATCACCCTTATCTGGGAGGTCAGGTATTGACCATCGAAGTCGGTCTTGGCATCCCAGGTGGCGGTCAAGCCGGTGCCGGTGGCTATGCCGGCTCCCACATCGCCGCCCACGGTGGTGCAACCTACCCAGTCAGTGCCATCCCAGTACTCGAGGCTAATGGTGTCGGTGGTGGGTCCGGCAAAGGTGAGGTCGTAGGAGATGTCCACGATGCCTGTGTCCGCCCGCTGGGTGGCGGTGACATTCTGCACATTGGCTTGCAGAACCAGGCTCCCGGCGTCCCGCGGGCTCTCGGTGGTGGTCACTGTCAGGGAAGTCCTACCATCACCACTGCCCTCAGCCACCAGGGAGAGATTGTCGCCTCCGCCGGTGGTATCGAATTTGAACCAGGCTGAGAGGTCGGCCTCCCTTATAGTGTTGATAACCTTACTCCAGTCCCCATTGGCATCCACCAGGGCGGACATCTCCTGGGAGGTGCCTGAGCTGCCTAGGCCATCATTGTCCACCACGCTGATATAGACTATGGTCCCCTCTGCCGGCGTGGTGCCATCAGACTTAAATGCTTTGCCCAGGACGGTGTAGAAAGGGGGTGGCACCCCGATGGTGGGGCCTGTGGTTACGGTATAGTGGTTGCCGTTGTTATCATACCTTACCCCGCCGGAGATGATATCGTAATAGTAAATCGTCCCAGGTGTTAGCCCGCTGACTATAACGTAGTGAGTGTCGTCAGTGAAGCCAGCACCTCGGGCGTCCTCCACCGTGGTTCCCCCGCCCGGCAGGTCAGCCGGGTCGTCGCTGTATTCCACCTGCCCTGTTTCCACAGCGGCGGTGACCCAGGACACGACAAAAGCTACATTGCTCACATCGGTCACCTTGTGGGCGATAGGCGTGCTCGCTGAAGCGGAACCGACCTGAAACACGAGCAACATTGACAATACCACAAATATTACCGTTGCGATATGCCACAGTTTACCGCGGGTGAGACTCATCTTACTCGCCTCCCTTAATGATTAGAGCTATCAACCGCAACCCAATAGGAGTTAACTCATCCTCCTTTTCTCTTGCCACTATTATATTATCCCTGTCAAGCGCTTTGGATGCTCCAGATGCTTTTGACACCGCTGATGATGAAGTAGCCGCGTCCCATTTCGATGGAGAAGGGGGTCAGGGGGAGTCCGAGAATGTAAGCATCGAACCAACCGTAAGCCTCGTTCCAGCTATATATCTCGGTGGCGTTCCCCCCTTGCTCATTGATCTCTTCCAGCAAACTCTTGGCAGTATAAGGGGTTGCCGGTTCTATGGGCAGGGCGATGAGGTTGAGGCCAGCCACTATCTCCTTCTCAACCACCAGCCCTAGGGTCATCGTTCCGGCGTCCCGCGGGCTGGAGGTGGTGGTCACTGTCAGGGAGGCAGTGCCATCAGCGGCACCCTGAGCCACCAGGGAGAGATTGTCGCCTCCGTCGGTGGTATCGAAGGTGAACCAGGCTGAGAGGTCGGCCTCTCTTATGGTGCCGAGAACCTTGTTCCAGTCCCCGTTAGCATCCACCAGGGCGGACATCTCCTGGGAGGTGCCTGAGCTGCCTGTGCCGTCATTGTCCACCACGCTGATATAGACTATGGTCCCCTCTGCCGGTGTGGTGCCATCGGATTTAAGCACCTTGCCCAGGACGGTGTAGTAGTGAGGTGGTGGGCCCAAGGTGGGGCCCAGGGTCACCGTATAATGGTTGCCGTTGTTGTCATCCCTTACCCCGCCGGAGATGACGTCGAAGTAATAGGTCGCCTCGGGTGTCAGGCCACCGACTATGACATAATGGGTAGTGCCAGTGAAGTCGGCGCCTCGGGTGTCCTCCACCGTGGTTCCCCCGCCTGGCAGGTCAGCCGGGTCGTCGCTGTATTCCACCTGCCCGCTTACAGCACTCTGGGTGGTCCAGGATACCACGAAGGCAACGTCGCTCACATCGGTTACCTTAGGTGGAACTGGTTCTGGGGGAGGGGCTGTCAGGGGATAACCCATATAGGTGAAGGTGCTTTTGACACTGCTGATGATAAAGTAGCCGCGTCCCACTTCGATGGGGAAGTCGGGCAGGGGGAGTCCGAGAATGTAAGCATCGAACCAACCGTAAGCCTCGTTCCAGCTATATATCTCGGTGGCGTTCCCTCCCTGGTTATTGATCTCTTCCAGCAAACTCGCCGCGGTGTAAGGTGGGTCAGGCTCCGCTTCCAAAGCGAACAGATTCAGCCCAGCCACTATCTCTTTCTCTACCAGAATCTTCGTCACGGTGTGGAACTTGAAGGCGGTGCTGTAGTCGCTCTCGTTGCCAAAGCTGTCCTTGGCCTTCACCTTCCACCAGTAATCCGTGTCGGGGCTTAGCATGGTCGGGGGCACCCAGGTAGTGATGTCAGCGCCCAGCCAGCCACTGTTCTGCACACCGGTGGTGAAGTCAATGTCCTCGGCTATGGTGAAGTAGTAGGAGAGGGGGGTGCTGGGGTCAGTGGCGGTGGAAGCGGTCAGGGTTGGCCTCAGGTCAACATCGGTGGCCTCATTTGGTGGTGAGCTACAAGCCACATCGGTGGGGGCTTTGGTGTCCAGGGTGAAGTCGCTGCTTATGCCCTCGCCGATGCCTAGAATCTTGCCGTCATCGGCGATGACCTTTATCTTGGCATCGGTCATATACTGACCATCGAAGTCCGCCTTGGCGTCCCAGGTTCCGGTGTAGCTAGCGAACTCCAGGGTCACATCCTTGCTTCCGACACCGGTGACAGTGGTGCAGGGGACATAGCTGACCCCATTCCAGTACTCAAAGCTGATGGTGACGCTGGTGTCCTCCTCGTCCTGCTCCTTGACATCGTAGGAGATGTCAACTATCCCCGTGCCCGCCCGCTGCGAGGCAACGACATTGTCCACAATGGGTGGCAGGTTAGGCACCAGGGTCAATGTTCCGGCGTCCCGCGGGCTGGAGGTGGTGGTCACCGTTAGGGAGGCAGTGCCATCAGCGGCACCCTGAGCCACCAGGGAGAGATTGTCGCCCCCGCCAGTGCGATCGAATTCGAACCAGTCTGAGAGGTCGGCCTCTCTTATGGTGCCGAGAACCTTACTCCAGTCCCCATTGGCATCCACCAGGGCGGACATCTCCTGGGAGGTGCCTAAGCTGCCTTCGCCATCGTTGTCCACCACGCTGATATAGATTATGGCCCCCTCTGCCGGCGTGGTGCCATCATACTTGACTGCCTTGCCGAAGACGGTATAGAAATGGGGTGGTGGCCCGATGGTGGGGCCCGTGGTTACGGTATAGTGGTTGCCGTTGTTGTCGTCCCTGGCCGTTCCAGAGATGACATCGAAGTAGTAAGTCTTTTCAGGGTCTAGGCCGCTGATTATGACATAGTGGGTATCGTCCTCGACGCCGGCGCCCCGGAGGTCATCCACCACAGTCCCCCCAGCTTCCAGGCCGGCAATCGTTTCGCTGTATTCTACCTGCCCAGTGACCTCGATATTTGTGACCCAGGATACCACGAAGGCCACGTCGCTCACATCGGTCACCTTTATATCGGAGATCTCCGGTGGTGGGATCTCGTTGGTGATGGTGGCACCGGCGATGGTGACGGAAATAGGGTTGGCCTGGTCATCGGCCAGTTTCACCGGGTCCTCACCTGGCACCGGGTTCTGCCAAGCGAGGATGCTGGTGCCTTCATCTTTGCAGTGGAAAGCGATGTTAGCCACCACCCCACCGCCGCTGAGGGGCTCCGCCGGGTTGAGCAGGGTAAAGACGAATTCGATTGTGCCATTTTCTACACGGTTGATGGTTATGTCGACGGGGTCGTAGGTCACATACGCCTCGGCATCCTCATCCCAGATAGTGGGGGGCCAGTCGCCCTCCCACCCCTCCGGCGGGGTGTCGGGCCAGGTGGTGGGCAGGAAGGGCCCCGGCGCGATCTGGACACCGGCGGTGTAAGGATCGGCATCGACCACCTCAAGCAAGTCGGTATTAAAGGTGAGGTGAAACTCGGCGCCGTAGAGGTCGGTCACTGCATCAACCTTGATGCTCACCGTGGTGGTGGCACCCACGTCGATGGTCTGTTCTAGGGGGTCAATGAAGACGGAGGCGGTGTCATCGGCTTGAGCGGGCTGGGGAGCAGGCCATGCCACACCCACTGCCAACGCCGAGGAAAGTACTATCGCCAGAACAATGCGCATCCCTGTGGTGCCCATAAACCGGCTGCGCATCATGCTAACCTCCTTTCCCAGGTTCAAGAAGGCCTGTTGTGCTTACTATATCACACCAATATCCGTTTCGCAATACCTTTGACAGGAAATTTATCAAAATTGACCTCTATGCAGATTTGGGCATATCTATAAAAGCCCCCGGGCCAGCAAATCAGATTCAAGGGGTTATCACTATCGTTCCTCCCTGGGTGACGGCGCTTATGGGGGCTACCTCGCCCTCGGTGAGGCCGACCAGTTGCGCCTTCAGGCGTAGCTGGCTGGTGCCGCTGGCCTGGCCTTGGAAGTTCACCGTGAACAAGGTGCCCTCGCCGGAGACAGCCGGGGCGGGGTGGAGCAGGGTTATGACGAACCAGACAAACCCGGCGTCGTTGTCGGCGTAGTTCTTAAAAAGGTAGCCCTGCGCAGGGTCCAGAAAGGTGCCGGGGGCGATCTGGATGCCCGATTTGACGGGGTTGGCATCCTGGACCTCCAGGAGGCTGGCATCGAAAAAGAGGTGAATATCCACCGCGTAAAGGTCGGTCACATTTCGCACCACCACGTTCACCGGGGCGATATCCCCCACTCCTAGCTCCAGGTGGGCCGGGCTCACCGATACCGTGGTCCCCTCCGCCGCGGGCAGGGGGGTAGGGGAGGGTGTAGCTGTGGGCGTGGGGCTAGGCGTGGGTGATGGGCGAGGGCAAACAGGACATGGCGTTGAGGTCGGCGTAGGTATAGGCGACGGTATTTGGGTTGGGGTTGGCGACGGGGTGGGGGTTGTTACGGGTGTTGGTGACGGGGGAGGTATAGGCGACGGTGTTTGGGTTGGGGTTGGTGACAGGGCGGGGGTTGTTACAGGTGTTGGTGACGGGGGAGGCGTAGCCGTAGGGG
>MTNP01000008.1 GCA_002011475.1 Dehalococcoides sp. JdFR-54
GCCCCAAGTCCCTGACGGAGAGCATCGCCCAGGCGAGCGCAGCGGCGGCCAGGGCTTCCACGCTGCTCTCCAAGCGCCAGATCGAGCTGGAGCCGAGGATCGCCCAGGTGGTGGACGAGAACTGCGATGGCTGTGCCTATTGCATCGAGCCCTGCCCCTATAAGGCCGTTACACTCTTGGAATACATGAGAGAGGGCACAGTAAGAAAGACCGTTGAAGTGGACGAGTCGAAATGTAAGGGCTGCGGCGTATGTCAGGCGACCTGTCCCAAAAAGGGTATACGTATTAAGGGATTTACACTCGATCAACTTGCGGCGATGGTGCGTGCCACGTTGGAGGAGTGAAGCGGGTCTGACTTTTGAGTCTTGAGCTACATCCAAAGGCAGTATCGCGAGGATCAAAGATGGTAAGCAAATACGGCTCAGACATAATAGGCAAAGCGATTGAACAGTACCATCGTGCCGACTCGATCAAGGCCATGGTTGTCGCCGCTGGCATACTCGTCGACGAGACCTCCAAAGTCAAGGGCGAGCAACTCATCGGAGCCCAGAGGGTGGTGTCATCCTTCTTTGACGCGTTGCTCAGGGAGATGGAATTTGCCCGAACCGTTACAGGCTTACAGGATCTTGGGAAAGCTGGCGACAAAATCAGGGAAGTGGCTGGAAGAGTCCAGATGCAGGAATACTCGGCGGCGAATAAGTGTATTGGGGAAGCATTGTCATTTGTTACTGCCTGTGCCCAGCGAGCTGTAGAGCTACTGAAAGAGGAAGCGCTTTGGTAGTTGGGCTAGGCCACTACATGGCAAGGACGCGAAAAGACCGGGCTACCGGCCATAAGGAGCCAGCCAGAGGAGTAAGGGCGAGGTTAGCCTGAAACCTTGCTCACCCTGCACAGGGACGACTTGAAAGCCGGGTAACCGGTAATTTTGTCTCTCCCCTCATAGCTTGTCAGCATATTAGCGTTGGCACGTGCCCATCCTATGGGGATCGAAACGACGCTGGGATGGATGTACTTTGTTACCCGGGCTTTGATCTCGATGGCTCCTCTTGGGGTCTCAACCTTTACTCGATCGCCGTCCCCGATTCCCAGCCCCCTCGCCGTGGCCATATTGATCTCCGCCAGCGGCTCCGGGTACCTTATGGCCGGGCCGGCCAGGTTTCTGAAGGACGAATGCCAGTAGCTGCCGACGCGGGTGCCCGTAATCAAGATAAGGGGGTATTCCTTTGCCAACGCGGGGTCACTGACTGGGCTTTCGTGAGGCTCCACGAACTGGGGCAGAGGGTCATAGCCCCATCGCCGCAAAGCCTCGGAGTAAATTTCGATCTTGCCTGACGGGGTATTGAAACCAGCCTGCAGGAACCGTTGGCGCCTATCTTGGCTGTAGAAAACACCGGCCGGGTTTGCCTTCAACTGGGCGACGCTGATCCCGGTTGGCTTGAGCAAGTGATCCAGCATCTCTTCGTTGTCCTTCCACGGGAAGTATTCGTGATAACCCATCCTCTTGGCTAGCTCAAGCCAGAACCTCCAATCAGGGTAGCTCTGAGCCAACGGCTCGAAGATCTGGTTTCTCAGGACCAGCATAGGGAGTCCCTGAAAGTATCCATAGTCGCAGAGCTCGATCCTCTCCAGAAAGGTGCAAGCCGGCAGCACCAGATGGGCGATTCTGGCGGTCTCGGTGAGGAAAATGTCCATTACCACCAGGAAGTCCAGTTTTTCCAGGGCCCTTGTGGTTGTCTCTGAGTCGGGCCATGTCAAGATAGGGTTCGAGCCGTGGAGGATCATGGCCTTTATGGGGTAAGGCTTTTCGGTCACGATGGCTCTAGCAAAATCCATGCCATGGGCGATCTTCATGAAAGTGACAAATAAAGGGTACTCCTCCAGTCCGATGGTTTTGGGGTCGATGCCCTCTTGCAGCCTCATATTGCTGAGCCCGGCCCCGGGCACCAGCTTGCCTCCCCCCACCACATCGATATTCCCAGTTATTGACTCGAGGATACTCAAGGCCCTAATGGTCTGAAAGCCATTGGTGTTGTGGTCGATGGCTATGTGCTGGGCCAGTGAGGCTGGCCGGTTGTGTGCATAGGTGCGGGCTGCCCAATACACCACCTCTGTGGGCACCGTGGTTATCGCGGATACCCTATCGGGCAGATACGCCCCCACGTGTTCCCTCAGGGACTCAAACCCCACCGTCCATGAGGCGACGAATCCTTTGTCGTACAAGCCCTCGTCGATGATCACTTTGATCATGCCCAGGGCCAGGGCACAATCTGTACCGGGTCTGATCTGGGCGTATACGTCTGCCCTTCTGGCCAGGCTAGTTTCCCTGGGGTCGATTACAATCAGTTTGGCGCCCCTCCTCTGGGCAGAGAGGATATCCCTGTACTCCACAATGTTGGATTCCCTGGGATTGGTCCCCCATACGACAATACATTTGGAGTTTATCTCGTCAGGAACGGGGAAACCCCCAACCGTCATGACGGTGGCCATGGTCCTCGACCAATGGCATAACATGTCCACCGAAGAATAGTTGGGCGTGCCATAGACATCGCAGAATCTAGTGGCCCAATGCTTGGCATCCCTGAGACCGACGGAATTGCCCAGGTAGACCGCCAGGGCTTCGGGCCCCCAACTAGCCTTGAGGGCGGTCAGTTTCTCGCAAAGGATGTCCAAGGCCTCATCCCAGGAGATCCTGACCCAGCCGCCGTTTTTCCGGAGAGGGGGGGTGGTCAATCTATCTTGGCTGTACTCCAATTCCCGGGCGAATTTGGCTTTCTCGCATATTATCCCTCGGCTCATGGGATGTTCTTTCATCCCCCTGATGTCGACCAGCGTGCTCCTCTCCAGATGAACATCGATCCCACAGGCCTTGGAGCACATGCCACACATGGTCTTTCTGATTTCATAATCTTTGCCTGCCATGTCTTGCCCCCGCTTTTTGGATTCCCATGGCATTTTAGCCCGGCACTCCCGACTGGCGTAGCCTCTCGATCTCCTCCTTGCTGTAGCCGATGTCGGCCAGTATTTCATCGTTATGTTCGCCGACCAGAGGCGCTGTGCGTCTGATCTGCCCTGGGGTATCGGACAACTTGATCGGGATGCCCGGGTGCTTCACCTTGCCGTATTTAGGGTGTTCCACTTCCAGGATCATGTTGCGGTGCTGTATCTGTGGGTCAGCTACCACCTCACTAAGGTCGTACACCTTGCCCACGCAGATCTCCTTCCCCAGATAGTCATACCACTCATCTCTGGTCTTGGTGCGGAAGATCTCCCTGAAGGCGGCAAAGATCTCCTCCCTCTTCTTGCCGCCCTCATGCTGGTAGGGGATGTACTCTTCATGTCCCAGCGCTCGGCATAGGTTAGCCCAGAAGTGAGGCTCCGTACAGCCGATGCTGATGTACTTGTTATCTTTGGTCAGATAGACGTTGTAGAACGGGGCAGCCCCGGTCAGCCAAGTGCTGCCACGTTTGGGCTCTTCGCCGGTGCACAGGTACATCGCTATTTGCCAAGCCATCAGCGAGAGCGACCCGTCCAGGTAGGTTATGTCCACATACTGCCCTTTTCCGGTTCTCTCACGTGCCATGAGGGCGAGCAGGACACCAATGACCCCGTGCAGCCCTGCCCCAGCAAAGTCTGCGATCAGGTTGCTGGGGATGATCGGCTCTCCGCCACGCACCCCGATAACGCTGAGGATGCCCGCTGTGGAGATATAGTTGATGTCGTGCCCTACCTGATCCGCGTAGGGCCCGCTATGCCCATAGCCGGACTGTGAGCAGTAGACGAGCCTGGGGTTTATCTTGTTTAGCGTTTCATAGTCCACCCCCATCCGTTCCACCACCCCTGGGCGGAAGCCCTCCATGAATACGTCGGCCCTCTCTGCGAGCTTATATACAATCTGACGCGCCTCCTCCTTCCTCAGATCAAGGCTGATGCTCCTCTTGTTGCGGTCCGTCGGCTCGTAGGCAGCCCATTTCTCCTCATCCAGCCCAACATGCCCCAGACGGAACGGAATGATGGAACGGGGTGGCTGAATCTTGATCACATCAGCCCCCATGTCGCCGAGGAACATGCTAGAAAAGGACGCCGGAGCCAAATGAGTCATGTCAAGAACCCTGATTCCCTCCAGTGGCATGGGCATTTGCTGTCTCCTCCTTGCTGGACTATATCGAGGGCAAGACCCTGCACCAAGATATATGCTGCCCGTATAGGTGTCAAGTTGGCTTGGGGGGACGGGCGCCCCTTTGCTCCAAAAGGGAACTTCCTACTGACAACGGCATTTTCGTCCTACTGCGGTGGCCACCGTGGCCAGTTCCCTCATCAGCTCTGCAAACTCAGCAGTCGATATCGTCTGGGCAGCATCGCTGATGGAATCTTTCGGCGAGTAATGGGTCTCTATGATGAGCCCATCAGCGCCACAGGCGATGGCGGCCCGGCTCATGGCTGGCACCAGGCGGGCAGTGCCTGTGCCGTGGCTGGGGTCCACTATCACTGGGAGGTGCGTCTCTCCCTTAAGATAGGGCACGGCGCTGAGGTCCAGGGTGAAGCGTAGCTCGGTGGATAACCCCCTTATTCCCCTTTCGCACAGGATCACCTGGCCGTTGCCTTCCGCCATGATATGTTCCGCCGCCAGCAGGAACTCTCTGTAGGTGGCCGATAGGCCCCGCTTGAGCAGCACTGGCTTCGATGTCCTGCCCACCTCGCGCAGGAGGGGGTAGTTCTGCATGTTCCGGGAGCCGATCTGAAGGCAGTGGGCATATTGGGCCACCAGCTCCACGTCCCGTGGGTCCATGACCTCGGTGACGACCTTGAGGCCGGTCTCACGAGAAGCAGCCAGGAGATACTCCAGTCCGACCTTGCCCAGCCCCTGGAAGTCATAGGGTGAGGTCCTGGGCTTGAAGGCGCCACCGCGCAAGATGGTGGCTCCCGCCTCCTTTACCTCATGGGCAATACGCAGTATTTGCTCAGCGCTTTCAACCGAGCAGGGTCCGGCCATTATCGCCAGCTCCGCCAGGCCCACCTTGACCCCATCTATGTCCACCACCGTGCCCGCTGGCCGACCGTGGCGGCTGGTGAGGGGCTGGAGTGGCCTCCGCGGCGCCCTTCCCCGACCAGGAACGGAACGGGCTCCTTTTTCAGTCTCCCCATGCTCACCTGCGCTGGCTCTCATTCTCTTGACCCCCGAGGAGAGTCGAAGTAAGTCAAACTGAGAGACCCTCCCGCCTGGGAGGGTCTCTCAGTTGCTTTAGCTATTTAACTGTTTCTTAATTTTCTCTGGATTTCATCTTCAGGTCACTCGCCTCCCAGGCCCGTTCGCAAGCGTGCCAAACCAAAAATAGAAATAGTAGCTGCTGGCCTGGTCAAGCATATCGACCTTCACGATGATATGATAACACTAGCCACACGAAGATGTCAATAAGACCGAAGACAACTACGCTACAGAAATCTGCTGCACTGCTCTTGACCGGGGAAACCCAATGAGCTACCCTATTAACCGCCTGCCCGCTGGCCGGTTTTGAGGGCCCGCGACAGTGCCTCTGCCCGTTATCAATCAGGAAGGCCTGCCAAGAACGGGCATCTCCTGATCAACCTACCGGCGGTGTAGAAGAGCTTATAGGGAAAGGCGACTGAGAGGGGTGGACAATATTCTACCTTTACCACCGCGAATCTCGGGGTCCCTATAGAGTTAGCTAGCAATCGGAGCTGCGACATGGATCTCGCCGAACAAATCAAGACCCGCGCTCGGGAGCTTTGGCCGGTGGAGGTAGGTATCTGTTCCGCTCTAGCCCTGCCTCTCAACAAGGCTTCGCTGGACAGGATGTTGCCCGGGTGTCGTTCTGTTGTTTGCATAATGTTTCCCCATGCGGAGACCGCGCTGGCCTCTGCCGACCTTTACGTAAAACAATATGACACCATCTTCTGCTACAATGGGGTGGCTCGCATCAGCCACCAGTTAGCCCGCTATCTGGAAATGCAGGGTTATCAGGCGGTAGCAGTCCCAGCCTTCATCCCTTTGGACATGAGTGATGCCACCATGGGGATGGTAGGAGCTGTCAATTGGAAACAGGCCGCTGTTGAGAGCGGCTTGGCGAGTTGGGGAAAGAATGGGCTGGCGGTGAGCCCTCTCTTTGGGCCGCGCACCCGCCTGGGTGGGCTCATCACCACCGCTGAGCTCAAGCTCGACGAAAAGCTGGATTTCTCCCCCTGTATCAACTGTAATTTATGTGTCGAGTCGTGTCCGGCAGGGGCATTGCTGGGCGATGGCTGGGTAGACAAGAAACTTTGCGCTGACCATGTCTTGTCGTACGGGCTGCGTGCTTTAACGCGGCTTCTCATGGATGTAGCTACGACTAAAGATGAAGCAAGTGCCAAAAAAGCGATCTACAGTTACCGCACCCGCGAGCTCTGGCAGGCGCTTGAGACGGGAAACTATTATTACTGCTGGACATGTCAAAGCGTTTGCCCGGTGGGCAAAGGCCACCCTCCTGCAGATGCGGATTCACAGGGTTGAGACGCTTGAGCAAGGAAAAGGCTATACCATCGTAGGGAAGTATGATAGGCATAATTAGCGACAAGGGGGAAAAGCATACCCAGGCCCCAGATGTTAGTACCTGCCGGGAAAGCTATCAGGTCCACAGCAGCCAAGGGAAACCAGGTCTAGAAAAACTTTACCAGAGGGCATCCCAGCCCCAGGTTGGGCCGCCTGAAGGGCACGAAGTCATAGCTCAGGTTGGGTTAGGCTTCCTGTCGTGATTTCCTTGGCGAGACTGGATGAAAGTCTTGACAAATCGGTATTAATGGCCTATTCTACATCTGTCAAGCTCCCGAAATTATTATCGGAAGGAGGTGACGAACAGAGAAGCTATAAACAAACTGTATCGTCAGACAAGAGGGGAGGGATTTATGCTTTCAGGAGGTGAATTAGAGTGAGACAGAAATGTTTACTCCTCGTGTTATCCCTGGTACTGGTAGGCAGCTTGCTGGCAGTAGCTTGCGTCAGAGAGACCACCGTAACCAAGACCCAAGTCGAAACCCGAACCGTAACCGAAGCAGCGGCCGAGATCACGGTAACCGAGACGGTGACTGCGGCCCCGGTCACAGTAACTGAAACTGTAAAAGAGACGGTCACTGTCACTGCCACAGCCCCCCCACAGCCCGTCATTATGAGGGTGACCTCTGATGCGCCGGCAGCCCCCCACCCCAAAGGCGCCGCTATGGATTGGTTCAAGGCAGAGCTGGAGAAGCGGATCCCGGGGAGTGAGGTGAGGCTCTACCCCGCCGGTTCTCTGTATACCGACCCCGATGCCGTCGAGGCCCTGGCCCTGGGCACCCTGGAGGCATGCTGGGGGCAGGCGGGCAAGATCTCAGGGTTTGAGCCTAAGGCCTCCATTTTCGCACTGCCGTTTCTCCTCACCAGCAAGGAAGCCGTGTTAGCCCTGCCCGATAGCGAGCTGGGGAGGTATATCAGCGACCTCATGGAGACCAAGGGCATCAAGACCCTGGGTTACGGATACGTGAGCACCTACCTGGGTATGTGCAGCACCTATCGTATCACCACGCCAGATGACCTGAAGGGCAAGAAGTTCAGGGTCTTCGTGAAGTTGACCCAGGAGCCGATGATGGAGGCCCTGGGGTGCTCACCCACCACCCTGGCCTGGGCCGAGGTGCCCAGCGCCCTGGGCTCCGGGGTGGTCGATGGTGTTTGCACCTCTACCGGTGGCTGGCGCAAGATCAAGGACTTGGCACCATACTACACCACCCTGGGCTATGGCGGCTTCGGCACAGACCTCTATCCCTTCTGGGTCAGCACCAAGTGGTGGAATACCTTGACCCCCGAGACCCAGGCTGTCATCGCTCAGACTGCCTACGAGGCCTGCCTCTACGAACAGGAGCTGCAGGACAAGGACGACCAAAGGATGCTGGATGAGTATGGCACCACGGATCCCACCAAGCCGGGGATCTACGTCCTCAGCAAAGAGGAGGCCGAGGCCTTCAGGGCCCTCTGGGTGCCAGCGGTGTATGACAAACTTGCAGCGGTCGTGGGCAAGGACCTGGTTGCCATGGCCGTAGCCTTTGCCGAGCAGTTTAAGTAAATATCCAAAATGTGAGGCTGATGGGTTAACCCCATCAGCCTCACATTACATCCCCCCGATCTGGTGGAGACTATGCGTGATGTTTTTGCATGAATAGTCTCAGAAGGTAATGTATGTTTATCAGGGTGCTTAAGAGGATAGGCCAGGCGGCGAATTTCGTAGAGGATCGTCTCATAAGATACCTAGCTGCCTTTGGCATGCTGGCTGTTGTCCTGGTAGCCCTGGTGGAGGTTTTCAGGAGGTATATCTTCGCCCGTTCCTTCCTCTGGCACTCGGATTTCGTGATCTACTTCATGTTGATGTCCTTCTTCCTCTACCTCGGCTTGGCCTTGAAAGAGGGCGCCCATCTCAGGGTTACCGTTTTTATACTGCTTTTTCGCAGGTTCTTTGGCGTCACAGCCGAAAGGGTGCTGGAAACCATCGTCAGCTTTGTAGGATTCGTCTACTGCCTATCTTTTACCTGGTTTGGCGCCAATCTATCCATGAAGACCTACGAAATAGGGAGGGTGACGGAGGGTGCCTACTATCCCTTCTGGGTGATTTTTTCGGTTCTCACCGCGGGCTTTTTCTTGCTGGGTATCCGCTACGCAGAGCAGTTCTACCTTCACATCAAGGGTCAGGTGAGCAAGGTTTCACCTGGAGGTGAGGAGCCCAAAGAGTGCTAGCCCTGGTCTTGACCTTCCTCTTCTTCCTAATTATGGGCACTCATCTGGGAATCGCCCTGGCCCTGGGTGGTGTCGCTTGTGTGTACCTCGTCACCGGTTATAGCTTCGATTTTGTGATCCAGTCCTTTCTATTCTTCCTGCATAAATACCCCCTTATGGCCGTCCCTTTCTTTATCCTCGCTGGCTTCCTGATGGAGAGGACCGGGCTCATCCGGCAGATCTTTGACTTCGCCGAGAGTCTTCTCAAGTTCCTGCCCGGAGGGCTGGGGGCGGCTGCTATGGCCACCTGCATGGTCTTTGCCGCCATCACCGGCTCCAGTGTGGCCATGGCCTCCGCCATGGCGGTAATCGCCATCCCCGTCATGAGGCAGCGCGGCTATGATGAAGCCCTTGCCTCGGGGATAGTCTGCTCCGGGGGAACCCTGGGGCTTTTGATCCCTCCCAGCATAACCCTCATCGTCTACGGGGTCATAACCGAGACCTCCATTGTCCACTTATTCATGGCGGGGATGGTCCCCGGGGTAGTCTTGGGCAGCCTGTTCATCGGGGTGATCATTATTATCGCCATCAGGAGGGGGTTTCGCCCGGAGCCTACCGAGCTCAAACGCATAGGCACGACCTTCGTCCGAGCTATAGGGGGGCTTCTCTTCCCGGTCCTGGTGTTGGGCGGCCTCTACGGCGGGGTGTTCACCCCCACCGAGGCCGGGGCCGCCGCCTGTGGGTATGCCCTCCTCTATGGGCTCATCACGGGCAGGCTCAACTTCGCCAAGAAACTGCCCGAAATTCTCACCTCTTCGTTGCAGTTAACAACCGTGGTGTTCCTCCTCGTGGGCGGGGCTGGGATCTTCGTTAAGGTCGCCGCCATCGAGTACATACCTCAGCACTTCGCTGAGTTCATAATCGGACTGGGTCTTACGCCGCTTACCTTTGTATTTGCCTACATGGTGGTCCTGTTGATCCTGGGCTGCTTTCTCGATGCCATGGGGATGATCGTCCTTACCGTGCCCATCATTTTCCCGGTGGCCATGACCCTGGGCATCAACCCCCTTCACTTGGGTGTCCTCATCACCATCAATTCCGAGCTGGGCTGCATCACCCCTCCCGTAGGCCTTAACCTCTACGCGGTGAGCGGCCTCTCCAAGATACCAATAGCCACGGTTCTTCGCGGCTCTCTCCCCTTCTTCCTGGTGGGATTCGCCTTTTTGATCTTTATGGTCTTTACTCCCACCCTGGCCCTGTGGTTCCCTCACCTCATACATCCCCCCATCGTGTGGGGCGGTGGCTAGTCTCCGCCCAGCTTGACTGGCTAACCGGGCTGCGGTAAAATGCGCCTCGTAGGCGATTGTTGCCCGATCTAGTTTGAGAGGGGGTAATATGGTCGAAGTATTAGTTCCCACAGAGATCGGCCCCGACTATGCGCCGCCAGCCAGCCCCAGGGTGGAGAGGCTGCGAGATAGCTTAGTTGCTATCAGAAGGTACGATACCTGTAGCGAGCGGGCTTTACTGGTAACCGAGTCATATAAGGAGACGGAGGGACAGCCCTATATCATCAGGAGGGCTAAGGCCTTCGATAAGCTGCTCCGGAATATGACCATCTTCATCCTCGATGATGAGCTCATCGTCGGCCACAGGGCCAGCATGCGCAAGGGAGTGCCCTTCTGTCCAGAAATAGATGTGGACTGGATAGAGAAGGAGCTGAACAACCGAGAGAGAGACTCCCTGAGCGGGAGCTGTCCGACCTGTATCGAATTTCTGACAGGGTTAAGGAGGACCTGAGAAAGGTCGTCATCCCCTACTGGAAGGGAAAGACGGTAAGAGACGCCCGCGATGAGCTGCTCGCCAAGGAGATCAGGCTCGCCAAGGAGAACGGCTTGTGGTTGGAAGGGGTGGATATGGGGGGCCAGGGGCGTATGATCCTGTATCCGCACCGGGTGCTGGAGGTGGGGCTCAAGGGAATCAAGGCTGAGACCCAGAAGAGGCTTGACGAGGTGAACATCGCCCACGACCCCGAAGCCTACCGCAAGACCCTCTTCTGGAGAGCAGTGATTATGTACAGCGACGCTGCCATTGCCTTCGCCCATAGGTACGCCGAGAAGGCCAGGGAACTGGCCAAAAGGGAGTCAGATGTTCAGAGGAAGGCCGATCTGGAGAGGATAGCAGAGGTTTGCCAGTGGGTGCCCGAAAATCCGGCCCGAACCTTCCACGAGGCCCTGCAAACCGCATGGTTCGCCTTCCTCCTCGCCGGACTCGATGACGATGCCGACGCCTTTGGCCTGGGCCGGGTGGACCAGTTCCTGTATCCCTATTATAAGAGGGACCTGGAGGAAGGGCGGCTCACCCAGGAAGAGGCCCAGGAGCTCTTGGATCTCTTCTGGATAAAGTTCAACGAGGCCCACAAGGCCCGGCCGGAAAGCCTGCCCCCGGGCAAGGACTCCCACGGTAAGATCGGCAAGGCGGGGGATCCCCTCTTCAACCATATGACCATCGGCGGCATTACCGCAGATAGACAGGATGCCACCAATGACCTCACCTATATGATCCTCGCCGCCCGCGAGCATATCTTCCCCCTCCCCTATCCCAACCTTTCCCTCCGGGTTCACCCCCAAACCCCTAAGAGGTTGCTGATGAGAGCCCTTCAGGTCACCGCCAAGTGCGGGGGGTTACCTCAGTATTGCGGGGACAGCGGCATCATCAAGTCGCTCCTCAGCCGGGGGATATCTCTGGAGGATGCTCGCGACTACACCGCCCATGGCTGCTCCATCTTCAGCGCCCCGGGCCTTTACGGTAGATGGCATGTCACCTTCCCCAATATCACCAAGCCCCTGGAACTGGCCTTAAACAACGGGGTTGACCGACTCACTGGGGCCCGGATCGGGCTCCCCACCGGCGACCCCACCACCTTCAGCTTCGAAGACCTGTTCCATGCCTTCACCAAGCAACTGGACTACATGCTGGAGCTGTCCTCTCAGGAGGTGGCTGTCACTCAAAAGGTCATGGAGGAGAAATTCCCCCTAGTGTTCACCTCCATCTTCGTGCCCGATTGTCTAGAGAAGGGCAGGGACATAACGGCGGGCGGTGCCCGCTATGAGTGGGGCAACGCCATGGCGGGGATGGGAGCCATCACCGCCGGAGACTCCCTGGCGGCTATTAAGAAGCTGGTCTTCGACGAAAAGAGGGTCACCATGTCTGAGCTGCTGGAGGCCCTGGACGCCGACTTCCAGGGCAAAGAGGAGCTGCACCAGCTTCTCCTCAACGCTCCCAAATACGGCAACGACGATGATTACGCAGACTCCATAGTGAAAAGGGTGTGTGATACCTTTTGTCGGGAGGCCCAGAAATACCCCACCCCCAAGGGGAAGATGGAGCCGGAGTTCCATTCGGTAACCCTGTCCGTGGCCTTGGGGTTCCACACCGCCGCTTCCCCGGACGGCAGGAGGGCCTGCAAACCCCTGAACCACGATATGTCGCCCACCGCCGGATGCGACCGCAGCGGCCCCTCTGCAATGCTGAAATCGGCCAGCAAGATCGACCAGAGCGCCACCGTTACTAGCTCCTTGCTTATGACTGCCGACCCCAGCATAGTCTCCCGGGAACGGGATCTGGAGAAGTTCGCCAGTCTGCTGTGGACTTACTTCAATGTCCTAGACGGCACCAATGTGCAGCTCAATTTCCTATCCACGGAAACCTTACGAGATGCCCAGCTTCACCCCGAGAAGTACCCCAACCTAGTGGTGCGGGTAGCTGGATTCAACGCCTTGTTTGTGGAGCTAAGCAAGCCTGTTCAGGATTACATTATCGAAAGGACCTGCCATAGCGTCTAGTCTAAACTGAGAACAGCCATTGGCCTGGTCAGGAGGCTGGCGCCCTGACCAGGCCAGCATTTTGAGACATCATCGGGCTATTAAGGCAAGATGAGCAGGGCTGAAAAGGGCCTTATCTCCGAGATTCAGAGGTATAGTATTCATGATGGACCCGGGATAAGAACGGTGGTCTTCGTCAAAGGCTGCCCTTTGCGCTGCCAATGGTGTCATAACCCGGAATCACAACGCCCCGTCCCAGAGCTCCTCTACTACCCGACCAAGTGCTCGAACTTCAGGAAATGCCTCGAGATCTGCCCTCTCGGTGCCCTAACCGAGGCCGGGGGCAAGATACAAATTGACCGCTCCCTGTGCAACAACTGTGGAGACTGCAGTCAGGCTTGCCCCACCGGCGCTCTGAAGATCGTGGGGGAATGGATGGGTCTCGACCCCTTGCTGGCCAAGATAAAGAAAGACCTGCCCTTTTATCAAACTTCCGGGGGTGGGGTGACCATATCAGGGGGTGAGCCGGCATCCCAGCCCGAGTTCGTCGCCCAGCTTTTGAGAGAATGTCAGAGAAACGCTATTCACACTGCCATTGAAACGTGTGGTTATGTAAAATGGGAGGTCCTTTCCCACATACTGAACTACACCAACCTGGTCCTCTATGACCTAAAAGTTATGGACCCGGAAAAACACAAGGCGTTCACCGGGGTCTCCAACGAGCTGATTGTGCACAATGCACAGCGGTTGGCCCAGCAGAGGATTCCGACCATAATCCGGGTCCCCGTTGTCCCCGGATATACCGCCTCTAATGAGAATCTGGAGGCCATAGCCCGGTTTGCCGCCACGCTGAACTCCGTAGAGGAGATCCACCTGTTGCCCTACCACAGACTAGGCGAAGCCAAATACCAGAAGCTGGACAGAGAGTACAAGTTGGAGGGGATCGCCCCCCTGAGGGAAGAGGAGCTGGAAACCCTAGCTCACCTGGTGGAATCCTACGGGTTTAGGGTGCAAATAGGTGGCTAGGGGGCCCTATTCCATGAATTTAGAGCGTCCCGAGAAAGGACGAATCGAGAGGAAAAGGAGACAGCGATGGTACAGCAGCCAGATTTGCTTGTCCAAGAGACGCCCGCCCAGCGCCTAGAGCAGGCTATTGTGGAGTTTGTCCGCTCCAGCCCGGAGAACTGCCTCGCCAAAATAGATGGTAGCCCCATCTTTGAGGAACCGTTGGTGGCCTTTGCCGATGGCCACGATCCTCTCTTCCTCCAATACAAGACCATAATCGGCGACTTCCACCTCACCCCTCGGGAGGTTATGGAGCACCACTTCGGCCCAGAGGCTGCCCAGGTGGGCATCAGCGTCGTCTCCTGGGTGCTGCCCATCGCCAGGAAGACCCGAATGTCCAATCGCAGAATGAGCCACCGCCCCAGCCAGCGCTGGTCCCATACCCGCTGGTATGGCGAGCATTTCAACGACCAGCTTCGTCAACATGTGGTGGCTCTGCTGACGAATTGGGGCTATCGGGCGGTAGCTCCAGCCCTGAGCAGCCTCTTCCACATAGTGGAGCACTTCGGCGCCAGGATCTCTAACTGGTCGGAGAGGCACGTCGCCTATGCAGCCGGTCTGGGCACCTTCAGCCTGAATGACGGCTTTATTACCCCTAAGGGAATTGCCATGAGGTGCGGCAGCGTGGTCACAGATCTCAGCCTCCCTGCCAGCCCTAGAAACTACTCCTCCCACACTGCCAACTGCCGATTCTATAGGGGCATCTCCTGCCAGGTTTGTGCTGAGCGTTGCCCCGCCGGTGCTATCACCGCCCAGGGCCATGATAAGACACTATGCAATAGATATATGCGCGAAACCCTCCGCCACCTCCGGGGAGAATACGGTGTGGACATCGTCGGGTGCGGTCTGTGCCAGACCAAAGTCCCTTGCGAATCTCGAATCCCGTCTGCTCGAGGGAGCCAGGCCAGCGCCTGATGTTGCCTTAGATAACGCCGGCCGCTCTAAGGGCAGCTATCTTCTCCTCACTATAGCCCAGGAGGTGCCGAAAAACCTCGTCGTTGTGCTCACCCAGTCTGGGCGCGGTGCTCCGCACCCTGCCGGGCGTGAGGGAAAATTTGCCGATGACGTTGGGCATTTTCACCGGGCCGATGTCCGGGTCCTGAACCTCGATGATGTTCTCCCGCTCCCAGAATAGAGGGTCCTGGAAGATATCGGCCATATTTTGTACCGGCCCCGCCGGGACCCCAGCGTCATCCAGGATATCCACCACCTCTTTCAAGGTATGCTCCTTGGTCCACTCCTCAACGATGCGGTTGATCTCCTCCCTATTCTCCGCCCGAGCGCTCTGGCTCACGAATCGGGGGTCGGTGGCCAGTTCCGGCCTGCCCATGGCCTGGCTCAGGCGCCTGAAAACGGGGTCAGTGCTACAGGTGATGGATACCCAGTGGTCGTCCCTGGATTTCCAGATGCCCAGGGGGGCAGTGCCAGGGAAATCGTTGCCCGTCCTTTCCTGGAGGATGCCCATCTTGTCCCACAGGGCCGGCTGATATTCCTGAAGCCGAAACAGGCCCTCGTAGACCGCCAGGTCGATATACTGCCCCTGCCCCCCACCGATGGTATCCCTATAGTAAAGGGCGAACATGATGGACAGGGCGCCGAATATCCCGGTGATGTAGTCGGCCAGGGATATGGGCGGGTTTAGGGGCGGGCGATCGGGATACCCGGTAATATAGGTCAACCCACTACGTGCCTGACAGGTCATGCCAAAGCCGGCCTTGTGTCGGTCCGGGCCGGTCTGCCCATATCCAGAGATGCTAAGCATAATGATGCCGGGGTTCACCTCCTTCAGGTCCTCATAGGCAAGGTTCCACTCCGCCACCGTGCCCGGGCGGAAGTTCTCGACCACCACATCAGAGATCTTCGCCAGGTCCTTGATCACCCCCTGCCCCTCACGCCTGCGCATATCAACGGTGATGCTTTTCTTATTGCGGCCGTTCACCGTCCACCACAGGGATTGCCCCTGGTATTTGGGACTCATCCCTCTCAGGCCATCGCCGACCCCCGGCTGCTCCACTTTGATAACCTGGGCCCCGAAATCGCCGAGCAGAGAGCAAGCGAAAGGCGCCGCCAAGACATGGCCTATCTCCAGAACCCTTACCTTGGACAAAGGAAGCTCAGTGGAATTCCTCTCAACCTGCGCCATAGGACATCCCTCCTCCGCCGACTTGGAATGGCTTGTCATCGGCTTTCGGTCTGGGCAAAAGTATAGAGGCTCACCGCCCCTGCGTCAAGTTTGTGCGTCGTCCTCCTCTATATTGTTGACAATCTTGCCTTCAATGGCTATACTCTTCATTGGCGTGCGTCCTATCCCCTGAATGCCGTTGGCGAGAAGGAAACCCTGACTGCGCCTTCAAAGGCGGAAAGTTTGTTGCACATCATAGGGAAGGAGGGGAAATGAACAGGTCGAAATCGATCACCATCATAGAGGTGGGGCCCCGGGATGGATTCCAGAACCTGGCCGATGAGATTCCCACTGCCGACAAGATCAGGATTGTGGACCTCCTAGCTGATACTGGTCTGAAGATGATCGAGACTTCATCCTTTGTTCATCCCAAATGGATACCCCAACTGAAGGATGCCGCCGAGGTATTTGCCGGCATCCATAAGAAGCCCGGCGTCTCCTATAGCGCCTTGATCCCCAATGAGAAGGGCCTGGACAGGGCCATCGAGTGTGGGGTGGGCGAGGTGGTGTTCGTGGTCGCTGCCAGCAATAGCCTGAACCGCGCCAATCAGAACATGACCACGGAGGAATCATTGGCCTACCTGGAACCTATTGCCCAAAAGTCGAGACGACACGGCATTCGGGTGCGCGGCATTATCGCTGCCTCCTTCGGCTGCTCCTACGAAGGAGAGGTTCCCATCAAGCAGGTCATCGACATCGGAAAGGAGCTGCGGCGGATGGGTGCCTTCGAGATCTCCCTGGCGGATTCCTTCGGGATGGCCCACCCTCGCCAGGTTAGGCAGGTGGTATCCCGGTTTCTGAGGGAAATAAACGATGTGAGCGTGGGCGTCCATTTCCACGATACCAAGGGCACAGGCACGGCCAACGCTTACGCCGCCTTTGAGGCTGGGGTCAATGTCTTCGAGTCCTCCATCGCCGGCCTGGGGGGCTGTCCCTATGCCTTAGGCGCCCCCGGAAATGTGGCCACAGAGAGCCTGGTTTACATGTTCCATAAGATGGGCATAGACTCCGGCATAGACCTAGACAAATTGTTGGCCTGTGCCGAAACGGTTAAGGAGATCGTGGGCTGGCCCCCCAAGACCTGGTCCTCCGAGAGAACCCGCTGGAACTGGAAGGAAGCCTCGGTGCCGGCGTAACATCCCCTGCCAGTTTATGGAAAGGATAGGCCATGCGAGCCCAAGTGACCCTCACCCCCACTGAGTCGAAGAAACTGATTGCCAAGGCGGTGGCGAGGATGGACATAGTGAAGCGGGCCTTGGCACAGGGAACAGTAGTTCTGCACCCCAGCAGTAGCACCTACTTCATCGTAGAAGAGATCACCAGGGATAAGCCCAAGACCAATACCTGGGTCTGCGGCATCGTAGCCCCCAAGGGTACCTGCGTAGAGATGGGCTCTGCCATAGGCAGTCATTCCATAGTCTCAAAAGTGACCCAGGAGAGTGCCACTACCAATCCCAAGGCTTTCCGGCATTCCTGGGTCATTAGAGGCGGCGAAATGACCACGGGTATACCCCTCGGCTCCCTCCTGGAGGATTTAGGCCCTGAGGATGTCTATATAAAGGGCGTGAATGCCCTAGATACAGAGGGCAACGTCGGCGTCCTCATCGGCAATCCCATAGAGGGAGGCACTATCGGACAGGTAATGGCTGCCTCCAGGGGAAAGGGATTTAACGTTATCTTCCCAGTGGGCCTGGAGAAGTTGATCCCCATTCCCGTCAAAGAGGCGGCTAAGGAGGCCCTGAGAACGAGCTATGAGTACGCCATGGGTATAGGCTGTGCCCTATTCCCCTGCCAAGGGATAACGGTGACCGAGCCCAAGGCCATCGAGATCCTCAGCGGCGCCACGGCCATCCCTATTTCGGCGGGCGGTTTAGGCGGGGCGGAGGGATCGGTAACGCTGGTCATTAGGGGGGATGAAGAGCAAGTTCGTAAGGCCATTGATTATGCGGAGCAGTCCAAAGGGGCCAGATTACCCCAGGTGCGCACCTTTAATTGCCATCAGTGCGACGTCTCATTCTGTTACTTCCCGGTGGGCGATAAGCCTTGGGCCTGAGTGGGCGACTCCCAAGGGATGGGATAGTGACCAGGATGTCCCAAAGCATGTGCGGTGGCCGCCCAGGTCGGCGCCGAGAAGATGCTAGAGTTAATGCCTGAGCCTGCTGCAAAGTGAGGCAGTGGCAAATAGCTTGGCCTTTTTACGCATACCTCAGGAGTTCCACGTCTCCACACGACTTCAAGGGGAGGAATTAGAGTAATGCAGGAGCTTCTGGTGAGCAGGAAAACCCTTTATGACCTGATGTACAATTCCATCGTCATGGCAGCTACTATTATGCCCTCCGATGTCAAAGACGAAATCCTGAGCCTGATAGCCGAGGAGACCAACGAGATCGCCCGATTGCATCTGGAGTCTACCATGCGGAACTGCATTGAGCTGGGGGAGAAGGAGGACAGGCTACTTTGTCCCGATACCGGAACTCCCCTATATTATGTAAGGGTAGGCAATAACGTGAGGATAGAGGGAGGATTCTCCGCCCTATATGATGAGAGCAAGAAGGCGGTCAGCGATGCCACGGCCAATGCCAAGCTGAGACCTAACATGGTTCATCCCATAACCCGCAAGAGCACCGGGAACAATATTGGCCACTACGTGCCCAGGGTGGAGATAAGGTTCGACCCGGATATAGATTATATGGACGTTATCGCCGTTCCCAAAGGAGGCGGCTCTGAGATCTTCGGCACCTTTTATCGCGTGATGTACCCCGCCGACGGCAGAAAGGGGATAATGAAGTTCATCCTAGATTGTATCAAGGAGTCCACCTATGCCGGAAAGACCTGCCCGCCCAATGTGCTCGGCATCGGCATCGGGGGCACCGCGGACATCTGCATGAAGATAGCCAAGGAAGCGGCGGTGCTGCGACCCATCGGCAGTCGCCACCCCGACAAGGATATAGCTGACCTGGAGCTGGAAGTGGTGGAACTCATAAAAACGGCAGGGGCAGGGCCCATGGGGATGGGTGGTACCTCCGGGGTGCTGGATGTACACATCGAATACGCGGTTACCCATACCGCCGGATTGCCCATAGCCTTTAATGCCCAGTGTGCCCTCAGCCGGCGGAAGGTGGCCCGCATTACCCCGGACGGGCAAATCACCTACAGCGATTTCCCCCAATGGGAATACAGGTAATAGGTCTTGTCCCAGCCAGTGAGTAGGAGGAATTGAACATGGCCACGAAAAGACTGACCATCCCCCTCTCCCAAGAAGACGTCCGGGGGCTAAAGGTCGGCGACATTGTCTACTTGGATGGGCTCATCTACACGGCGAGGTCGCTGTTTCAGTTACAGGTCGTGGAGCAGGACATACTGCCGCCCATCGATTTCAGCAGACTGAATGTAATGGTTCATATAGGCCCGGTGATGAAGAAGGTGGGAGATAGCTGGATGCCAGTGAGCATGGCCCCCACGTCCAGCATTCGCTTTGAGAAGCTGGGGCCCACCATAATCAAGAAGCTGGGCGTCAGGGCCTTCATCGGCAAGACTACCATGGGCGAGAAGACCATGCAGGCCATGAAAGAGTACGGCTGTGTCCACCTCTCTGTAGTTGGGGTGATGGGCAACATCTTCGCCAAACAGGTCAAGCGAGTGGTGGAGGTGCATAACCTGGAGTTGGGCATCCCTGAAGCCACCTGGGTGATGGAAGTGGAAAACGCCGGGCCCTTCATCGTGGATATTGATACTCACGGCAACAACCTGTTCCACCAAGTAAATGCCGAGGTGGAGAAAAGATTCGACCAAGTCTATGAGAAGTATGGGCTCAAGGACTTTGCCTATACCAACGTGGGTGCCTGAGCTAGATCAGAAGAACTCACCGAGTTTTCCCGGAAGATGAGCTACAAGAAGCTGGGATTCGCCTTCTGTGCCAGGGTGACCCATGAGGCCCTGGGAGAGCTGATAGAGAGGTTCCATAAGTTTTCAGCACCGGTTTTCTCCGAAAGCCGAAGGCGTGAGATCATAGCCAAGGTGAGGTCGGTGGAGGCCGAGGCGGCGATCTCCAATTTGACCAGTTTGTTCGTAAAAGAAACCTGAAAGGAGGCAAGGAGCGTCATGGCCGAAGCTGCCATCTGGAACCTGAAAGAGGTCTTAGAGCGGAGCCGCGTCTCTGATGAGGATGTCAAGGGAAAGGGCTTTGCCGAGTCCATCAGCAGAACCTTTCTGGTACAGAGCAAGTACCTTTCCGTAGTACTGGTACAGGCACAGCCTCAGACTTCCCCTTACTTGCACACCCATCAGGACCACGACGAGGTCATCCTCGTCCTGGAGGGGGAGGGCGAGTTCGTTTCTGGAGACATCACCAAGAAGGTCGGGCCTGGAGACCTCATCTATGCCCCCGCGGGCACGGTACACGCGCCCAACTTTCCTGGTAAAGCGGTGAGGCTAGCCATCTACGCGCCCCACTTCGACCCCGACAGACCCGATAGGGTGGAAGTGAAGCCTTCGGGCTGGATGCGTGAAGGCAAGGCCGCCTCACCGGATTAGAAGATGCCTCCTCCCCCTTTGTCTAGGACATAGAAGCTTGGCTGAGGGAATGCAATATGGCTAGAATCTATGAGTATCAAGGAAAGCAATTGCTCAAAGCTGTAGGGATACCTGTTCCTCAGGGGGATGTGGCTGCCACCCCTGAAGAGGTCCGCAGGATTGCAGCAAGCATAGGAAAGCCTGTGGCCATCAAGGCTCAGATATGGGTCACGGGGCGTTTCAAGGCGGGCGGCATAAGATTCGCCAGCGACTCTGAAGAGGCGGAGAAAATCGCTCAGGAATTCCTGGGAAGTAGGATCAAGGGCTTGCTTGTAGAACAGGTGCTCGTTGAAGAGAAACTGGATGTGGATCGTGAGTTCTATGTCGGCGTAATCGTGAACGACTCCTACAAGGTTAGGGCCCCGGTCTTGGTGTTCTGTAGCGAGGGTGGGGTGGATGTGGAGGAGGTGGCCGCCCGAAATCCGGAACGGGTAGCTACCCTGCCCGTCGATTACCTCAAGGGGGTGGGGCCCTCGGAGGCGCAAGAGCTAATAGCCAAGATGTCCCTAGAAGCTGCCCTGTCCTCTGAGCTGGTCAAGGTCATCTCCGGCCTCTACCAGGCTTTCCAGAAGTACGATGCCCGGGTGGCCGAGATCAACCCCCTGGTCTTCACCAAAGACGGCCGTATCTATGCAGCGGATTGCCGGTTCACCCTCGATGATAACGCCCTCTTCCGCCACCCCGAGTTCGGCATTAAGGTCCCTCGGGACATGGATCGAGAGCCCACCGAACTCGAGGAGATCGCCTGGCAGATAGAAGAAACCGACTACCGGGGAACGGGCTACTTCACTCAGCTAGTCCCCGAGGTCAAAGAGGAGGGCTACGTCGGCTTCCACGGCATAGGCGGGGGGGCAGCCATGCTGGCGGCTAGCGCCCTGCTAACCCGCGGGCTGAAGATAGCTGACTATGCAGATACCAGCGGCGACCCACCCGCCAGCAAGGTGTATAAGGTGATCAAATGCATCTTGGCACTGCCCGTCGATGGCTATGTATTGATGGGCTCGGTCCTCGCCAACCAAGAACAATGGCATCATGCCCATGCCATCGTTAAAGCCTTGAGGGAGGAGCTGAAGGATAGGCCCGGATTCCCCGTGCTGCTCCTCGTCGCCGGGAACAAGGAAAACGAATCCCACCAGATCATCAGAGATGGCCTGAAGGACCTGCCCATACGCTGGGAACTCTACGGGCGGGATTACATCTACAAGACCGATTTCATAGCCGACAGGGCGGCGGACTTGGTGAAGGCCTATCTGGAAGAGAAACACCACAAAGCAGCAGGCAGGTGAATCATCATGGCCCAAGGAAAACTGGAGTTCGAGGCTCGAACCTCCAAGATCACCATCGATTACGACCGGTGTGAGCCGGCCACAAAGAACACCCCCAACCCCTCCTGCGGCTTCGCCTGTATTAAGGCCGACCGCTGCTACGGCCGAAATGTCCTGAAAATAGAGGGGAATAGACCTGTGCTTGCCAGTCCGAACCCGGAGGAGATAAGGCGTTTGTGCAACGAGTGTCTGGCCTGCGAATATGACTGCTGGCTCTATGGGGCGGGCTGTATCCACATCGAGATCCCCTTCCCCGACCTCGACGCCTATAAAGAGAAGGTCAGGACAGGAAAAAGAGGTGAGTAGAGATGGCCATAATCGTTGACAAGACCACCAGAGTGCTCGTCCAAGGTATCACGGGGCGATTCGGCGAATTCATAACCAGGAACATGCTGGAGGTCGGTACCAATGTAGTGGCCGGGGTGACCCCAGGGCGCGGGGGTCAGGCGGTATGGGGTATCCCCGTCTACAATACCGTTAGGGAGGCGATAGAAGAGCAGGGGCCCATAGATGCCAGCGTTGTCCTGGTACCTGGCCCAGATGCTAAAAAGGCGGTGCTGGAGGCTTTCGACCAAGGGATAAAGACCCTGCTAATGGAGGTGGAGCGGGTCCCCCTGCACGACGCCTTGGAGGTAATAGCCCACGCCAAGAAAGCCGGCGCCCGATTGATCGGCCCCGGCTCCGCAGGGCTGGTCAGCCCCGGCAAGGCCTCCCTGGGCGTCTTCGGTTCCCCCGAGGAGTTAGCCCGGGTCGCCTTCATCCCGGGCCGGGTTGGGGTTATCTCGCGAAGCGGTGGGCAAACCTCCACCCTCTCCTGGAACGTCTGCCGCGCCGGGCTGGGCATAAGCACTGCCATCAACCTGGGCTCCGAGCCGGTCTTGGGCACCACCTTCGCCGAGCTTCTATGCCTGTTTCAAGCCGACGACGAGACCGACGGGGTAGCCTATTTCGGGGAGATCGGCACAGTCCAAGAAGAGGAGGCAGCGGAGGTTATCAAGGAGGGGAAGTATACCAAGCCGTTGGTAGCCTACGTCGCCGGCAGAGCCCTCCCCTCGGGGCTGCGCTTCTCCCACGCCAGCGCCATCATTGAGGGCGGCAGGGGCACAGCGGAGAGCAAGGTCAGGGCCCTGAAGGAGGCCGGAGTATACGTAGCCGATAGGCCGGAGGACATAGGCCCTACCTTAGCGCAGATCCTCAAACGCGACTAAATGGGAGATAGCCATGGGCAGTATCCTGAGAACAATGCTCTTCATTCCCGCCAATAGCTGGCGGATGATCCTGAGAGCCCGGGATGAGATGGAGGATGCCGTTATCCTGGACCTGGAGGACGCCGTGCCCATCGGCGAAAAGGAGACCGCCAGGGTTCTGGCCAGGGATTGCATCCCCCTGCTCAAGGAAAGAGCCATAGACGTTTTCATCCGGGTGAATTCGCTGGCCACCGGTCTAACCAGGGAAGATTTGAACTACGTAGTAGTCGAGGGAGCGGACGGCATAGTGCTCCCCAAATCGGAATCGAAGCAGGACATCCTCGCCCTAGATGAGTTCTTGCAGGATGAAGAGAGGAAAAAGGGCTTGGAACCCAACAGCGTCGCTATTATGCCTTTGGTGGAGACTCCCAGGGGGGTTCTGAATGTGAGGGACATCGTCTCCGCCAGCCCAAGGGTGATTGCCGTGGGCTTTGGCGCTGGGGATTTCCTCAGGGAGCTGGGGGAGGGGTTCGCCATCACCAGACTAACCCCGGAGGAGTACTTCCCTATGATTCTCTATGCCCGCTCCAGCATCTCCTTGGCCGCCAGCGCCGCCGGCATTCTGCCTATAGATACCCCCTTCTTCGGGCTGCTTACCGATACCGAGGGGCTAATCGCTGAGTCCGAGAAGGCCAAGCTTCTGGGATTCAAGGGGAAGATGCTCATTCACCCCCGCCACATCAACCCCGTGAATGAGATCTTCTCGCCTTCCGAGGCAGACATCGACTTCGCTAGGCAAATGGTGCAGGCCTACAAGGAAGCCGAGGCCAGGGGGCTGGGGGCAGCCTCCTTCGGCGGCAGGATGATCGACTATGCCATGCATACCATGGGAATGGACCTCTTGGCCAAAGCCGAAGCCATAGCCGAAAAGAGCCAACGGAGGCTCCGAGTGTCATCCTCTGCGGGGGCAGCAACTGAGGAGACTTCTTAGCCGGAACTCTGCCAGAAATGGACCTATACGAGCACCAGGCCAAGGCAATCTTCCAGCAATACGGGATACCTATCCCCCGAGGGCTGGTGGTCAGGGATGAGTCCTCCCTCCAGGCAGCGTTCGATGCCATCGGCCAAGAGAGCTTCGGAGTGCTCAAGGCCCAAGTGCTGACCGGGGGGCGGGGCAAGGCGGGGGGCATAAAAGTGGTGGACTCCCTGCCCCAGGCCCTGGAACTGCTCCCCAATATCCTGGGGATGCGGATAAAGGAGTTCCCCGTAGATTCGCTCCTGGTGGAAGAAAGACTACACATAAAGAACGAATACTTCATGGGCCTCACCATAGACCCTGAGGCCTCGCTGCCTGTTCTGCTGCTGAGTCCTCGGGGCGGCATGGATATAGAGGAGGTCGCCAAAGATTACCCCTCGGCCCTGGGCAAATATGTAATACACCCCTCCCGCGGGCTACCTTCCTTTGCTGTGATGGACTTGGCCAGGGGACTGGGGTTTCCCCACAGGTTATGGGGGGCGCTAATAGACATCGCCGGCAAGCTCTATAAGGCCTTCTGCCAGGAAGAAGCCACCCTCGCCGAGCTCAACCCCCTGGCGGAGACGACGGGGGACAGCCTGATAGCCGTCGACAGCCGCCTCAGCGTCGATGACAATGCCCTGTTCCGCCATCCCGAGCTCAACGAGCTGAAGAAGGGATTCAAGGAAATGTCCCTGAAGGACAAGGGGCTCGACTACATAGACCTGCGGACAGGAGAGGTGGGCCTGCTCTGCGTCGGCGCCGGCATGACCATGCTCACCATGGACCTGGTGGCACAAGCCGGCGCAAAGGCCCGGTGCTTCCTCGATGTCAGCCACGGCATAAGTGCCGAGGGCTTGAGCACCGCCCTGGAACTATTGGCCTCAGAGCCAGGGATCAAGTGTGTCCTGGTAAACATGTTCGGCGGCCTGAGCCGGATGGATGAAATAGCCACCTTCATGCTTCAAGCCATCGAGGCTATGGGGGGAAGGTTCCCCAAGCCTATACTGATTCGCCTCCAAGGGACAAACGCCGAGATAGGCAGAAGGATGATGATGGAAGCCGGCTACGTCGTCTCTACTGAACTGGAAGAACTGATGGATAATTTCAAAGAACTGCTAAAGGGGACAAAGTGAGCATCTTGGTAGACAAGAATACCCGTCTGGTGGTTCTGGGGATGACGGGAAGGCAAGGCTCCTTCCACACCAGGTTGATGCGGGAGGAGGGCACCAATATAGTGGCTGGAGTGGTGCCGGGCAAGGGGGGACAACAATTTGAGGGCATACCTATCTATGACACCATCCTACAGGCGAAACTGGCGCAGGATGCCAATGCCTGCGTCTTCTTCGTTCCTGCCTCGGCTGCTACCCAAGGTATACTGGATGCCATAGACGCCGGCATCGAGGTCGTCAGCGCCATTACCGACGGCATCCCCATGCACGATATGCTGTTGATCCAGGAGAAGTTGAAGGGAAGTCGCACCCGAGTGATAGGCCCTAACACCTCAGGGCTGATAACGCCGCGGCAGGCCAAGCTGGGCATAATGCCGTCTATGGCCTACAAGCCCGGGCCTGTGGGCGTCATGGCCAGAAGCGGCTCCCTATCCTATGAGGTGTGCTATGAGCTGAGCAAGGCTGGCCTGGGCCAAAGCACGGTGGTGGGGATAGGTGGGGACAGGATAGTAGGCACCACCTTTGCTGAGCTGGTGCCTCTATTTGAAGCCGACGCGGAAACCCGAGCCATCGTTATGGTGGGGGAGATCGGTGGGGTGGATGAGGAAAGGGCCGCCCTGACCATCAAGGAGCACTGCTCCAAACCAGTGGTGGCCATCATCGCCGGCTCTAGCGCGCCACCGGGCAAGGCCATGGGCCACGCCGGCGCCATCATCACTCAGGGCAAGGGGACCTTCGAGTCCAAAAGGGAGGCGCTTCAAGCAGCAGGGGTAAAGGTGGTCCGTTATCCCCGAGAGGTTGTCCAGGCCTTGAGGGAGGCATTCTGACCGCACTGCGTGAGGAGACAGGCCTATGGCAGTTAGGTTTCTATTGGCCAAAATAGGCATAGACGGGCATGACAGGGGGGCCAGGACGGTGGCCCTGGCCCTTAGAGATGCTGGCATGGAGGTTATCTATACCGGCCCCTGGCAGAGCATCGAGAGCGTAACCGAGACCGCTATTCAGGAGGATGTGGATATCATCGGCATCAGCACCCTGGGCGGGGATTATTTCCTCGTCCCCAAACTACTGAACCGCATTAGGGAGAAGGGACTGAACATCCCCGTCATTGTGGGCGGCATCATACCGGCCCGTGTTGAAGAGGACCTGAGGAAGGCGGGGGTGGCAGCTATATTTCACCCCGGCGCCAGCATCGACGATATCATCAAGACCATCCATTCCCTGGTCAGCCAGCATGAGTCCGGTGAGGAGGTGGGAAATGCCAGAAGAAGCAAGCCTTGAAGAAGCTATAATTCAGTGGCAGAGAGAGTATGAGGAATCCCTGCGTCGGCTGCCCCCACGACGGAAGCAGTTTGTCACCCAGTCGGGCATCCCGCTGAAGCCCCTCTATATCCCTGAGCCGACCTCGGCCGAGGCCGCCAATTACTTGGAGAAGCTGGGCTTGCCCGGCCAGTACCCCTTCACCAGGGGCGTCTACGCCTCGATGTATCGCAATCGGGTCTGGACCAAGAGGCTCCTCGCCGGCTACGGAGCCCCTGAGAACTTCAATGAGAGGGCCAAGCTCCTCCTGGAGGCCGGGGAGACGGGGCTCAACGCCCCGGCACCCAGCGTATCTATGCGAGGCTATGATACCGACCAGATGGCAGAGATGTACGATAAGGGCTATGTCGGGCTATATGGCACGCCCCTAGATAGCGTGCTGGACACCGAGATAAGCCTGAAGGACATACCTATTGACCAGATCAGCGTCAACTACAGTGACCCCGGCCCCTTCGTCTCCATCGCCTTGCACTTCGCCGAGGCGCGACGGCGGGGCATCCCTTTGAACGATTTGAGGGGCAGCGCCAATCAGGCCGATTGCCTATCCCACTGGGTTAGCTCCCACCAGTTTATCATCTTCCCCCTGGAAGTGCATATGCGAATGACTGTGGACTTGATCACCTGGTGCACGCGCCATGCGCGCAAATGGCACCCGTTGAGCATCATCGGCCAGCATCACTCCCAGAGCGGCGCCACCCCCCTCCAAGAGCTGGCCTTCACCTTGGCTGCGGGCATCGCCTACGTGGAGGAGTGTTTGAAGACCGGCATGAATATCGATGAGTTCGCTCCCCGCATCAGCGGTTTCTTCGATGGCCAGATAAACTTCCTGGAATTGGCCGCCAAGCTGCGGGCAGCTCGGCGCATGTGGGCCAAGACAATGAGGGAGAGATTCGGCGCCAAAGACCCTCGTTCCTGGCAACTGCCCATCCATGTGCAGACCTCGGGCGTAGAGCTCACCCGGCAGATGCCCCTGCTCAACATCGCCCGGGTAGCCCTTCAGGCGGTGGGGGCGGTGCTGGGCGGTACCCAGTCCCTTCATACCGATTCCTGGGATGAAGCCATTACCATACCCAAGCAGGAAGCGGCGCTAATAGCCCTGATGACCCAACACATCATAAGTGAGGAGTCAGGGGCGGCCGAGGTCATCGACCCACTGGGTGGCTCCTACTACGTGGAGGCCCTGACCGATGAACTGGAAAAAAGGGCCTGGGAGATCATCGACACCATCGACTCCATGGGCGGGATGGTCAAGGCAGTTAGCTCGGGCTGGGTCTACAGGGAGATCACCCGGTCGATACGGGAGAGCCAGGCAGCCATAGATAAAAAGGAGAAAATCGTCGTTGGCGTGAACGAGTACACCCTGCCTGAGGAGGAGCAACAGCAGTTCGAGTCCTTCGAGGTCGACCCGGAGCTAGTAGACGGGCAAATTGAGCGCACCAAGCGACTGAGGCAGGAGCGCGACCAGGCCAAGGCCAAGAGTGCTCTCGAGGAACTTCGCGCCATCGCCGAAGACCCCGGAAAGGGCAACATCTTCGAAGGGGTCTTTAATGCAGTGCAGGCCTATTGCACCCGGGGCGAGATCGTCCACACGCTCAAGGAAGTGTTGGGCGAGGGAAGGCCTTACACCACTATCTGAGTATCGTTTATGAATAAACCATGATCTCCGCGGCATTGGAGCACAGGGTTCGGGCCAAGGAGCTGCTGAATAGGGTGACCTCTCCCCAGGAAGCTGCCAGCTTGGTCGAGGACGGGATGTCTCTAGGAATAGGGACGGGCGATTCCATCGCCTGCCCTAAGACGTTCTTCACCGCCTTGGCCCAGCAAGCCAAAGGCAGGCTAAGGGTCAAGCTTTTCACCGGCGGGCCGGTGCCCCACGAGGTGGATGGCCTTATGGTGGAGGCCGATGCCTATGAGCGAAGGTTCGGCCAGTTCAGCAATGCCTGGCTGCGGGATGCTGCCAATGAGAGACGGTTCCCCCTCCTCGACACCCGGACGGGCACCCTGCCCCATCAGGTACGGGACGGGCGCTTTGGCAGGATCGACATAGCCCTCATCGAGGCGGCGGCCATCACCGAGGCGGGATACATCGTCCCCACCACTAGCCTCTTGGATGCCCCCAGCTATGCAGTGCTGGCTGAAAAGGTCATAGTGGAGATAAACCCCCAGGTCCCCCCAGAGATAGAGGGCATCCACGATGTCTACATCCCCGAGGTAGCCCCCCATCGAAAGCCCATTCCCCTGGAGAAGCCAGGGGACCGCATCGGCACCCCTTATATACCGGTGAATCCAGAGAGGATCGCCGCCATAATCGAATCGAGCCTGCCCGATAATCCTCCCCCCCGGGCCGCCACCGACCAGAATAGCCAGAAGATAGCCCACCACCTGTTGGAGTTCTTCAGCAACGAGGTCAAGAGGGGCAGGCTCCCCCCCAATCTGCTGCCCCTCCAGTTCGGCGTAGGCGCCATCCCCGATGCCTTCGCCGCCGAACTGGCCAAGAGCTCCTTCACCGATATCGAGTTCTTCACCGGCACCTTTGGCGATGGGGGACTGGACCTGATCGATGCCGGCAAGGCGAAAGCCCTTTCCACCGCTTCGTTATATCTATCGCAAGAGGGATTCCAGAGGCTATACCGAGACCTGCCCCGGTATAAGCGATACATAGTCATCAGGCCGGTGGTGCTGGCCGACTGCCCCGAGCTGGTAGCCCGGGTGGGCCTCATAGCCATGAACAGCGGCATTGAGGTAGATATCTACGGCCATGTCAACTCCACCCATATTCAGGGGTCGAGGATAGTGAGCGGCATCGGGGGCTCCTGCGACTTCATGTGGAATGCCTTTCTCTCCGTGGTATTGCTATCGTCCACGGCCCGGAGGGGGGCCATTTCTTGCATCGTGCCCATGGTGACCCACGTGGATCACCCAGAGCACGCCGTGGATGTGATCGTCACCGAGCAAGGGTTGGCCGACCTGAGGGGCCTGGCTCCTGTGGAGAGGGCCCGGACCATCATAGCCAACTGTGCCCACCCCGATTACAAACCACTGCTCAGCCAATACCTGGAGGAGGCCATCAATAGCCGGGGCGGCCATGAGCCCCATATGCTGGAAAAGGCCTTCTCCTTTCACCTCCGTTTTGCCGAAACGGGGAGCATGAAGCCCTGAACCAACCGACAATAGGGCTGGAGAATGTGCAGATGTCGCAGTATGAAGATGAATTCAAAAGGAAAATAATCTCGGCGGAGGAAGCAGCGGGGCTGGTAAAATCCGGCGACTTGGTCGCCTTTAGCTATGGAAGAGAGGCTACCACCCTGGGCTACGCCCTGGTGGCCAAGGCAGGCGAGGTGGAGAATGTCAGGGTGCACGTGCCCACACCATCCCGGGACTTCGGCTGGTATGACCCAGGCTTCGAGGACTTCTTCTCCATCGAGCTGTGCTTTGTCCTGCCCGTGGCCAGAAGGATGATGGCCGAGCGCCGGGGTGACTACCTGATCCGGCCCATATATTGGACTATGGAGCCTGGCCTGAGGCCAGCGCCGGATGTGCTCTTCGTGGAGGTGTCGCCCCCGGATGCCCATGGCTTTTGCAGCTTTGGCGCTTCGCTGTGGGACAAAAAGGAGGCAACACAGAACGCCAAGCTCGTGGTGGCCGAATTCAATGCCAACCTCATCCGCACCTATGGCGACAATTTCGTCCACATCTCGGAGATAGACTACTTTGTAGAACATATGCCTACGGGACAAGCCCCAGGTACAACAGACATGCTGGGGAGAAGGGATAAAGGCCCCGGCGAGATAGAGAAGGCTATAGCCGAGAATGTGGCCACGGTGATCCGGGATGGCGACACCCTGGAGATCGGTATCGGGGGGACGGCCGAGTGGCTGCCCCGGCTGGGCACCTTTGACAATAAGAGCGACCTGGGCTGGCACTCAGAGAATACCGTCCCTGGGATCATCAGACTGGTCATGGAGGGGGTATTCACCGGCAAGTACAAGACGCTGCATCAGGGCAAGGTAGTAGCCACCGCCGTGGGCGGCGGCACCAGGGAGGAGATGGAATTCGTTAACATGAATCCCCTCTTCGAGCTCTATGGCTCTAGGTATATGCTGGACCCAGCCATCATCGCCGCCCATGACAATATGGTGGCCATAAATAGCTGCATCGCAGTGGACTTGACTGGGCAGATCTCCGCCGAGTCCGTAGGGCCGACCATGGTCTCCGGCACGGGGGGACAACTCGCTTTTGCCATAGGCGCCAACCTCTCCAAGGGAGGGAGGTTCATCACTGTGCTCACCTCCACCTCCCGGGACGGCACCGCCTCACGCATCGTGCCCCAACTGGAGCCTGGAACCATCGTCACCGTCCCCCGGACGCTGACCGATATAGTGGTCACCGAGTACGGAGTAGCCAGGCTCAAGGGCAAGACCCAGCGGGAGCGGGCCGAGGCGCTCATCGCCATCGCCCACCCCGACCACCGCCCCGAGCTGCGGAAGGCGGCCAGGAAACTGTTCTGGCCCTAGCCCCGAGGCTTTTGGAGGCAGAGAGAAATGCAAGCCAAGGAGACCAAATGCCCCTGGTGCGACGAGGTTATCCAGCCCAAGGAGGTCACCACCGAGGGGAAGCATGGCAAAATCCAGGAGCTCCGGTGCCCCAAGTGTGATGGCATCATCAAGGCCCGGCTTAAGGACCTGCCGCCAATCTAAGGAGGTGCGCTCATGGCTAGCGAAAAGGAAGTCGTGGCCGAGGTTTCCGAAGGCGAAATCTCCCCCCGCACCCTCGATGAGTGGAAGGCGCGGCTGGGGATGTCACTGCGTATCTCTGCCATCTTCAATATGTATGTCTCCAGGGAGGCGATACGGAACTACGTCAACGGCATCGGGGACATTAACCCTCTCTACCGCGATCCCGACTACGCAGCCAAGACCCGCTACGGCAGGCTCATTGCCCCGCCCAATTGGCTCTACAGCGTCTTCCCCACCTGGGTGCTCCAGGGTCTGCCGGGGGTGCACGCCTTCCACTCCGGCAACGACTGGCGGTTCTACCTGCCCATCTACATGGGCGACACCATCACCCCGGAGTGCATCTTCACCGGCTTCGAGGTGAAAGGCAGCCAGTTTGCTGGCCGCATGGTCATGGAATACCAGAGGGCCAACTTCCGCAATCAGCGGGGGGAACTGGTAGCCAGCACCGACCTATGGCTAGTCCGCACCGAGCGGAGGGCCGCCCGAAAGGCGGGCAAATACCACGATCTGAAGCTCCCCCACCCCTGGACGCCCGAGGAACTGGAGAAGGTAGACCAGGAGATAATGGCCGAGGTAGTTCGAGGGGGCGAGGTGCGCTACTGGGAGGACACCCAGGTAGGGGAGGAACTCCAGCCAGTGGTCAAGGGCCCCCTGGGCCTGACCGACATCATCGCCTACTGCGTGGGGGCAGCGCCCATCCAGATCGCGGCTCACCACGCCCAACTAAACCTGTACCGCGCCCACCCCGCCTGGGGCTTTCGCGACCCGGAGACCAACGCCTGGGAGCCTATCTACGCCGTCCACTACCTAAAGCCGGCGGCCAAGGCCGCCGGGGTCAATTACTGCTACGACGTGGGCGCTCAACGCCAGGGCTGGCTCATAGGCTTCCTGTGCAACTGGATCGGAGACGAGGGCTGGATCAAGAAAAATTACGCCGAGTATCGAAGGTTCGTTTACCTCTCCGACGTGGTGCGGTTTACGGGCAAGGTAACGGATAAATACATTGATGAGAACGGCGAGCACTGCGTCGATATCGAGACCCATGCCATAAACCAGCGAGGGGAAGACACCATGCCCGGCCACTCCACGGTCATCCTGCCCTCCCGGGAGAAGGGCACCTGGCCGGTAGCCAGGCGGATCAGGACGGACTACTAACGCCCGCTATCTTATCGGCTTCCTCACGAAGACCTGCACACCCACCGAGAAAGGTATGCTCTCCCGCAGGTCCTTGCTCAGGGTTATGGACTTCTTCTTATCACCGACCTCCTCCAGCCTCTCCACCTTGAACCTGAGCGTCCTGGGGCCGATCACCTCCACCAAGCCCCCCACCTCAACCCCCAGCTCCGCCCGGGATTCAGCATCCAAACGGCACACCCCTTTCCCGAGGTCGGCATCCACATCCTCGATGAGGGTCAGGATTATCTCTTTGCCGTAGCTAGGCGCGCGATATTTGCTGCCGATCACCTGCTCTGAAGTTTCCATCATACCTCCAGTGCTCGGGCCACCAACTCGATGAGGTCCACAATCTCCATATCCTCCCTGCCCAGGGCCTGGGCCGCCTGCTTCAGCCTGGCTGAGTCGGCAGCGCTGGCGGTTACTATGGTCTCGGCGCCGCCCTCGGCGAGCTGCCTCAACCTGGCCTGGGCTATCTTGGAGTTAACCTCCTCGGAGGCCCCCAGGCCCCCGTCGCCCATGGTATTAGCCCCCCAATAGTATTTTGGCTCCACCAAGCTGATGCCAGGGATACTAGCCAGAATCTCCCTAGGCTCCTCGACCATACCCAAGAACCTGGACAGAAAAGCTGGGTCGTGGAAGACCACCTTCCTGTTGCCCATGGCTTTCAGGGAGATCGCCTTCGACCTGATCTTCTCCAGAATCACCTCCAGCACAGTCCTGACCTGGATATTGGAGTCGCCGGCATATTTGGGGTAGAGCTCCCTAAAGGTGTAGGCGCAGGCAGGGCTAGGGGTTATTATCTCCTCCACCCCTGTCTCCTTAAGCAGCTTCTGCACCTTTGCTGCCTTCTCTCTAAACTCCTTCTGGAAGCCGTAGAAGTAGAGGGGGGCGCCGCAGCACTGCTCCTCCTCGTAGAGATAGGAGAGACTACTCCCCGCCTTCTGGAGCAATTCCGCCGCCCGGGCCAGAACCGCCCTCCCCCCCTCCGTGGCCGAATACTCGCACGAGGCGAAGAACAGCGTCTTGCCGGACTTAGGGATTCCCAGGTCGGTAGCCCAGGAAGCCCGCTCCTTCCCACACACCCCGTAGAGGCTATCCGTTTCCAAGATGTTGCGGCGAATCTCCCTCACCTCTTCTGGAAGGACATCCTCCTCAACCGCCCGCTGTCTAGCCAGGATCATGCTCTCCGTTATCTCTATATCCTTGGGGCACGAGGTGGTGCAGGCCCGGCACAGGGTACAGTTATACAGCCCCATATCCACGGCCTGAGCCACCCTATCATACTCCTCCAAGGGATTGAACATGGCCCGTATGATGTTCGCCAAATACATGGGCCCGACGAACCTCGCCGGGCTCTCCAACCAAGGGGGGCAGATGGAATTGCAGCCGTGGCAGTCGGCGCAGATAGTCAAAGCCCTAGAGACGCCTATCGCCTCGGGCTTGGCCGGTATAAAGCCTATGGGTTTGCCCTCTCGCCCGTATTTGATCTTGCGAAACATCTCGGCCGTCTGCTGGGTTCTATCGATGACGAGATCCCTGATCACCGGGTATCCCTTTAGAGGCTCCAGAACGTCTCCATCCTGGGCCAGCGCCCGACAGGCAAGGGCCGGAACGCCGTTTACCGAGATGGTGCAGGCACCGCAACCAGCCTCGCGGCATCCCCTCCGGAAGGCGATGTTGGCCCGGCTGTGCTTGTTTATGTAGGTTAGGGCCATGATGGCAGTAAGGCTGGGCAGCCACTCGGCTTCATAGGTTTCGTACCTGGGTTCCGCGTCTGTCTCCGGATTGAACCGGTATACGGTCAGTTTTATAGTCTTGGTCTCGGCGGTCGCGCTCACAATGGTCACCTCGTCTCCGCTTCTAGTCTGCAAGGCCGGGTAAACCGGCCTCCTCCGGCGTGAGCAGGGTCACCCGAACCGGCCTGGCAGTGGTCTTGATCATCTTGGAGAGGCTGGAAGCCGAGGGGTCATAGGTAACCTCGATGTTCTTCAGCCAGTTCTTGTTGTCAGTATCGGGGTAGTCTTCTCGGTAGTGGTTGGCCCGGCTCTCCGTGCGCAGCAAAGCTGAGAGCGCCATCGCCTGACTCATGAACAGCCTGGGATAAAGATCCAGGGCCTCCAGCCACTCGTAGTTCCAGGTCTTGGAGCCGTCGCTGACCCTTACTTTAGGTAGCTCCTGGCTCCACATAGCGTCCATCTCCGCCACGGCCTGCCCCAGCCCCTTCCCATCCCTGATAACGCTGACATACTTCCACATCAGATCCAGGTGTCTATCCCTGAGCTCCAGCGGGCTGATGCCGTCCCCCCTCTCCAGAGGCGCAAAGACCCGCTGCATCTCCTCTTTGACCTGGTCCTGAGGAACCTTGGCCACCATGCCTGCCTTCTTCAGCCTGGTGGCCCGGATGGAGGCGGCCTGCCCCGCCCTGATGCCGGTCACCATGAGATCGGGAAGAGAGTTGGAGCCGAGCCTGTTGCCACCGTGAATCCCCCCGGCGGTCTCACCGACGGCGTATAAACCGGGGATGTCCTCAGACTCAAACATAACATTTACCACCACCCCGCCGTCAGTGTAGTGGGCTGCTGGCGTTATCTCAAAGGGCTCGGTCCTGATATCTATGCCTACGCTCTTGATGTTGGCAAACATGGAGGGCAGTCTCTTCTCGATGACCTCTGGTGGAATGTGAGTAAGGCTCAGGTAAACACCACCCCTCTCCGTAGCGTTGCCCGCCATATATTCCCTATAGATACTTCTGGAGATGAAGTCCCTAGTGGCCACCTCCAACCACTCAGGGGAATACTTGATCATGAACCGCTCGCCGTGCTTGTTGTAGAGCCTCCCCCCTTCAGACCTGAGGGCCTCACTACCGGCCATGCCTCTCAGGCCCGGGGGCCACCAGATGGCGGTGGGATGCCACTGGAGCATCTCCAGGTCCACCACCCTCGCCCCCGCCAGCATGGCCATGTAGTAACCGTCGCCCACATTCCAGTCTCCGGTATAGGCCAGGGGAAAGACCCTTCCCATGCCACCCGTCGCCAGGACTACTGCCTTGGCCTTGAAAACGATGAACTTGCCGTCTCGAACGCTGACAGCGGTGGCTCCCGCCACCTCGCCCCGCGCATCGATCAGGAGCTTGGTCACATTTACCTCATCGAGCACCCTGACCGGGGATCTCACCAGCCTGGCCTTGAGCCCCTTTATCATCTCCGAGCCGCTCCTATCCCCGCTGCTCACCGAGCGGGCATAGGTATGGCCTCCGAATTGGCGCAGGTAGGGTCCCCCATCCTCGTCCCTATCCCAAATGCACCCCCAATCCTCGAGGGCGAAAAGGGCCATGGGAGCTTCCTTCACAAAAACCTCGACCAGAGCCTGGTCGCTGAGGAAAGAGCCGCCTAGCACTGTGTCGCAGAAATGCTGCCACCACGAGTCCCTGGGATCCCTCACGTAAAACCCGGCTATACCACCCAGCGCTGCCGGGGTACACCCGCTGTGCCCGATGAGCCCCTTGACCGCCAGAGTCACCTCCACCCCGTGCTTGGCGGCCTCGATGGCCGCCACTATACCGGCACCACCCCCACCTACCACCAATACATCAGTCTCTATTACCTCGTCCACTTCCGGCATGCCTTCACCTCGCTTTCGCCTCTGATTTGTCTACCCGTATGGATTGCCCCTCAACCCAGCGGAGACAAATATATTCGCCCCAGCCTAGCTTGTCAAGGCCAACTGCTGTTGACATCGAGCACCCTCTTTGGCAAAATGGGGACGACACCTAGAACGCCCTTCGTTGCACGTTTCGATGCGAAGTGGGATTGCCTGGGAAGATGGGGCAGCCACAGATCACCATTATAACCGGGGTGTTACGAGATATCCACCACCTTGGCATAAAGGTAGTGGGATATGCTCTCCAGGAAGCTGGCTTCCGACCGGTCTTTATCGGGGCCAGATTGGAGCAGGAAGAGTTCATCCAGGCCGCTATCGAGACCGATGCCAAGGCCATCTTTATGTCCTCCTCCAACGGCCACGCCGAGCTTGACGCCGTCGATATGCGGGAGAAGTGCACAGAAGTAGGCCTGGGTAATATCCTGCTCTACCTGGGCGGCAATCTGGTCATCGCCGCTCAGGAACAGGACTGGACGAGCATTGAAGGCCGATTCAAGGAGATGGGTTACGACCGGGTATATCCACCCGGGGTGAGCCCGGCACAGGTGATCCAGGACTTGAAGGCAGACCTAGCCCAACGATATGGAATATCCGAAGTGGCTAGGGACGAGCGGTGAAGCTAGAGAACAGGCGCTGGACAGATGAGGAATTCGGGCAAGCCTTCCGGGAGGTAATGTCCCTCTATCCCACGGGGCGGGAGGTGGATCTGGATGAGGCGGTGGAATACCTCAGGGCGCTGCCCCCGGAAAAGAGCGTCCCAGCAGCCTTTGACAGGGCGAAGCGGGATGGGCTGCTCCTGCTGAACCCCAGGGGAGGGGTGGCCACCCTGGAGGCCATGACCCAGCTTCTGCTCTGCCTCCAGAATGAGGGCGGCGCCGATATCCTGCCCGTAGAGCCGGACAGCTATTCGAGGCGCAATATGTTCCAGGAGGCAGCGGCTGGCCTTGAGGAGAGCCAGAGGCAGGGACGCTCCATGCTTAACGGCTTTCCCCTGCCCATCCATGGCGTGGCCACCTGCCGGCGCCTCACCGAGTCGGTGCAGAGGCCCCTGGTCTGTCGCTCAGCGGCGCCCCGGACCCAATTCGTGAACACCATCGCCTTCGTCAGTGGCATAACCGAGGCAATTGGCAGCGCCACCGGTCTCGCCCTGTGCATGGAGTATGGCCTCGACCTGGCCCAGGCCATCCAGGATCAGCAGTACACAGCTCGGCTGGTGGGGTGGTTTCAGGAGCGGGGGGTTGCCCTGGGTTTAGATGTCAACAACACTGTAGCCGCCGGAACCATCGCCGAGCCGAGCCTTTCCATAGCCTACGGGGTCATTGATAGCCTCATCGCCGCCGAACAGGGGGCTCGGTATCAGTCCATCTCCTACCAGCCCAATCACCACTTCGTCCAGGACCTAGCTGGAATGCGGGCTCAGATGAAGCTGGCCCAGCACTATTTCACCAAGTTCGGATACGACTGGTCTGGGCTGAGCCAGGCTGTCCACCAGTGGAACGGGCCCTTCCCCCGCGACCCCGCCCGCGCCTATGCCATCATCGTCCTGTCCACAGCCATCGCCTACCTGGGCAAGGCGAGGCGTATCATGGTGAAGAGCTGCGAGGAGGGATTAGGAGTGCCCACGCCCCAGGCCAACGCCGCCGGCGTGCGCGCTACCCGCCAGGTCGTGGATATGCTGCGGGGCCAGGAATTCCCAGAAAGCCCCCAACTCCGAGAGGAGCAGGCGATAATCGAGACCGAGGGCAGGCTGCTCATAGACAAGGTGCTGGAGGTGGGGGACGGCGATATCGCCGTAGGAGCGGTGCGGGCCCACGAGGCCGGGCTCATCGAGTTCCCCTTCAGCATTAACAAGGCTAACAAGGGACAGATGCTCCTGGCCCGGGACGCCACCGGGGCCGTCCGATTCCTAGACCCCGGCCACCTCCCCTTCCCCAAGGAGATTCGACAGTTCCACCAGGAGAAACTGCGGGAGAGACAGCGCTCCGAGGGCCTAGAACCGCTGGAGATGCTCGTTCGGGATCTGCGGGAGGTGCGGGCTCCGTTCCCTGAGGCCAAAACAAGACGGTTGGTGTAACAAGGTGATGGGCAAGACCGTAGTGATTGGGACCATAGGCAGTGACTGCCACGTGGTGGGCAACTGGATCATGGCTCGCAGCTTGGAGCAGGCGGGGTTTAAAGTGGTTCAATTGGGAGCCTGCGTCTCCCAGGAGGAGTTTATCGATGCCGCCGTGGAGGCCAAGGCCGATGCCATCTTCGTCTCTTCCCTCTATGGAATGGGCCTGTTCGACTCTGAGGGGCTCAGGGAGAAGTGCATCGAGGCGGGGTTAAAGGACATCCTTCTCTACATCGGCGGCTACCTAGTGACGACCAGACAGGAATGGCCGGACATTGAGAAACAGTATAAGGACATCGGTTTCGATCGAGTGTATCCCCCCGAGACCAAGCCAGCGGTGGCTATCGCCGACCTGAAGCGGGATCTGGGATTATCCTAGCCCAGAGACCAAGAGGACAGGCAGAGCTTATGGAACTGAGCAGCAGAAGATGGGATGAAGAACAGCTCCTCGAAGTGCGCAAGGAGGTCCTAGCCCAGTGGCCCACGGGCCGGGAGGTGGACCTGGATGAGGCCGTGGAATACCAGAAGAGCCTGCCCCAGGAGAAGGTCTGGGCTCGAAAACTGACCCAGGGCTACCAGCAGGGCACGGTATTCACCATGCCCCAGGTGGGGCGGGCCACCGTGGAAGAGACGGCAACCCATATGAAGTATGTGGAAGAGGAAGCCGGGGCCGATGCCTGGCTCATCTTCATGGATACCTACACCCGAAAAGGTAGGTTTAAGGACGCCCAGCAGGGCATTGACGAGAGCATCAGGCAGGGCAGGTCCATGCTAAATGGATATCCCGCGGTTTGCCACGGTGTCAAGGGTCTGCGGCGGATTCGAGAGGTGAGCCAGGTTCCCTTCTATATCACCAATGTGGATGAAGACCCCAGGCTGGCCACGGAGATCGGGTTTGCCGGGGGCGCCACAGGATATCTGTCCTATGACCTCCACGATTTGCTCCAGCATTCCAAGAATTACCCCCTGGATATGAGAATCCAGAACAACCAGTACGGCAACCGGCTTATCTCCTATTACGAGGAGCGGGGAGCCCCCATAGTGGCCTGGTCCTCCGGCCACTTCAACGGCTGGGAGCCCCCTGGGCTGAAGATCCCCATAGTTATCCTGACCGCCTTGCTCACCGCGGAACAAGGGGTTAAGCATATCGGGCTTACCCTTGGCCTATGTGTACACCTGGTGCAGGACGTAGCGGCGCTGAGAGTGCTCCATGAGCTGACCAAGGAATACCTGGCTCGATTCGGCTACTCTGATGTAGCCGTATATCTCTGGACCTACCCCTTTCTGGGGGTCTGGCCCAGGGATGTGGACCGAACCGCAGCCCTCATCGCCTGGCAGGCAGCTATCAGCGTCCTTTCCGGGGTTGGCTGTATGATAGTCAAATCCCTGGACGAGGCCTACGTGGTGCCCGAAAAGGAGGGGAATGCCCATGCCGTAAAGATGGCCAAACAGATCATCGACGTGGTCGGCAAGCAAAGGCTGGGGGAGAGCCAGGAGCTGAAGCTAGAACAGGAGATGCTCCGACGGGAGGTAAGGGCCAGCTTAGATAAAACCATCGAGCTGGGAGAGGGAGACGTGGCCATCGGGATGATGAGGGCAGTAGAGCGGGGGGTGCTGGACGGGGTCTTCTCCCCCTGGCTTCGGTGCCACAACAAGGTCCTCCCGGTGAGGGATGCCACCGGCGCCATCCGCTATCTGGACTATGGCAACGTGCCCCTGCCGCCGGAGGTGGTCGAGTACAATAACCAGAAGATCGCCGAAAGGGAGAAGCTGGAGGGCGTTAAGGCAGATATCGAGATGGTGATCCAGGACATCAGCTTCCTATCCCGGGCCCTATTCTAGAGTATTTCCATCAGTAGAAGGGAGGGTTCCATGGACAGCTCCTTTGAATTCGCCGAAAACATCGTGAATATCAGATACAGCGATCTGCCGGCAGAAGTTGTGGAAATCACCAAGAGGTGCATTCTGGATACTCTAGGCGTTATGCTGGCGGCGAGCAGCCTGGCGCCGGACGTAAAGGAAATTGTAGAGATGGTCAAGGAGGGCGGAGGCAAGGAGGAGAGCACCATCATCGCCTTCGGGGGGAGGGTGACGGCATGGATGGCCGCCTTCGCTAATGGAACCATGGGCCATCCCCTAGATTATGATGATACCCATGACCCCGCCATTGTCCATCCTACAGCACACACCATACCCGCCGCCTTCGCTATAGCGGAGCGAATTGGCGGAGTCAATGGCGAGGACTTTATCACCGCCGTAGCCTTAGCCAATGATATGGTATGTAGATTGGGGCTGGCCTTGAATAAAGGACTGTTCGGCTATGGCTGGCTAAGGCCAGTGGTCCTGGGGTTTTTCAGCTCTACGGCGGCCGCCGGTAAGCTGCTGGGGCTAAACCGGGATCAGATGGTAAACGCCTTCGGTCTCGTCCTCAACCAAGTAGCCGGCAGCCTGGAGCCCGTCCATACCCCCGGGTCTGCCTTCCGGGCGATACGGGATGCTTTCTCAGCCAAGGCGGGCGTTCTCTCCGCCCTCATGGCAGAGCGGGGTGTACCCGGCGACAGGAACAGCCTGCAGGGGAAATATGGCCTGTTCAACCTATATTTCCAGGGCGACTATGACCCCACCCGACTCACCGCCGAGCTGGGCAAAAGGTTTGAAGGGGTCAACGTCAGCTTTAAGCCTTGGCCTGCCTGTCGGAATGCGCACCCCTTCATAACCGCGACCCTGGATATCGTAAAGGGAAATGGTATCAAACCGGAGGACACCGAAGCTATCCTGCTGGCGGGGGGCAGCTTTGCCCAATCCCTGTGTGAGCCTCTGGAGGAGAGACGGAGGCCCAAGGCAAGCATCGACGCCAAGGTCAGTTTGCCCTTTATCATCGGGGCAGCCCTGGCCCGGGGAAAGGTTGTCCTCTCGGACTTCACCCCCGCGGGCCTCAATGACCCCGCGGCTCTGGAAATGGCCCAAAAGGTGACCTTCAGGTTCGAGGAGCGCTTCAACACAAGTGGCATCGAGCCCGCCTTGGTCGAAATAAAGACCAAGGACGGCGGGACCTACTCAAAGGAAGTGGAGTTTGCCTACGGCCACCCTCAGAACCCCATGACCCTGGATGACCTGATAGCTAAGTTCAGGGATTGTGCCTCCTATTCGGTGAGGCCCCTGGCCAACGATGCCGTTGACCAAGTAATCCAGATGGTCACCAACTTGGAGGGCGTAGAGGACGTAGGTGCCGTTGTCCGCTTGCTGGGTTAGCACCGCTGGCACCTGACCACCCTCCCTTACCGCCGGGAATCCGATTTTATGCCAAGTAAGAATGGTGGAACGACGGCTGAAAGGGGCTCTTCGTGGCACGGGCTCTTTGTCTGACTTGCCTCTGGGCGTAGGAGCGAAGGCATGGGAGTCATCTTACTTATAGACTTTGGCAGCACTTATACCAAAATAAGGGCGGTAGACCTGGAAAAGGAAGAGGTGGTAGGGAGCTGCCAGGCGCCCAGCACGGTCGACACAGATATGACCATTGGGCTACAGGCGGCCTTCGATGCTCTCCTTGCTCAGACGGGCGTCGGCAACACCGATATAGAGGGCAAGCTTGCTTGTAGCAGTGCTGCCGGCGGCTTGCGCCTGGTGGCCAGTGGCCTGGTCCCCCGGCTGACCACTGAGGCGGCCAAGAGAGCTGCCCTCGGCGCCGGCGCCAAGGTCATAGGGGTCTATTCCTACCAGCTCACCCCCAAGGAGATAGCCGAGTTGGAGCAGAAGCGCCCCGACCTGGTGCTGCTGGTGGGTGGCACCGACGGCGGGAATACAGAGGTCATCCTCCACAATGCCAGGATGCTGGCCAACTCCGATCTGGTCTGCCCCATAGTGGTTGCCGGCAACAAAGTGGCCGCTGAGGAGGTCGAGCACATCCTCCACACCGCTGGCAAGTATGTGGCGGTGGCCGCTAATGTGATGCCAGAGGTCAGTCAGCTCAACGTAGAGCCGACTCGCGCCGTCATCAGAGAGATGTTTATGAGGCGCATCACCCATGGGAAGGGCCTGAACAAAGCCGAGAGACTCGTGGGCAGCATTATTATGCCCACTCCCATGGCTGTGCTCCGCGGCGCCGCCTTGCTGGCTCAAGGCACCCCAGAAGAGGCGGGGCTGGGCGACCTCATCGTTGTCGATGTTGGCGGCGCCACCACCGATGTGGATTCCCTGACGGAAGGCAACCCCACCCAGCCCGGCGTAGTGGCAAAGGGCTTGCCCGAACCCTACGCCAAGCGGACGGTGGAGGGTGACCTGGGAATTCGATACAGCGCACCCCATATCCTGGAAATCGCCGGCGAGAAGCGCCTGCGAGAGAACCTGATGGCAAGGGACGAGGGGCTCGCTGGCGACCTGGACCTAGGCGCCAAGCTGTCCTACTTGTCCGACCATATCGATTTTGTCCCCCAGACCCAGCATGACTCCCACCTCGATGTCGCCCTGGCCCGCAGCTCGGTGGAGATCGCCATGCAAAGACACGCCGGAGTGATAGAGACCTGCTATCTGCCATCGGGCACTGTCTACCTCCAGCATGGCAAGGACCTGACCCAGGTTAAGCGTGTCATCGGGACCGGCGGCATATTTAGCTACGGGCAGCACCCCCGCTGGATACTGGAGGGAACGCTATACAGCCAGCGGGAACCCCTGTCCCTCAGGCCCAAGGCGCCAGAATTCTTCATAGATGAACGATACCTGCTCTATGCCATAGGCTTGCTGGCCGAGATCGCCCCTGAGAAAGCCCTCCGGATAATGAAAAAACACCTGAGAAAGGTATAAGCCCGGTAGAGAGGAGGGTCAATGGTTATAGGCGACATAGCCATCAGGAACGCCAGGAACTACCCCAGCAAAATAGCCCTGGTCTTCGGGAATGACAGGTACACCTTCAAGGAATTCAACGACAGGGTCAATCGCCTGACCAGGGCTCTTCTAGACTCGGGGGTGGAACGGGGCGGGAGGATAGCCATTCTGGCCGAGAACTGCCCTCAATATGCCGAGGCCTACTTCGCCACGGCCAAAGGGGGGTTGGTCATCCTGCCCTTGAATGCCAGGCTGGCGGGGCCGGAGCTCGTCTATATCATAAACGATGCGCAGGTCAGCACCCTGCTCGTAGAAAAGGAATTCTTAGGGCTCATCGATTCCATATGGTCTCAGCTTGAGACGGTCGCGAATCTCATAACCATAGGGGAGGCGGGGGAGAATAGCTACGAGCTCTTGATCTCCCGGTATCCCCCAGAGGAGCCTGACATCCGAGTGGATGAAGACGACCTGGCTTGCCTTATGTATACCTCGGGCACCACTGGCAGGCCCAAAGGGGCCATGCTCACCCACCGAAATCTCATCGCCAACGCCCTCAATCCCATATTGGCCTTTCAGTTCCGCCATGACGATATAACCCTGCACCTGGCCGCCCTCTATCATGTCGCCGCCCAGTGGCCGTTGATGAGCCACTTCTACCTTGGGGCCACCAACGTTCTATTGAAGAAGTTCGAGCCGCTGGCTACCCTGAAAGTCGTCGAGACGGAGAGGATTACCACCCTGAATGCAGTCCCGGTCATGATATCTGGTCTCCTCGACCAGCTGGATAAGGAAGAGCATGACCTATCCAGCGCAAGCTGGATAGGCTATGGGGCTTCCCCAATGCCCCTGCCATTGATAAAGAGAGCCCTACATAGATTCGGCCAAGTGATGGTTCAGCTATACGGTCTAACGGAGAGCGGCGGCATAGTCACTTGGCTCCCCCAGGAGGACCATATCATCGAGGGGCCAGAGGAGAAATTGAGGCGGCTCACGTCCTGTGGCAAGGAGATTATTAATGTGGAGGTGAGGGTGGTGGATGAGGCCGGCCAGGATGTGGCTCCAGGACAAGTGGGCGAGATAATAGTAAGGGGTGACAATGTAATGAAGGGCTATTGGGCCCAGCCCGAGGCCACGGCGGAAACCCTGAAGGGAGGATATCTCCATACCGGCGACCTGGCCACTGTAGATGAAGAGGGATATATCTACATTGTGGATAGGAAAAAGGACATGATCATCAGCGGAGGGGAGAACATCTACTCCCGCGAGGTGGAGGAGGCCATCTTTGCCCACCCCGCGGTGCGGGATGTGGCCGTCATCGGCGTCCCCGATGAAAAATGGGGCGAGGCGGTCAAGGCAGTAGTGGTCCTCAAAGAAGGCGCCACAGCGACTGAGGAGGAGATAATAGAATTCTGTCGGCAACGCATTGCCAGCTATAAGAAGCCGAAGTCTGTGGACTTCGTCCCCGAACTGCCCAGGAATGCTACGGGCAAGGTATTGAAGACACTGCTGCGGGAGCAATATGGCTAGGCCATCGCGATTACCAACCCCAGTAAACGGCAGTCATGCTTAGGCCCAGGTTCTTCTACGGCTGGGCGATTGCGGGGGTGTTGGTGATCATTGGCTTTGTACTGGCCACCCCCTTCAACTCCACCCTCTCCATCTTCCTCAAACCCATGGGCGAGGAACTGGGCTGGTCGCGCACTGCCATCTCTGGGGCGGTGGCCCTGGGCTCCCTCCTGGCCGCTGCCATCAGTTTCTGCATCGGTCCTCTCCTCGACCGCTGGGGCTCGCGGGTCGCCATTTCCGCAGCGGTGGCTCTCATGGGGCTGGCCGTTATGGGCCTATCGCGGTGCACCGCCCTGTGGCACCTCTACCTTTTCCTGGGGCTCGCCCGGGCGCTGGCCAACGGCGTCCTCGATATCGGCATCGTGGTCACCAGCTCCAACTGGTTTATCCGCTGGCGAGGACGGGTGCTGGGTATGGCCCAACTGGGCATCCGGGTTGGTCAGGCGCTATTTCCCCTGGTGGCTGCCCTCCTCATCGCCTCTCTGGACTGGCGCAATGCCTGGGTAGGCGTGGGGGGGCTGGCCATTTTTCTGGCCTTTCTGCCCTCCGTCATTTTCCTGCGTCGCCGCCCCGAAGACCACAACCTCACCCCCGATGGCCTGCCTCCGCCCAGCCCGACCCAAGGGGACGTAACAGCTACCACGGCGACCGAGCCAATGTGGACTGCCCGCCAGGCGGCAGGCACCAGCACCTTCTGGTTGCTGACTGCAGCCTTCAGCCTGTTCTTCCTAGTCGCGGCGGCCATGAACCTGCACCAGTACCCCTACCTGACTGACATTGGCATCGACCCGGGGGTGGCCGTGGGGGCACTGAGCACCTTCTTTATCAGCGCCGCCGTGGGGGCCTTGCTCCTGGGCTCCCTGGCCGACCGTTTCCCGGTCAAGGTCCTCCTGGGCACCGTCCAGGCCGGCGCCGCCCTCGGCATCTTTATGCTCATCCTCACCAGGGGGCCGGCCATGCTCTACGCATATGCCGTTTTCTACGGCATATGCTTCGGAGGCTCCTTTCCCCTTTTCTCCCTGGCCTTCGTGAGGCACTACGGCCGGGCCTCGGCAGGCAGCATACGGGGCCTTTACTGGCCGCTATGCATGGTCTTCAACGCCATCGGCCCGGTCTTCGCCGGCTGGATGTTCGACCGGATGGGAAACTACAATCTGGTCTTCACCATATTCTGCATCATGTTCCTGGTTGGCAGCACCCTGGTCTGGCTCTCCCGCGCCCCCACGTCCTTCCCATCGCCATCCCCTTCCCCCCAGAATTGACGGCCTGGGTGATTTCCTCTACACTGCCATCAAAATAGCGTAACAGTGACATGGCCACACCGGTCGCCGCGGGTCGGGTCTATTATGGCTGGATAATAGTGGCTGCCTGTCTCCTCCTCACCGCCACTGCCTTCGGCATACAGTACTGCTACGGCATATTCTTCAAGCCGCTTCAACAGGACTTCGGCTGGAGCCGAGCCACCACTGCCTCGGTAATGTCCTTTCATATGATCTTCTATGGCATCTCGGCCTTCATCAGCGGCTGGTGCACCGACAGATATGGGCCCCGAATGACAGTGGCCGCCGGGGGCCTGCTCATGGGCCTGGGGCTGGTATTGAGCAGCCAGATATCCGCCGTTTGGCAGCTATACCTCCTCTACAGTTTGCCTCTAGCCTTCGGCATTAGCACCTGCTGGTATCCTATAGTTACCACCCTCAGCCGATGGTTCAGCGGCAGAAGGGGGCTCGCCCTCGGCACAACCCGGGTTGGCCACGGGCTGGGCATCCTGGGCATCTCGCCCCTGGTCAATTATCTGATCACCATGTTCGATTGGCGTCTCTCCTACATAATTGTTGGGCTCATCGCCTGGGCAGTTATCGTCCCCACCGCCCTGCTCTTGAAGAAGGAGCCCAGAGAGACCACCTATGCCCCCCTCCCCACCGATATGGCCCCATCCGTTCCCCAGTTTTCCCTGCGAGATGCCCTGAGAACCCCGAACCTATGGTTTCTGATTTTTATGCAGCTCCTGTGCAGCGTCTGTTTCCGCATGGTCATGGTGCACCTGGTGCCCTATGCCACCGATGTCGGGATATCAGCGGCGACGGCGTCGCTGGTCCTCGGCCTTATTGGTGGCGCCAACATCATAGGCGGGGTATTGATGGGTATCGCCCAGGATAGGTTCGGCGCCAGAGCCAGCTTCATCATCTCCGTGTTATTACAGTCCATATCCCTCTTCTGGCTTACCACCCTTCGCACCACCGCTGCCTTCTTCGGCTTTGCCTTGCTCTTCGGGTTCACCCTTGGGGGGTATATGGTTCAGTTCTATGGGCTCACCGCGGGCCTGTTCGGGCTGCGCTCCGTAGGTGCCATCAATGGGGCGCTGGGGACAGGGGCCGGGATCGGCGGCGCCCTGGGCCCCTTTTCAGCAGGCTATTTCTTCGACCGTACTGCCAGCTACTCCGTCCCCTTCCTTATCGCCGCCGGGGCCCTTCTGTTAGCTGGATTGCTGGCCATCTCCCTGAGGTCGCCAAGTAGGTCCCAGCACCAGCCCCCCAATGCAGTCCCGGGGGTCTGATCCCGTTTGTTGATTGGGGTCCAGAGGGGCGAAGCCCCTCTGTGGGTTTCCTCAGTAGGCATTGACGCTGGAAGCACTGTGCTTATCTGGACATCCCAGGGATGATATAATAGGCAGCGTAGGCAATTACGCTCTAAGGGGGACATAGCCGATGACGGAACAAGAATTGCTGGACATTGCCCGGGACTATTGCTTCCGTGCTCGAGTACAGAAGAGGCAGTTCATAGGCCCAGTGCTTGCCTCTGGGAAAGGCTCCATAGTCGTCGATGTCAATGGTAAGGAGTATATCGACTTCGTCGCCGGGCAGATGTGCGCCGCTTTGGGCCACAATCATCCCAGGATTGTGGAGTCCATCCATAGAAGCTGTGAGACCATGATCCATTCCAATATGACGCATTTTAACGTGGAGGAGATCAAGCTAGCCAAGCGTCTGGGCGAGGTGTTGCCGTCCCCTCTGAAGAAGTCTCTTTTTCTGCTGACGGGCAGCGACGCCAATGAGGCTGCCATTGTCATCGCCAAAAAGTATACCAATGGCTTCGAGGTAGCCAGCCCTCATGTCAGTTTCCATGGCATGTCGGATGCGGCCAGGTCTATCACCTTCGGCGTGTGGCACGCTGGCTATGGTCCCCTCTTGCCCGGTTCTTACGCTATAATGGCCCCTTACTGCTATCGTTGTCCCGTGGACCACACCTTCCCCGAGTGCCATTATGCTTGCCTCAAGGCAGGGTTTGAGATTCTGGATGCGGAGTCTGTGGGGGCTCTGGCAGCCGTGATAACCGAGCCTCTGTTCAGTGCCGGCGGCGTCATCGACCCTCCATCGGGTTGGCTTAAAGAACTGAAAAAGATGTGCCAAGACAGAGGCATGTTGCTCATCGTGGACGAGGCTCAAACGGGCCTGGCCAAGCTGGGGAGTATGTTCGCCTTCGAGCAGGAGGGCATTGTACCTGACATCGTCTCCATCTCCAAGCATTTCGGCGGCGAACTGACCATTAGCGCCGTGGCCACCAGTCCTGAGATCGAAGAGGTGGTTGCCGGCCGGGAGTTTGTGTTGGGTCACTCCCATGCTGCTGATCCTATGGCCTGTGCCGCTGCCATCGTTAGCTTAGATATAATCGAAGATGAGGGTTTGGTGGACAAGGCCAAGGAAATGGGTAAGCGCATCAGGGACAGCCTCCTGGAGATGGCAAAGCGCTATGAAATAATAGGCGATGTCCGTGGCCGAGGGGTGCTCCAGGGTATAGAACTGGTGAAGGACCGGGACAGCAAAGTGCCAGCCAACGAGGCGGGGCCTGAAGTAGAGCGCCGCTGTCTAGAGGATGGGCTCCTGATCACCGTGCGGGGCGCCCAGGGGCGAACCAACGTTCTGCGGCTGGTGGTGCCCTTTACCACCACCCAGGAGCAGATGGACCGGGCCTTCGACATCTTGGAGAGCGCCATTAAGAGCCTGAGCCCAACAGTCGTGTCCTGATATTTGGGTATAGCCAAGACACTGCCCAGACGGCTAGATCTGCTTGGTAGGGGCCTCCATCCCTTCCAGGTACATTAGCTAAATTCAGTTCGTCGAGGCGAAGGGTCTCTAGACAGCTTTGAGCCAGGAGTTCGGCAACAGGCCCGACGACATACACCCCCTTCCGCATGGCCGGCGCCCGAATCGAACTAGACCTCCATAGGCACGCGACCGAATTTGTCTATAAGCTCAGCTACTCTACCTACCCTCTCGATCTTGCCGTCAAAGGGTAGAGTATCCCCCATGCCCACTATGAAGTTGTAGCCAGGGCTTATCTCCTTGAACAGATTCATAATATAGGCGTCGAACTCCTCCTCGGTATATTGTGGTTCAAATAGTACTGCGGGTATCCCGCCCCAAATAGTTACCTCGTCGCCCAAGGCTTTTCTCAACTCGGCAGTAGTCACCGAGGTCATCGGCGCCGGGCTCCAGGCCTCAGCCACATCGATGCCGGTCTCCAAGAAGAAGGGGAGCAATCTCCTCATCTCGCCATCGATGTGAACTTGAGTTAACTTCCCTCTAGCATGAAGGTAGTCTGAGGCCCCTCTAAGCCAGGGCACAAAGTATTTTCTAAAAATTGGCGTATGAAATTCATCGCTCCAGTTGGCGCAGAGCATAGGTATTTCCACAGGCGACTCGGCCAGGATTTGAAGCTTTTGCTTAGCCACCTCCTTCTCGAGCTCATAAAGGCGCTCTATCTGGGCAGGATGGTCGTGAAGCTCATAGAAGAAGCGCTCATAGCCGATCCAATAACGCATAATCGCCTGCATTGGCGAATACTCATCCATGCCGGTTATCACCATCCCGTCTCCGCCAACCATTCTCTCCATTTGGTAGTACTCACTAAGGTCCGGCACGATCCTGGTGTTCTCAAGAATGTACTCTATGACCGGGTAGTCTTCCTTACTCCGGAACGGATAGTCGACTTCATGGACGTTCCAGGCGCCTTCCTGGGGGATAAACCTCGTCTTTAAAGTAACGCTGCCGAGTGGGGTCCTCCACTCCGTCGTCCTATAGGGGGGATTCTCCTGGATGACAACCTCAAGGTTATCGTATTCTATTCTCCAGATACGCATGTGGCGGAGTTGAGTTCCGGCACCCTGGTCGCGCAGTATCTCCACCATATTCCAATCCTTATATTTCTTCGGCAGGGTACCATGCGCGGAATGGTAATTGTACCACACATCAATGCGGGCCCCGAAGGGCAGCTTATCCACAGGCTGTTTGCGCGCCGCTGCTAGAATCCTTGCTTTGTGAGTCATCGCCACTGCTTTCGCCTCCTTTGAAATCTACCGCAGAGAGCAGCCCTTATTCCCCTACCAGTTTGCTTCCCATTTCAACCCGCAATAAGGCGTCTCTCAGACATTTAGTGTGTATTTCATTCTGCAGGCACTACCACACCCTACTAGATATTTTATTGCACATTTCTCGCAATCAGTATAGGGATTAACAAGAGATGGCTCCGACTACAATGAGGAAGTGCACAGCCACAAGCGCCAAATCCATGTAAAGAGAGCCATGAAATGAAGACTAGCGCAACAGCGAAGCTCAAGCAAGTGCCAGTAAGGTATTTAATGGTGGGGGTATATCCACGCAAGAAGAAGCACGCGGCGGTAGCAATAACCCGGCCTGCGTCAGACCTCTTGTTGCAGATAGGGAGAAATAAGCTACAGGTTATGGTCCCTGGGGCCTCTCTGGAGTAGGATGAGAATGACAGAGAGGAGGAAGACCAGGTGTCAGCTCAGCTCTGAGATTCGTCAAAGAAGCATCGGAAGCCCGATAGGATTGACCGCTATCCCACCAGTGAAGTACAATGCGGTCAACATCATGACCTGGGGGGAAGGAGGGTCCAAGTGAGAAGTGACAACATCAAACTCGGCATTGAACGTGCCCCGCATCGCTCCGTGCTGCGCGCCTTGGGGTGTGGCGATGAAGACATAAGGAGGCCCTTCGTTGGCGTGGTGAACAGTTTTGCTGAGATTGTGGGGGGACATATTCACCTACGCACCATAGCTGAGGCGGTAAAGTCTGGAATAAGGAGCGCTGGTGGCACGCCCTTTGAATTCAATACCATTGCTGTCTGCGATTGCTTGGTTGTGGGCCATATCGGCATGAAGTATAGTCTCCCCAGTCGAGAGCTGATCGCTGACTCAGTGGAAGTCATGGCCGAGGCTCATCAATTCGACGCCTTGGTGTTCATTCCTAACTGCGATAAGATTACCCCTGGTATGCTAATGGCAGCGCTGAGGTTAAACATCCCCTGCGTTTTCGTCAGCGGTGGACCCGCTCAAGCAGGAAAACTAGCTGGCTATCCGGACCTGGACCATGCGTGCATAAGTGAGGCGGTGGGACAAGTAGTAGCAGGTAAAATTGATGAGTCACAACTACTAAGGATGGAGAGGGTCAGCCGCCCTGGGTGTGGTAGTTGTGAGGGGATGTTCACCGCCAACACCATGAACTGCATAACTGAGGTCATAGGGCTCGGGCTGCCAGGTAATGGCACCATTCCGGCTGTATACGGCAGGAGGGTTTCCCTGGCGAGAGAGGCCGGAAGGCTGGTTATGAAGGTGCTGGAGTCGAATCTCCGTCCCCGAGATATTGTGACCAAGGACTCTATCTACAATGCCCTTGTAGTAGCTATGGCAGTGGGGGGTAGTACCAATGCTATTCTTCACATGCTAGCCATTGCCAACGCTGCAGGGATACCATTCTCGCTGTCGGAGGTCAGTGACATCAGTCGAAGCACTCCCTACATTTGCAAGCTGGCCCCAGCCAGCCGCGAGCATATGGAGGACCTGCACTTGGCTGGCGGAATACCCGCCGTAATGAGACAACTTGAGAGTTTGCTAAGGCTCGATGCCAAGACAGTTGCCGGGAAGACACTGGGCGAAGTCGTCGAGTCTGCCACTGTGGAGGATGCAGACCTTGTTCGCCCTCTGTCCAACGCGCATGCGCAGACGGGTGGCCTGAATGTCCTCTTTGGCAACTTGGCGCCACACGGGGCCATAGTCAAAAGTGCCGCGGTAGACCCCAGTAGCCTGGTCCATCGCGGTCCGGCACGGGTGTTCGATTCGGAGGAGGAGGCTACCAAAGCTATTTCAGGTGGCGCAGCTCAACCTGGAGATGTGCTGGTGATACGATATGAAGGACCTCGAGGTGGTCCCGGGATGAGGGAGATGTTAGTTCCTACCTCCCTCATATCTGGTATGGGTCTGGAAGGAAAGGTAGCTTTAATTACTGATGGGCGTTTCTCAGGAGCATCCCGTGGACTTTCCATAGGACATGTGGCCCCCGAAGCAGCGAGGAAAGGCCCGATCGCAGCTCTGCGAAACGGCGATATAATAGTAATAGATGTCCCAAACCTCAGGCTGAATGTGGAATTGCCCCAGGAGGAAATAGATCGGCGCCTGTCTGAATTGCCCGAGTTCGAGTTCAAGATAAAGACCGGATATTTGAGAAGATACGCCGAACAAGTTGGCTGTGCGAGCGAAGGGGCTGTATTCGCTAAGGATTAGATCCCGAAACCAGAGGGATCGAGGGGGCTGAGCAACTGCGCATGGTCTTGTCAGCTTCTGCGTAAACACCCCTCGACTCAACATTCGTCCATATCGTTTGGTCGGCACAACAAAAGTGCAGGTTGTCTACCGGCCCGAGAAGGGCCCAGATTGTTTACTCGGGTTCTGAGTCAACAAAAGCTTAGTGTTGGTATCTATCCTCTTGGGACTGTTGACATGGGGACCTCTCGATCTCAATCAAGCCCTTAATATCGGCTGTGCTTACGGTTTTGGTTTTACGTTACTTGGAGATACGCAGAAGAGACCAACCTAATTGCGAGGGCTGCCAGGAAACAAGCTGAGGGTACCAAGAAACTTGCCGAGGAAACTGAAGGCAAAGACTAACTCTGAGCGATGCTTCGATTTCCGTTCATGTCAGAACCTTGACTAACGGGAGTTATGTTCCTGAGGATCCAAGTCTTAGTGGAAGCGACGTGTTACCTATTCAGGTATCGTGTAGCAACAGTGGGCCTAAGTGGACGATACAAAGAACTTTTAGCCTGGCATTCAGCCCTTGCTACCCAGCCTGTTGCTCTATACCAAGTCTGATTGTATCATAGGCGTTGCCCAGTTACAAAGGCTACTAAACGGGTGCAAAAGGTACGATTTAGGGCTGTCCAGAGTCTTTGTTAACCACAGCGCTGATGCCATACACATCCCTGAGGTTAGCATCTGTGATAACCGATGCCGGCTCTCCAACAGCAAACACGTGCCCCTTCTTGAGGAGGGCTATCTTGTCCCAAAAGCGGCAAGCTAGATTTACATCGTGCATAGCGAAGAGCTTCAGAGCCCGGTGCCAATTGCGGGTCTCTTGGAAGAGGAAGAGTGCCTCATCCCTCGTTATTTCTCTTTCCCTGGCCTCGTTCAATAAGCTGTCTTATCCTGTCTGGCGAGCCCTTGTTTGACACCCTAGCCAAGGCACACTTATAATTTTCCAATATGGAAAACTGGGTAGGTCATACGGCTCAAGAGCTGACTAGAATAGCTTATGGCACAGGGTTTCTCGAGGCGAGACTGCCAGAGAGGACTAAGATATTAAAGCCTCCCCCCTCCCTGCCAGCCCTGCCAGATGTGGCCGAGGCCGTAAAGCAGGCCTTGGATTCGCCCCTAAACCACGAACCCCTATCCAAGCTGGTGGGCCCAAAGTTAAAAGTTGCCATCGCTTTCGATGACCCCTGTATGCCCATTCTACCTCCCAAGCAGCCAGATTTTAGGGAAACCACTATCAAGATCTTGCTCCGGGAATTGGAGCGCCTTGGTGTCCCCAGGCACAATATTCAGCTTATTTGTGCCAATGCCCTACATCGGAAATGGACTCAGCGGGAACTGGCTACCATCCTGGGGGAAGAGCTGGTTCTCTCCTTTGGGCCTCACCGTCTGCGTTGCCACGATGCCGAGGATAAGGACGATATCGTTTGTGTGGGCGAGACACCCCGGGGTATGCTGGTGGAGGTGAGCAAGGCGGTTACGGAATCCGACCAGCTAATCTATGTCAATGTCAATTCTCAGCACTTTAATGGCGGTTGGAAGTCCATAGCAGTGGGCCTTTCCAGCTACAACAGCATAAGGCAGCACCATCGCCCCTTTCCCAGGGCCAGCGGCAAGTCCGTGATGGACTACAGGCGCTCCTCGTTCCAGAAGATAATCTGGGAGATGGGCGACGTGGTCGCCGCCGAGCTGGCCAAGAAGGGGAGACGCATCTTCACCATTGAATCGGTGCCCACCAATCGTATACCGGCGGAAACGGCCGCCGTGTTCGCCGGCAATATCCCGGACGTCCACGAAAAGACCATCGAGATGCTCCAAAGGCAACTGGTGATAGAGGTGAGAGGGCAGGTGGATGTAGCCATCTTCGGCCTCTCGCCCCACATGGATCCCTATTCCAAGCTATCCTTTATGAACCCCATCCTGGTGCGCAATACAGCCCTTTCTTACGCCTTTGGCCTGTATCAGGGCAAGCCTTTGATCAGAGAAGGGGGCATCGCCATTTTTATTCACCCCTGCCCGCGGGCATTCGATGATATTCGCTTCCCCTCATATATAGCGATGTACGAGGAGATACTGCCCCGAACTCAAGATCCTTTCGAGATTTGGGATGTCTACTCCGAGGACTATGCCCATCGCCCCGAGTTTATTCACCACTATCGTTACCGCTATAGCTATCACGGGGCACACCCCCTCATTCTGTGGGGCCAGGGCGCCTATGCCTTGAGGCATCTGGGCAAAGTATTCCTGGCCGGGGCCCAGGACCCGGATGCTGCCCGCCTGATGGGCTTCGAGCCATTCCCCACGGTGGCGGAGGCCATTGCCGAGGCAGAGAGGCTGCTGGGCAAGGACTGCTCTATAGCTTACGCCTCGATGCCTCCCGCCTTCATAATTAGCGTGGAGTAGGTATTAATGAGATTCTGCATCTGTAGCGAGATATTTTGAGGGTGGGAGTTGGGGGGTATTTTCATAAGGAGGCAAGGGTGACACTATCCATGTTTGACCTGACAGATAGGGTAGCCATTGTTACCGGCAGCGGGAGGGGCATCGGTAAGGGGATTGCCCTGGGCTTGGCTGAGGCAGGCGCCACGGTAGTGGTAACCTCTCGCACCCCCGCTGAAATCGAGGCTACAGCCAGCGAGATCAGAGATAAGGGGGGCACGGCTCTGGCTATCGCCACGGACATGATGGACCCTGAGCAGGTATCCAATTTGGTCCAGAAGACGGTGAGCGAGTTTGGCAAGCTGGATATTATGGTCAACAATGCCGGCGGCAGCACTGGAATCAGCCCGGCACTAGAGCTGAGCCTGGAGGACTGGGAAGGGAACCTTCGCTGGAACCTGACCAGCGCCTTCTTGGGATGCCAGGCTGCAGCCAAGATAATGATACCGCAGAGAAGGGGCAGCATTATCAACATCGGCTCCATCGCTGCCATCGCCCCTCAGCCTGGCCGAGTCCACTATTGCGCCGCCAAGGCGGGTATAGACATAATGACCAAGACGCTAGCTATGGAATGGGGCCGCTATAACGTTCGGGTTAATGCCATAAGACCGGGCACCATATGGACCTCGGCACTGGAACGGAACTACCAGAGATTCCCGGAGGATTACGATTTCCGACTCCGGCTAACCCCGCTGGGGCGTCACGGGACGCCCCGGGACCTGGTAGGGGTCACCATTTTCTTGGCCTCCGACGCCTCAGCCTTTGTTACCGGGGCCTCTTTCGCAGTGGACGGGGGGCTCCCCATAGTGGCCTCCGTGCGCAAAGATGACCCCTCATCATTCTGGTAGCCATGAGCGAAGGGAGGAGATTCACCGGGGCTAATAGTAGCTGCGCACTCGCCACGCTGCGGACTTGAGCCGAAGGCACTCTTGACAAACTGGCATACCCGTGGTATCCTTTATAGACTGGAGGGGGTGATGCTATAAGGCAATGGACGGATAGGGACGAAGGCAATTAACAGCTTTTATGGAGAGGAGGGAAAATGAATAAGGTGACGCAGAAGTTGTTGTTGGTTTCCTTTGTGTTGATGTTCGTGATGGGTTCAGCGCTGGTGGGTTGTGCCAGGGTGGAGACCGTGACAAAGACAGTGACGACCACCGAGGCAGCAGTCACCATAACGGAGACGGTAACAGCGCCCCCGGTAACGGTAACCGCCACGCCGCCGGCAGTCACAGTGACCAAGACGACTACGGTCACCAAGGAGGTTCCCGTCACCGCCACGCCGGTGGCAATCAAGTGGCGGATGCAATCCTGTGACCCGGTGGGGAGCTTCGATTACACTGCCAACCTGGTCCAGTTCTGCGACCTGGTCAGCGAATACACCAATGGCCAGATCGAGATCACCCCTTATCCGGCCCCGGCGCTGATGAAGGCCACCGAGATGCTGGATGCTGTAACCAAGGGCGCCCTGGATGGCCTGGCCGCCTGGATGGTCTACTTCATGGGCAAGGACAAGGGCATGGAGTTTTGGTGTGAATGGCCCTACGGTGTTAATATGAGCTATGCCGATATGCTGGTCTTCTACTATGAGCTGGGGGGCAAGGAACTCTACAACGAATTTCTTGCCCAGTTCGATGCCATCGAGATAGCTTGCCCTCCCCACCCCGGCGAGCCCATCCATAGCACCGTCCCCATCCCTCGCCTGGCCGACATGCGGGGCCTGAAGATGAGGACCTACTCCATAGCGGCGCTGGTTTATACCCGGGCTGGCATTCACGTCACCCCCATCACCCCAGCGGAGCTCTATACCTCCCTGGAAAGGGGCATCATCGATATTATGGAGTATACCAGCCTGGCCACCAACATCGGCATGAAGCTCCATGAGCCGGCCCCCTACATGATAAAGCCGGCCCACTCCACCGCCGTCCTCGGCCATAGCATCGTCCTCAAGAAATCGCAATTCGAGGCCCTGCCTGAAGACCTCCAGAGGGCAATAATGGCGGCGGCCAAGGAGATGACCCTGCGGGTTATTCACCAGAACAAGATGCTGGAGCTCGACCTGATGCAGCGTCTGCCTGAGCTTGGCATAGAATGGCACATGTGGCCGCAAGAGGACTATGACGAGATGGCCGGGTATAGCATGGAGATATGGGAAGGTTACCTCAAGGGCCTGCATGGCATTGAGCAGACCACCGAGTTCGGCCAGAAGATGATCGATATCAAGTTGCGTTATACTGAGCTGATTCGGGAGTACGGCGACGCGGTATGTAGGTAAAAGTCGATCGCCAAATCAGTAAAGGTTGCCTGAGAAATGAAGAGGGGTGCTCCTGTGGAGCCAGCCACAGGAGCACCCCTCTTTATTTTCCCGCAACCCTCGGCCTGGTAAGATGGGTCGCCTATTTCATAAGAATCCCGGGCAACCAGATGGCCAGGGGGGCGAAGGCAGCCACCAGAACCAGGCCAGTGGCCTGGAGGCCTATGAAGGGCAGAGCTGCCACATAGATGTCGTCCATCTCCACCCCCCTAGGTGCCACCCCCTTGATGTAATACAGACAATAGCCAAAGGGTGGCGTCAGGTAAGACATCTGCATGTTGATCATGAATATTAGACCATAGTGTATGGGATCAAACCCCAACACGTCCCTGGCCAGGGGGGCGAATATAGGAGCACAGATCAGAACTATAGCGGTGGGGTCAAGAATGCACCCCATGAGGAAGAGGATGAGCTGCATTATGGCCAGAACTATCCAGCGGTTGACCTCTAACCCCGTTATGAAGTCGCTTATGTACGCGTAACCGCCGATGCCATTAAAGGTGGCACCAAAGATGGTAGCCCCCATCACGATCCACATACACATGACGCCGATCCTAAGGCTGTCCCAGGCGCAATCGACAAAGGTTCGCACATTCATTCGGCGGCGGACGACGGCGGATATGAAGGCGCCGGCCACGCCGCAGGCGGCAGCCTCAGTGGGGGTAGCAATCCCGGCGAAGATGCTTCCCAGAACCAGGAGGATAACGAATATGGGCAGGATTATACCCCGGAGCATCAGAAACCTTTGCCCCCAGGACACCGCTGCCCGTTCTTCCCTGGGGAGGGGTGGGGCCAGGCTGGGATTGATGCCAGCCCTTATGGCTATGTAGGTGATATACAGGCCAGAAAGGACAAGACCGCAGGTTATGCCGCCGGCGAAGAGCTTGCCTATCGAGTCTCCGGTCATTGCCCCGTACAGGATCATCAGCAGGCTGGGCGGGATAAGCTGCCCCAGGGTGCCACCGGCCATAATGGCACCTATAGTTAATGTCTTGCTGAATTTGCGTTTGAGCATCTCGGGGAGGGCGATCATCCCCATAGGCACTACCTCGGCCCCGGCTATGCCCGTCATGGCACCGGCCACGGTGCAGATGGCCACAGTCCCCATGGTCAGCCCACCCCTGAGTGGCCCAAACCAGTGATGCATCACATTATAGAGGTCCTCGATAATCCCCGACTTCTGCAAGAGGCTGGCCATCAGCACAAACAAAGGAACAGCCAGGAGCACGAAGCTTTTCATGGTGCCCCACACATTGGCAGGGATCAGAAATATGGCGTGCGGCCCCCAGAAGAAGTAGCCGAATACTATGCCCAGGAAGCCCAAGACAAAGGCAATGGGCAGGCCCGTTATGAGCAACACCAGCAGGCTGCCACACATCAATAGGAGTATATATTCTACAGACATCACGTCCTCGCCTTTATTGTCTTGTGCATAGCCCCGGTAAACTCATTCGGAGGCTACAGGACCAAGAGGCGCATATTCCAGACGCGACATAACCTTGCCAGTTACGGCCTGGTATATAGACCTAGTGAACTCAGCCAAGCCCTGAAGGCCCAGAAGACCAACGGCTACGGGTATCGCCGTCTTGATGGGATAAAAGGCGGGTTTCCACACAGAATCGGGGTTAATCTCCCTGACCCGCCACGACTCGGCAGCAAAATCATAGCCCTGCCAGAACAGGATACCAATGAAAACGAAGAAGAAGACGAAGGTGATGGAGTCGAGGATGCCCTGCGTTCTCAGGGAAAGGCGCCTGTAGACTATGTCCAGCTTCACATGACCGCCGATGAAGAGATTGTAGGCACCAGCTACCATAAAATAGCCGCCGAAGATCATAAAACTGGTCTCGAGGACCCAAATGGTGGGGTTATGGAAGGCATACCTCAGGATCACATCGTAGCAGATCAGGCCGGCTATGACATACATAAAAAAGCTAACAGCCCGCCCCGTCCATAGGCTGATGAAGTCAATAATCTTGAGGGGGTTCTTGGGCATGCTCATCTATGTTCCTCCATACTATATAGCTAGGGGCAAACATAAATGCCTTTGCCTCACTTATAAACGTGCCAACGAAGATCTCGAATTGCCACAACATGCTGGCGGGCAAAATCGTTGCCATTACTTTAGGCCATTCAACCATTCGTGTCAAGACTTATATTGTCAATGGGGGAAGCAAGGGCGCCTTGACTGTAGCTGCGCTATTCGCCTGCATTCAGGGGCGAGCTAGCTGCTATTTCTTCAGGATGAGGAGACGGCTGGGGGTTCTATGGTGATTTCCTGGTCGAAATCGGTGAAAACCGCCTCGAGATAGACATCCGTGGGCTGCTCCTCAGCGTAGGAGCTTTCTATGGTTATCCGATGAATCATCCGATCCTCCTGGCCGAACCAAACCCTTATCTTCCCCAAGAACTCCCCCTCAAGTAGTGGCAGGGCAACCATGGGCCGAACACTGCCTTCAATAATGCTACACTTAATGCCCTCTATCTCCTCCATGCCCCTCCACTTTAAGTCCTCGATCTCGGACACTATCTCCAATACCCGGGTCGGATAAATAGACGAAAGCTCTTCGGCTCCCATTACACTTTTCCTCCATGTTCCGTCCGGAACCTGCTCATATAAATCGTTGCCAATGATGACCATCTCCGAAGAGGTGAACAATGGAGGGGCGAAAAACTCCATTGTCCCCTTGAACCTGTCGGGCAGGAGGAAGTCGCCCTCAAGGACGATGTTATATGTAGTTGTGATTTCCTCCTCCAGGATGTCCCAGATGGAGAACACGATGGAGGAGGGGCCGCTCACGGTCAGACCCTGCGCAAAATGGAAGGATTTGATATTTGACATGTTCTCCTTAACCTCGTTCCAAGCTGCCTCAAGGCTAATAACTTCTATATCCCTTTGTAACCCCCCTATCTCTATGTGGTGGGTCCCCACCTCCCTAAATATTACGTTGAAAGATCGGGTCTCCGAGGCACCTGCTGCCAAGGTAACAACTTGATTGAGGTATTCCTCACCATCTACCTTTACGGCTAGATTATAGTCGCCCGATCTATTGCCGATGTTGGCTACCTCCACCGCAACCACGACAGTCTCCTGAACAACTGCCTGAGCCGGGGTAATCGTCAGGTTGCTTACCTCGAAGTTGGGAGAACGGCAAGCAGCGGGCATGAGCATAAGCACCAGGCTCAGTAGAGATATACCTGCTAACTTAATGCTTGCCTTATTCGCCACAGGACTTTCCCTGAAACCGTTTTGCCTCGCCCAGATGAAACAGGAGTGGGAATATTATACAATAAGTTCAGTCAATGCTGTAAAGGGAACTAATGCCGAGACGCCTCAGCTTGCATTGACCCCTTATGCAACGTGAAAACGGATTGACACAAAAGCAAGTCTGGCATAAACTTATAATGCTGGCCGGACTGCGGCCAAGCTATAAACCATCAAAGAATGAGGACCCTAATGGAACAGGAGCTCGGCGAACTTGTGGCGGCCAACTCGGAGACCAATAGGACAAAATGGGCTCTAGAGTATAAGGCGCAGGGTAAAAAGGTGATAGGGGTGTTTGACCCCCATATGCCCGAGGAACTGATTCATGCCGCCGGCATGTTGCCCTGGAGGGTCACCGGCACATGGAAGGATAGCATCCCCCTGGCCTCCGTCTATCGGCTGGCCATAAGCTGCGGCTACCCCAATCACGTCTTGGAGTCGCTCTTGGCCGGCGAGCTTGACTTTCTGGATGGGGCCGTCTTCACCGCCTGGGACGACGATATGAGAACCCTATATGATAACTTCTATTTCTCGGGCAAGATCCCCTTAGTGCATATCATGTATTTGCCGCACAAGGCGACTAAACTGACCCTTAACTACTGGGCCGGAGAGGTAGAGAGACTCAGGAAGAGGCTGGAGGAGTTTGGGGGCAAAAGGATCGACCATGCCAGCCTGAGTCACTCGATGGCGGTCTTCGACGAGATGCGCTCGCTTCTAATGAAGCTTTACCAACTGCGCCGGGGGGCTAAGCCTGCTATCAGCGGTGCCGAAGCCCTGGGGATAACTATAGCTGCCAGGGTTATGCCCAAAGAGGAATTCACTCGAAGGCTGCGGGGCCTGCTTCCTTATCTGGCAGGCCGTGAAGCCCCCCTGAAAGGGGTTAAACCCCGTTTATTGGTCTCCAGCGATTTCCTGGACGATCCAAGATATCTGGGTCTCATAGAAGACACAGGCGCCGTGGTAGCTATGGACGACTTGGATACCGGGAGCCGATATTTCTGGAATGGGATGGCCAAGCCTGGGGGTGACCTCATCCTGGCCCTAGCTAGGTATTACCTGACTCGCCCCGCCGACCCCCACACTGACAAGTGGGCTGAGGAAGTGGGGCAGGTCATCCAATGGGCGAGGGACTTCCGCGTCGATGGGGTGATCCAATTGGCCTTGACCAATTGTTTCCCTCGGGAGACCAGGCTCACCTATTTCAGCCAGGAGTTGACCAAGGCGGGCATCCCTAACATGACCTTCAAGCGGGACTATCAACTAACCAAAGAGGGTCAACTGCGAACCAGGATAGAGGCCTTCCTGGAGACCCTGGAAGGATAATAGGGTGTCCCGATTCAATGCCATCTAAAAATAGCTGGGAGGTAGGGTCATGCACATGGAGTTCTTAGAAACAGAGATCGCCAAATACCAGAGGCGGATAGACAAGATCAAGGCCAACCCCGATCCCACCAAGCTCAAGAGCAATCTGCAAATGTATGAGCTAGAACGGGACGAACGCATAGCAGAGCTGGAGGCCTGGAAACAGGGGAAACCCTTTGCCAGTGGGATGTTCCCCCCCGTTTTGCTCAGATCTATGGGGTTCGAGATCTATGATGCCGAGATGGCCTGTGACCGGATGGAAAGATGGCAGGTCAAGAAATACCTTCAGCGGTGCCGAGAGCTGGGCTTCCCAGACCAGATCTGCGACCGCACCGTGCTCAAGATACCGATGGTGCTGGATGAGGACTTCCCCAATCTGAGCCTGGTGGTGGCCAACAACTGGGAATGCGAGAGTATCCCCCTCACCTTCCAGACCATAGCCCACCTGCGCGGTATCCCCTACTACTACTTGGACGTCCCCTTTGAGGCCAACGAGGAGACGCTTCAGTATGTGGTGGAGCAACTGCGGGAGCTCATCGACCTCGCCGAATCCACGGTGCCCGGCATCAAGTACGATGAAGACAAGCTCATCGAAGTTCAGAACATCGAGAAGCGCTGGTACGAGCTATATCAGGATATCCACAGACTCAAGCGGAGGGTCCCCTGCCCGGTTCCCGGACAGGAGGCCTTTAAGGAGCCTCGCTGGCCTTCCCTCTACCATGACCCGGCCCGGGCCTTGGAGGTATTCCGGATCTACCACGATGAGATAGTGGAAAGGGCAGAAAAGGGGATTTCCAATGTCCCCGAGGAGAAGCTGCGGCTAATGTGGGCGGTAAGCGGCCCCTTCTATGCCCGTCCTGACCCCTTTAGCATATTGGAGAAGCGGGGGGCGCAGGCCATCTACTTCCAGATCGGGAATGCCAGCCGGGTCGCCGGCATAAACTTCGGGATCTATGGCGATGAGACGGAATACGGGCGAAAGCTGTCACCTTTGGAAGAGGAAGCCCGGATCCTTAATCAGTCCGCCTGGGGCGGCCTGGGGAGACGGTGGGTGGATGACATCCTGATAGCCTGTCGCGACCTCAAGCTCGATGGCATCGTCTACTTCCAGCAGTGGGGGTGCACGGTGACCGACAATCTGGCCAAGAACGTGGCCGAGGTTGCAGAACAGGAACTGGGCATCCCCACCCTGATTATAGAGGGACGGCTGCTCATAGATGAGGCCTTCGACCCGCAAGAGATGGAGGACAAGCTAAACGGCTTTGTGGATATCTGCCTCGCTCGGAAGGGAATCGCCTGATCAGCCTTGACTCGCCCTTCCCCGGCGGTGAAGAGGAGCCTCGGCGTTCCGAGCCGCAGTGGCGGCCAAAGGAGGCGAGGCTCTTATTAAGGAAAGGAGAGGCATGCTGGCACTAGAGGGCATACGAGTTATTGACCTGTCGCGGCTGGCCCCCGGGCCCTATGGCACCATGCTCCTGGGAGACCTGGGTGCCGATATTATCAAGGTGGAAAGGCCACCCCTGGAGGGCATGAAGCGGCTGACCTCGAAGCTGCCCTACTTGATAGAGGACTCCGACGATGAAAGAACCATGGCCTTTCTGGCCACCAATCGCAATAAGCGAAGCATCATCCTCGACCTGAGGCAGGTGGAGGCCCGGGAGGTCTTCTACAAGCTGGTGGGCACAGCCGATGTCCTATTGGAGCAATTCCGGCCCGGGGTGGTGAGGCGGCTGGGTATAGACTACGATACCCTCAAAGGGATAAATCCCCGACTTATCTACTGCTCCCTCTCCGGCTATGGGCAAGACGGCCCCTATCGAGACCTGGTGGGGCACGACATAAACTACATTGCCATGGGCGGCTTTCAGGGCATGGTGGGCAACCGCCAGGGCCCGGCCATCCCCATGAACATCGTTGCCGACTATGCGGCGGGCGGGATGCATGTTGCCATCGGCATCCTGGCCGCCTTAATTGCCAGGGAAAAGACCGGCCGGGGGCAGTACCTAGACCTGGCCATGGTGGATGGTGTCGTTTCCCTCCTCGCCGCCGAGGTCTCCCGCTACCTGGTCACCGGCGTTGAGCCCAGGTGGCAAGAGTCAATGAACAATGGAGCTGTGCCCTGGTACAATATCTATGAGACCAAAGACCACAAATACATCAGCATCGGCTGTATAGAGCCCCACTTCTATGAGCAATTGTGCCGTGTCCTGGGAAGGGAGGACCTCATCCCATATCAGGCTGCCACCGGCGAAAAACTCGAGGAGATTTTCTCCATCTTCAGGGAAATCTTCAAGACCAAGACCAGGGACGAATGGTTTGACATTATGCGCCAGGCGGATAATATCTGCGTGGGCAAGGTCTACTCCTTAGGGGAGATGCTGAATGACCCGCAGGTGCTTCACCGCCAGATGATTGTGGAGGTGGATCACCCCAAATTCGGCAAGATCAAGCAGGTCGGCATCTCCGTCAAGCTCTCGGACACGCCCGGCCAGATCAGGGGCACCGGCGCCTACCCCGGCGAGAATAGCGAGGAGATCTTGCGGGAACTGGGCTATTCCAAGGACGAGATTGGCACTCTGAAAGAAAAAGGAGCCGTGAGATAGAGGCAGGGGGGAGACCCTGAGGGATCTTGTGGAGGGTAAAGCATGCCGGAACAGGCCTTGAGCGATGTACGCATATTAGACCTGACTCAGTACATTGCCGGCCCCTTTTGCACCAAGCTACTGGCCGACTTTGGGGCTGACGTAATCAAGATCGAGAGGCCAGATGGTGGCGACCCGGCCAGAAGGTTAAGGCCTTTCTTCAAGGACGAGGCCCATCAGGAAAAGAGCGGCCTATTCCTATACCTCAATATGAATAAGCGAGGCATAACCCTCAACTTGAAGAATGCCCTGGGGGTGAAGATCTTCAAGGAGCTGGTGAGGCAGGCCGATGTGGTGGTGGAGAGCTTCAGGCCGGGGGTGATGGCTCGCCTGGGACTCGACTACGAAACCCTGGAGAAGCTCAACCCTAGGCTGGTCATGACCTCCATCTCCAACTTCGGGCAAACGGGCCCCTACCGCGATTACAAAAGCTCCGAACTCATCCTCTACGGAATGGGCGGCGAAATGTACAGCTCGGGCTTGCCTGACCGGGAACCGGTGAAAAACGCGGAGACTGTTTCCCTATACCAGGTTGGGGCTGCGGCTGCTACCGGCACTATGGGGGCACTGCTGGGCAGCCGACTGCAAGGGATAGGGCAGCACGTGGATATGAGTATGCAAGAAGCCCTCACCGCTGCCGCCCCGGACAGGAAGAGCACCGTCATGATAGCCTATCAGTTCTGCGGGGAGATCCATCCCCGATTTCCTGGCTATGAGACGGGCTACCCCTATGGGGCTCATCCCACCGCCGATGGCTATGTGGAGATATTCGGCGGACGGGCCTACTGGTCCAGGATAGTAAAGATGCTGGGGGAACCCGAGATCCTGAAGGATCCCAAGTGGCTAGAACCTACAGCCCAAGCCAATCCGGCCCTCAAGGAAGAATTCGAAGCCCTTTTCCTGGCCTGGTCTATGGAGCGCACCAAACGCCAGGTCATGGAGGAGGGCCAGGCGGCCAGGGCGCCGGTGGGCGCCATCTTGACCATCGACGAGGTGATTAACGACCCCCACTTCAACGAACGTGGGCTTTTCATCGAGGTCGACCACCCGGTGGTGGGCAAATTGAAGTACCCTGGCCGGCCATTCATCATGTCCGAAACCCCCTTTCAAGCCAGAAGACCGGCCCCTCTCCTGGGTCAACACAACGAAGAGGTCTATGGAGAACTGGGATACACGGGCGAGGAGATCGCCCGACTTCGAGAATGGGGAGTTATTTGAGGACAGGGTAACGGGGGAGGATTGCCAAATGACCAAGCTACCTCTGGAGGGCATAAGGGTGGTGGAGCTGGGCGTGGCCTGGACTGGCCCCTGCGCCGCTATGATACTGGCCGACTTCGGGGCTGAGGTGATCAAGGTAGATACGGTTAACTTCTGGCAGACCCAGGGCCGCGGTATGGTGGCAAGACCCACCAAAGAGATGCTGGCCACTCAAACCCCCCACTCCGGCGGTTACCCCAACAAAGAGCCGGGCGAATACCCCTGGAATTGCTGGCCTGTATTCGTCACCGGGGGCAGAAACAAGCTCAGCATGAGCGTGCGCGACCTGAGAGAGCCGGAGGGCAGGGAGATATTTCTGAGGCTGATAAAGATAAGCGATATCTTCATCGAAAACAATCATCCCGATACCATGCCCAAGCTCAACCTTGACTATGAGGTTCTTAAGGAAGTGAAACCAGACCTGATCATGGTTCGTTCATCTGCCACCGGTTTAAGCGGCCCTTATCGGGATTATCGAGCCCATGGAAGCCAGCTGGACGCCATTTGCAGCCATTCCTCGCTAAGGGGCTACCGCGATATGGACCCCTCGGCCAATACCCCGGTTTTCATCACCGACTATCTGGGGGCCTGCTTTTCGGCCCTGGCCGCCATGATGGCCCTGAACTACCGCCGGCGCACCGGGAGGGGACAGTTGATCGAGGTGGCTCAGGTGGAAACCGGCGCAGTCTGCCTTGGGGAAGCTATGATGGACCACTCCATGAATCAGAGAGTCCGCACCACCCAAGGCAACCGGGATATCCACGGTGCGGCGCCCTGTGGCTGCTACCGCTGTGCCGGAGAGGACCGCTGGGTCAACATCACCGTCACCTCGGATGAGGAATGGCAAGGCCTGTGCCGCGCCCTGGGCAACCCCCCCTGGACCCAGGAGGAGCGCTTCTCCGATGCCCGCAGCCGGTATGAAAACCAGGATGCCCTAGATCAATACATTGAGCAGTGGACAAGCCAGCGAGACCACTATGCGGTAATGCACCTACTTCAAAAAGAAGGTGTGCCAGCAGGCCCAGTTATGGATGCCCGGGATACCTACAACGACCCCCACCTTAAGGAGCGGGGCTTCTTGGTGCCAGTCAGTCACCGGGACTGTGGTAACTACCTCCATCCTGGGGCTGCCTGGAAGCTTTCCAAAACCCCCATCACCATTCGCAGACCACCGGTCCGTTTTGGCGAGGATAACGAATACGTATACAAGCAGCTCCTCGGATTCTCAGACGAGGAATATGCCGAGTTGGAGAGGAAGGGGCATATCAGCGACGGGCCGGCGCCTCACATTCCGTAACCAGCCCAGCGGCCCTTAGTCTATTTCCTCTATCTTGGGTTTTACTTGCTCTCTCAGGGGCAGGTAGGTGTCCTCGGGGTGGTGGGGCTCCATAAGTTGCCCCACGCCCTAAGTTTCCTGCACCACTGTGGGCTTCACCCTTTCGCCTGTTGGCAGGTAGACATCCTCCGAGCTCACAGGCCTTAAGGGCTGTCCCACAATGTATAGATACCGCCAGGTGGTATCGCCGGTATTGGTATGCGGGCCATGAACTGCATTTGGCCTTACATAGATGCTATCGCCCGGCTCCACCTCATACTCTTTCCCCTCAACCCTATAAATACCCTTTCCCGCTAAAAAGTACATAACCTCATCACAGTTATGTACATGGGCCCCGATTTCCAGGCCTGGTTCTAGCTCGATCATGCCTAGCCTGAATTGTTGGATCCCTGTATTCTCGTGGTAAACCAGGCTCCTGGTCAGGTAGGAATCCCTGGCACCGGACTTGATAGGCATTCGTTCTACCTTGCCTTCTCCCCTTTTGATGTGAACCTTCATGACCTCTTCGCCTCCGTCATGATCGATGCTCTTGTCGAGAAGCCCCGCCTGTAAGATAAGGCCTGCGGGTTATTGTGTCAATGACCCTGGTTGACTGCCTTCTCGGCGTCCTGTACAATCGGGTCGCCTCAGGTGTAGGGCTGGGACATGGGTGGCGCACTATATAGGGTGAAACCTCCGTTGCTATCCAGATCCCCAGTCAAAGGAGGTTGATGTGAAGCTAACTCGTGATGAGCAAGATATGCTAGAGGGCAAAGAGGGACGGGCCAAGCAAAGGGCCATGGAACTCCTGGTACAGTATGGAGAAGCCCTCGGCGCAGAGCGCTTCGTAGACACGAACAATGTACACCTGCTCATAGGGTTCTATCCCTATCCACAGATGGTCACACCCCGGGACAGCGACGAATTGATCTCCAAATTCCTCCTAGATACCGACGAGAGAATAGTTGTGGACCGTGTTAAGTCCTTCAACACCACCCACATCTGGGCCATAGACCTGGAACGTTGGCAGGTAATGGAAGCCTCTGAAAGCTTGCACGAACTGATGGAGGTCATCAAGAAGTACTGCATCAGAACGGGCGTCAGCATCACCGCCACTTGCACGCCCTACCAGATAGGAAACGTCCCCACCAAGGGAGAACACTGTGCCTGGACGGAGTCCTCAGCGGTGCCCTTCTGCAACGCTGTGCTGGGGGCCCGCACCAATACCGAAGCGGCCCACAGTGCCTTCGCCATAGCCCTCACTGGCAAGGTGCCCCTTTCCGGATTCCATATAGACGAGAACCGCCTGGGCACCCACTTAATCGATGTCGAGCTTGATGTCAATGATGTGCTGGAATGGTATCTTTTAGGTTACTTCGCCGGAGAGGTATGCCAACTGGCGGTGCCTGTTTACCAGCTCAAGCACGCCATTACACCCAACATCAGCATGCTCAAGGCTTTGAACGCCGCCGGGGCTTCCTCCGGTGGCGTAATGATGTACCACATCATAGGGGTAACCCCGGAGGCGCCAACCCTGGAGGCAGCCTTCGGCGGAAAGAAACCCAAGGAGGTGCTGAGCTACGGCCCGGCAGAGCGCAGACAAACCTATGAGAATTTGAACTCGGCCACAGATGAAAGGGTAGACCTGGTAAACATGGGCTGCCCCCACTACTCCCTGGAGCAGCTCAGGGATGTGGCTAGGCTGCTGGAGGACAAGAAGGTGCATGAGAATGTTGACCTTTGGATCTGGACAGCCCACCAGCTCAAGGCCATAGCCGACCGCAATGGCTACACCGATATCATCGCCAAGGCAGGCGGCCACTTGCTAACAGATACCTGCCCGTTGAACACCAACCTATTCCCCAAGGGCACCAAGATCGTGGCCACCGATTCCGCCAAACACGCCCATTACGCTCCCGCCATCGGTGGGGTGGATGTCTGGTTCGGCACCATGGAGGAGTGCATCGACTGTGCTATAACCGGGAAATGGAGGGGAGAGCTTAAATGAGTCAGATAGTGCTAAAGGGCAGAAAAGCAGTGGGAGGCACCGCTGAGGGCGAGGCCCTGGTAACCAAGCAGACCATCTCCACCTGGGGAGGGGTGGATGCCGTCAAGGGCATCATCACCGAAAGGAGACACGAACTACGAGGTCAGAGCTTCGCGGGAAGGGTGTTGGTCTTCCCCTCGGCCAAGGGCTCCTCGGGTTGGTCAACGGTGGCCCAGGTAATTCGTCTGGCCGGGAACGCCCCCAAGGCGATGATCATTGGGGAGATAAATTCACTGACCGCTATCGGCGCTGTGGTGATGCAGGTGCCCACGGTTACAGACCTGGACCAGAACCCTACGGAGGTCATCGCCACCGGCGACTGGGTGAAGGTAGATGCCGATAAAGGCATCGTGGAGGTGACCAAGAAGGGGTAGGGCGCTCGCCAGTAGCTATTATGCGGCCAGAGCGATTAGGCTCAGGAGGGGACAAATGCAGTGGATCACCGAGCCAGAAAGACAGACCCCTGTAATAGCTGATGTTGATTTGCTAGTTTGTGGAGGGGGCTTTGCCGGGGTCGCTGCCGCAGTCTGCGCTGCCAGAAACGGGGCCAGGACCCTTCTGCTGGAAAGGTATGGTTTTCTAGGTGGCTTGGTTACCGGGGCATTGGTCGTAACAACGCCTCCACTAGATAATGGCATCAACATTGAGATTGCCCAGAGATTGAGAGACAGGGCGGTCTACGCGCCATGCCGATACCCGGGCGAGGAGGTAGCCTATCTGAACTTGCACGCCATTGACCCGGAGATAGTCAAATACGAACTAGTTCGTATGCTGCGCGAAAGGGGCGTGGAGCTGCTGCTCCACACCTATATTGTGGAAAGCATAGTGGAAGAGGGTGGGGTCAAGGGCGTCATCGTCGAGAACAAGGGAGGGCGGCAGGCTATCCTGGCCAAAATGGTGATAGATGCCACTGGCGATGCCGATGTGGCTGCCTTCGCCAAGGCACCGTTTCGAGTGGCCAAGAAACCCATGACCATGATGTTCAACATGGTGGGGGTAGACAGCGAAAGGGCCCTCGCCCAAATAGGCAATTGGAGCAACCTCAAGAAGTTCGTGAAACAGGCCATTGACCGTGGCGAACTGTCCTTTGACTTAGGCATCTACATGGAGTTCGGTGCCCCGGGCGTCCACGCCGAAAACCTCATCTACCCCGATGAACTGAACATATGGTCTGGCAATCTACTTGGCATGGACGGGGTAGACCCCCAGCAGTTAACACAGGCCGAGTTGATAACCAGAGAGCACGCCATGAGACTGGCCGACTTCCTGAAGAAGAACATTCAGGGCTTTGAGAACTCCCGGATTGAGTACACTGCCACCCAGGTGGGCGTTCGAGCCACCAGACAAATAGTGGGGGAAGCCTCGCCCTCCATGGAGGAAGTAAAGACCAAGAAGTTTGAGGACACCGTTGTCAAACCCTACGCTAAGGGAGAGATGCGACTGCCCTATGGGTCGCTGCTCCCGCAGAATGTGGAAAACCTTCTGGTGGCAGGTAGGTGTATCTCGGCGGAGGAAGAGGCGATGGGTCAGCTCAGGCTCATACCGGTGTGCTCGGCAACGGGGCAGGCCGCGGGTGTGGCCGCTGCTCTAGCCTTAAGACAGGGGGTAACGCCAAGGCAGTTAGATGTCTCGCTATTGCAGAGGGCTTTAAGCGAGCAGGGGATGGAGCTCGGCCTGCAAAAGGTTGTCCGTTAATCCTTGCCCGTCCTCTTCTTTCCGAAATCAACCACTACATCACGAATCAGTTCATAGTTGCCTATGGGTTCTATTTTAGCCCTGTCCCCGGGGCTGAGGGTAACGCTACATGCCCTTACATTCTTGCCATTGAGTCTAACGGCACATGAGCCGCATATACCCAGATAGCAGTAATAGTTTCTGAAGGCCAAAGAGCTATCCAGGTTCTCATAGATATATTCTAGAATGGAGAGCACGCCCATCCTGGCAGCGGTCGGTATTTCATAGGTCTGATACCTTGAAGCTGGGTCAATATCCGGGTCGAATCTCAGGACCTCGACGGTTATGGTGTTCGACATCAGGCCTCCTCCGGCGGTGGTACCTTCTTGGTAATAACTACCGGCATTGTGGATAGGGTCATCCGGCCGCCCACGAGCTGGACCACGGTGTGTTTCAACCAGTTCTGGTTGTCGGCTACGGGATAATCCTCCCTGAAGTGGTGCCCTCGGCTTTCTTTCCTGAGCAAGGCCGCCCGCAGCACCATTTCTGCCACATCCACCATAGTTTCCAGCTCCAGCGCCCTTATTAGATCGTTGTTGTACTTCAGGGTATCCCCTGCCCAGACCCGAGGCAGGTCATTATCCCTGACCCGCTGCAATTCATCTAGGGCCCTGGTGAGTCCCAGCTCACTCCTCACTGGCCCGGCGTATTGCCACATGATTTCCTGAACCTCTTTCCTGACCGCCCCAGGCCTCAGGCTATTGGCCTTTCGAGAGAGGAGGTTTTGAATCCTTTCCCATTCTGCCTCCACCTGGGCGGGATCGATAACCGGTTCCTCCCTTGCCTTGCTGTAGTCTGAGGCGGCCTTTCCGGCCCGGGCACCGAAAACCTGGGTCTCGGTGAGGGCATTGCCGGAGAGCCGATTAGCCCCTTGAATATTGCCGGCGACCTCGCCCGCAGCATAAAGGCCCTCGACATCGGTCTGACCCTTTTCGTCAATCCTCACTCCCCCTAGGGAGTAGTGAGCCACCGGGGCCACTTCGATGGGTTGCCGACATATATCAAAGCCGAGCTCCAGCAGATGCCTGTAGACCTCGGGGATTATGTCCAAAACGACTCTCCGCACCTCCTCCTCGGCCTTGGGAGATTTGGTGAGGTCGAGGTAAAGATTGCCATTGGGGGTGCCTCTACCCGAGTATATTTCCTCGAACATCTGCCTTATCAGGATATCCCTAACAGGGGGCGACCCCGGGGGCAGGAAATCCTCCATCCTTCCGTTTAGCAGCCTGCCCCCCACATAGTCAGGCTCAAGGCAACATTCATAAGGGATGATGATGCCCTGGATGGAAGGCGGGTAACTGGCCACCACCGGATAGAAGAGCAGGAGTTCCAGGTCTACCAGTTTGGCTCCGGCCAAGTAGGCCAGGCGCAGGCCGTCGCCCACACTTTCGGGAGGGGTATCGGTCTTGAGCCACAATTCTTCATAGCCTCCGGTGGCCAGTACAATGGCTTTGGCCCGGATGGTCTTGAATTCACCGGTCTTACAGTCCAAGACGGTGGCCCCAGCAGGTATCCCCTTGGAGCTCAGAAGGCTGGTAACCACCACGTCTTCCATAACCATGATGTTGTTATGGCGTCTCACTTCTCGCTTCAGTCCCAGCATCATGCCGTGTCCGCCGCCAACGAGCATAACCGACCGAGGGCCGGACTGTCCTGGGATTTTGACCTGGCGAAATTTGCCCTGCTCCTTCTTGAATAGGGTGCCGTACCTTTCCAGGTCCAGAACCCTCTGTGCGGCATCGGCGGCCAGGGCTTCAACCAGATTCTGGTCGGAGAGGTACCTGCCCTCGACCACAGTATCATAGAAATGGACTTCTGGATTGTCCAGGTCGCTATAACCGAAGGTAGCCTCAAAGGACCACTGGGCCAAGGGGGTGATCCCACTCCGCCCCATAGGCCCCTTGCTGGCGAGGACTACATCTGCCCCTTGGCTGGCGGCCTCGATGGCGGCCCTGGCCCCAGCACCCCCGGCTCCGATAACCAAGACGTCTGTGTTAATAACCTCGAATCTCCCAACCACGGCTATGCCTCCCTCACCATAGTCTGGCCTTACAAAAGGATATTAGCTCCGGCTTGTCCCGCCTGATCACTATCTCCTGCTCTATCCGGCTGCCGCCAAGGCCGGGGACGAATATGCCCGGCTCTATACATAGCACCATGCCTTCCCTCAATTCCGTGGTTACCCCCTTGATGAGGTATGGGTCTTCAACCGTTTCCAGGCCGATGCCGTGGCCCATAAAGCCGGAGAAGTGCTCACCAAATCCGGCTTTGGCCATAAGCTGACCTGCCGCCTCCACCAACTCCTCAGCCCCTATCCCAGGTTTGGCCAATTCGATCATCCTTTCCGTGGCCTCGAGGCTTGTCTCCAGCAGTTTCCTTTGCCAGTCGTTGGCTCGGCCTAAGACCGTACTTCTGAGGACATCGAACTGATAGCCGATACGGGCCCCGATGATATCCAGGCCTACCATATCACCCTTCTTCAGCTTTCGGTCAGTGGCCTGGGGCCATCTAGTACCCCAAGCAGACCAATCTCCGGAGTGAACCCGCAAATAGCGTACGAAATCGGCGCCGGCCTCCAGTGCCGCACCGGTGCCCTGGGCACAGATATCCTGCTCCCGTTTGCCCTCGGCCAAAGCACCCAGGGCAGCCTCCAGCCCAGCATCAGCGATTTGGGCTGCCTTCTTCAGCAACCCGATCTCAGCCTCGCTCTTGACGATCCTCTGCCCCGATAAGATGTCGTCGGCGGCCTCAAAGGATATACCAGGCAAATATGCCACCAGGTCCTTGTAGAGGGTGACAGGCAGTATGTCCTCGCCGGCTATGCCCACCCGCCCGCTGGTCAGCTTGCGTTCCTCCAGGACATCCTTGACCTCGGCAGTCATATTGGCGTTGACCCTGACCTCGTCTATGGCCACCATGTCCCTGCGGTATTCCGGGCCATCCACCACCAGCACCGGGTCCCCTTTGGCGGGGAGGATCAACATGCCGTGGCCCAGCCCTCTCACCTTCCCGCTCACCACGCAAGTGGGAAAGGGTGGGAAGTGATTGGTCAGATAGGTGAGATTCCCGGAACGGTCATAGAAAGCCCTCCCCACCACGAGCAGGGCACCGAGCTCCCTCTCGCCTATCAGCTCCCTGGTTCTCTGAAGTCGGGCTTTTATTTCCCCCTTTTGGATACCGTCTTCGGTCACCGTGGGCTCCTGCCTTCTTTCGAGGGAATTGAGATTGGCGGATAACATATTAATCCCGATTAGGCCGGTTTGTAAATGCCATACCCTGGGGAAAAGTCCGGCTATATTGTTCTAAAGCGGCAGGTCAACCTGCTATAATGGCAACTGCCCCTCGCGGGGGGCTGGGGGGATCATGAGGCATCAGTTTACCAGGGCAGACCTGCTTCCCGAAGGGCTGCCGCCGGCCAATGAGGTCGTGGAGCAGGGCAAGGACATTGCCAAGGGCATAGCCATAGGCCAGACCCTGTTTATGCGGGAGCATGGTGTGACCTCGGAGGCCGAATATAAGCGAAAGATGAGGGGGGAGGGGAGGGTGATGTACCATGCCCATTTCGGTTTGGGCTCATGGCCTCAGTGCCAAGAGGGGCTGAAGCGAATATATGAGGGGGTAAGCAGACGAGGCGCCAGGGTCGATCGGTTCGGGGTTTGCCTGGCCCGAACCATGGGCCTGCCCCCAGAAATGAGGGCAAAAGTCCCCCGAGAGACCGGGCTGGTATTAAGTACCCCTGAGGAATGGATACAAATAGGTCAGGCAGTCCCCATCCAGCCCCATTTTGGCGACCATATAATTGGTACCCCCGCCTCAGTGAGCAACCTGGTGTGTGTTCTGGAGGCTGGAGGCACCACAGTGGGCAACCTGGCCCATTATTTCAGCTACGATTACCCCGGCTGGACGGATCAAATTGTCAGAACCCTGGAAACAGTAAGAGCCCTGGGGATAATGGCCCAGTTGAGGGATAAGGGCATAGTCCTTCACTCCAACCTATGCGACGGGCCAGGGAGCATCCTGGATGACCGGGCCAACTACATCGGCTGGGCGATGCTGGAGAAATACATTGTTGAAGACCTGATCGGGGCGGAGCTGGTACACTGCTTCGGGAATACCATAACCGATCCAGAGACGCGCCTCTCGGTTCTACTGGCCTTGGACGAGATACATGGCGGCGAGACTGCGGGCTCGATGATCGTGGGCAACACTATGTATACCGAAGACCCCGACCGCAATCTGGCAGTCTTAGGCAGCTATCTGCTGTCTGACATCATCGGCCAGCTGAAGAGGCCCACCGGACATGCCGTTGAACCCGTTCCGCTGACAGAACATGACTGAATACCCTCGCCGGAAGAGGTAGTTCAGGTGCAGGTTATGGCCCACGAAATGGAAAGGGAAGCCCGTAAGTTCGTGGACATCGTAGACTTCCGTCGGGTGGAGAGGACTAGGGACCGCCTGATCAAAGGTGGACGGCTTTTCTACGACAGGGTCTTGGCGGGGCTAAGCCAGGCCGGGGTGGACATTGCCAACCCCGTAGAATTGTTGTTGGCTTTGAGAAGCAGCGGGGGCAGAAAGCTGGAGAAGCTCTTTGGGGCAGGGAGGGAGGACGAGACTCACCCTGGTGGAAGACGGCCGGTGGTGCCGACAACGATGTTCCAGCAGATTTGGGATATGGGGCGGCGAATCAAGGAGGAGGTGCATAGTAGGCAGCTTCGCCAGCGAGCCAAGGGCGGCAAGGTCTTGCTGCTATCGACGGATGTGCACGAATATGCCAAGTTAATAATGGGGATGACCTTGAGAGAGGCAGGGGTTGAGGTGATAGACCTGGGCCACAGCGTTGACCCAGGTCGGATCGTAAAAGAGCTCCTGAGAGGCAAAGTGGATGCGATCGGCATAAGCACCCATAACGGAATGGCGCTGACCTATGCGAGGGGCCTCCTTCAGGAAATGAGAGACCACGATCTGGAAATTCCTATCTTCATGGGGGGGAGGTTGAACGAAATGACGGGAGAGGGCTTACCTCGGGATGTGACCGCTGAGCTCGTGGAGTTAAAGGTCATCCCCTGTAGTGATGTCTTCGATATGTTGGAGCGCTTGCCCTAGGCGGGCAATCTGAGGGCTCCATCATTTAGGAATAGGCTTCTTGGATTAGAACCAGGGGGTGGATTGCCTTCCTATTAGCCCCCTGTTCCAACTGCATCTTGCAGGCACCGCACTCGGTAGCCACCAGTTGGGGGGCGATCTGCTTTATCTCCTCAAATAGCGGGGCGCCGACCTCCATAGAGAGGTCATAGCGATCGGGTTTGAGGCCGAAGGTGCCAGCCAGGCCACAGCAACCCCTGTCCAGCGCAATGACGGAGAGTCCCGGTATGCAGCGCATCAGCTCTACAGGCTCTCGCTGGATGCCTTGGGCCCTCAAGTGGCATGGATTGTGGTAAGCGACTGAGAGTGGCATTGCCCTCAGGTTGGCATCGAGTTTGCCCCTTTGATGCCAGGCCAGCAGATATTGACTAAGGTCATATGTCCTTTCCGAAACTAGCTTGGCCTCCTCGTTATCCAGCAACCAGGGGTACTCGCGCTTCAGGGCCAAACCGCAACTGGGACAGCTTACCAGGATATCACGGCCTTCTTTCGCCAGAGGCGTGAGCCGACCAATCAGGCTGGCTGCATCCTGGCGAGCTCCATCAAGATGGCCGTGGGCGATCTTGGCCATGCCACAGCATTGCTGCCTGACCAGGACTACATCGCAGCCATTTCTGTATAAGATCTGAATGGCCGCCCTGCCAACCTGGGTGTCATAGTAGCTGGCAAAGCAGCCCGCGTAGTAGGCTACCTTGGCGGCGTTTCCCTTCGGCCAGTGGCGAGAGCGGAACCAACTTTCCAGAGTGGCGTAGTGCAGGCTCGGGAGCCTCCGCCTTCTATCGATGCCGATGACCTTTTCCAGACCCAGCTTACCCCATCTATTATGTAGGACCAGATTGGTTAGCGGAGCGGCTAGTCTCCCCATGCTGACCAAGGATGGAATGTTGGTTAATATCTTGCCTCGCTGAGACGGAACCCTGGCGACATAGGTTGCCTTGGCTTTGGATACCAATTTGGGAATATCGATGTTCAGGGGACAGTCGAGGCGACACGATTGACAGTGGAGGCACAGCTCCACCGAGGCGTTGCTTCCAGCCAGGAATGACCATAGGTAGTCCTTCGGGTAGCGCCCCAGGTTCTTGCCGAAGAAGCGATAGGTGGGACATCGCTTCAAACACCCCCGGCATGATATGCAGTGGAGCAGTTCCCTAAAAGGGCTCTGGGCGATCCGGCTTCTGCCGTTGTCCAAGAGCAAGAGGTGTATCTCCCTATCCAGGTCCGAGCTCTCCGCAGCGCTGCCCAGCAGGTCTGCCCCCACCCCCGCGGCATCCCCCAATTCCAAGTCCAACAGAATGCCCTCCATGCCGAAAACGCCAGCGCACTTAGTCTGGAGCAGAGCGGCATCTCTGTCGGCCACTATTTTCTCTATTCCTATCACCAGGATGAGCTTCCTGGCCTGGCGCAGCATAGCGGCTATATTGGTCGAGTGTTGCAACAGAAATATGGAGCCATCCTCGGCAGCAGCGGCATTAACCCCCAATAGGGCTACAAAGTCCTTCACGGGCCCATTTGCCCCCTTAGCCTTGAGCACGGAACGATCGGTACAGTGGAATGAATCCCAGAAGGACTCGCTCGTCACATGGGGCAGTTGCCAGTGGTGCTCTAACCTGTTCTTGAGCTGGGTCGGCCGCCGGAATTGGGGGAGGTAGGTATCCACCAGAGTATAGCCCATGGCCACCAGGCCCGGCCGCAACTCGTTAACCGTGGCCGACTTACTGGTGGCTATCTCCCTGGTCTCCAACAATACGCTGCCCAAGTAATTGAGGGCCTGAGCGGCGTTTTCTGCGAACACAACACGGACCCGGGCGTAGCTGCTGGCGCTTTGCTGAAATCTATAAGAGAGGGAGGCCATGCTGTCCACCGAGGACTCGCGGAACTGTTTGAGGCGCAGCCGGATCTCCTGCCAGCTTATCCCCACACCACCGCCCCCTATGACTTGGGCCAACCGGCGCCCCTTCCCCCTGGGGGCTAGTTCAACCAGTCCAATGGGGAGACTTTCCATGGGCTGACGATTGTCTAGGCTGGCTCATCAGGTGCCTTGGGCAGCCTGTGGCGCCTTTCCAGGTCGTCGGCCACATCCCGCAGCCCCCTCCGCTCCAGGGTTTGCCGTGTCGGGATGCCGGTGGCCACATCCCAGTCCCTGAGGGCATAGTATTCGCTTTTGAGCCCTTCCAGCTTGTCCTCTTCCACCAGGCCACCCTTGCGCGGCCCCTCAGACACCACAGTATTGAGGAATCTCTTGGGGATTCGGTCTTGCTCTCGGGTGAGGCCTTCCCGACAATCGTAGGCCCTTTCCAGGTCAATCACTCTCTTGATCGCTTCAAGCATCGCCTCCGGACTGGTGGAAAGGCCAGTGCCCGCTGAGTAGAGCTCAGCCCACCACCCCGATGGCATGCCCTCAGCGAACTCGGTAGTTAGCCACTTACAGATGCCGAGGCAATCGGCCAAGGCCACGTTGTCCTGGGCCTCGATTAAGGTGGCGGCCCTGCCCTTGTAAGGGTCGGTGGGGGCTTCTTGAGCCTTCTCCGCAGCGGTGGCAGCTTCCCCGGCGTAGAGGTTTTCCCACCCCGCCACCAGCTCCGGCAAAGGAGACCCCTTTTGGGTATCGCCTCTGGGGCTTACGGCGGCAGAGAGGGCATAGCCCGCCGAAGAATTGTAGGGGTAGTTGGTCAGAGGCAACCCCTTGACATGCATGGCGAACTCCTGGGAACCCCTGCCGATCCTTTGGGCAGCCAACACCGGGCCATCAGCCAGGACATCGCCAAAGCCCTCCCGGTGAACTATCTTGTGGCTCATTTCCAGAATTGCTTTCCCGCTTCCCCATTCCATAGGGATACCATCGGTATCCTTTGTGGTGATAATGCCCCTTTGGTAGAGTTCCATAGCCCAGGCTAGCATATCGCTCAGGGAGACAACATCGATCCCCTGCCTTTGACAGAGGATGGCCGACTCATACCAGATATCCATATCCGTGAGCATGGTGGCCCAAGGCATGCCGAAGTAAAGCATACAGGAGACCACCCCTCCCCCTATCCCCGGGAGGTGGTAGACATCCATACACTGGAGGGGGCAGCCAAAGCAACCCGCCTTCCTGAGCAGGTGCTTCTTCTGGAAGGCATATGGGGAAACATCCTTCTCTCTATCCCAGGCAGACCTCTGAAAATTCGCCACCAAAAGCTGGCCAGCGTGGGTAAGGGATTCATCTGTTATCCTGGCGGTACCATAATTCTTCCATTCCAGGGCGGTACGATTCTGTAAAAGCTTACTGCGCACCTCCTCTGACTTGGCCAGGAACTCACCCGCGTTGGCAAGCTTAAGGCCCTTGGTCCCCCTGATGGCTATGGCCTTGAGCTTCTTGGAGCCCATGACCGCCCCGGTGCCAGTGCGGCCCGCACCATGCCCCAGGCCACTTTGCACCGTGGCGTAGCGCACCACGTTTTCGCCAGCAGGGCCGATGCACAGAACCTTAAGCTCTGGGTCACCTAGCTCCTGCCGCAGGAGTGTCTGGGCCGTGTAGGTGTCCTTTCCCCAAATACTGGAGGCATCCTTTATCTGAACCTCGTCGTTATTGACGGAGATATAGACCGGCTGATCCGCCTTGCCGGTGATGGCGATATGGTCGTAGCCCGCGAATTTGAGCTCGGCGGCAGCATGTCCGCCTATGCTGGCGAAACCGATGAGACCCGTCATGGGGGACTTGGCCATGACATCGATGCGGCTTGAGCCCGGGCAGGCGGTGCCACTCAAGGGACCTGTGCCGAAGAGAAGGAGGCTTTGCGGGTCTAGGGCATCCACCTCCGGGGGAACACGGTCATAGAGTAGCTTGCCATTGATGCCCCTGCCTCCTAAGAACTGTCTGGAGAAGGAGCTGGTGGGCTCTTTAGAGACCTGTTTGGTGGAGAGGTCGATGAGCAGGATGGAGCCGGCGTAGAGGTCAGACATGACTATACCTGCCCTTTGGCGTGACAGCGGCCATTTTCAGGAACTCGAGGAATTTTTCCAGGTGCGCCCTCTTGAGCCTGATGCTAACCTCATCGGCTTTGACGAATTGAAGGCAGCCAGTAGGGCAGAACCTGACACAGATGGGGTCGCCATCGCATAGGTCGCAGCGGGGCGCGATGCCTTTGGCCCGGTCAACATAGGTAGCCCCGAAGGGGCAAACATAGACGCAAGCGCCACAGGCAATGCATTTATCTGGGTCAGTGAGCCTGGCCCCGGTCCGGGGGCTGGGATAGATGGCATCGGTGGGGCAGATAGCCTGACAAGGGGCGTTCTCACACTGCATACAGGTAACAGGGATGGTTATTAGGGTGCCCTCCTCCTCCGAGGCGATGATGCGAATCCTGGATTTCTCGGGATGACACTCGTGTTCGTGGAAGAGGGCACACACACTTTCGCAGATGCGGCAGCCGTGGCAATTGGTGGGATCAATGGTCAGCACATACTCCATGGCCCTAATTCTACACTCTTGCTCCAAACGAAATCAACCGCCGTCGCTTGACGCCTAACCCTGGCCGCATTATAATGATGGCCAAAGCGAGGACCGGCGGAGGGGGTTTCATGAAGAGATCGGTCTTTGAATATATGGAGCAGTATGGACACGAGCAGGTGGTATTCTGCCGTGACCGAGAAGCTGGGCTGCGAGCCATTATCGCCATTCATGATACCACCTTGGGGCCAGCGACTGGGGGTACTCGCGTCTGGGCCTATGAGTCCGAGGAAGAGGCCCTCATAGATGCTCTGAGACTGTCCCACGCTATGACCTACAAGTATGCGGCGGCTGGCATAAACCTGGGTGGCGGCAAGACAACGATAATCATCCAGCCCGGTGAGAAGACGAGCGAGGCATTGTTTAGGGCCCTGGGCCGGTTCATTGATAGCCTGGGCGGGAGATACATAACCGGAGAGGATGTGGGCACCACCGCCGGGGATTTGGAGTATATCAATATGGAGACCGACTTCGTGGTGGGTTTGCCAGCGGAAAGCGGCGGCAGCGGGGGCCCATCGCCCTATACAGCCATAGGGGTGGTGGAGGGAATGAAGGCCTGTTGCCAAGAGGTATATGGCAGCGAATCCTTGAGAGGCAAGGGGGTCGCCGTTCAAGGGGTGGGCAATGTGGGCCGCCATCTGGTTAAGATCCTGGTGGAAAACGGTGCCAGCGTGGTAGTTGCCGATATAGATGAGCAGAGGGTGAAAGGGGTGGTAGATGAGTTCGGGGTGGGCAGGGTGGGCCCCGATGACTTCTATGGGGTAGAATGCGACATCTTCTCACCTTGTGCCCTGGGGGCGGTTCTCAACGACGAGACGATCCCCAGATTGAGGTGCAAGGTCGTAGCCGGCTCGGCCAATAACCAGCTTGCTGAGGCGCAACACGGGGACATGTTACACGAAAGGGGCATCCTCTATGCCCCTGATTTCATCATCAATGCTGGAGGCACCATCGCCGATACCGACCAGCTGGAGGGGGGGTTCAATGCGGAACGAGCCAAGAAGAAGGTAGCCAGGGTCTACGATAACATTGCCAAGGTAATCGAGATATCGAAACGGGATGGCATTCCCACATCCCGGGCGGCTGACAGGCTAGCTGAGGAGAGGATTGAGAGAATGAGCCATCTTAAGAGGATACGGGTGAAAATGCCCAAAAAGATCGCCAGGGCAGCGGACATATTCCCCAGAAGATGACGGTTGCCAAGGCTAATAACGCCAGGAGGTCGAAAAATGAGGCAGAATGTGGTTTCCATCGTGAAGGGGCCCCAGGGTCCCGCAGAACAGGAGATAGACAGCATGGTGAGACGGGCCATAGAGCTCGTCGGGGGCCTGAGCGGTATAGCCGGCCCCGGCGACACCGTGCTCATCAAGCCCAACCTGATATTGGCCAAATCTCCAGATACCGGGGCCGTCACCGATCCCAGGGTCTGCAAATCCGTGGCCAACCTGGTCAAAGAGCTAGGGGCCAGGCCGATAATAGCAGAATCTTCCGCCGTCGGCATAGATACCGAGCAGGCCTTCCAGGTGGCCGGCTACGATAGGCTGAGGGGCGAGGGCTATGAGGTGATAGACCTGAAGAAGGAGGAGACGGTAACAGTCCCCCTCCCCAAGGGGAAGTCGCTAAAAGAGGTGAGCTTCCCCAGGGTGGTAGTAGAGGCCAAGGCGATAATCAGTGTGCCCTCTATGAAAACCCATGACCAGCCCCCGGTAACCCTGTCCCTGAAAAATATGAAGGGCGTGCTGCCGGATACCTTCAAAAGAAAGTTCCATACCACCTTTGGCATCTTCCAGGGTGTGGCCGACCTGTGCACGGCGTTCAAGCCAGCCCTGGCCGTGGTGGATGGCATCATAGCTATGGAGGGCTTGGGCCCTATTTTCGGCGAACCGGTGGAGATGGACCTCATCATCGCCGGCAGGGACCCGGTGGCCGTGGACGCCGTCACCGCCACCATAATGGGGGTTGAGCCTGGGGAGGACGGGACCATAAGCGCGGCGACGAAGTCACGAATAGGCATCTCAGACCTGAGCAAGCTCCAACTCGTTGGAGAACCCATTGCCAATGTCCAGCGCCGCTTTAAGCTTGCCGTGGAGGCCATCTATGAGACCGTGCCCCTCCCCAAGGGCTTCGAGCTGCTCTTGGCTGAGAAGGCGTGCACCGGCTGCCGCAATACCGTTCTCAGCGTCCTGGTGGATCTGAAGGAACAGAATCAGTTGGACAGGGCAGCGGGCTGGTGCGTGATAGCAGGGAAGATCGATAAAGTCCCCGAAGTGGAGAGAGATTACCTGTTGCTGGCTGGCAACTGCACGGCCAGATTTAAGCGGCGGGGGGTCTTTGTCCCGGGCTGTCCACCAAATAACAGGGATATAGCGGGGGGCATACTAAGGGAGGAGCAGGAGGCCCGCTGGGCTTGACGACGAGGTGAGGTGAAGACCAGGCGACTTGAGATTTAGGAGAAGAAGGCCGGGTGAGAATAACCAAACATCCTGTCATCCATTTTCCCGAGCGAAGACGGGTGAAGTTCCTCTTTGATGGCAGGGAAATAGAGGGTTTTGAAGACGAACCCATCGCTGCTGCCCTCATCGCCCAAGGAATAAGGGTGTTTAGCCGTAGCCCCAGGCACGGGCGTGCTCGGGGCTTTTTTTGTGCCATTGGCAACTGCTCCTCCTGTCTGATGCAGGTTGACGGCATCGCCAATGTCCGCATCTGCGTCACAAAGCTGGCTCCAGGGATGAGGGTGGAGACTCAAAGGGGAAGGGGGCATTTGGTTGAAAAGGACTGACATCGCCGTTTGCGGCAGCGGCCCGGCGGGACTATCGGCCGCTATCAGCGCCGCCTCCTTGGGGGCCCAGGTCACCCTATTCGAAAGGGAGGATGTTCTTGGGGGACAGCTAGTCAAGCAGATCCATAAGTTCTTCGGCTCCGAGAAACAGTATGCCGCCACCAGGGGCATTGAAATCGCCCGAATCCTCGCCCGACAGGTGGAGGTCTCAGAGAACATCCAGGCCCTGCCGGGCACCACGGTTCTTGGTCGCTACAGGGATGGCAGCCTGATGGTGGAGCGGGGTCAATCCGTGGAGATCTGGCAGCCCCAGAGGCTAATCGTGGCCACCGGAGCCTCAGAGACTATGCTACCCTTCCCCGGTAATGACCTGCCCGGGGTCTACGGCGCGGGGGCGGTTCAGACCTTGATGAATGTCTACGGCGTTGCCCCGGGCAGGAGGGTGCTGATGGTAGGTGCCGGCAATATTGGCCTCATCGTGAGCTTTCAGCTATTGCAAGCCGGCATCAATGTGGAGGCGGTGGTGGAGGCAGCACCCCAGGTCGGCGGCTACCTGGTTCACGCCGCCAAATTGCGCCGCCAGGGGGTACCCATTCTCACCTCCCATACCATCAAGGAGGCTCATGGGGTCGACGGCGTGGAGGGGGCAACCATCGTCCAGGTCAGTGAGGACTGGCAACCCATAGACGGAACCGAGAGATTCCTCGAGGTTGATACCGTGTGTCTGGCAGTGGGCCTTTCCCCTCTGGCCGAGCTCCTGTGGCAGGCCGGCTGCCAGATGAGGTATGTCCCGGAACTGGGAGGGCATAGCCCCGTGAGGAACGAGCACATGGAGACAACGGTCAAGGGGGTTTATGCTGCCGGCGATGTGGCTGGGGTGGAGGAGGCGAGCACCGCCCTGCTCGAGGGGCAGATAGCTGGGCTGGCCGCCGCTGCCAGCCTGGGATACTCCAGCGAAGACCTGCCCCGGCTCCTGGACGAAGCCATGAGCGAGCTCGTTTCTCTCAGGGCCGGCCCCAGGGGAGAGAAGGTCCGACGGGGCATAAGCCAAGTGTTAAGACACGGGGAGACAGCTTGAAAGACACCATAATCGTCTGTCGCTGTGAAGATATAACCCTGGAGGAATTGAGGAGGTATATCCTCCAAGAGGGGCTGAAGGACATCAACTCCCTGAGGCGAGTCTCCCGCTGTGGCATGGGCGCTTGCCAGGGGAAGACCTGCCGTCCCCTGGTGCTGAGGGAGCTAGCTACGGCCACAGGACAAAGGCCAGAGGACCTGCCTGTTAACGCCTTCAGACCCCCCACCAAACCCCTCGCCCTTAAATGCCTATTGAGGGAGGGAAATGAGAGCCAGGGCTGATGTGGTGATCATCGGTGGCGGCGTAGCTGGCTGCGCTATCGCCTACCACCTGGCCCAGAAGGGATGCAATAACGTTATCCTGTTGGAAAGGCACTACCTGACCAGCGGGGCTACGGGCACCTGTCCCGGCGGCATCAGATTTCAGTTGGCCACCGAGATCAAGGTCCAATTGGTGAAGGCCAGTGCGGAGATACTCCGACACTTGCGACAGGAGGCCCAATATCACCACGATTTGGAACTCAAATGGGGCGGTTATCTTATCCTGGCCTATTCTCCGGAGCAGCTTGAGATCCTGAGAAAGAATGTGGCGTTGCAAAGGAGCCTGGGGATTGGGGTGAATCTCATCACCCCAGAGGAGGCCCGGGAGATAGTCCCCCAACTCCATACCGAGGGTTTGTGGGGGGCCGCCTTTCACGGCGGGGATGGGCAGGCCAGTCCTTTCCATGTCACCCACGCCTTTGCCCAGGCAGCTCAGCGCCGGGGCGTGGCCATCTGCACCAATACCGTCGTCACCGATATTCAGACAAGGGGGGACAGGGTTACCGGCGTCATCACCGATAAGGGAGCGATTGCGACCTCGAAGGTGGTCAATGCCGCTGGCCTCGAAGCTAACCGAATTGGTACGATGGTGGGTGTGGACATCCCCCTTAGCGCGGAGCGTCTCGAGTGTTGCATCACCGAGCCTGTGGAGCCCTTTATAGAGCCCTTTGTTATCTCCTTTTGGCCCTTCTTCGGCTGCCTGCAAAGGCCCACCGGAAACCTCTTCTTGATCGGGGCTGCCTCGGGGTTGCCTGAGGGCCTGGATGCCGAGCCGAGCTGCCAGTTCTTGCTCGAAGTAGCTCCCCTCTTGGTCAGGGCTCTTCCTGCCTTGAGGAATGCTAGCATCATCAGGCAATGGGTGGGGCTCGTCCCCACCAGCCCAGATGAGCACCCTATCTTGGGCCCGGTGCCACAAGTAAGGGGTTTCTATGTGGTGGCAGGGCTCTCCGGCCAGGGCTTCATGCTCAGCCCCATAATCGGCAAGCTAATGGCCGAGGCCATCCTCGGCGAGGAGCCATCCATCGCCATTGACAAGCTGGATCTGGGCAGGTTTGAGAGGGGAGAGCGAATAGAGCCACCTTTCCCCCTGGTATAGCCTAAGCCTTTAGCCACAAAAGGCACAGGAATGAGGATTCTCAGGAAAGACGATGCCCGAGAAGCCATCTTTATGGGCACGGCCATCCACATCGTGGCGGCAGCTAGGCAAGTCCACGGGGAAGCGAGGGGATTGGGGACGAAGGCTGAACTATAGCCTAGCCCAACCTTTGCATGCCCCTGACTTGGTGAGCCAGCTCTTTGGGCACGGCTAGCTTGATCACGGGGCTGCGGTCGTATTTGGCGGGATTTAGCACCTGAAGCACAGTGGCCTGGCAGACGACCTGCCCCGCCCGGTCTACGGCGTTTACAATTGCCCCCTTTCGCGGCAGGGGCAAGAACTCGTGTACAAAGGATACTGCTGCCTCCCTTTCGGAGTAGGTCATATCCACCAAGAAGATAGCCTGGCCAGGGCAAGCGGGGAGGCACAGCCCACAGCCCCGGCACCTATCAACTACCAGTCGGGGCAGATTGGTAATCGGTTGTCCTACCTCTATGGCTCCAAAGGGACAAGCCGACTCACAAGGATTGCAGGGGATCTCCTCTATGCATTCAATGACGGCCAGAGGACGCTCCTTTAGCTCTGCCTGGCTAGGAAACCCGGGGGAGGCTTCTAATTGTTCTATGGAAGGGACCCATGTCCTGGGTTGGCTCGTCATAGCATTACCGACCTTTTCAAGAAGGCTCCATTTCTCCCCGAGCTAATAGATTACTCCTCTTTCCTGCAGCTCGGCCATCTTCTCCTTGGAGAGCCCCAATAACTCGCCAAGGACGTACTCATTATGTTCCCCAATTTCCGGGGCATGTTGCAACTCCTCGGCAACCCCATCCATCTTGAAGGGCAAGCTGGTTGCCAGCATTTCGCCGGTTTCGGGCTGGCTCATGTGCACGAAAAGGCCACGTTCCCGAATGTGGGGGTCGGCAACCATCTCTTGGAAATCAAACACAGGTCCTGCCGCCACCCCAGCCCTTTGGAGAAGATGCATTACCTCGTAATGGGTATAGTTGATCGTCCATTGCCCGATCAGCCTGTCCAATTCGTCGTGGTTCTGCCAGCGCCTGAAGGCGTCGGAGAAGCGCTCGTCTTGAAGCCAATCTTCGTGCTTGCTGGCCCGGCAAAAGGCCTGCCATTCCTCATCCGTTGCTATGGAAATGGCCACCCACTTATCATCGCCCTGACAGCGGTAGACGCCCTGAGGCGCCATCAGGTTATCGCGGTTTGCCATGCGGGGATAGACGTGCCTGTTCATGGTGAAATCCATTACTGCCTGGGGCAGGCAACAGATGCCGGTTTCTGTCATGGCCAGGTCGATATATTGCCCCTGCCCTGTCTTGGCACGGTGCTCCAGGGCTGCCAGGACGGCCACTACACCGTGCAAGCCAGCTAGGGGGTCTAGAATCACCGTTCCAATCCACTCCGGGGGACCGCCCGGATAACCCGTGAAATTGGGGATGCCGGTGAAACCGAGTATGGTGTCGCCAAAGGCAGGGTGGTCCTTATCCGGGCCTGTAGTGCCAAATCCGGTTACGGAGAGCATTATGATGTCCTCCTTGACGGAGCGAAGGACTGGATAATCGAGACCCAGCTTGGCCAGTACCCCTGGCGTAAAGTTCTGTGTAATTATGTCACTTATGCCGACCAGTTGTTTGACCAAGGCAATGGCCTCAGGTCGGCCGAGGTCTAAGGTGACTGACAGCTTGCCTGGGTTAAGCTCGTAAAACATGCAACCCCGATTGAGGCCGCGTATCCCGTCCACATGGGGAGGCATACCCCGGGCGCCATCGGGTCTCCTTTTGCTTTCAATCTTTATGACCTCGGCGCCCATAGGCACCAGGAACCTGCCCACCGAGGGACCAGCCCAGTACTGACATAATTCGATAACTCTTATCCCTTCCAGCGCCAGTTTACCCATAGCCCCGTCTCCTTGCACCTAGATTACGCCGCCTGCTCGCATTTGGACCAGTTCCTGGTGGCTAAAGCCTAATCGTTTCACGTAAATCTCTTCATTATGCTCGCCCAGGCGAGGCGCCGCCCGGGTCACCTGCCAAGGGGTCTGGCTGAGTTTGTAAGGGGGGCCCGGATACTTCACCTTGCCGATTTCAGGGTGTTCTATTTCCACGAAGAAATCTCGGGCGGCGAGGTGGCGGTGGTTCACCACCTCCTCAATGGGATTTAAGGGCTCAAAGGTGAGGTGGTAGTCATGAGATGCCTTCACAAAATCCTCCTTGGTGCGGCTCATGGCCCAGTCGCTGAGCAGCGGTTTTAAGGCGTCCCAGTATTGGGCCCGCGATACCTCTACCTTAAATAGCTCATTAGTCGCCCAGTCAGCATCGCTGGCCCACTGGCAAAAGCGTTGCCACTCTGCCTCCCCCGGCTGTATGATCTGAATCCAGACATGGCCGTCTTTGCAGGGGATAAGATGTCTTGGTGCCATGCGCGGCGCATCAGTTCTGCGCACTATGTGCCTCTCGGCGTTGTAGTACATGATAGGCCACAGAATAATGTAGGCTATAGCTTCCTGCTGCGAGAGGTCTATATGTTGACCCGTGCCGCTGAGGCGCCGCTGGGCTACAGCGGCCAATGAGGCACCAGCAGCGATCACGCCGATGAAAAAGTCAGCAAAATGGCCTCCAGGCTTTAGGGGCGGCTTCTCCGGGTCTTCAGCGTTGAGGGGCGTAATGATTGCCAGACCACCAGTTGAATTGGCAATCAAATCGCTGCCCTTATAGTCCTTATAAGGCCCGGTCATCCCGAAGGGAGTAATGGAGGTCATTATCAAGCGGGGATTGATCTGGCTGAGCCTCCGGTATTCGATGCCCAGTTCCTCCATCGTTCCAGATTGATGGGCCGCCACAAATATGTCGGTTTCTTGGATCAATCTCTCCAAGATGTGGCGGCCGGTTTCGGTCTTAAGGTTTAGCGTTATACTCAACTTATCGGTGTTGAGATAGGCGAATAGCCCACTTCGTTCTGGGTGGGGCACCCCGTCCAAAAAGGGCGGCGCCGTTCTGGCTTTATCGCCGGTGCCCACCGCCTCTATCTTGATCACCTCAGCCCCAAGCCCGGCCAGGAGCTTAGTACAGTAGGGCCCGGCCACCATATCGGCCTTTTCCAGCACAGTGAGCCCTGATAGTGCCCTCTCTGCCGCCATGTTCAGAACCACTGCCAGCGCACTAATAGAGCAACGAACCCCGAGAGTGGCTCAGGAGCTATTATCAAAATCAAACCAATTATTTGCATCACGGCCAGGGACTGATTTGCCGCCGGCATCACGCATATTACACCTCGAGCAACCTCGATGGATAGGGCTATGCCCTAACATTTCGGATACCTGCCTTGGTTGGCTGTAGATTCTCTCTAAAAGTGGATCCAGTTTCTCTCTTAAAACGAACCCACCGCCGGGCAAAATAAGAGTATCATAGGCGGGTCATTCCTTCAATCCTCCTTGTTGGTTTTGTCGGCTTGTCCGTGATGCGGCTGCCCTCGGGGTTCCTTTGGAAGTGCAGACTTGGCAGATTACTGGTGGCTGGCCTTTGGTCATTCTCACATTGTGCAACATCGAAAATTCAATGCAGACCCATATCGCCGAAGTTGAAAGCTGGATTGTTACTACATAGGTTACCCTGATGTCTTAATCTTTGCAAACCGGAAGAATCACTAGGTACTTGGATTTGAGAGGTAGGCATCGAAAAGTTGGCTTACTCTATCATATCTATGATAAAATCGATACAGCAGTTGACGTTGCCTTCTTATATTTGTTCACATGCAACGCCGAGTAATGGAGGTGATGCCTATGCTGAACGAGGCCAACCTCTTCGCTGCGGGCGGCTGGGAGGTTGGTTCGTTCTATTTCAATAGCCCGATAAATCTAAAAAAGAAAGGATAAACCATGGAAGAGGCGGTCAAACGGTTTGCACCTATGATGAAGCTCATGCTTGTGATGCAGGGGGCTTTGAGCAAGGCTTTCTACGAAAGATATGGAAAGGAAGCTCTCACGATAATAGCTGAAGTTGCGAGCAGGGGCGGTGTAAAGCGGGCGGAGATTATGCGGAAAATGATGCCAGTTATAGGCATGAAGGCAATTGGTGAACAGTTCAAGATGATGGGGTCGATGTTGGAGATGGGGATGGAGATAATAGAATTGTCAGACGAGGTTTTTCACTTCAAGGTATCACGGTGTCCGCTTGGCATAGAGGGAACAAGTAGAGAGTTGTGTGAAGCCATGATGACCTCTGACGCGAAGATGCTAGATACCCTTCTGGGACAAGAAGTGGAGACGAAGATACTTCAATCCGTAGCAGCGGGAGACGAGAGATGTGAGGTTATCTTTTCTAAGAAGTAAAGAAAAACAAGTTTGACACTCATATGCCGAAGTGAGACGCCATCCAGAGAGTAACGTGGGCGAATTCCCCAGGCTAATGCGATAAAGGCAGGTCTAAGATGGCCAATCCTAACGAGGCGGAGAGCGGCCGATCCATAGACAGGCGTGCAGGTAGTCTCCATCACGGAGCCTTTCGAGGACATCCCCTTGGGAAAGCTCCTCGAGGCCATCATCGAGAGTCTAGACGAGTTCTACTCGGGGATCTGTCCAAGAGAAGGCAGCGGTTCTTGATACCGTGCGCTAGGGTGGGCCAATATTAACTTTTCCACACCAAAAAGTCGAGACCTTCTTCGAGGTCGCCATAGCTCACACCCCCCAAGGCGGGAGGTGGAGCTATGGTCAAAGACCGTGAGGAGCCCTTCGGCCTTAGCGGGCTTATCGAGTTCATCGAGACGATCCTCTCGTCCATGGCCCTAGAAGGCCATGACCCCCTTTCGGCCATAATCGCCGGGCTGCCCGACACCGGCAAGACGGAAGCCCTGCTCCAGTATGACGCCACTGATGGAATATGTGTTGCCACGGACCTGACTGGGTATGGGCTATCTCGATTCCTTCGGGATATTCAAATTGGACGCATCCGCTACTTCATCATCCCCGACTTCTCCAAGCTCCTTAGGGGCAGGGGCAAAGCAGGTGACACTGTAGTCTCTGCCCTTATCTCGCTTTGTGAAGAGGGCATTTACAACCTGTCCACTTTCCACCAAGAGTTTTATTCTCAGACGCCTGTGAAATGTGGCTTTCTGGCTGCGCTCACCATAGATAGCTACCAAACGTGGCGCAAGGAGTGGCGTAGCTTGGGCTTCATGTCCCGGCTAATACCTTTCCTTTTAGGCTACAACCAAGAGGACATAGATGGCGGCTTGAAGACTATTCGAGCTGGGCGTAATCCCTTCAGCAAGAAGGCTCTCAGTCTTGCCAACAAGGTCACCATAGGGATAACCGACTCCCAGCTTGACCAGGTAGAGCGCATTGCCAAGTTTACTGCCACTCTCAACCGTGATTTTACCGCCTTCCGCTCCTTCAAGAACATGATCGGGTTCGTAAAGTCTCATGCCATCGTTAGGGGTGACGATAAGGTGACAGCCGAAGACATAGCCTTCCTGCGGGCTTGTGTCCCCTTCTGGTGCGACCCCGCTGGAGATGATGCCCAGTTCTTCATTATTCGCCATCTCCCAGCCACAGTTAATGATTTGGTTAGCAAGCTCTCCTACTCGCAGTCTCTGGTCTACAACAAGCTCAGAGAATTGACGAGCAGGAGGCTGGTGAACAAGGACAAGATAACCGGACTCTACCATATCACGTACTGAGGTTATTTTTTACAAGAATAAGAAATATATAGTATTCGCACCGTTTTTGGAATTTATAGCTGGGTCAAATGTGAGGGCGTATGTAGCAGTTGTTCGGGGGCAAAGTGCCCCAATACCATCGGGGGACGGCGGTTCGATGGCGTTCCGGTAAGACAGTGCGGTGAACGAGCTATGAGCTGCATCGGCTGGGACAAAAGCCTTGATCCTGAATTTCACGACCTCGGTGCCAAAAAGCTGCTGGAGCCGAGTGGGCTCGTTGTCTAGCTTACCCCGCACGTATTGTCTTTTCCAGTGGTAAAGCACGCTCGACCAGATGTTATACCTGCGGCATATCTGGGCGGGCTGACTTTCCCCACTTAAGAGTTCCTCAACTACCTGGCGCTTAAACCGTAAGCTGAAACTCCCCTGACTTCACATGGCAAGGTCTTTTCTCCTGTTGATTATACTCCGACCCTGCCAAACCCTCCTAATCTTCCTAACCCAATGTGTCCAGTCTCAGGGGTTCACTCCGCTTCTAAGCGAAGGAATCCTCCCTCGCACCTCTAGAGAAGGGACAGTTCCGATGACTGCTTTTTCTTCAAGACGAGCAATTTCCTCGGGAGAAAGTCCTAACAGTTCGCCAAAGACGTAAGAGTTATGCTCACCCAAGCAAGGAGCTGGGGAGCGCGTCCCCACAGGACTCTTAGAGAAATAGAATCCCCTTCCCTTAAAGGCGTGCGGGCCAAAACGAGGATGGCTGACAGTTTCCCAAAATCCACGAGATGCCAAGTGGGGATCGTTTACCACGTCCCGAGCAGTTTGCACCACACCTGCGGCGATGCCCTCTCGCTGCAAACGGCCCATCAACTCATGTGGAGGGTAGCTCCTAGACAGCGAAGCGATGATGGAATCAAGGTCGTCCTGATGGTGCCAGCGCGCTACGCCATCTGCAAAACGCGGATCGCTAGCAAGTTCAGGGACGCCTAGGACTTGACAAAACCTCAGCCACTCTTCGTTGTTGCGGATAGCCAGTGTAATCCAAGAATCCTCATCCTTGCAAGGATAACATCCATGTGGCGCCATATAAGGATGTCGATTGCCGCTAGGACCTGCAATTCTCTGATTCATAAAATAGTCCATAATGAATTCGCCAATAATGTTGGTTACCAACTCTCGCTGGGACAGCACTATATTGAGGCCTTTTCCGGTGTGCTTCCGATAGCGTAAGCCTGCCATGACCAGACCTGCTGCCAAAGTTCCCGCCAAAGGATCCGGTGTGGTAATATCAACAAACAGGCTTGCTTCATCTGTATATCCTGTTATAGATAGCAATCCGCCAAGGCAAGCAACTATGGGTGCATTACTGCCATATTCTCGCTCCGGGCCTGTGTTTCCCGAGCTGGAGACCGATACCATGATTATCTGGGAGTTCTCCCGCTGGAGAGCGGAATACCCCAGCCCCCATCGCTCCATGACTCCTAATCTGAAGTTTTCCACTACTACATCGGAGATACGCACTAACTTAATAAAGAGGTCCCTTCCCTCAGGGGTGGTGAGATCCAACGTGCATCCTAGCTTATTGCGGTGCCTTCTCAAAGCGACCAGCCCTCGATTCCATGGGTCTTGCCCCGGGTCGTTATTCACATAGGCAAGGCCTTGAGGTGTAATTCGGTCTGGGTCAGGATGACGGCATGCTTCAATCTTAATCACTTCCATTCCAGCATCGGCCAGCAGGGAAGTGCATGTTGGTCCTGCCCAGAACATACCCAGATCTAGGACCCTGACTCCTTCCCCAATTGGTTTCGTCTGTGCCATCTCTAGATCACCCTTGTTTGTCTCAGGCGTACCAAGTCCTCCCGCGTATACCTTAAGAGCCCCCCGAAGATTTGCGCATTATGTTCGCCGAGGAGCGGCGCTCTGCTGTGTCGCCATGGAATATCCCCCATCTCTACCGGGGTTCCCGGGTAAGCCAGATTTCCTGCTATGGGGTGGTCAATACTAACAAAGTATCTACGGCTACGGTATTGTTGAGATTCGACCACGTCCTGAACGTTAGCGACGTACCCAGCGGTTACCTTGGCAGCCTGAGCCCAGTGGTAAGTCTCTTCCTTACTACGCTCACGAACATGAGGTAAAACGAGAGCCTCCAATTCCTGAGCATGAAGTCGCCGTTGCTCCATAGTCACGAACCGTTCGTCTTGTTCGATGTCAAAACCTAATAGTTTCTCGAAACGCGGCCACTCGTGAGGAAATACCCGAAAGTACACCCATCCATCCTTGCATGGAAGCATTAAGACAGCCTTTTGCCGAGTGGTTATTACTTTCCGAGCCATGTACAGTTCAACAGAAAAGAAATCATCGTGCACTGAGACCTCCATGGAGGAAACTTCTACAAATTGCCCTTCTCCAGTGTTCTCAGCGTGATGAAGCGCCATGAGCGTAGCGGCAAACGCAGAAGCCCCCACTCTGTAGTGACTTATGCTGCCTCCCGATTTTACAGGTTCTCGCTCCGGATTGCCTTGCTGATACATGGCACCGCTCATAGCTTGTATGGTAATATCCTCAGCTTGGTAATCCCGGTAAGGACCAGTCTGTCCCCAGGGTGAAATCGAAGTCATTACCAATTGCGGGTTTATTCTCTCAAGATGTGGGTAGCTCAGTCCTAAACCATCAAAGACCCCTGCACCCAAGTTCTCGACAATTATATCTGCTTTCCTCAGCAAATCTAGGAAAATCTTCTTCCCCTCCCTTGCTTCAAGATTGAGCGTGATGCTTTTCTTACCCGTGTTTAAGTACAAAAAGAGTCCGCTCTTTTCAGGGTGAGGTTCATCGTTAGGAAAGGGACCTTCTCTTCGAGCAGAATCCCCTTGGCCTGGCCTCTCTACCTTGATAACTTCGGCTCCTAACCCTGCGAGAAACTTGGTGCAGAATGGAGCGGAAATGTGCTCTCCGACCTCCAAGACGCGAACTCCCGACAGTGCATAGAACATTTCTTTACCCCCTATGCCAATGGTGCAAAAAGAGGTATGACATACTTGTTGAGTGATCGTGTTGCCTTTTCACAGCAGAGAAGGGAGAAAATCACTAAGTTCCTTAACATCCCACATTCCTTCCTTGTATAGAGTCCGCACCGGTTCTAGGTAATAGTGAACAGAGATTTCGCCCCCTCCTATATAAAAGACCTTTCCACTAATGTCAGTAGCCGAATAACTTGCTAAGTAGGCAATCAGAGGTGCCACAGCTTCGGGGGGACGCTCCTTGACAAATCGTCTTTGCAGATATTTGGGAGTTTCATAGCCTGGAGGCACAGCAGTACCAGGCGAAGAGGACATTCTCGTAGATGCACTGGGACACACACAATTCACTCGCACTCTGTACGGCTGTAGTTCTATTGCCATTGCCAGGGTAAACCCGATTATTCCCGCCTTAGCAGCTACATAACTCGCTACACCAGGGCGTCCATGTATTCCAGCGCGGGAAGAGATATTGATAATACAACCACTTTGCTGTTCCCTCATAATACGAGCTGCAGCTCGACTACAGACAAAAGCACCCCTCAGATTTACGCGAATAACCTCGTCCCACTCCTCTTCAGTCATGTTCCAAAGAAGATTCCGCCTTATCACACCAGCATTATTCACCAGAATATCGAGTTTGCCGAAGTGGTCCATTGCCTCTCGGATTACCCGCTCGCCTCCTTCCACCGAGGAGACGTCGGCAAAAACAGGAATTGCCTCGCCGTGGAACGCCCGTATTTCGTCTGCTACTTTCGCAGCTGAACCGCCCGGGGAATCCGGGCAGCGATTATTCACGACTACGCGAGCGCCTTCACTAGCCAAACGCAGAGCGATAGCTCGACCAATTCCTTGGCCAGATCCTGTGACTACAGCTACCTTGTTCTCTAAAAGTTGCATGTCCCTTCTCCCTATTCCTCATTTGGGTACACTGGCTTACGTCCCACGCCTCAAACCTGTCTGAACTTATCTTCAAAAAGAACCCACTTCTTTACTACCTTACTACCTTGAAATCTCTCGAGCTATTTGTTCTCTGATGTTGTAAACTTGTGCCTCAGTTTGCCCCTTCTTATACAAATGACAAGCTACTTTGCGCCCAGGCAAGACCTCCTCCAGCATAGGGGGGACCTGTTTACAGAACTCCGTAGCAAGAGGACAGCGTGGGTGAAAACGGCACCCTGGTGGCGGATTAATGGGAGACCCGACTTCTCCCCGTAGGATCGCCTTAATTCCTTGCCCAGGCCTAGCAATAATGCCCGCGGCCAGGAGCCCCTGTGTATAAGGGTGAAGTGACCTAGAGCACACCTCTGCAGCGCTTGCCTTCTCGACAATTTGCCCTATGTACATTGTCGCAACCTCGTGGCTCAGATAACGAATGGTGCTAAAATCGTGCGCGACGAGCACGTAGCTTATCCCATATCGTCTTGAAAGATCCTTCAACAAATTCATAATCCCTGACCGCATAGACACATCGATAGAGGACACAGGTTCGTCTAGAACTATGATGTTAGGGTTGAGGATCAAGGCGCGAGCTATAGCTATCCGCTGACGTTGACCACCACTAAACTCATGAGTACAGGTTTGCATCCTCCGGCTGTAGCCCCACCTTGAAAAGCAACTCGGCGACGCGTTCCTCAACCTCTGTTTTCGATATTCTTTCATTGACCACCAAAGGCTCACAGACAATATCTTTTACCCGCATACGTGGATTTAGGGAGCTCGTTGGGTCCTGGAATACAGCTTGTACCGTCTTTCGATATGCCTTGCGACCAGCATAATCTAGCTGCCAAATGTCGCGTCCTTGCCAAAGGATTTGACCAGCTGTTGGCTCTTCCAACAGTAGCAACGCTTTGGCCGTGGTGGTCTTTCCACATCCTGACTCGCCTGCCAAAGCGACTGTTTGTCCTTCGTGGATTTCAAACGAGATATTATCAACAGCCTTAACCCATCCTACAGCTCGCCGAAATACCCCCGCCGTGATGGGGAAGTACTTCTTTAGATTGCAAACCTTAATAAGAGGCCCGTTATCCTTCATAGCCCAACTAACTATACCTCCAGCAAGTCACAGAATGCCCTTGCCTTACTTCCACTTCTGGGGGAAATGCTTTTCGACAATCCTCCACAACATAAGGGCAACGAGGAGCAAAGTAGCAGCCTTCGGGTAACTCGTGTAGTTTGGGTGGCTGTCCAGGAAGGGACGGGAGACGCTCCACATCTCGATCCACTGGGGGGATAGAAGTGATCAGAGCTTCGGTATAGGGGTGCAACGCTCGCTCAAAAATATCGCTAACAGTTCCTGTCTCAGCTATCTTACCAGCATACATTACAGCAACCCGGTCGCAGATTTGAGATATAACGGCGAGATCATGACTTACATAAAGCAGTGCCGCGTTGCACTGGCCTTGCAGCTCCTTAAGCAGATGAAGGTACTGACCCTGGATAGTCAGATCCAACGCTGTAGTTGGCTCGTCAGCTAGGAACAACTCAGGACTACAGCAAATAGCGATGCCGCCTACCACCCGCTGACGCATGCCGCCGCTCATTTGGTGAGGATAGTTTTGCAAGCGAACCTCAGGCTCCGGAATTCGAACCATTTTGAGGAGTTCCTTGGCTCGATTCCATAGTTCCTTTTTCTGTTGTACACCCAAATGGATTTGCATGGGTTCCATACATTGGTTCCCAACGGTGAAGACTGGGTTTAGTGAGGTATAGGGATCTTGGGGTATCATAGCAATGCGCTTTCCTCGGATTGCCTGCATCTCCTTCTGACTTTTCTGAAGCAAATCCTCACCGTCAAACAGTATTCGGCCATCCACAATCCTACCTGCCGGCCAAGGTAGCAGTCTCAGGATTGAAAGCAAAGTCATGCTTTTGCCACATCCGGATTCCCCTACGAGCCCCAAGGTCTCGCCGCGCTCCAGTCTGAGGTTAGTGCCGTCAACAGCCCTCACTACTCCCCACCGGGTATAAAGATATGTACGTAGGTTTTCTATTTCCAAAAGAGCCATAGCTAGACCTGCCTTAATTTCGGATCTAGGCGATCTCGAAGCCAGTCGCCAAACATGTTGAATGCTAGTACTACCAGCACAATGGCTATCCCTGGCATGGTGGAAAGCCACCATGCTGTAGCTACATAGTCCCGGCCGTCGGAGCACATTCGTCCCCAAGAGGGTGTTGGGGGTGGAATTCCTGCCCCTAGGAAACTTAGAGCCGATTCTACCAGTATGGCCCAACCCACCATCAAGGTGAGTAGAACCATAAGGGAATTGGCAATATTCGGTAAGATATGTCGCACTATAATGCGCATCGGCGAACACCCTGCTACCTTGGCCAGGCTAACAAAATCCCGTTGTACGAGGCTAAGTGCCTCACCACGGAGACTGCGACAATAGCGGGCCCATACGATAAAGGCCATGGCAAACACTAAGCCAAAGAAGGAAGGGCCAAAAACAATGGCTAATATCATGCCAATAAAGATGACCGGCAAGGGCTGAAGAGACTCAACTATACGCATGATTAGGGCGTCTACCCAGCCACGAAAATAGGCCGCAACCATAGCTGCAGAAGCTCCGACGAAGGCCCCAATGGCTAGTGCCAGGAAAGCAACTGACAGCGATATCCTACTTCCTACGATCATACGGCTTAGAATATCGCGCCCCAGCGAATCTGTCCCTAAAGGGTAAGCCCAGTCACCCCCTTGTATCCAGGCCGGGGGTGCTAAGCGGTTAGCCAAATCCATGTCGGTAGGATCATAAGGTGCAATGTAGTCGCCGAAAACGGCACACACCACTGCCAGCAAGATAATTAGTGAAGGTACCGGTGGAGGCCACCTAGGAACACTCAGGCCCTTACCTCCCCGTACTAGGTAAGAAAAGATCGCAATAAGCCTTCTCATTAAAGAACCATCCTTACGCAAGGCGAATTCGCGGGTCAAGATATGAGTACATGACGTCAACCACCAAATTGATAAAAATAGCAAGAATACGAACAAGGTTACACACCCCTGAAGCACAGGAAAGTCGCGCTCCATGAGAGCTACATACATAAGCCGCCCTACCCCAGGCCAGGCAAAAACGGTCTCCGTAACTACTGAGCCTGCAAGGAACAAGGCAATCTGGACCCCGGCAAAGCCGAGGACAGGAAGCAGAGCATTGCGCAGTGTATGCTTCCAGATGACCATTCGTTCTTGGACGCCCTTTATCCGGGCAAACCTCACAAAATCGCTATCAAGGGTATCTATCATCGTGGAGCGTAATAGCCGTACTAGGCCGGCCAGCAGTAGCACAGACAGTGTAAAACCCGGAAGAACATAGCTAGTTGGTCCATGCATACCACCAGCAGGAAGCCACCCCAGATGTACTGCTATCGCTTCTATAAGAATAATACCCAACCAAAAGTGCGGCACAGACATGCCAAACACTGCAAATAGACGTATGGCACTTTCAATGATGGTAAAGCGCTTTATGGCTGCGGTAACTCCTAGGGGAATTGCCATCAGCACGCCAATGATTACTGCTGCGATAGCCAGCTTTAGTGTATTCAGTGAGTGCTCCACAAGAAGCTCTCGCACCGGGCGCAGTGTCTTAATCGATTGTCCCAGGCTCCCAGTGCCTACGTCCTTCAGGTAGATTGCGTACTGAACATAAAGGGGACGGTCGAGACCCATACCTATGGCGATGCGTTCTATATCTTCGGGGGTGGCATCCAGTGGAGCGAAAGCATCCGCGGGATTCCCTGTCGCCCTCACGAGAAAAAACATAACTGTCAGGAATACGAACAGTGTTATTGCTGCCTGCAACAATCTGCGGAGAATATAAGGCTTCAAACCTTTACCTGCCTACACCTCTTACCGTGTATTTAGCACACCATATACTTCGGTCACGCACTTTTAGACTTACCCTTTTGTGCAGTAGTCAAGCTTCATACGTACCAAACTTTGGAAGGACGTTGACCGTCTTTCAGTCGGGCTACACCTCCCAAGCATTGAGAAAGAGCTCGGCCTAGCTCCCTATAGGCAACCCGCACTGAAAAAAATAAACCTGTGGCCAGAGGAACATAGCCTTAATAGGCCTTCGTCATGACCACCGGCATGTAGTATCCCTCTGTCATCTCATCTTGCCATGGCCGCCGGCCCCAGCTAGACAGGCCCGCCGCTTCGTCCCTACGTAGTCAACTCTCCTTGCCCAGCGCCACAGTTATTCGAATGCGCGTGTTCAGAACTCTCGATGGACGATACAGCTACCTCGCTCCTTCATACTCTGCCGGATGGTAGGCACTAGCTTCATACTCCGGCGGATAAACCACTAACTCGCTAAGGTTTATGGGGACGTTGTAGCCCAAGTTCACCTCCCATTCAGGGAGAACCCCGGGGCGAACAGCAAAGATGCGAGGAGTAAACAAGAAGCCCGAACCTGGAGCAATCTGTTCGATACACCGGTCCATAATATCAGAGTAGGCTTGCCAGTACTCATCCCAGTTCTTGGCGGGGACTAATCGGCCCAAGATTAGGTCATCCATGCAGCGGAGGCTTTCGAGGTCCTCCTGTGGGATATCCGGATTCACCTCCACCTTGGGAGGACTCTGAATGACGTGATGCCTGCCTTTATTCTCCGGCGAACAAGCATATATGGTGGGGTAGTACACCAAGTACTTACGGCCATTCTTAAGGTAGATACCGGGGCCAATCTTTCCGTCCATCCATCTTGGCCGGAAGGTCTTGTAGTCAAGTATCTGCAGTTCTACGTTGAAACCAGCCCGCTCTAACATACCAGCAATTGCTTCGATGTGTTCTGTTTTTACCGGACCCCTGACCACACCAATGAACTGCAACTTATAACCCTCCGGCACTTCCGCAGCGATGATCCGTTTCGCCTCATCCAGATTATAGGGAATGGGATCGCGGGTTACCATGCCCCTGGGATCGGCGACCTGAGCGACATTACCCCCATCATTTATGTATTCACCAGCCCCAAAGAAGAAGGCATTATTGAATGCCTCTTTGTCGATAGCCATCATTATGGCCTTACGCACTTCCTTCTTAGCCAATATAGGATCTTTATACGGCTCCGTGAACAGAATGGTCCACAATACCCCGGTAGGCTTCCTGATGATCTCAAAACCTGCTTTCTCCAGTTCAGGCAGCCGCTCAAAGGAGAATTCGCCTATATCGATCTCGCCCTTCTTTAGCATCGCGAGGCGGGTAGACTCTTCCGGCACTGCCATATAGTAAAGCTCGTCGTATACTGGCTGTTGGAAGGGATGTTCCGGCCACGCCTTAAAGCGTATTAACGATCCAGCGACATGCTCCGCTATCTTATAGGGGCCTGCGCCCATGGCTCCAGTAGCCAGCGCCCCTTCCCCGTGCTTCTCAGCCCAGTGTTTGGGGACGATTCGACTGAACTCATCAGCAGCACTTACCAAGTCAGCGAAGCGGAAGTTGGCTGCCGCAAGGTGGAAACGAATGGTATAGTCATCTATAATCTCGATCCGCCACCCTACTTCCTCATCTGCATTATCTCCTCCAAGCAGCTTCTTTAACACCGCAGGTCGGCCAACACGTGAACCAGGCTGCCAATGCCGCGGTATGCTAAACTTTACGTCATGGGCAGTGATCGGCGTACCATCCCACCATCTGGCATCTTTACGCAAATAGAAGGTCCAAGTTGTGTTATCTGCACTCGCCTCCCATTTATAGGCCAATCCCGTCCTTTGGTCTGCTGTAGCAAAGTGCAGATCCCCTCCCACTAGGTTAGGATAGACAAGATACTGGTAGGCAGCTACGGACGAATGTAGAATAGGGTCAAACACTTCTGCATCAAAAGCAGGGACAGCAAACCTCAGGATTTTCCGAGGTGGCGCAGTGGGTGTCGCCGTAACTGTCTGAACCACAGTAGTGGGCGGAGCAGTTATCGTCTGAACCACAGTAGTGGGCGGAGCAGTTGTCGTCTGAACCACGGTAGTCGGTGGTGCAGTCTCCACTACTGTAGTCGTTGCAACCTTGCACCCTCCCAACACTAGGCTGAGCAGAACAATTAATAGCAAGGTTATTAAGGCTAAATCCCTAATTACAGAGCACTTCATTTTACCCCCCTTCCTAGCTTTTGAGCCGTAGCCGTTTTCAGCTTATTCCTTATTCCCTATTAAGGAGCGTTTCCACAAATGTTTCAAGGCGGTCCTCCACTTGTGCCTTTGAGTAGCGGTCAGGGTCAGTATGGTCTGCCTCAATGACAACTCCCGGAATACCTAACTCCTGCTTTGCGTCCTCTAAGATCATCCAAGCGTTTGCTCCCATAGAGCGACAAGTTAGAGGTGCGTGAAAGATTATGCCTTCCACATTATAGGCTTGAGCATAATGTTTAAGATTTCTCACCCTCCATCGGACGCCCACAGGGTGGCGCGTAGCATGTTCTTCCGCGACGGCCCTTAGTGGACGATCAGGATTATAATAGAAGTCCCCATGATTCCAGGAATGCTCGCAAAACCCAAAGGTATAGTTACTCGACACAATGGCACTATTGTGCCGTGCCAAGTACTCTGTGATTTCGCGCGTTTTGTACCAGATGGTGATGTTATGCCAATACAAACGATGCTTCTCAGTAGGAATACTGCCCACACCCTCAGCTACACGTCTCTTAACCTCTTCACGGACCTCCCCAAGATATTCCTTCATCCATGGTTGCCCTCTCAGTATGTTCGCCAGCGCAATAATAGAAAGCCAATCGCCAAAAGTAATCGGTGTTGGATGAGCTTTAGCCGCCATCTCCCGAATCTCTCGACGAATGTGGATCTCCTCTTGAATGTTCTTCAAGAGTTCGCGTAGACGGTCCCAGTCGAACGGCCTCCCCGTTAGTTTCTGCAAAAAAGAGATGAATTCATGCAATTGACGCTCCACGTAGTCCATAGCCCACTCATATTCCCAACGGTTACCGGCATCAAAATGATAAGGGCAATCAATAATGAAAGCAGGAACGTCCAGTATATCACGCATGGCTTCAATAGTCCGTGCGAAGGCAGGGCATCCATTAAACGAGAAAAGAAAAGCAGGCTTGGGCACTTGTAACTCTATAGGGAGCTCCTTTATCTTCCCCGTTCTTACCAGTAGAGCAAGCCCTATCATTATGCGGCAGTAGGAACAAATGCTGCTTGAAAAGCCGGCTGCCTCTGCTTCCTCGAGGAAAGGCTTCTGCATATGCCAGGCTGCCGATCGAGCGGGGAAATTCCCCGAGTGTATGAAAGGAATATCAGCTGCCAACCAGAGTTCGGTAGGGCAAGGTCCTTCAACCCAAACAGTAGGTTTACCCTCCTCCCCATACTGGCGCACCCATTCATAGTGTTTGTCTACGTATCCTCTGACCTTTCCAATGGTTTCTAATCGGTTGAATAGTCTGGTTGCCATGGGTCATTTTCCTTTTGTCAGCTTTGAAGCATCTCCACAAAAGCTTGAACTCTGGTTCGCAATTGACCAACCGCTTTCATGCCAGGTTCTTCTTCCCAAACCAATTCAGGTATCCCTTCCTCCCTCAAGCATTGCTGGATTTTCGGCAGCGAAAAGTAATGAGGTTCACACTCTCTACATACTATATTGATGACTCCCTGCCCTTGACTTTGTTTAACTATTCTCACTAAGTAATCCCCCCAATCCTTTTCATGATCGATCTTGGTGGGACAAGGGGGAAGACCCGTCAAATAGGCATTGACTAGGGCTTCAAAAGGATCGCCTTCGAGGGAAATAGCCAACGCGAATGCACGAGACCCGACATATAGGTCGTCATCGACTACCACAGCCCCGCTCTCCTCTATAGTGTCCAGCATAATGTCCCGCACTGGCTCACAAAGATTTCCAGCAAGAACCAAGCGAACGTGTCCATTGGTTGCCGGCTGACGAGAAGGTAGGGTTTGTAGCAGAGTTTCCAGCAAAGAAACGTGCTCCTGTTTAGGCATAAGCATGCTGCTCATCACAACTGCGTAGAACTCCCGCGCTCGCATTATACGAGAGTTTTCGCGTCGCAAGTCATACAACTTGCGTACCAAGGTTCGCTGTCGCTCATATAGGCTCAGGCTTTGTCGAAGCCTATGTGGGTCAATGTCATCGGCTGCAAAATGTTCGAAAGCGAATCGAAATGTCTGCATGGCCTCGGTAGTGAAAGCCTTGGCCCATTGGGTACGCACTGTAGCTGGAATAAACAAACCGTGGAACCAGACGTGTTTTGATACGCTTCGTGGAAGCAAATCACTCAACTGACGAATGGATAAACCTTGACCAGGTGCAACCGCAGAACGATAGTGGAATGGATCACTGAGCGAACCACGAAAAGCCAGTGGGGAGCGTGAATCGGTAGCTGAGTGTGGGAAAGTTAAGATTGGTGGGCCATTGTGGACTCGAACCACAGACCTCAGTCTTATCAGGACTGCGCTCTAACCAGCTGAGCTAATGGCCCCTCTCGAGCTGAGCCCTGGTTGTCAAAAAAACCTTAACCCCTGGATAGTGGAAGGAAGGCTTAACGGTGGCTTATGCCACCGACCGACCTAGGAGTGGTAGTTCCAACTCCCTAGAAAGGAGGTGATCCAGCCGCAGCTTCCGCTACGGCTACCTTGTTACGACTTCGTCACAATCACCAGCCCCACTCTCGGCGACTACCCCCCGAAGGTTGGCCCATCGACTTCAAGTGTTGCCGGCTTTCATGACGTGACGGGCGGTGTGTACAAGGCCCGAGAACGTATTCACCGCGGTGTGCTGACCCGCGGTTACTAGCAACTCCGACTTCATGCAGGCGGGTTTCAGCCTGCAATCCGAACTGAGGACGGCTTTTAGGGATTAGCTCCACCTCGCGGTTTAGCAACCCGCTGTACCGCCCATTGTAGCGTGTGTGTAGCCCAGGGCGTAAGGGCCGTGCTGACTTGACGTCATCCCCACCTTCCTCCCCGTTTTGCGGGGCAGTCTCGTCAGAGAGGGCAACTGACGACAGGGGTTGCGCTCGTTGCGGGACTTAACCCAACACCTCACGGCACGAGCTGACGACAGCCATGCAGCACCTGTGTCGGTTCCCGGGCTTTACGGGTGGTCCCCCTTTCGGGTTCCTACTCCCGACATGTCAAGCCCTGGTAAGGTTCTTCGCGTAGCATCGAATTAAACCACACGCTCCGCTGCTTGTGCGGGCCCCCGTCAATTCCTTTGAGTTTTAACCTTGCGGCCGTAGTCCCCAGGCGGGGCACTTAAAGCGTTAGCTTCGGCCCGGAGAGGGTCGATACCCCCCAGACCTAGTGCCCAACGTTTAGGGCGTGGACTACCCGGGTATCTAATCCGGTTCGCTCCCCACGCTTTCGGGCCTCAGCGTCAGAAACAGCCCAGGAGGTCGCCTTCGCCACTGGTGTTCCTCCCGATATCTACGCATTTCACCGCTACACCGGGAATTCCACCTCCCTCTGCTGCCCTCAAGCCCTCCAGTATCAAATGACCCCCCCGGTTAAGCCGGGGGATTTCACACCTAACTTAGAGGGCCGCCCGCGCCCTCTTTACGCCCAGTAAATCCGGATAACGCTCGCCTCCTACGTATTACCGCGGCTGCTGGCACGTAGTTAGCCGAGGCTTATTCCTCGGGTACCGTCAAAGCTTCTTCCCCGAGAAAAGGGGTTTACAACCCGAAGGCCTTCTTCCCCCACGCGGCGTTGCTGCGTCAGGCTTTCGCCCATTGCGCAATATTCCTTGCTGCTGCCTCCCGTAGGAGTCGGGGCCGTGTCTCAGTCCCCGTGTGGCTGGCCATCCTCTCAGACCAGCTACCCGTCTTAGGCTTGGTGGGCCATTACCCCGCCAACTACCTGATAGGACGCAAGCCCTTCCCCAAGCGCCTTTCGGCTTTAATGGTGGCCTTATGCCACCACCCCATGCGGAATTAGCCCCAATTTCTCAGGGTTATTCCCCACTTGGGGGTAGGTCACTTACGCGTTACGCACCCGTTCGCCACTGGTTCGCAGCCCGAAGGCCGCTCCCCCGTACGACTTGCATGCATTAGGCACGCCGCCAGCGTTCATCCTGAGCCAGGATCAAACTCTCCTCACCAAATCTTTAACTCGTCTAGGGCCTTCCTTCCACTATCCAATTGTTAAGGTGCTCTTTGCAAACCATGCATTATCATATCATAGACCTGGGGTCTTGTCAAGACCGCTTCGGCCTCACTTGCCCACCAGCTCCCGCACCTTGGCGATGAAGGCGGGCAGGACCTGCCTGAAGTCGCCCACCACCCCATAGCTGGCCTCGTTGAAGATATTGGCCTCGGGGTTCTTGTTTATGGCCACGATGTTTCTGGCGCCGGAGCAGCCGGCCATATGCTGGCTGGCCCCGGAGATGCCGATGGCGATATATAGCTCCGGGGTGACGACCTTGCCGGTCAGCCCGATCTGGAGGGAGGCTGGCACCCAGTTGGAATCGCAGGGGGGACGGCTTGCCCCCACCGCACCGCCCAGGATGCGGGCCAGCTCCTCCAGCTGTTTGAAGGCCTCCGGGCCACCCACGCCCCGACCGCCGCCAACGATGACCTGGGCATCCTCCAGCTTTATGCCCTCCACCTCCTCCTTGACCCTATGCACCACCTTGGCCCGTATCATGGAGGGGCTGAGCCCGGCGGCCACAGCCACTACCTCCCCCTGGCGGGAGGCATCCCTCTCCAGGGGGGTCATGGCCTTGGCCCGGACGGTGGCCATCTGGGGCCTGGATTCGGAGACGAAGGTGGCCCGGGCATTGCCCCCGTAGACGGGTCGGGTCTGGAGTAGAAGCCGGGTCTCGGGGTCGATGCTGAGCTCCACGCAGTCCATGGATAGGCCTGTCTGCCGCCGAAAGGCCAGGCGGGGGGCGAGGTCTCTGCCTATGGAGGTCTGCCCCAGGAGCACGATCTGAGGGCTGGCCTCGGTGATTATCTTGTCCATAGCTGCCAGATAGAGGTCGCTCTGGTAATCCTGGAGCAAGGGGTCGTCCACCACGTAAACCCTATCGGCCCCGTAGGCGATGGCCTCCTGGGCCAGGGCTGTGACCCCGTTGCCCAGCAAGGCTGCGGAGCATTGCTCGCCCAGTTGCTGGGCCAGTCCGTGGCCAGCGCCCAAAAGCTCCAGGGCGATGGGGGCCAGCTTGCCTTGGGCGACCTCGGCCAGAACCAGAACACCCTTGTAATCACTCATGGCGGTTCCCTCCTAAAGCAGCTTGGCCTCTCGGAGCTTGAGGGCCAGCTTCTCGCCGGCCTCGGCGGGGCTGTCGGCCTGGATGAGCTGGCACCTGCCCTCTTTGACCGGCTTGAACAGCTTAAGGAGCCGGGTGCGCCGGCCGGCCACCCCGCATTGGGAGGCCTCCACCCCCAAATCGGCGGCCGTCCACACTATGGGCTCTATCTTCTTGGTGGCCATGATGCCCCTCAGGGTGGGGTAGCGGGGCTCGCCCAGCTCGTTGCTCACCGTGATCAGGGCGGGCAGGCTCACCTCCACCACCTCGTAGCCATCGGGCACCACCCGCTCCACCACTGCCTTGCCATCGGAGACCTCTACCTTTCTGGCCAGGGTAACGCTGGGTACGCCCAGGAGCTCGGCGATGCCCGAGCCCACCTGCCCGGCATCCCAGTCAGCGGCCTGGCGGCCGCAGAAGATGAGGTCGTATTGTCCTATCTTCTTTATGGCATGGGCCAGGGCGAAGGCCGTGGACCAGCTATCTCCCCCCTCGAGGGCATCGTCCTGGAGGAGGATGAGCTCGTCGGCGCCCATGGCCAGGGGCTTCTTGATGACATGGGGGACGGCATCCTTGCCCAGGGAGAGCACTGTTATCTTGCCCCCGTGGGCATCCTTGAGGCGCAAGGCTGCCTCCACCGCCTGCTCGTCGAAGGGGCTGATCACCGGGTTGACGCTGGGGGCGATGACCATCCTGCCCGAGGCGGCATCCACCTGGAAGCTGGCGGGTGGCGCCTCGGGGTCGGGCACCTGCTTGACGCAGACGATCATATTCATAGGGCTTCCCCTTTCCGTGGCAAATCGGTGTAAAATCTATCACTGGGGTATGGGGATTGTCAAGGACGCCAAAAGGGCCTTCGGCTAGAAGCCGAAGGCCCTTTTGGCCTCTGGCAGCGACCTATTTTCCCAAAGGGTTGCCCCCTCAGTATCGTCGGCGCTGGGGCGTTTCACTGCCGTGTTCGGGATGGGAACGGGTGGGGCCACCCCGCTAAAGCCACCAGAGGCTTTTTCGACCTTTTTCGACCTGGTTGTGTGCTCCGGTGGTATGTCGGATGTGGACTAAGTATTCCTTAATATTATCTGATGCTCGACCGGGAAAGGCGACAGCTTTCTTCCTGGTTCCAGGCCCAGGTCGAAAAAGGGATTAGGGGGTGAGCCTGATGTAGGTCGAGCCCTCGGCCATTAGTACGGCTCAGCTGAACCGGTTGCCCGGCTTACACCTGCCGCCTATCTAGGAGGTAGTCTGCCTCCGGCCTTACCCGGTTAACCCGGTGGCAGAGCTCATCTTGAGGTGGGCTTCGCGCTTAGATGCTTTCAGCGCTTATCCCTTCCAGACATAGCTACCCAGCGTTGCCGTTGGCACGACAACTGGAACACCAGAGGTCTGTCCCTCTCGGTCCTCTCGTACTAGAGAGAGCCCCCCTCAACTCTGCTACGCCCACGACGGATAGAGACCGACCTGTCTCACGACGGTCTGAACCCAGCTCGCGTGCCGCTTTAACGGGCGAACAGCCCGACCCTTGGGACCTTATTCAGCCCCAGGATGCGACGAGCCGACATCGAGGTGCCAAACCTTGCCGTCGATGTGAACTCTTGGGCAAGATCAGCCTGTTATCCCCGGGGTAGCTTTTATCCGATAAGCCACGGCCCTTCCATGCGGTACCGTAGGATCACTTTGCCCGACTTTCGTCCCTGCTCGACTTGTGGGTCTCGCAGTCAAGCCCCCTTATACCAATGCGCTCAAGGCACGATTTCCATCCGTGCTGAGGGGACCTTTGGGCGCCTCCGTTACCCTTTAGGAGGCAACCGCCCCAGTCAAACTGCCCGCCGGGCACGGTCCCCCTGCTTGCTCAGGGGTTAGAACCAAAACCGGAGAAGAGTGGTATTTCACCGTTGGCTCCACCGGGCCCTCGAGCCCGGCTTCTCCGCCTCCCACCTATGCTACGCATCCCCAGCCTCGATCCAGTGCCAAGCTGCAGTAAAGCTCCACGGGGTCTTTTTGTCCTGTCGCGGGTAGCCCGCATCTGCACGGGCAGTTCAATTTCACCGAGCCCCTCGTTGAGACAGCGCCCAAGTCGTTACACCATTCGTGCGGGTCGGAACTTACCCGACAAGGGACTTCGCTACCTTAGGACCGTTATAGTTACGGCCGCCGTTCACCGGGGCTTCGGTTCAGGGCTTTGGCTTTAGCCTAACCCCTCCCCTTAACCTTCCGGCACTGGGCAGGTGTCAGCCCCTATACTTCGGCTTACGCCTTAGCAGAGACCTGTGTTTTTGTTAAACAGTCGCTTGGGCCTACTCTCTGCGGCCCTGATGGGGCTCCGGAAGCGAGTTCCTTCACCCCCAGGGCACCCCTTCTCCCGAGGTTACGGGGTCAACTTGCCGAGTTCCTTAACGAGGGATCACTCGAACACCTTGGGGTACTTACCCCCGCCTACCGGTGTCGGTTTGCGGTACGGATGCCCTCGGTCTGGCTAGAGGTTTTTCTGGGCAGTATAGGCTGGGCCGGGTCGCTTTGGGTTGCCCCGCCGCTCCCCCCTCGCCTCAGCTTAACGCAGGGACGGATTTGCCTATCCCTGCCCGCCTACACGAGGGGACGCACCATGTCCAGTGGGCACGACCGGCCTACCTTCCTGCGTCACCCCATCGCTCATAACGACCTGGGGCAGTACGGGGAATATTAACCCGTTGTCCATCGCCTACGCCTGACGGCCTCGGCTTAGGCCCGACTAACCCTACGCCGATTGACGTTGCATAGGAAACCTTAGGCTTACGGTGGGCATGGTTCTCACATGCCTTTACGCTACTCATGCCGGCATTCTCACTTCCCCCGGCTCCAGCCGGCCTTGCGACCGACCTTCACCGCCTGGGGAACGCTCCCCTACCGATGCCCTTTTAGGGTATCCCATAGCTTCGGTGGCGGGCTTAAGCCCCGTTACATTGTCGGCGCAGAGTCACTTGACCAGTGAGCTATTACGCACTCTTTAAAGGATGGCTGCTTCTAAGCCAACCTCCTGGCTGTCTGCGCGGCTCTACCTCCTTTACCACTTAGCCCGCTCTTGGGGACCTTAGCTGATGGTCTGGGCTGTTCCCCTCTCGACAATGGAGCTTATCCCCCACTGTCTCACTCCCAGCCTGTGAGGGGTGCCATTCGCGGTTTGGTTGGGTTTGGTAAGCGTCTTGCCCCCTAGCCCATCCAGGGCCCTACCTGCACCCCACAAAGCTGAGGCTGCACCTAAATGCATTTCGGGGAGAACCAGCTATCTCCGAGTTCGGTTGGCATATCACCTCTACCCACAGCTCATCCCACAGTTTTGCCTCACTGAAAGGTTCGGGCCTCCACGGGAGGTTAGTCCCGCTTCACCCTGGCCATGGGTAGCTCACTCGGTTTCGGGTCTAATCCCTGCCACCTTTCGCCCTGGCGCTGCCCCCTCGAGGAGGCCGACCGGGCGAGATCGCCCTATTCGGACTCGCTTTCGCTATGGCTCCGCATCTCCAGATGCTTAACCTGGCGACAGAGATTAACTCGCCGGCTCATTCTTCAATAGGCACGCCATCACCCTGAGCTGGCTCAGGGCTCTGACTGCTTGTAGGCACACGGTTTCAGGTCTATTTCACTCCCCTCCCGGGGTGCTTTTCACCTTTCCCTCACGGTACTAGTTCACTATCGGTTGCCCAGGGTATTTAGCCTTGGAGGATGGTCCCCCCTGCTTCCCACAGGATTTCCCGTGTCCCGTGGTACTCAAGGTCACCAGCAGGAGCCTTCCCCTTTCGCCTACGGGACTGTCACCCTCTATGGTGGCCCCTTCCATGGACCTTTGGCTAGGGTACGGTTTGTAACTCCTTGGGGAGTCTCGAGCCTCCCCCGCTGGGCCTTACAACCCCCTGGCCGCATAGGCCTCGAGGCCACTGAGCGACCAAGGTTTGGGCTGTTCCCGTTTCGTTCGCCACTACTCAGGGAATCTCGGTTGATTTCTTTTCCTCGGGGTACTAAGATGTTTCAGTTCCCCCGCTTGCCTCCGCCTTGCCTATGTGTTCGGCAAGGGGTAACACGGTATTACCCGTGTTGGGTTGCCCCATTCGGGAATCCCCGGCTGGGCTTGCTCGACAGCTCACCGAGGCTTTTCGCAGTCTTGCCGCGCCCTTCTTCGGCCCTGGGCACCAAGGCATCCACCGTGCGCCCTTAGTAGCTCGACCTACATCAGGCTCAACCCCTAATCATTATTCACTTGTTAAAGTGCGCACACGAAGGCGGCTGGAGCTTCTTACCCCAGCCGCCTGAGGTACTCAGCTCCCAGCTCTCCTTATGTGGTCTCTCGCCTCAAATCGATCCTCTTCCCTTGTGCCGATATATAGTATAACCCTTCTGGCGGGGCTTGTCAACACCCGTCGGGGACTATTTTGCCCAATTCCCCCAATTAAAGTATAATAGTGATGCCCAGAGGGACTGAGATGACGCTCATCGATAGGCTGGAATCCATAGAGGCCCGATACCGGGAGCTGGACGACCTCATCGCCCGCCCCGAGGTGGCCACCGACCCGGAACGGCTCCAGCGCCTGGCCCGGGAGCGGGCGGGGCTGGAGGAGCTAGTATCCCTGTACCGGGGGTATAAGGCCACCACCCGGAGCCTGGAGGAGACCCAGGCCATGCTGAACGAGGGCCTTGACCCGGAGATGGCGGCCCTGGCCAAGGAGGAGGCCGATACGCTGAGGCGGCGCCAGGAGAGCCTGCTCCAGGAGCTTAAGCTGGCCCTGCTCCCCAAGGATGCCAAGGATGATAAGGACGTCATCGTGGAGATTCGGGCGGGGACTGGGGGGGAGGAGGCAGCATTATTTGCCGCCGACCTCTTCCGCATGTACACCCGCTACGCCCAGTCCCAGGGCTGGCAGGTGGAGGTCATTGACGCCAACCGCAGCGAGCGGGACGGCTTCAAGGAGGTCATCTTCGAGGTAAAGGGGCGGGGTGCCTTCAGCCGCCTTAAGTTCGAGCGGGGGGTGCACCGGGTGCAGCGGGTGCCCATCACCGAGGCCTCGGGCCGCATCCACACCTCCACCGCCACGGTGGCCGTCCTCCCCGAGGCCGAGGAGGTGGAGGTGGATATCAACCCCGACGACCTCAAGGTGGAGTTCTATCATAGTCGCGGCGCCGGCGGCCAGAACGTGAACAAGGTGGCTACGGCGGTGCGCCTCACCCACCTCCCCACCGGCATAGTGACCACCTGTCAGGACGAGCGCTCTCAGCTCCGCAACCGGCAAAAGGCCATGGCGGTGCTCCGGGCTCGACTTCTGGATAGGGAGCAACGCAAGCAGTTCGAGGCGGTGACCCGGGAGCGCCGCGCCCAGGTGGGCAGCGGGGAAAGGGCGGAGAAGGTGCGCACCTACAACTTCCCCCAGGATCGGGTCACCGACCACCGCATCAACCTCAGCCTGCACAACCTGTCCCGCATTCTGGAGGGGGAGTTGGACGAGCTTATCGATGCCCTGGCCACCAGCCAGCAGGCCAAGCAACTCCAGGAGCTGGCGGGGTGAGGGTAAAGGAGGCCCTGAAGCGGGCCAGCCAACTCCTGGCCACCCACTGCGAAGAAGCCCCCCTCCAAGCCGAGATCCTGATGCGCCATGCCCTGGGCCTGGACAGGGCCGGGCTTTTCGGGCAACTGGAACGGGAACTCACCGCCGAGGAAGAGGCAGCCTTCTGGAGCCTTCACCAACGTCGCCTTCACGGGGAGCCCATCCCTTATATTACGGGCCACCAGGAATTCTTCGGGCTCGATTTTTATGTCGATAGGCGGGTGCTCATCCCCCGGCCGGAGACCGAGCTTCTGGTGGAGAAGGCCCTGGAGCTTCTCAAGGACCATCCCGGGCCCGTGATAGCCGATGTGGGTACCGGCAGCGGCGCCATCGCCATTGCCCTAGCCCAGAACTTGCCATCAGCCAGGCTCTACGCCATAGATATCTCGAGCGAAGCCTTAGAAGTGGCTGCCCTCAATTGCCAGCGGTATGAGGTGAGCAGCCGGGTGCAATTGCTACAGGGGGATTTGCTAGAGCCGCTCCCCGAGGCGGTGGACCTCATCGTGGCCAACCTCCCCTATGTGGGCGCGGCCGAACTCAAAGCGTTAGACCCTCAAGTGGAAAGGGAGCCAAGGCTGGCCCTGGCCGGGGGTGGGGATGGCCTGGATATGATACGAAGGCTGCTGGCCCAGGCTGCCGGCAAGCTGAGGCGGGGTGGTGGCCTGCTGCTGGAGATGGGTCTGGGGCAGAGGGAGGCCCTGATCCGGTTTGTTCGTGGCCTGTTTCCCGAGGCCCAGGTCGAGATATTTCGCGACCTGGGGCAGATAGAACGGGCGGCCTTGATCGGCCTCCCCTGACAAAGCTTTGTCAGGGGGGTCTTGGTGTGACCGGGCAATTGCCCGACTCAAATAAATAATTGGAGGGCGCAGAGTGAGCAGGAGACCTGCCCTTTTTTATGGCTGGGTCATCGTGGCTGTTACCGTGATCGGCATGCTGATAATCTATGGGGTCAGGCACTCCTTTTCCGTCTTCTTCGTGGACATCCTGGACGAGTTCGGCTGGAGCCGGGGCAATACCGCCATCATGTTCTCCCTGAATGTCCTCATCTATGGGCTGCTGGCGCCCGTAGCCGGCAGCCTGGGGGATAGGTGGAAGCCGAGGAGGATAATGCCCTTAGGCGCTGCCCTCCTGGGCCTGGCCACCGCCGGCTGCGGCCTGGCCAACGAGCTATGGCATTTCTACGTCCTCTTCGGCATCCTCATGCCTGTGGGCACTGTCTTTACCGGGTGGCCCCTGTTCGCCCCGGCCATATCCAACTGGTTCGTCAGGAGACGAGCTACGGGGCTGGGGATTGGGCTGATAGGTGGCGGCCTCAGTTTTACCATGGGCATTTTCGCCGAATATCTGATATGGCTGCTGGAATGGCGCTGGGCCTATGTGGTCCTGGCGGGGATGGTCATCGGGATCGTCATCCCCGTCGTCCTCCTCTTCTTCCACTACCGACCTGCGGATATAGGGCGTCATGCCGACGGTTTTGAAAGGTCGGTGGGCGAAGACCCCAAGCCAGCCCCAGGGGGTGGGGCTTTCCGGGACTGGACCCTGTCTCAGGCGGTGAGGACTTACCAGCTTTGGCTGCTGGTGCTGGCGTTTATGCTCTATTTTGGGGTGGGCAATTATCTGGTCCTGGCCCATCAGGTAGCCTTCGCCGAGGACATAGGTTATAGCGGCATGATTGCCGCCTCGGTATTTGGCCTCTACGGAATCTTCTTGGCCGTAGGGCAGGTCTCCGGTTTTATAGCCGACAGGATTGGACGGGAAAAGACCTTCACCCTGGCCACCCTCCTCTCGGTGGCGGGCTTGCTCCTCCTCATCTCGGTGAGGGATGCCTCCCAGCCCTGGATGCTATACGCTTATGCCATCTGCTTTGGCTACGGTGCTGGGCTGATGGTGCCCGCCCTTATTGCCGGGGCCGCCGACCTCTTTCATGGCAGGCACTTCGGCGCTATAAATGGCCTGCTTCTAACGGGTATGGGGGTGGGTGGTGCCATTGGGCCCTGGCTGGGTGGCTTCATCTTTGACATCTGGGGCAGCTATATTTGTGCTTTTATCATATGTATAATTGCCATCTGCCTCGCCTGCCTCGGCTTTTGGGTGGCTGCCCCCCGCCGCGCCAGGAGGCACCGCTGACGGTCGCCCAGGGGCGGGATGGCGTTAATTGCCCCCACCCAGCATCATATTGTCGATGAGACGGGTGGTGCCGATCCTCACCGCCAGGGAGGCCAGGGCTGGCCCCTCTATTCTATCCAGCTCCTCCAGGGTATCGGGGTCGGCGAGGCTCACATAATCGATCTTGGCCCCCGGCTCCTTTTCGATGAGCTGGATCATGCGGCGGCGAATCGTTTCAGCGTCGCGTTCCCCCTGGGCATAAAGCCCCTGGGCCAGGGTCAGCGATTTATAGAGCGCCAGGGCTGACTGGCGCTCCTGGGGATTGAGGTAGGCATTGCGGCTGCTCATGGCCAGGCCATCGGCTTCCCGCACCGTGGGCACGGGCACGATCTCCAGGTTCATATTGAGGTCGGCCACCATCTTCTGGATGACCCGGAGTTGCTGGGCATCCTTCTCCCCGAAGTAGGCCCTGTGGGGCTCCACGATGTTGAATAGCTTGGCCACCACTGTGGCCACCCCCCGGAAATGGCCTGGGCGGAAGACCCCCTCCAGTCGGTCGGTGATTCCCTCCACGTCCACCCAACTGCTGAAGCCCTGGGGGTACATCTCCGAGGCAAGGGGCATAAAGACGATATCTGTCCCCTCCCTCTCCAGTAGGGCCAGGTCGCGTTGGGGGTCTCGGGGGTACCTGTCGAAGTCCTCGTTGGGGCCGAACTGGGTGGGGTTGACGAAGATGCTCACCACCACCACCTCCGTCTGCCGGCGGGCCCACCTCACCAGGGTGAGGTGCCCCTCGTGGAGATAGCCCATGGTGGGCACCAGCCCCACCGTGCCCTTGGCTTGGCGCCGGGCATCTCGCATCGCTGCCACTGTGTCGACGACTTTCATTTTCGGGAGACACGCTTAGGGCCACCGAGGTGGGCCCCGCCCAGAAAGCGGTAGACCTCCTCCGCTTGCTCTGGGCCAATGCCGCCCTTGGCCAGGGCGATGGGGACAGTGTGGCGAGCCAGTTCCCGATATAGGGGCAGTAGCCCTGGAGCCCTTTCCCTGATGGCCTTCATATGTTTGCGCACCGTGCCCACATCGCCGCGGGCGATGGGGCCGGTGAGGCAGTGGGGCAGCCCCACATTTTCCAGGCTGCTGAGGGTGCCCCTGATCAGGGGCATCAGGGCCTTAACCGCCTGGTTGGGGGCGACGCCAAATTCCTGCCACAGGTCGGTGGCCAGCTTGATGAGGGTGATGTAATAGTTGCAGGCCATAACCGCCCCAGCATGATAAAGAACCTTATCGTTGGCCCCCAGCTTTATCCAGGAACCCCCCAGGGCTTGGGCCATGCCCTGGAGCACGGAGAGGAGGGGCTCCTCCGCCTCCACGCTGGCGAAGGTTTGCAAGGGGTGGAAGCCCCCCACATGGGCTCCAGCCCTTCTGGCCGGCTCCAGGATATCTGAGGAGGCGGCGCCGCTACAGAATACTACGGATTGCCCAGGGTGCCACCGGAGCCCGGCCACCACCGGGGCAATGGCATCGTCGGGGGTGGTGACGAAGACGAGTTGGGCCGTGTCGGCCACCCCCTGGGGCTCCGGATAGACCTTACAATCGGGCACCATCCCGGCCAGCCTCTCAGCAAACTCCAGGCTGGCCACGGCCACCACGGGGTAGCCCCTTTGGGACAGATGTACGGCCAGCGCCGTGCCCACCGTCCCCGCCCCGATGAACCCGATCCTGGTTTTCTCCACCGACTAGGTCACCTCCCTGGCGGCCGGAATTCCACCCAGCCCCTCGGCCCTGAGCACTGCCCTCACCACCGCCATGGACACCGCCTCGGCGGCGGCCACCCCTACGGTGCTGACATCGCCAGGCTTGTCCCCCAAGGACAGGGCGAAACAGATATCGCCATCGACCATGGTATGGCAGGGCACAATGGCCCGGGCCATGCCGTCGTGGGCCATCTGGGCCACCTTGGTAGCCTGGGCCTTGTCCAGTCGGGCGTTGGTGGCCACCACTGCCAGGGTGGTATTCTGGGGCAGGGGGCTCTGCCACGGGACGCCGCTCTTCATTATCTCGGCGGTGCTGAGGAAGCCAGGGCCATCGCTGCGGCGGGGACCGGCCAGGGTCTGACCCGTCTCGGGGTCGACCACATTGCCAAAGGCATTGACCACCGCCAGGGCGCCCACGATTATATCGGCGCCTATCTTGAGGCTGGAGGTGCCCACCCCGCCCTTGGTGGCCCGCCCCATGCCCAGGATTTTGCCCACGGTGGCCCCGGTGCCCGCCCCCACGCTCCCCTCGGCCACCTCGCCTGAGGCAGCCGCCAGGCAGGCCTGGTGGCCCGCCTCGGGTCCGGGCCTCACCGCCGGGCTACCTATGCCCAGGTCGAAAAGGATAGCCGCCGGGACAATGGGCACTCTGGCTACCCTGGCCCAGTAGCCATAGCCATGCTCCTCCAGGTAGCGCACCACCCCTCCGGCTGCGTCCAGCCCGAAGGCGCTGCCGCCGCTGAAGACAACGGCGTGGGCGTGGGGCACCAGGTTCAAGGGGTTTAAAAGGTCGGTCTCCCGAGTTCCCGGCGCCGAGCCCCGCACCTCCACCCCGGCCACTGCCCCCGCCTCGCAGAGGACGACGGTGCAGCCGGTGACCGCCTCGCGGTCGGTGTAGTGTCCCACCTTTATTCCGGGCACATCGCAGATGGTGTCGAACATCCTGCCCACCAAATTAAATGCCCTCCCGGGCACAGCCGAGAGGGCATTTAGCATCCTTTCCCTTGTAGCCGTCTCGGTCGTGGCCGATCCAAGCGGTCAATTCTTAATAAAAGACGGTTAAAAGCTCACCGCTGGCCAGGGTCGATGGCAACTATAGGATAACACCCCTGGCTCATATTGTCAAGAACTCGGGGTTGGCCCCTTGACAAGACCCGGTTTTATGCTTATAATTCCTAGTAAATCACTAGGAATTAGCCATGATAGAATTCTCCAGCAAAGGGCGCTATGGCCTACGCTTGATGATCGAGCTGGCCCATGCCTATGGACGGGGGGTGTTGTCCCTGGCTGAGGTGGCTCACAAGCAGGGCCTGCCCTTGGGCTACCTGGAACAGTTGATGGCCCGTCTGCGGCAGGCCGGCCTGGTGGCGTCAGAACGAGGCATTAAAGGGGGTTATCGCCTCAGCGCCTCCCCGGAGTCCATAACCATAGGTGAGGTGTTGCGGGCGCTGGAGGGGCCTATCGCCCCCGCCCGCTGTGCCACCCCCCAGGGTTGCCGCCGAGAGCCCGTCTGCCCCTCCACCCTTGTGTGGCACAAGATAAGGGACACCGTGGCCCAGGTATTAAACTCCACAACCCTGGCTGATATATGCTGCTACCCGGTGACCGCGACCCCTGCTGCCGTGCTCCAGGGGGATGAGTGCCGATGAAACGGGTGATCTATCTGGACCACGCCGCCACCACCCCCACCCACCCCCAGGTGCTGGAGGCGATGATGCCCTACTTTTCGGAGAGGTTCGGCAATCCCTCCAGCATCTACACGCCGGCCCAGGAAGCCCGTAACGCTGTCGAGGATGCCCGCCGCACCGCCGCCGAATTTCTAGGTGCCCAGCCCGAGGAGATCATCTTCACCGCCGGGGGCACGGAGGCGGATAATGCTGCCCTCAAGGGGGTGGCCTTCGCCCTGCGCCATAAGGGTAACCATATCATCACCTCGGCCATCGAGCACCACGCTGTCCTGGAGAGCTGTCATTTTCTGGAAAAGCTGGGCTTTGAGGTCACCTACTTGCCCGTGGATGGCTATGGGATGGTCTCTGTGGCCGAGGCGGAGAAGGCTATCACCGACAGGACTATCCTGGTGAGCATCATGCTGGCCAACAACGAGGTGGGCACCATCCAGCCCATCGCCGAGCTGGGCCAGATGATCAAAGACAGGGCCCGCCACCTGGGGCGACCTATATATTTCCATACTGATGCCGTGCAGGGGGCCGGTGCCCTAGACCTGAATGTGGATAAGCTGGGGGTCGACCTCCTCAGCCTGGCCGCCCACAAGTTCTATGGCCCCAAGGGGGTGGGGCTCCTCTTCTTGAGAAAGGGCACACCCTTCGTCCCCCATATGAGTGGCGGTGGCCAGGAGAATAGCCGCCGGGCGAGCACCCATAATGTGCCCGGCATCGTGGGCATGGGGGCTGCCCTGAGACTGGCTGCCCAGAATCGCGCCCACTATAACCGGCACTGCGGCGAACTGCGCGACCGACTCATCCGGGGGATTCAGAGCCGTATCCAGGGGGCCCACCTCACTGGCCACCCCACCCAGCGCCTGTCCAACAATGCCAGCTTTTGCTTCGACTATGTGGAGGGCGAATCCGTATTGCTCAGTCTGGACCTGGCCGGGGTGTGCGCCTCCAGTGGCTCGGCGTGCACCTCGGGGTCGCTGGAGCCCTCCCACGTGCTCCTGGCCATGGGCATCCCCGCCGAGTTAGCCCATGGCAGCCTTCGCTTGACCCTGGGCCTGGGCAACACCGAGGAGGAGATAGAGTTTGTGCTCTCCATCCTCCCCGACATAATCCAGAGGCTTCGGGAGATATCCCCTCTGGTCACCCCCAAGGGGGAAAAATCTGCCTAGGGCTGGGCCAGGGCATAGATTCGGCCGGCCAGATCCAGCAATTCCTCCTTAGCATAAAGGGGCTCTAGCCATCTATGGGGCACGCCCCCCAGCCCGAAATAGGCGCCAGCTAGGGCCCCGCATACTGCCCCGGTGGTATCGGTGTCGCCGCCCAGGTTCACGGCGCTGACCACCGCCGCCTCGAAGCTGGGAGCCTGAAGGAAGCACCCCAGGGCAGCCTTCAGGGTATCCAGGACATAGGCCGAGGGCACCAGCCGTTCCCTGGCCCCCGCGGATGCCTCCAGCAGCACCCTGCTGACCTCCTCGTTGTCCATCAGTCCGGCCACCTCCTCGAGGAGGCCTTCTTTCCTGCCCTGCACCAGCCCGGCAATAAGCAGATTCAGCGCCACCGCCGCCCAGCCTGCCCGGGGGTCCCAGTGAGTGATGAGGGCACTCTCCAGGCTGGCCTCGATGAGCCTATCCGGGCGGCGATAGTAGAAGAGTCCAATAGGGGCACAGCGCATTATGCTGCCGTTGCCCGCCGAGAGCCCACCCAGCCTGTGATGGGCGAGGAGGCTTGCCTCCTGCCAGGAGGCCCCCCGCCCCAGCTCGGAGAGGGCGATCAAGGTAGTGCGGCCGATGCCCTTGGCCCCGGCTTGGAACCAGTCCAGAAACCTGGCAGCCACATCCTCGGGCTCGAATTCCCCCCGCTCCACCAGGCTGCGGGCCAGGCACAGGGTCATGGCAGTATCATCGGTATGTTCGCCCCGGCCCCAACCCCGCCCTGCCATCATCTCGGTGACTTGGCCCCATCGGCTTCGGATGTGCTCAGGGCTCATCCCCTCCACCGGAGCCCCCAGGGCATCACCCACCGCCACCCCGACAAGACAGCCCTGAAAATGGGACAGCAACTCCTTCATGGCCCAGGCATTGTATCATCCCAGCGGTTCTGCTCGCTTGGGTTGCCGCTAATCAAAGATAATTTTTCATCTAAAACTCCGCCTTCTGCTCCAGGGTAAGGCCTACTTCGAGACATCCCCTCCTCACTTAAATACGCAGCCCCCATTATAACTCTAGTATCCCTTATTTTTGCTAGAAAGACCAGACCTGCTCAACAACCTGCTTAGCTTCGGGATTCGAATTCTCTTGGGGCATTCGAGTAGCAGGAAATCCGACCGGTTGACAACCCCATATGGATGGGGGATAATGTCAACATTGGAATGTAGGACATTGTATTCCCTTCTTTGACCGCTTAGAGGTCCACAGTGTCACCACAACAGGCATCGCCTCCGAAGTCTTGAGCGGGGAAGCACGGGGTCATGTTAGTTAGGGATATCATGACAAAGAATGTGATCGCGGTGCCGGCTAACACCATCCTCACCCATGCCAGGGATATTATGAAGGCGCACAATATCCATCACCTGCCTGTAGTGGATGATAATAGGAAATTGCTGGGCATGGTTAACTGGGATAGGCTCGAGGAGTTCTTCTACACCAGGTTCAACCCCTTTGCTTCCATCCGCTGGCAGTTGCTCTGGCTTGTAGTCAAGACCAGGCTGAAGGATATCATGAAAAGGGATGTGCCCACTGTGGGACCCGATGACACGGCCGAGCGAGCGCTTGCCCTGCTTGAGAGCCGACAACTAAGGGCCTTACCGGTGGTTGAACACGGCAAGCTGGTTGGTATCGTCACTACCAGCGACTTGTTCAACAACATTGTCAGCCAGGTATTCACCCTGGATAAGTCAGGCCAGGGAATCGTTGTCTACGAAGCGGGCGATGGCAGGTCTGCTGAGAAGGTCATTTCCTGTATTAACGAGCTGGGCATCGAGATAAAGAGGCTGGCAACGATAGCCCCGCCCGGGGCAAAGAGGGGCGATATCTTGATCCAGCTCGGCGTTGAGGATGCTACTCAGGTGGTGGAAAGATTGCGAGCTCTCGGCTTTCGGGCAGGTTTGAGGCCTCGCTAGGCAGAGCGCTTTCGGCCACCTTGGCGGAAAACGATTATCTCCACCCCTATAGTGAATGGCCCCAAAGCAAGGTGGTCAGGGCACCAAGGGAAAGGAAGGGGCCGAACGGGATACCCCCTTTGCGCCCCCTTAGTCGCAGCCCAAGCAGGACGCTTGCTGCCAGTCCCGCGGCGATGAGCAGGGCAATGAAGACCAACGGGAAACCGGTCATCAATCCGATCAGTGTCGCCATCTTCACATCCCCCCAGCCCATTCCCCCTTTCGAGACAAGGGCTGGCAGGAGCAGCAACCCAAGTGCCATACAACCACCGATGATTGAATCTGTGATGCCCATCCCGGGCCAGCAAAGGGCGATACCGATGGCGAGGAGCATGGCGGGATACACCAACCTATTCGGTATAATCCCATATTTGAAGTCGATGACCCCGAGAAGGACGAGCACAGAGCTGTAGAAGCCCAGGATACCCAGCTCAACAGCCATCTCACGCCGCCAGAGCACAAATCCCGAAAGGAGCCTCGCTCCCAGGGCACGTCATCGGTACCCCCTCAAGAGAGAAGTGCCTTTGCGTTGTTAAAAACGATATAGCCAAAGAAAACGATCAAGAGAGATTCGCAGGCTATGACCGCCTTGAGCGCCCTTTCCCTTCCAGCAAGATGCCAGAAGCCGAGGCATATGCCCACCGTAACAGCCGCCTTTGCCCCATATCCTACCAGGGGGGCCTGGTTGAGAAGCACCTGGGCGAAGAGGTTTATTTCTATGGCCCCCTTGTGGAGGCAGGCGTAGGTCAATACCATATCACCCACGGAAAGCGTGGCCCAGAAAATTGCCAAGGCTTTTGCAAGACATCTCATCGTCTGTAAGGCCGCATCCCCTTTAGGATGCTGGCTGAGAGGGCTGTGACCTCCTCCTGAGCCAGCTTGCTATGCTCCTGCACTCCTTGAGCAGCTCACGAGCATCTATATCCTCCAAGCTCTCGGTGAGCGCCCGGAGGCTCAGGTCCTCCACCTCCTCGGTCCTGAAGAGGCTCAACAAGTTGTCCTCCTCTACCTCCTTCCCCCCTGACTCCTCCCCTCCCTCTCCATCGGCGTCCCCAGCCTGTCCAACCACCCCTTGGGCTGGCTGGTCTTCAATCCCCCCTTTTGCCACCAGGTCTTCTTGGGGTTCCACTCCCTCAATGGAGACTTCCCCAAGTTCCCACCCCACGTCGGCAGGGCGCGTGGGTGCTCCCTGAACATCTGCCTTCAAGTCTTCCCCAAGAGGTCTTTCCCCCCGTGACCTCTTCCTCAGGATAAAGACTGCGGCAGCAGCGATGGCAAAAACCGCCAGGGCAAAGAGGGCTGCGTCAAAGATACTCATGGTGTCTTTCCTTTCCCCGATCCATTTCGTGTCTCACATAGCTGGTACGGTGGTGAATATCATGGTTGCCAGCCGCGGGATAAAGATCAAGCATCCACCCGATATTGCCAGCATGATACTCAGGTAGTAAAAAAGCTTATAGGGGTGCCCCCCGTCGGCCGCCTTGGCGGCAAAGGCATTGGCCCCGGTAAGCACCACCAGCACCAGTATCACCAGCCAGTTGAGCAACTGCAAATCCTCCAAATGGAAGGTGAAGAGCCGGGTCGCCGGCAGCCCGGAGAACGCCCCCGGACTCCCTGTGGGCATCATCCCCTGCACCGTCCTCCCGAAGATGCCCATGACCTCCACGATAAACACCAGGAGCCCGCCAATGGCTCCGTGCATGGGGATGGAAAGCCAGCCGAAGGTGGAGGACACGAGCCTCCGTTTGGCCCGCAGCAGCGCGATCTTCATGGCGTAAAGGGAGGCACGATTGCCCACTTGCTCGGGCTCGCCCCCCAGGCTTATGCCGTCCCAGAAGACGCGCACCGTCCGGTCCACCTGCTCGCTCCCGGTTTCGGCCACGAACCGCTGCCAGCAGAGCTCGGGCTTGATGCCGGAGCTGAGTCTTACGCGGAGCCTGTTGACCTCGGGGGCCAGGGAGCCGGTGGCGCGCAGGTCCATTCTGCCCAAGGCCTCGGTTATCGTGGTCCCAATTGCCCCGGTGACGCCGCCCAGGGTGCGGAGGAAGGCAGCGATGTCGCCATCTCTTCTGTCTATCCTCCGGTCGTCCCTCAGGCTCACAAGCCCCACCGGGAGCAGCAAGATGCCTCCTAAGGCCAGTATCCACCCTATGTTTACCTTCAATAGGGCGAGGAGGGGGCAGCCGACCACGGCCAGGGGGAGGCAGATTTTGAATAGGTTGCGGGCCAGCCGCTGCTCCCTGGAGCGCTGGGGGAGGGAATGGGTCTTCTTCTCCTTGGGGGCGGTGCGGTAGATGAGCCAGGAGCCGGCAAGGGTTATCAGGATCATCAGCCCGGCCACCCCTAGGATGAAGGTGGTTCCCACCTGGTAGATCATCATCGAGATTACGGCGACGATGATGATGAGGGCCGCCGAGACGATGAGGGCCACGTAGCCGTCCGTCCACTTCTTCAGGGATTCTAATCTTCGCTCGTACTCATTGCCATAGGTCTCCCCCATGGCCTGCGCCTCCCGGGCCAAGAAGTCCCTCTCGGGCTCGCCCGAGGAAAGGGAGCCGGAGAGGCGCAGAAAGAGGTTTCTCACCTCCTCTTCCTCGGCGGCCTCCCCCACCATGCGGCAGGCCTCGGCGTAATCGTAATTGAGCTTTTGGGACAGAAGGTGAATATCCCTCAAATACCGGGAGGAGACATAGGGGAGCCGGGAGGCATACTCGAAAACCTGGCTCCGCAACACGCCGGCTGTGGCCACAGCGGACATGTACGAGAGCTGCGAGAAAAGGTCGATGCCCAGGAGCTCCCTGTCAAAAGAGCCCTTCCCGCTGCGCCTTTGCCAGAACCTGCAGAAGTTCATAGAAACCAACGACCTTCTGTTCCTTGTGCAGTTTCTCCAGGATCTTGGCCCGCCTCTCCAGCTCGCCGTAGATCTGCCGCTTCTTGTGCTTGGGTATACCCCGCTTCAAGGCGATCTTCTGCTCCAGGAGGTAGCTGTTCATATTGCCCACGAACTCGAAGGTATCATCCACCGGGTTCCAGCGGAACATCTCGATAAAGGAGAAGGAGTCGGAGGGCGGGTCGTAGCCCACGATCTCGTTGATGCTCAGGGCGCGCCGCCCGATCTTGCCATCGGGGAGCCGCACCGCACTCTGAATGATCACCACGTTGAGGTTATCTATATAGGTCTTGGGCACGTTGATGGGAGAGCCGGTGATGCGCTGGATGAGCTTCTCCACCGAGGCGGCGTGGAAGGTGGCCATCACCGCATGGCCGGTCTGCATCGCCTGGAAGGCGATGGCCCCCTCGATGCCCCTGATCTCCCCCACTATGATCTCATTGGGCCGCTGCCTCAAGGCCGCCTTGAGGAGGTCAAACATGGTCACCCCGGCGCCTTCCCCCCCGGTCTTTGCCTGGGTGACCACCTCCCTGATCCAGTTCCGGTGAGGCACCTGGAGCTCCGGGGTGTCCTCTATGGTCACGATCTTGGCGTTGGGGGGGATAAAGGTGGTAAGGGCATTTAAGAGCGTGGTCTTGCCCGATGCCGCCTCCCCCGAGACGAAGACGTTCATGCCCTCGCTGATAATCATGGAGAGGTAGGCAGCCATCATGTAATCCAGGCTGCCGAACTCGATGAGCTCCAGGATGCTCAGGGGGGTCTCGCTGAACTTGCGGATGGTGAAGTTGCTGCCCCGCTTGGAGACATCCTTGCCATAGACGATGTTTATCCGGGAGCCATCGGGAAGGACGGCGTCCACAATCGGGTCCCGGTAGGTAACCGGCTTCTTGATCCTCTCCGCCAGTCTCAACACGAATTCGTCCAGCTCCTCGAAGCTGGAGAAGGTTACAGCGGTCTTGAGGCCCCTGAAGATCTTGTGCTCCACGAAGATGCAGCCCAGCCCGCTACAGCTTATATCTTCGATGTAGCGGTCGCGTATCATCGGCTCCAGGATGCCCAGACCTATCTTGTCCCGGATGAGAAGGTATTTGATGGCTTCCATCTCCTGGGGAGACACCCCGATCTTGGACCCGTTGCCCTTGTTGCCCAAGAGCCCGAAGAGCCCCCTCCCCGGGTTGCCATTCCCGTCGGTGGTGCAGATCCTGTCCACACAGCTCAGGAGCACCTGTTTTCTCTGCTCCTCCGTTTTGGCCTGGGCCAGTTCATCGGTGAACTCCAGGAGCCTCATCTCCACCTCCGGCATCAGGCTGTCCAGGTTCCTGGTGAGGATCGGCTCTACCGAGATATAGCAGTCCCTTCCATCCTGGGGGTCGGGGTAGATGTGGGTGAAGATGCCCTCGGCCACGGGGTAGATGAGGTTGGGGTGCTTCAGGTCTCGCAGCTTCGGAGTGAGCTTGGCGTAGTATTGGGGGATGCCCACTTGCTCGATGGGGACCATATGCAGGTATTCCAGGAGGTGGATGTTCCCCGCCACCGCCTCCTGTATGGGCTTGGGGAGCATCCGGTAGAGGCCACACTGGAGGAGGCCGTCTCCGTGGCTGTCGGCCTTGCTCTCCCCGGTAAAAGGCAGCTTTACCTGCGGCACTTGGGCCCCCTTATGCCTTGGCTTTAGATACTGGGATGATCCTCATCCCGATCCCGGGCTCGACGTCAAAGCTGATGATGTTCCCCGTGCTCTTATCCGCCCCCCTCACCTTGGCCACCTCCAGGACCTTGACCAGCTGATCCCCCACCTCCTCTATGCGAAGCCTGAGGTGGGCATCGCACAAAGAACGAATGCGGATGAGGGTGCTCTCCTGGAAGGCATAGGAGTGGGCAGTGGCGATGATGGTCTTGCCCTGATTGCACAGGTTCTTGCACTCCTCGAAGAAGGAGATGGTCTCCTCCACCGAGGTATGGGTGACGAAGGTGGTGAGGGAATCTATGACCACAAGTTTGAAGGGCTCATGCCTCTGGATGCTGCGCAGGAGGATGCGGAACACCTCAGAGGCCGTCAGCCTCGCCCTCGTCGCCTGGATAGGATATATCCTGAGCCAATCCAAGAGGAGTTGGTCCGAGATGTCCAAGCTCAGGCTTTCCATCTGCTTGATGAGGCTCCTCACCGTATTCTCGGTGGTATAGAACAGGGTCCTGAATTTGTCATTCAGGGAACCCCACACCATCTGCTGCGAGAGGACCGACTTTCCGGCACCTGACTGGCCCTCGATGATGGTGAGAGACCCCAGCGGGATGCCACCCCCCATCTTCTTGTCGATCTCCGAGTTCCCTGTGGAGATGACCGCCCCCTCGCCATGGCTATCCTTTGCCAGCACATTCGCCATTCAGGACCTCCTATCCATTGAAAGCGACCGAAGTGACAACCCCATTGGGAGTGACTATGATCGCCCAGTTTGTGGAATCGACTTCCACCCCCGGGGTGAGCCCTATCTGGATCACCACCTCCTCCTGGGGATTGAGGATGCCTGGCTCGAAAACCTCGGGGGTACCCCCTTGGGCATCCAGATATATCCCGCTTACCGCCCATTCGTTATTTTCGGGGTCGGGAGCGCCCTCGGTGTAGGGAAGCCATTTTATGTAGTAGTTGCCATCGGCCCCATAGTACTGGACGACCACATCCCAGCGCGGAAAGTCGCCCAGGGCCGCTTCCCCCTCATTCCTGAGGGTTATCTCCACGATTTGCCCCTCGGTGTGAACGGATGCGACCACGGGGGCGAGGTCCGTCCTCCTTATCTCCCCCACCCACTCCCCGGCCTGCTTCCATGACCCCGAAATGGCCTCCACCGCGGAGAAGGAGCCCTGGCTCATCGCCAGCGTCCCGAACAATATAATAGCGATGGAGATCAAGGAGACGATGGCGCTTGACAAATCGTTTACACCCCCTACCTATTCTATCTGGTGAAGATGACCGGGGCTGCCACCCCGTTCGAGGTAGCTACGAGCAACCGGTTTGTGGTGTTTGTCCAGACCTTGGGACTCAGCCTGAGCTGGATCACTATTTCTTCCCCCGGGTTGAGGATGCCCGGCTCAAAAACCTCCGGCTCGCCGGTTTGGGCATCCAGATATATCCCATGGACCGTCCATTCGTTATCCCCGGGAACACCCTCGCTGTAAGGAAGCCACTTTATGCAATAGACCCTTTGGTTCCCCCCATAGTACTCGACGACGACGTCCCATCGCGGGAAATCGCCCAGGGCCATCCGGCCCGTGTTGGTGAGGATTATTTCCACGTTTATTCCCTGGACCCCCACTTCTCGACCTGCAAAGCTGATCCTGGTCCTGGCCATCTCCCTCGTCTGCTCCGCCATTTGCCCCCACGACCCCGAAACGAGATCCACCGAGGAGCAAGAGCTCGAGGCCACCGCGAGCACCCCGGTCACCATGACGGCGACGGAAATCAAAGAAACGATCGCGTGAGCCAATCTCCCCTACATGCTGAAGAAATGCTCATCCGAGACCCCGTTGGAGGCGATCACCTTCACGAAGTAGGTATCCGAGCCCAAGGCGGAGGAAAAGTGGATGGTGAGCTTGAGCGTTGCCGTGGGCTTCCACTCGGTATCGTTCTCCAGTTGCCAGCTCCAGCGGGGGAAACTGCCCCCGGCATCAACCTCGCAGGGGATGCGCACGAAATCCGCCTCCTTACCGAAAAAGACATCGCTCTCCTCGATGGCCACAAGGCGCGAGGCGCCCACGTTCTTGACCCAGAGGAATACGTCGAAATCCCCATCCCCATCGGTGTCCTGCCAGTTCCCATACCCGTCCAGTTCCCCGGTGGCATGGACGATTCGGATCTGGCTCTTGATGCGGTCGTCCACCTTCCCCGCCACGCTCACGATAGCCCCGCTGGAGCGGCTGACCGCCGGATAGACGGCGTTGAAGACGAACATGGCGCATACCACCCCGGCTATAGCGAGCAAAACCGTGGTTATGGCCTTGTCGATGGCAGACCCTCCTTCTCATCAAACAGGATAGAAAGCAGCGCTGCCTCGGACCTGCTGCCCTTCCCCAGGAGCGCATCCAGCTGGACCAGCACCGCTATGCACTCCCTGGTGGTCACCTGCCCCTCGGGCTTTTCCTCCTCGGCCAGGTGAAGAAGCCTGAGCAATACCTCCTTTAGTTCAGGGGAGAGGCGCCCTGTGAGCTGGTAGACCTCCACAATGGCCTCCACCTTCCCCCGGCCTATCCTTTTCACGGCATTGCCCGCCCACTGCGTCAACCCCACGAGGTTGCCCAGTTCCATGGCGCCGTTGCGATGCTGCTCCACCCTGGGCCTGACGGGACGAAGGATGGGAGATGAGGGGACTTCCTCCACGTCAGTGCTGGCTTCCCCCTGCCCCGAGCCGCTAGCCCCTTGGCCCTCCTCCACTGCCCCCGCCTCCTCCGCCCTGGCAGCAGGCTCTTCCCCCGGGACTTTGTCCCGGGCCCTCACCCTCTCCTCGTCCAGAGGGAGTGGCTCAGGGGATTGCTCGAAGCCGCTGAAGGGGTTCTGACCATTCAGGATATACTCCCGGATGTCGACTAGGGTCTCCTTCACCTCGTTCTTCAGCAGCTTTATCTGGTCTTCCAGTTCCCTTATCTTCTGGTTCAGTTCCATGGTCTGACCACCTCCCCTGCTCATAGGTGCTCCCGGGGGGCGCGAAGCCCCCCGGAGCACCTCTGTCCTAAAACACCCCAGGCGCTCTCTAGAAGAGGTTCATCACCGCATCCAGGCGGGCCGGCGTCGTCCTCTGGATGGTGAGCACAGCCCCCTTGGGAGCCTTCACCTCCACGGTGAACTGCTCGTTCTTGCCGAGGAGTTTGGTGGCATCGTCCATAAAGGGGTCGGTGGCACCGGTGCCCAGCTTGTATAGGGTGCCGTCATAATTGACCAGCCACACCGTTATCTCGGCCTTCTCCCCGGCCTCCAGCAGGTAGTCACCGCTGGTCTTGCCCACAAACTCCACCGTCCATGCCATGTCATTCAGAAATTGCACCTGGTCGCTGTAGGAGAGCACCGTGACATAGTCCAGCCCGCTGGCGGATATGCCTGTTCCAGCGCTATAGGTGTAAGGGGGTGTCAGGTCCACCGGTTCCCCGGCCACGGCGTTGGAGACCACGAAGGATATCTTGGTCACAGCCGTGCCCGCTGAGGCGACCACAGTGGTGCCGCCGGAGTCATACACATCCACATTGTCATATGCCAGGGTGCTGCCCCGGGGCTCCATGGAGCTCCTGGCCTCCTGGAGGCCAGCATATACCGCTTCCTTGCCCCGCTCCGCGGAGAAGATACCGGCAGACAGGACGGTGTAGGCGAACACCGAGGCCACCACCACGAAAGCGATGAGGATGATGGCCGTCTCCAGGCCGGTAATACCCCTCTCGTCCCTGCAAATCTTGCCCAGGCCTCTTTTCAATGTCTTGATCATTTTTCTCCTCCTTTCTTTGAAGTTTCGTCCCCATCACTGAAGGTTCATGATGGTATCGATCTGGGGGGGCGTAGTCCTCTGTAGGGAGAGGCTGCTGCCATGGGGCGGCTTCACCTCCAGGGTAAACTGTTTATCGATCCTGAGCAGGGTGGTGAGGGCCTTCAAGGGCACGGTGATCTGCATCTTTTCCCCGGTCTCCAGCAGGTTGTCGCCATCCCCGGTGCCTATTTCCGCCTTTGACCAGGCTATATCGCTGATCTGCTGATCCTTGTCGCTATAGGAGATCACCGTGACATGGGTGCTGCCGGAGTCAGCTAGGCCGTCGCCATCGGCATCCGTAGGCGCTGTCAGGTCTATGGCCAGCCCGCCCACCGCATTGGCCACGGTGAAAATCAGCTCATGGACCTCGCCACCCGTGGGAGGGTCGCCCTCGATGCTATCCAGGTTGACCACTATGGTCGTGCTTGCTGGCAGACCGCCACCGGTGTTCAGGCCAATGGAGAGGATGGCACTATCCTGGGAGGGATTGGCCAAGGTGAGGCTGACCCTGGTCCAGGTACCGGCGGTCAGGGTGCCGATGTCGATGGTCTCCAGGGGGCTGGCACAGGCAGCGGTATCGTCAAGCACTAGCTGGAGCTGGTTGGCGACGGTCAGGTCGGTGTCCGACTTGACCCAGAGCTTGACCTCGGTCTGGCTGCTCAAATCCATAGCCGAGGCCAGGTCATGATAAGCGAGTAGGCCGCTACCTGGAGCCACGCCGGTGACAATGGTCAGCTCGACGCTGGCAGTGCCCTCCTTCCTATCATCGGTATCCCTCGCCGGAGTGACGCTGATTATATCGGTGGGGAGTGTGGCAGCCGCCTCCCAGGCCACCGGGTCGTCATCGGCATCGTCGATCATTTTGATCCCGGTAGCGATAACGCTCCCCTTTGGCTCCAGGGTGCCCCTGGCCTCCTTGAGGCCGGCATACACCGCCTCCTTGCCCCGCTCCGAGGAGAAGATACCAGCGGACAGGACGGTGTAAGCGAACACCGAGGCCACCACCACGAAGGCGATGAGGATGATGGCCGTCTCCAGGCCGGTAATGCCCATCTCGTCCCTCACTATCCTGGCCGCCAGCCTCTTGATCTTCGATAACGCTCGCAGCTTACTCATCTGTCCTCCTTTCCAGGCACACTTCGCGCGCCTTCCTGACTATGACCTTCGTCGGGTGCTTTCAACCATCACATCCCTCACCTCCTCGGGCACTTAGCCACCTGGCACTCCCACCGCTCGCATTGTGAGATATATGCCCTTGCCAACTTTGGTTCCAACCCAATTGTAAGCTAGGGGCGTTTCTTGCTGTCTATGGTACCTTCGTAACAAGTGGGGCAGACCTTTGTCCCATGGGGGCGATTGTGCCAGGCATAAAGATAGGCGGGCATTTGTTATGCCCGCCTATCTCGGGGGTCTTACTGGGACACCCTTAGCAGTAGAGATGGCATGCGGCGTAATGGCTCTCCATCACCTCTATCAGGGGGGGTTCTATAACGTCACACTTACCCCGGATGAAGAGGGGACAGCGGGGATGCAGGCGGCAACCGGGGGGCACCCTGGTCGGGCTAGCTGGCTCTCCCGGGATAACCCGTCGTTCTCTGAACCTGTTAGCGGGGTCGGGGGAGGGGACAGCCTCGATCAAGGCCATGGTGTAAGGGTGACGGGGCTTCTCGATCAGCTCCTTGGTAGGGGCTGTCTCCACAATTCTCCCCAGATACATCACCGCTATCCTGTGGGAGAAATGCCGGGCGGTAGCGATGTCATGAGTGATATAGAGGAAGCTCATCCCGTGCCTGTCCTGGAGTTCCCTGAGCAGGTAAAGGATTTCGGCCCGGCTGGAGGCATCGATCATGGAAACAGGCTCATCGGCCACCACATAATCGGGGCGAAGGATCAAAGCCCGGGCGATGCCCACCCGCTGTCTTTGTCCCCCCGATAGCCTATCCGGATACTTCGGGGCAAACTCCTGGGGCGGGGTGAGCTTGACCTCTTCCAAGGCCTCATATATCAGCCGTCTCCTCTCGCGGCTGTTGCCTAGCCCGTGGATAAACAGGGGCTCTTCCAATATCTGGTAAATATTCATAAAGGGGTCGATGCTGGAAAAGGGGTCTTGGAATATGCCCTGGGCCCTCTTCCGGAACCGTTTCAGTTCGGCATCATTGGCTGCGGTGATGTCTTCCCCGTCAAAGATAACGCGACCAGCGGAAGGCCTTATCAGCCTCAGGGATACCCTTCCTAAGGTGCTCTTTCCACTCCCCGACTCCCCCACCACAGCCAGGGTCTCCGCCCGCTTCACCTCGAGGGAGACACCGTCCACAGCTTTTACCGCCAGCGAGCCAAAGAACCTGCTTCTGACCTGGAAATACATCTTCACCCCCTCCAGCATCAGCAGGTGGTTCATGGCCGCCCCCTCCAAAGCCAACAACGAACCTGGTGCCTCGGGTTCGGCCTGAAGGGAAGGGGGCGCTCCCGGCGGCAGCGCTCAAAGGCATGAGGACACCGGGGGTGGAAACGACACCCCTGGGGGAGGTGGGTCATATCGGGGGGTGCCCCTGGGATAAACTCGGGTATAGCCTCCGACTTCAGCCTGGGGACGGTGGCCAGGAGTTTTTGAGTATAAGGGTGTCCCGGCTCGGTGAGCACCTCCTCAACGCCGCCCTGCTCTATAATCTCCCCGGCATACATGACAGCGATGGCGTCGCAGAGGTCGCTGGCCAGGGCGAGGTCATGGGTGATGAACAGGATGGATAACCCCAGCTCCCCCTTAAGCCTCTTCAATACATTCATTATCTGGGCCTGAATGATCACATCCAAGGCAGAGGTGGGCTCATCCAGGATGACCAGCTTGGGGCTGAGGATTAGCGCCATAGCTATCATTATCCTCTGCCTCATCCCCCCGCTGAGCTCGTGGGGGTAACGCTGGAAAACCTCTGGCGGCAAGAGCAATAGCTCCAGCTGGCGTTGGACGGCGGCATAGGCTTGCTCACGGCTCACCCCGGGCTGGAGGAGTAACGGCTCAGCCACCTGATGCCCCACCCTCATCACCGGGTTGAGGGAATCCATGGCTCCCTGGAAAACCATGGCAATCCTTTGCCACCTGATTCGCTTTCTGAACTCCTCATCGCTGAGCTTCGAGCAATCGACCCCTTCAAACTCTATAATCCCATCATAGAGGGCGATATTCCGGGGCAGGGTGCGCATCAGGGCGAGGGCAAGGCTGCTCTTGCCCGCCCCTGACTCCCCCACCACCCCCAGCGCTTCCCCCCCTTCCATAATCAAAGATACCTCGTCCACCGCGGGCAGTACTCCGCCCACGGTGGCATAGTAAAGGCGCAGGTCGCTGACCCGGAGCAGAGCCATTATTTCATGACCTCAGTCGGGGATTAACCACGGGCTCCATCCCCAGGGTTAGAAGCACGAAGGTCATGGCTGTAAGCACGATCAGCAATCCTGGGGGCAGCACCCACCACCAGTACCCGGCATAAACGGCGCCGGTCCTGAAGCCAAACTCCAGGATTTGTCCCCAGGTGGGGATAGAGGGGTCCCCCAGGCCCAAGAAGCTCAGGCCAGCTTCGGCCAGGATGGCCGCCGGGGTGAAGAAGATCATCTGGGCCAGGACGAAGGGGGCTATTTGGAAAAATATGTGCCGGAGCATGATGCGCCACGGGGAGGCCCCCAGGGCTCTGGTGGCTTCCACCAATTGACCGGAGCGCAGTTGCAACACCATAGACCGGATCAGAATGGTCAGACCGGGCCAGCCAAAAGCGGCCAAGATCAGAATCACCAACATCAGCTTCTGCCCCAGGACGAATATCAGGAAGATCAGAATGGGCAGCAAAGGGATATTGCCCAGCACATCGCAGAAACGCTGGATGAAGATGTCCGTCTTGCCCCCCTGGTAGCCACTGAGGATGCCCATGAGCGTCCCCATGGTGGTGGCCAGGAGCGCCGTAACCAGCCCGATAAACAGGGCTATGGGGAACCCGAAGAGCAGACCCACAGCCAGATCCCGCCCCAGGGTATCGGTGCCCATCAGCCCATAGACCGAGCCCCCCAGCACAAACACGACCTCGCTTATGGAATCCTGGGGATGATACACCTTGACCGCGACCGTTATGGTATAATCCCCGGGAAGCACCCTGAAGCCCTGCCCGTCCCCCCCTGGAATGCCGAAAGCGATCTCGTCCACCATGCCCCGGAGCTGAGAGAGGGGCAGCTCCATTTCAAACTCCCGGCCTAGGAAGTCGGCAATGTTCCAGAGCACCGTGTCGTCGCCACTGAGGTAGACCCGCAGCGGGGCTTCCACATACCTGGATACGGGCGGGCTTTCGCCCGGGTCCGGACCGCGCACCGCGTGCCGATAGAGGAGCATTTCCCTGCCATCGGGCCTGGCCAGGGAAAGGGTGATCAGGGGCGGCCTGGAATAATAGGTGAGATGGCGCAGGCTGAAAGAGGTAAAGGCCGGGGATTCCTCAAACCTGTAGTCCAGGTCGAAGGTGTAAAGCCGGGTCTCCACCCCGGCCCCGGGGATGACCGCCGCTGGCTCGGTGGCCCTGAAGGTGGTGTGTTCCACCCTTCTCAGATGGGTGAAGGTGTTTGACCAGGCCGGGGGGGCGTTCCTGGGGTTGTCTGCCCATATCGCCGGGTTATTCCAGAAACGGAGGCCGAAGTCCAGGGGGTAAGCCACGATAGCATATAGGGAAACCGCCGCCAGGGCCAGGAAAAAGATGATGCCGGCTTTCCCTGGGCCGCTGGAGAGCAACACCCTTATGGCCTCTTGGGGTCTCATTTCCTACACATACCTTATTCTGGGGTCGAGGATTATATATGACACCTCCAGGATAAACCGGGCGATGATATAGACCAGGGTGAAGATAAAGGTGAGGGCGATGATTATGGATTCATCCGCCGCCATAATGGCATCGTAATATAGCCGCCCCATTCCCGGCCAATTGAATACCGTCTCGGTCAGAATAGCCCCACCAATAGACCCGGCTAAGCCCAGGGTCAGGTTAGTCAGGATGGGTGGGGCAGCTACCCGGAGGATGTAGCGACGCCTCACCAGGGGTTCAGGGAGGCCTTTGGCCCGGGCTACGGAGACAAAGGGCTCCTGGGCAGTGTTAAGCACCATGGTGCGCACCACGTAAGTCCAAACCCCGAAGGAGACCAAGACCAGAGTGATGATGGGCAGGGCGGCGTGCCGTAACAGGTCTAAGAGCCTGGCCATCCCCTCCTGGGGTGGGGGGAGACTATACATCCCGCCCGAGGGGAACAGGGCGAATTTGAAGGAGAAGATCAAGATCAGGAATATGCCCACCCACCAGGCGGGGAGGGCGTAGGAACTGGCCAAGAAAAAGGAAACCACCCGGTCCGCCCTGCTCCCGGCTCGAGTAGCCAGCCTGACCCCGGCAAGCAGCCCTATGACGGCGGTTATGAGCATAGCCGTGGTGACCAGCAGGATGGTGTTGGGCAGCCGCTCCATGACGATGTCGGCCACCCTGCTGCTCCCCTTAAAGCTGCGCATTGTCCTGGCTTCCCCCAGATCCAGGGTGAGCACCTGGGATACCGTATTGGGCAGCCTGAAATACCACGGCTTGTCCAGATGGTAATAGTCGATGAGTTGCTGGTGGCGGGAGTGGAGGACCTGCTCCAGCTGGTCAGGGTCGCGGATGGTCTGGGCCAGGGATTGTCTCAGGCCCCGCATTTCCTCGCTTATAGTGGCCTGGAGCATCCGATCGGAAAAGCCGGTGGCACCCAGCGTAATTACCACCAGCAGCAGCACGACCAGGAGGACACAAAAGAGGGTGAATCCCCTCAGGGCCAGTGTAGTAGCGAGCGACATCCCTTGCCTACAATCGGGGCGGCGTCTAAACCGCTTTTCTGCCCCTTATTCTGCGCAAGACTAGGAGGCCTATGCTTACTGCCGCCAACACCAAGACCGGGATGAGGATAAAAGGCCAGCGCAGGCCCCCCTCAGGCGCCTCGGGGGTGGGCGAGGGCGCCGCCGGCGTCGTGGGCGTCGCTTCCGGAAGAAGCGCCCGGACCTCGATATCCGCCCTTCGCTCGGCCAGGGAAGACACCTCATCGCTATGGGCCACCAGGAACAGGTGATATATTCCCGGCTCGAGCACGGAGGTCTCCTCAGGGGAGAGGGCCACCGAAAAGCGAGTGGCCGACACCGGCTCGGCTTCCCCGCTCCTCAGCACCTCGCCCTTGACCGGGTCGAAGAGCACATACTTGGCCCCGAGCCTGCCCGGTCCCCGAAGCTCGGCTTCTATCTGGGCGTCCTCCCCCTTATATATCGGCTCGGCAGCGACCTTGGCGATCTCCACCGCGGCCACCTCCCCAAAGAACCACTGACCTGGTCGGAAGGGATAGGTGGGGTCCCTAAAGGCTTCCAGCTCGGCGAACTGAGCGGGGGGGTCGAAGCGCACCAGCTGGAAGGGGCCATTGCTGATGACCATTAAGCCATGCCTGTCAAACCAGGAAATGGCTGCTCGGTATCTCCTGAGCGCCTCCTCCCGGCTTGTCAGCGGCGTCCCATTCAGCGTGAAAGGCGACTCCGGCAAGTAGCCCCTTTCGATGAACTCGGCCAAGGCCTTCTTCACCAGCCTGGCATCTCGGTCTATGACCAGGCTGAGCCAAGGTACTCGGAACCGTTCCGCCGTAGTATCGGAATAGGCTGCCTGCCGCTTGACAAACACGAGCTCGTCCATGGCGGCCAGGATCTCCCAGGGCATAGAAAGCGATGCCGGGCTGGCATAGCCCGCTATATAGTCGGGCACAAAATGCCAGAAGTCCACATACACCTCCAGCCTGGCGTCATCGACCAATCTGAACCCCCGAAACGCCTCCAGAAAGGGCTTGCTGGTGGTGGCCAGGGCGAACTCGATCTTGGCCTTATCCTCGTTATAAGCCAGGTCGAAGGCTTGATAGATGGAGTAAAGGACATCGGCCATGGTTATGGGTTCGCCGTGGTGCCACCGGGACCCGAAGTAATCGGAGTAGTCAAAGACGACCCTGCTGGTGGCTTTGGTGCCAGGTTTTACGGGGAGGAACCTGCCCGCATCGGCATCCCAGAGGAAGGCATCGGCCGGGACATCCAGCTTGCCTTCGGGACCGGCAGTGTCCACCTGGTACTTGACCCGGAAGGGGATGGGGATGCCGGTGAAGGGGTGCCGCCACAGGGGAGGGTCATGAACATTCTTCCATATATCATTGCTATAGACATCGCCGAAGCCCCCCACCGGGTTCCAGGCGCTCCTCTCGGTCCACACCCACAGGTTTCCGATGGTCAGTTCTTGTCTTCCGGGGACATGGGCTTCGCGCAAGGTCCATAGCCCTTTGGGTCCGGCGGTGATATCCTCGGTCACCCCTTGGAGTTCCGCCGTGCCCGGGAAATTATTTATTACAGTGGCAATCCATAGGCGCACTGCCTCTTCCAGGCCCAGCCTCGTGGCTTCCAGGTAGAGCTGGCTCCTTTCCTCCAGGCTTTGGAAATCGCCCTTGAACAGGCGCTGGCCCAGCTCGTCCAGCTCGGGGTGCTGATACTGCCAGTAACCCACCTCTTGCCAGCCGGGCATATTGCCCAGCCAGGGGGCGTACATCTGGTTGATCGTGGCAAAGTCATACCGGTCTGGGGCAGCCCTCCCCCACCCCTCGGTATAGAGGTGCCATTGAAAGAGCTGGGGATCGGTACCATATACGGTGAAAATGGCTGGGGCAAACATGTGATAGATTGGGATGACCAGGAATCCCAATTTTTCCAGCTCCACCCTGATGAGGTCGCCTATCTCCCTCCTTTCATCCTCCACCCGGATGATAAACCTGAGCTCGACCGGCTTTCCCCCGTAGTGCCAATAACCGTCTTTGAGCACTGCCCCGGCCTGGGTCATGGCTTCCTTTACCATTCGCTTGGCCAGTTCGGGTTGGTAAGAGATATTGCATTCCCGCACCAGGGGGTAGATGGTGAGATAGTCGTAGTCAAAGGGGCTCAGGTGAGCGATCATGGGCACAGCCATGCCCTTGAATATCTCCTGGGCCACGAATTCCCGGTTCAGCACGTAGTTGAGGGCAAACCTGACCTCCCTGATAGAGAGGGGATTTAGCTGCCCCTCCGGGGCAGGGCTGGGGTTGAGCACCAGGGAGAGGCTGGTGGCGGGGGCCTGATACATATGCACCCCGGGGACGTCCTCCAGCTCCTTGGCCATAACCGTCTTGAGGCTGTATACGTAGAGGTCCATTTCGCCCTTCTTTAGGGCGGCAGGGGCTATATCTACATGGAAGGCCTTGAAATAGATCCTATCTACGGTCGGTCCCGGCCTGGAGTGGGGCGGCTCATACTGGGCTAAGGCCGGGCCCGAGCCAGCCAGGATCGCCCCCAGCACCAGCAAGATTAGATATCGGCGGACACCCCTCATAGAAAATCTTCTCCCCTGGGTTCCGTTCGATCCTGCTTGATTAGCCTCATAGATCTATACTCGAGTTTCTTTTTCCCTTCTTCTTTCCAGCTCTGCTTTTTATCCCGATCCTTGGTGAGTATAAGATAACGAGCGTAAAATCTATAACAAACAGACATGTTGCTATCAACAGGGAAATAAAGGCACTAACCCAAAGAGCAATAGCGGCCTCAGACAATTTGTGATAAAATGCCGTTAAACCCCCTAGAACTAGAGTGCCTGCAACATACAGGAACGCTGGTCCCCAATGTCCTAAGAATGTCGCCATTCCATATCTCATGCGCCTAACACCAAAATGTCCTAACCAGGCAGGAACTTAACCCCCCAGCCGGGACTGACTCCCAAGGCTAAGGGAAAATATAAACCGCTTTGGCCTTACCGGCCTTTGGCATAGAGCCGGAAGAGGACCACGGCCAGGCCCGCAAGGGCGAGGGCCAAGGCACCAGCCAGGGCCACCGCCAGCCACAGGAAACTCTGGCTGGGTGGTGTCTCCAGGGCTGGCGCTGCGGTGGGGGTTGGTGATTCGGTGGGGGGTGGCACGCCCCCTTCGCCGAGCTCGGCGAGCTGGCTTTCCAGGCGGGTTATGGCCTCTTGAAAACTATCAAAGCCGAACTCGGTGAAGAAGGATACTGTGGCCACATTGCCCGAGATATCCTTTACCTGCACCGTTTGGGCCCCCTCCCCGGTGATGGGAACGAAGAGCCTGATGGAGAAGGTGCCATCCTCCTGGGTGCGCCCCGTGGCGGCAATAACCCCCCCTATCTCCACAAAGACCTCGGTCTCCGGCTGGAAATGGTGCCCTTGAATCACGATGTCCCGACTGGCGGGGCCCGAGGGCGGGGAGATGAAGATGGAGGGGATGGGCATAAGCCGCTTTCGGGCAAAGCCGATCTTCTGATTATATCCCCCCAGCTCGCCCAGGCGGCTGTCCGCCCAGGTTATGTAAACATCCTCCGCCGTTGCCGCAATGGAGAAGTAATCCCCAATGTAACGGCCCCGGGGGAAGGCGAAGTTGGGGTTCGACGGGAAATCGCTGACCCGACTGTTGAGTTCCCAGGTCTGCCCCCGATCCTTGGAACAGGAATAATAGATATGATAGGAAAGCTCAGTGGGGTCATCCCTGGTATCCCCCCATATCATGTGGATGGTGCCTTCGGGGTCCACAGCCAGGGCGGGGAAAAACTGGATACGCTGGCTCATATCGTCGCTCACCCTTACCCGACGCCCCCAGGTCCTGCCCCCATCCAGGGAACGGACCAGGAAGACATCCCCACCATCCTCAGGGTTATCCGTGGGGTGGGCGGTGTAGGCGATATAAACCTCCCCTTCAGAGCCCAGGGCCATCTGGGGCAAGCCGGTGCCCCAGAGGCGGAAGGAGGCAGACCGGGGCCTGAAGCCAACCTCCAGAAACCTGGCTGCCAAGCGGGGTCGGGAGAAGGTGCGCCCCCCATCCTCGGAGGCAGCAACCCATATGTCTGCCGTCCCTTTCCAGACACCGTCTTCCCCGCTATCGAACCAGGCGACGTAGAGGGTGCCGTCCCGGCCCACCAGGGGCTGAGACCCCTGAACCACGCGGCGGGCGATCTCCCCACCCCCCCAAATCTGTACCCGGGGGCTCACTTCCACCGGCCGGCTCCAGGTCTGGCCCCCATCCTCAGAGCGCACCAGCTCGATAACGGCCTGCTCCTCGATGAGGTCCAGCACCGGTAGCTCATCTACCCACAGGAGCTTCCATCGGTCAATGAAGTTGGTATAGGTGACATAGATGATGTCCTGATCCGGGTTCTCCGGGTGGGGACCCACCCTGATCCAGGGCTTGTCCAGAAAACGCACCTCCACCTCGCCACGCAGGCGTTCCTCGGCAGTGGTGGCATAAACCCACACCCCGACCCCGCCCTGGGAAGCCAGGATGGTCTCCTCCCAGGAGAAGCCCCCATCACTGGAACGGCTGACCGGGATACTGGCTATCAGGGCGGAACCCACTAGCGGCCCAAGCAAGAAGTCCTCGATCCTCACCGACATCTGGCAGGTATATGCCCTCCCCTCTCGGTCAAAGGCAACCACGGGGTCTCCCACCCCAGTGAGCTCCCCCCGGGGGATCCTGGGCTGGTTGGGGCCCTCCCAGGTAGCCCCCCCGTCGATGCTCACATAGCTAACTATCCCCGGGAAATTATAATCCATGAGCACCATTACCAGGTGGTCGGGGTCTTTAGGATGAACATCCAGATGGGGGCCAGTCTGGAAGGGCAGGCGCCCCAGGTCTCGAGACACCAGAATGGTGCGGCTGAACTTGGCAGAGGGGTCTCGATAGGGGATGAGGGCGGCCGCCGCCGGGCCCACGGCCTGCAACCCGACCTCCGTCGGCTCCCCGACTCCATCCCCGAACCTGCCGTCCAGGTCCAGCGCCGGGTGTTGCCCCGTGGCCAGGAGCCAGGCACCGCCCGAAAGGATCCCCGGCTCTGAGGGGACCAGGATGTCAGGTGTCAGCCTGTGCTGTGACGAAGGCGTTTGGGCATTCCCCGGGAATGGCGTTGCCAGCCATGTCCCGAGGAGGACCAGCAAAGCCAATGTGAGACTGAGCCGCCATCTCGCTGCACTCATGACCATCTCCCCAGAGATTATAGCACAAAATGGGCGAGTCCGTGTCAGTCGGTTTGACAGGTATCCTTCTCTTGGCTTATCATTGAGCTAGGGGAGGTTGAAGATGAAAAAGGGCCCCGGTCTAATGGTTCTGGTTCTCATCCTGGGCCTTGTTATAGGTGGCCTCGCCTGCCAATGTAGGCCCACCCCCNCCCCCACACCGACACCGACCCCCCTGGTCGCACCCACCCCAACACCCACACCTACGCCCAGCCCTACGCCCACGCCAACGCCCAGCCCCACGCCCGCTCTATTAACGCCTGTCACGACCCCCACGCCCACTCCAACCCCAACGCCCACCCCAACCCCCACACCGACCTTGGCTCCATCCCCGACACCGGTTCTCACTCCTACACCTACACCTACACCCTCCCCCACCCCTCTGGCCCTTGATCGCTACCAGAATACCGTTTTCGGGTTCAGCCTGGCTTATCCCAGGGGCTGGCGGGTGATAGAAAAAGACGGTTTCTACCCGGTGGTGACTATAAGGCCCCCGGCTGAAAATTTGCCCCTTCTCGCCGCCTCGGTGCTTTACAGTTTGGAGGTGCTTCCCCCGGACAAGGTGGCCGATACCCTGGTTAAAGAGCTCCTCACCCTCCCGGGCGCCAAAGTGCTCTCCGAAAGGGCGGTGGAATTGGAAGGGGATGTCCCAGCTTATCAGATAACTTATGGTGTGGGCAGGGGGGAAGCGGAGGCACGGGGGGTGCTTCTGGTGGCAACGCGGGGTAGTCAGGCCCTGATCTTGGACCTATTCTCGTTCCGGGCCGAGTTTGAGGAAAGGCGGCAAGACCTTCTCAATTGTCTGCACAGCCTGCGGCTGGAGGAGCCTCGCCCCTTCGGCATTGCCCGCAGCCAGGCCCTCACCCTCTTCTTCCCTGAGCCCCTGACCTTGGACCCGGCTCAGGTTACTGAACTGCGCTCTGTCCAATATATAACCCAGATCTTCAGCGGCCTGTTGAGGTTTACCCCAGACCTGGAGCTCGTCCCCGACCTGGCGGAAAGTTGGGAGGTATCTGCCGATGGCACCGTTTATACCTTCTATCTCCACCCCGATGCCCGCTTCCACAGCGGAAGACGGGTTACCGCCGAGGATATCAAATATTCCTGGGAGCGGGCGGCCCGGATGGGCTCCCGCACTATCCTCACCTACCTGGGTGATATCGTGGGCGTGAAAGAGGTGGTGGAGGGGAAGGCTGACCATATCCAAGGGGTGGAGGTGGTCGATGAAGGGACATTGCGGGTGACCATCGATGCCCCCAAAGCCTATTTCCTGGCCAAGCTCACCCATCCGGCGGCTTTTGTAGTGGATCGGGTCAATGTGGAGACGGGGGGAGAGCAATGGTGGCTGAAACCCAACGGCACCGGTCCCTTCCGCCTAAAGGGTTGGCTGCCGGAGATCGTCCTGGCCCTGGAGCGGAATCCCGACTACCATGGAACGCCGGCCCAACTCCCCTATGTGATCTTCCGTCATCTGGGGGGGAGCCCCCTGCGCATGTATGAGACCGGGGAAGTCGATGTGGCCTTTCCGCTGATTGAGGAAATAGATGAGATCGAGGCGCCCGATAATCCCCTGGCCAAGGAGCTCACGGAGGTGGCACAGCTCAGCATTTCCTTTGTAGGGTTCAACACCGCCGAGCCGCCCTTCGACGACCCTCTGGTGCGCCGGGCCTTTCTTTTGGCTGCCGACCGGGAGCGCCTGATCGAGGAGGTGCTCAAAGGCCGGATGGAGATAGCTCATGGCTTCTTGCCGCCAGGCCTTCCCGCCCATGATCCACAGCTGACGGCCATCCCCTTCGACCCCGAGGAAGCCGGTCATCTCCTGGCAAGTTCCTCCTATGGCAGAGACCTGCCGCCGCTCACCTTCGTTACCGGGGGTTATACGACCCCCTCCCCGATAGTAGAAGCCCTGGTCAATATGTGGCGGGAGAACTTGGGGGTAAGGGTTGAGGTAAAGCTGATCGACCCGGAAGACTACTATTACAGGCTAGAGGCTGAGATGGAGAATTTGTATGATTACGGGTGGATCGCCGATTACCCCGACCCTGAGAACTTCCTCGATGTCCTTTTCCATTCCCAGGCTGCCAATAATGTGGGCAGGTATGCCAATGCAGAGACCGATCAGCTTCTGGAGGAGGCACGGGTGGAGCCGGACCCCGAGGCGAGGTTCGAGCTTTACCGGGCGGTGGAGGAGATCCTGCGACAAGACGCCGCCGCTATCCCGTTGAGCTTCGGCAAGGAGTTTGTCCTCGTTAAGCCCTTCGTCACGGGATTTATTCTAAACCCTCAGGGACTGGTAGACCTGCGGTTGGTGTCCCTCGCCCGTTAAGCGCCCTCTCCCAGGGCAGCGGTTTCGCTTCTGGACCGCTCCTCGATGGCTGCTTGGGCCGCCGCTAGCTTGGCCACCGGTATGCGAAATGGGCTGCAGCTTATATAATCTATGCCTATCTGCTCGAAGAACCTGATGGAGTTCGGCTCTCCAGCGTGCTCCCCACAGACCCCGATCTCGATGTCGGGCTTGGCTTTCCTGGCCCAGTATATGGCTGTCTCCATCAATCGCCCCACCCCTTTGACATCTAAGATCTCGAAGGGGTTATCCCGAAGAATGCCCAGTCTCAGGTATGTAGAGAGGAATTTCTTCTCCACGTCTTCCCGGCTGAAGGAATAAACCGCTTGGGTGAGGTCATTGGTGCCGAAGGAGAAGAAATCGGCCACCTCTGCCAGCCTGCCCGCCCGCATGCACGCCCGCACCGTCTCCATCATGATGCCAACCTTTATGTCCGGGTCTTGGACATATTGTCTCACCCAAAGCAATTCCTGAAGGGTGATCACCTGAGGTATCATGATGGAGACATTGGCATCGACCTCGGCCTTGGCCTCCATTATGGCATCTATCTGCATCTGGTAGATTTCAGGGCGGGTCACGCTCAGCCTCACCCCCCGGTGGCCCAACATGGGGTTCGTCTCCCTGAGTTCCTGCATCCTCTTTTTCAACAGGGGGTCAGTGGTCTCCGTTTCCGGGGGCAGGAACTCGTGCAGGGGCAGGTCGAGGAGGCGGATAATGATGGGCATACCCTGGAGCTCCTCGAAGATGGCCACGAAGTCCGCCTTTTGTAATCGGCGCAGCCCGTCCAGGGAGTCCTTGATGTCCTGGGCCGTCTCCGCCAGGATGAACTGTCGGATCTGCGCCAGTCTCTCCGGGGCGTTGAATTGACGCTCGGTGCGGCACAATCCGATGCCCTCGACACCCAGTCTTTTGGCCTCGGCGATCATCTCCACCGTGTCCGCATTGGCCCGGACCCCCATGCGCTTAGCCCCCTCCGCCCAGGTCATTATCTCGGCCGATTCGGGGGTGGTAGCGGCTTCCACCAGGGGCAAGGCGCCTAAATAGACCTTGCCTGTGTTGCCGTCTATGGTTATTATATCGCCCTTGCATACCACCTTTCCCCCCGCCTCAAACCTTTCCGCTTCTAGGTCGATACGTATATCCTCGGCGCCACAGATACAGGGTCTGCCCATGGCCCGGGTGACGATGGCGGCATGGGAGGTTAGCCCGCCCTTTGAGGTGAGCACCCCATGGGCGGCGGCAATCCCCTGGATATCATCGGGACTGGTTTCTGGCCTGACCAGGACAATGCTGCCGTACATCTTGGTCCAGTTGCTGGCCTCAAGGGGGTCGAAGACCACCTTTCCCGTGGTAGCCCCGGGCGCGGCGGCTAACCCGCAGGCCAAGGGCTGAAAGCGCTCGGGGGAGGCAACGCGTTTGTGCAGAAGGGCCCTCAAGTCGTCGGCGGTCACCCTCAAGAGCGCCTCCTCTTTGGAGATGAGGCCGTCTCGGGCCATATCAACCGCTATCTTAACTGCACTCTGGCCGCCCCGTTTCCCGGACCTGGTTTGTAATATATAGAGCTTGCCCGATTCAATGGTGAACTCTATGTCCTGCATATCCCGGAAATGCTCCTCCAAGAGACGGGCCACCTGCTCCAGTTGGGCATAGACCTGGGGCATATGAGAGCGTAGACCCTCAATGGGGCTGGGGGTCCTGGTGCCCGAGACGAGTTCTTCCCCCTGGGCCCGCATCAGGTATTCCCCGAAGAGCCCCTTCTCGCCGGTGCTGGGGTTGCGGGTAAAGACAACGCCGGTGCCCGAGGCTTCATCCCTGTCGCCGAATACCATGGCCTGGACCACCGCGGCTGTGCCCATCTGGTGGGGTATGCGGTTAAGTCGCCGATACTCGGCGGCCCGGGGATTGTCCCAGGAATCGAAGACCCGGCGCACCGCTGACAGCATCCCCTCCTTGTCGCGAATGTTGAGGACGGTATCCATCATGCCTGGCATAGAAGCCGGCGCTGAGGAGCGGACGGAAACAGCCAGTCCTTGGCAGAAGTCTCTGCCGACACGCTGGGCCAGACGGGCCACACCCTGTTCCAGTTGCTCCGTGGGCAACTCCCGGCTACGGCGATATTCATGGAAGGCATCGATGGAGACCACAAAGCCGGGTGGCACTGGAAGCCCCAGCTTGGTCATAGTCACCAGGTTGGCGCCCTTATTGCCCAGAACGAGCCTATCCTCCGATGCCTCGTCAAACATGTATACCATTTGCATTGACCCAACTGCCCCCCACAGTCGCTGCTGAAATCCGCCAGCCTATTCCCCATGAAAAATGGCCCCCTCCGTGGGGCAAAGGAACCCATCGAAATCAATGATTTCGATGGGTTCCTGATAGGTTTTTCAGGGACTAACTAATACTAGCACATCCCGCATCAAATATCCAGGGCAAGAGAAAGGGCATTTGGCTTTCCGCCCGCGGTCTCAGCCTATCATCTTGCCGGGGAGCCACAGGATGAGGGGCGGGAAAATGATGCACAGTGCCAGGCCAGTCCACTGTAGGGCTACAAAGGGGATCACGCCCCGGTAGATGTGACCGATGGTTACCTCGGGAGGAGCGATCCCCTTCAGATAGAAAATGCTGTAGGCGAAGGGCGGCGTCAGGTAGGACATCTGCAGATTGACCATGATGAGCAGAGCGAACCATATGGCGTCAAAGCCCAGCTTGTCGGCTATGGGGGTGAAGAGAGGAACAATGATGAGGACTATGCCGATCCAGTCGATGAACATGCCCAGGATGAAGACGATGAACATCATCACGAAGAGTATGCCGTACCTGGGGAAGGGCAGTCCCAGTATGATGTTCTCGATCATCTCCCCGCCCCCAAGGCCCAGAAACACGGTGGTGAACATGGAGGCCCCGACCACCACAAACACGATCATGCTGGTGACCCTGATGGTGCGCTCTACGGCCTCCTTCACAGCCTGCCAGTTAAGGGCCCGGTAGGCGGCGGCCAGCAGCATGGAGGCGAAGGCGCCCAGGGCAGCCGCCTCAGTAGGAGGGGCTATCCCGGCGAAAATCGTCCCCAGAACGGCCAGGATGAGGACAATGGGGGGAAGCAGCCCGGTGGCCGTCATGGCAAGCTTCTTGCGGGTGGGCACAGCCCTCCTCTCCTCGGCTGGCAACGCTGGCCCCAGGTGCGGCTGGTGGTAGCACCTTATCAGGATATAGGACATGTACAGGCCCGAGAGGACGAAGCCGGGGATAAAGGCGGCGAAGAACAATCTGCCCACCGATAGGCCTGCTATGGGCCCATAAACAACGATCATAACGCTGGGGGGGATGAGGATGCCCAGGGTGCCCCCGGCAAGGATGCTCCCCGTAGCCAAGGGCTTATCATAGCCCCGCTTGAGCATGGCGGGCAGGGCCAGCAGGCCCATTGACACCACCGAGGCCCCCACTATCCCGGTGGCGGCGGCGAAGATGGTGCACACGAACACAGTGGCAACAGCCAGCCCCCCCAGACCACCCATTAGCAGGTGCGCCGCCCCATAGAGCCTCTCCGCGGCCCCGGAGCGTTCCATCATCACTCCCATGAACACAAACAGGGGGATGGCCACAAAGATATAATTTTTCATCACCCCCAGAACACGGAGGAAAAATGCGGGTATAACGCCCGGCCCCCACCCCAGGTACCCGAAGACCATGGCCAGACCCATCAGGACAAAGGCGACGGGATATCCCAGGAGAATGGCGATGAGCATGGCGGTGAACATTACCGCGGGGAGAAGCACTTCCTCCACTACGGCTCCCTCCCCCGCACCAGGGCAAATAGGCTGCGCAGGAATTCGGCCACCCCCTGAAGCAGCAGCAGGAGAATGGCCACCGGTATCACCGTCTTAAAGGGATAGACGATGGACCTCAACACGCTCTCCACAGCCCTTTCCTTGATCTGCCAGGAGAACATGGCATGCTCTATCGAATGAAGCCAGAGCCAGATCAGTATGGGGAAGAAGAAAAGCAGGCCGAAGAACACGTCAATGGCGGCCTTCATCCTGGGGGGCCAGCGACCATAGAGCATATCAATCCTTACATGGTACCTGAGGCGCAGGGTATAGGCTGCCCCCAGCATGAAGAACGAGCCGCCCAGCATGTAGGCGAAATCATAAGTCCACAGCGGGGAGTGGCCCAAGGCAAAGCGCACAATGGTCGAGAAGACCATGCCCACTATGAGCGGGATGATGATCCAGGCCACAAGTTTCCCAGACCACTCGCTGACACTATCGATGACCCTTAGAAAGAGTCGAAAGGCTTTCACCTGCGTCTTTCTGGTGCACAGCCACCCCTGCCCCTGGGACAGGGGTGACTGTGCTTACAGCACTCGGCGGCAGTCTGCTTATTTGAGTCTGATGGGGTAAGGGTACTGCTTCTCGGCGTAAGCCTCATAAGCCTCGTAGAAGGCGGTTATGGAGTCCAGCACCTTGCCAGTGAAGGGGTCTTCCGCCGTCACCTTGTCATAGACAGCGCGGAGCAGGCGGAACATCTCCACAGGGACCTCGGGGTCCAAGGTTATGATTTGGACGCCGGCCTCTTCAAAGCGCTTCAGGGTCGGGATATCCCGCCGCAGCGATTCGGTCATCAACCACATGGTGCCGTCGTAGGCGGCCGCCTCCACTATGGTCTTAAGGTCGGGGGACAGGGCATCCCAGGAATCCTTGTTTATGCCCGCATCAAAGGTGGCATAAGCCTGACGAAAGGCGGTGACCACCACGTATTCCATGATGTCCTGGAAGCCCATATCCCAATCTATGCTGGGCATGCTCCATTCAGTGGCGTCGATGGTTCCCCTCTCCAGGGCGGGATAAACCTCAGCCCCGGGCAAGGTAACCACCGTACAACCCATCTCTCGGAAGACCTCCGCCCAGTACCCCGAAACCCTGATGTTCAGCCCTTTAAAGTCCTCCAGGGTGCGCAGCGGCTTGTGAGTCCAGGCGAAGTCCTCCGGGCCGCCGTAGATGCCCAGGAGGAGGACCTCTCCGATGTTATATCCGGCATCGACGTACATCTGGTGCCATAGGTCCAGCCCCTCGGCATACATCCAGGTCAGCCAGGCCAGCGTATCGAAGGGGAAGGGCGTATCGCCGCCGAAGAGGGGCGAGGCGGGGCACTTGCCGATCCAGTAACCGGGCCAGGTGTGATAGGCATCGAGGGTGCCGGCGCTGGTAGCATCCAGGACCTCGAAGGCGCCCACCAGGGCACCACCGGCATAGGGCTCGATTACCAGTCGCCCACCGCTTATCTCTGTGACCCTGTCGGCGAAGCGCTCCATGGTTTGCTGATGGATGATCACAGCAGGCCAGCTCGACTGCATCCGCCACTTGATCGGCTCCGGGACGGCGGTCACTGTGACCGTGGTGGGCACCGTCTTGGTGGTGGTCACCGTGGCCGTAACCGCCGGGGGCCACAGCCGTCTCGGTCACTGTTACCGTGACCGCGGCTACCTCTGCCGTCACTGTTTCCGTCACCGTAACCGCGCCCACCGTCTCGGTGATGGTCTCGGTCACCGTCACCTCTGCGGGGGCACAGGCCACAACCGACAGCTGCCGGCCAATGCCAGCGTCAGGAAAGCGAACAATAGCTTCTTGCGCATAGGTTAACCTCCTCCCTACAATGGAAACCGTTGGAAACTGCCTACTAGGCCGCTTAATTTTCCCCTGTTACCACCCCCTTTCCAAATAAACTGGGGTCTCCTCGGCTCACGCGTTTGACAGTCTAATACCGCAAGTATAGCCCTGTCAAGAGAGAGCTATGTTTTTTGCCCCTCAGACCTCAAGAGGGAGGCGGCCGTATTTGTCTATAAGCTCAGCTACCCTGCCCACCCTCTCGATCTTGCCGTCAAAGGGCAGATTATCCCCCATGCCCACTATGAAGTTATAGCCAGGGCTTATCTCCTTGAACAGATTCATGACATAGGCGTCGAACTCCTCTTCGCTATATTGGGGCTCAAACAGCACTGCGGGTATCCCACCCCAAATAGTTACCTTATCGCCCCAAGCCTTCCTCAACTCAGCGGTAGTGACCCGGGTCATGGGTACGGGGCTCCACGCCTCGGCCACATCGATGCCGGTCTCCAAGAAAAGGGGGATCAGTCTCCTCATCTCGCCATCGGCGTGGACATGGGTTACCTTCCCCTTGGCGTGAAGATAGTCTGACGCCTCCCGCAGCCAGGGTATAAAGTACTTGGCAAAAATCGGCGTATGGAATTCATCGCTCCAGTTGGCGCACAGCAGGGGCATTTCCACGGGTGAGTCGCCCAGGATTTGCAGCTTTTGCTTGGCCAATTCCTTCTCCAGCTCATAGAGGCGCTCTACCTGGGCGGGGTTGTCATGCAGCTCATAGAAGAACCTCTCGTAGCCGATCCAGTAACGCATAATGGCCTGCATAGGCGAATAAAGATCCATCCCCGTCATCACCATCCCATCTTCGCCAGCCATTCTCTCCTTCTGGTGATATTCATCGAGGTCAGCGACGATCCTAGTGTTCTCCAAGATATACTCTATGACGCGGTAATCTTCCTTGGTCTTGAAGGGATGGTCAACCTCATAGACGATCCAGGGTCCCTCTTGGGGGGTGAAGATCGTCTTCATGGTGACGGTGCCCAGTGGCGTCCTCCACTCGGTTGTTTTGTGGGGAGGATCCTCATGGATGACCACCTCCAGGTTATCATACTCCACCCTCCAGATACGGAGGTGGCGGACTTGGGCCCCAGCACCCTGGTCGCGCAGGATCTCGACCATATTGCAGCCCTTGTATTTCTCGGGCAGGGTGCCGTGGGAGGAATGGTAGTTGTACCACACATCGATGCGCGCCCCAAAGGGCAATTTATCTACAGCTTGTTTGCGCGCTGCGGCCAGAATCCTTGCTTTATGGGTCATTGCCAATGGTTTCGCCTCCTCTAACCCTTATTCCTTTATTAATTTACGGCATAGCTCAATGGCAGCGCCACCGTCAGCCCCATAGCCATCAGCCCCTATTCGGTCAGCAAAGTGCTGGGTCACCGGGCCGCCGCCGACCACCACCTTTACCTGACGACGGATGCCCGCTGATTCGAGGGCTTCGATGGTAGCCTGCATGCCAGGCATAGTGGTTGTCAGCAATGCTGACATGCCCAATATATCTGGATTGTGCTCCTTCACCGCCGCCACGAAGCTCTGGGCAGAAACGTCGGTCCCTAAGTCTATAACCTCGAAGCCGGCGCCCTGCAAAAACATGGAGACCAGATTTTTGCCAATATCATGGATATCGCCGGCAACCGTGCCGATCACCACCCGTCCTATGGTAACCGTGCCCGGATCCAAAAGTCGCGGCCGCAACACCTCCAAGGCCTTGGTCACTGCCCGGGCTGCCAGCAACATCTCGGGGACGAAGAACTCCCCTGAGCTGAACTTACTTCCCACAATGCTCATGGCAGCCTGTAGCCCTGAAGCCACAATGTCGGCAGGGTTCAAGTCTTGTTCCAGCGCTTCCTTCACCAGTTGGACAGTTTTTTCATCATCTCCATCTATAACTGCCTGTTGCACTGCTGAATAATCAACCATTTCGCCTCCTCTTGCAAAAGTGGTTTCAGGCAACAGAAACAATACTATGAGACTATCCCCACTGTCAAGGTGGCGTGAAGGAAAGGTCGTCGGGGGGATTGGAGGAACCTCCCCCGGGAGAGCCTGGCCCAGGGGATAGCCCCGTGGGGGAAAGGACACCATCTCCACCAAAATGCTGCCAATTGCCCAAAAAACATATCTGACTACTTGACAAAGCCAGGTCTTAGGCCTTAAACTTGAAAATATCGGAATAGAGGGGCCTTTAGCCCGAAGAGGGCAAATAGCGACGAAGCGCATAAGTGATTACTACGTAGGGGGTAACCCGCAGTTTTATAGAAGAGAGGAGGTGGTAATAGGGAAAAATCGACGGCGTAGTAGGCAGTTTCCAGCAATTTCCATCGAGGAGGAGGTTGATTTATGCACAAAAAGTTATTGCTTGCTTTTTTGACATTGGCATTGGCCGGCAGCTTGTCGGTTGTAGCCTGTGCCCCGGCAGAGGTGACGGTAACCAAGACCACCACCGAGACGGTGGGCGCGGTTACGGTGACGGAAACAGTGACGGCAGAGGTAGCCGCGGTCACGGTAACAGTGACCGAGACGGCTGTGGCCCCCCCGGTTACAGCTACTGTAACCGAGACGGAGACCAAGACGATAAAGGAGACGGCTACGGTCACCGTTACCGGCGTGGTCGAGCCCATCACCTGGGTGGTGGGGACCCCGTGGCCGGCGGGCACTGAGCTCATGTTTGCTGCTGAACTGTGGTCTGAGATGGTCACCAAGGCCAGCGGCGGCCGCTTGGTGCTTGATGCCTACCCCGGCGGCGCAGTGGTGGGTGCCCTGGAGACCTTCGATGCTGCCCACGCTGGCACCATCGACGTCTCTCAGTCCTGGTCCGGCTACTGGATCGGCAAGAGCCCGGCGGGCCCGCTCTTCGGGGCCATGCCCATGGGCTTCACCCAGCCCGAGTATGTGGCCTGGCTCGAGTGGGGCGGTGGCCTGGAGCTGTGGTGGGAACTCTGGGGCTATCCCAAGTACGACTTCGGCTACATCGGCTACTGCTTCGTCATCCCACCCGAGGACTTCATGTGGTCCAGGGTTCCGGTCACCAAGCTGGAGGACTTCTCGGGGCTGAAGATCCGAACCGTGGGCTTCTGGGGCGAGATCCTGAGCCGGTATCTGGGCGCCTCGGTGGTGACCCTGGCCGGGGCTGAGGTCTACCCCGCCATGGAGAGGGGCACCATCGATGCCGGCGAGTACAGCCTGCCCTGCATCGACATAGTGCTGGGCTTCCACGAGATCATGCGCTACGTCATCGTGCCCGGCATCCACCAGCCCTCCTCGGTCGGCGAAGTGCTCATCAACAAGGACTCCTGGGATGCCCTCCCCGATGATCTGAAGCACATCGTTGACTACTGCGCCAAGGCCGCCTGCCACCTCCAGATGGCCCACTCCAAGGTGGAGGACGCCAAGGCCCTGAAGTTCTTCGAGGAGCTCCCCGACGACCAGCTCCAGGTCATCGTGGCCTCGCCGGAGATGATGGACCAGATCAGGGAGTATGCCAACATGATCTATGACGAGGAGGCGGCTAAGGATCCCTTGTTCGCCAAGGTGCTGGCCAGCCAGCGGGAGTTCAAGGAGCTGTACGACTACTGGAAGAGAAACATGATGCCGCCTGGCCTGTGATGGGTCCTTGGCGGAGCGTGCCTCTCATGGCGTAGACAGGAAAGCCACCCCCACCCCGAGGGGTGGGGGTGGCTTTCCACAAGTGGAGGGCCTATGCGAGTCCTAGGATACATCATCAAGGGCATAGAGTTCGTCAGCGAGTGGACGGGCAAATTCGCTGCCCTGCTGGTGCTGCCCCTCATGCTGGGCGAGGTCTACGAGGTGGTGATGCGGTACGGGTTCAACAAGCCCACCCCCTGGGCCTTCGACATGAGCATCTTCTTCGGGGGCAGCCTTTTCATGCTCGGGGCGGCCTGGGTGCTGAAGCAGGGGGCCCATGTCCGGGTAGACCTCATCTGGAGCCGCTTCCCGCCCCGGGGCCGGGCCCTCGTCGATCTGGTCTTCATGCTCCTCATCTTCTTCCCGCTGTGGGTGGTGGTCATGCACAACATGCTGGACTATGCCTGGGAATCGTGGGCATCGAGCGAACGGACCCTGGAGAGCTTCTGGAGGCCCATCATCTATCCCTTCAAGACCATCCTGCCGGTGGCCATCTTCCTGCTGCTATTTCAGGCAGTAGCTACCCTCATCCGTAATATAGGCACCGCCATCAAGGGGGAGCCATGCTGGACATAACCCTGAGCCCCGAAATGATGACGGCGTTGATGCTGGCTTTGGTAATAGTGGGCATCTTCATGGGCTTCCCCATAGCCTTCACCCTGGCTGGCGTGGGCTTCATCACCGGCATCCTCCTCTGGGGGCCCCGGGTTTACGGCATGTGCCTCACCCGCACCTATACCATAATGAAGGAGTACGTGCTGCTGGCCGTGCCCGGCTTTGTGTTCATGGGGGTGATGCTGGAACGTTCCGGGGCCGCGGAGAGGCTTTACGGCACCTTGCACGTGGTGATGGGGGGGCTGCGGGGGGGGCTGGCCATGGCCACCATCGTCATCTGCACCATCTTTGCCGCTGCCACCGGCATCATCGGCGCCTCGGTGGTGGCTATGGGCCTGCTGGCCCTGCCCTCCATGGTCAGCCGCGGCTATAATAAGGCCATAGCCGCCGGGTCGGTGTGTGCCGGGGGCACCCTGGGCATCCTCATCCCGCCCAGCATCATGATCGTGCTCTATGCCCCCACCGCCGGCATCTCGCTGGGCAAGCTGTTCGCGGCAGCCTTCATGCCCGGCTTTCTCCTCGCCGGCCTGTACCTGCTGTATGTGGGCATCACCTGCGGCCTCAACCCCCATTGGGGTCCACCCCTGCCCGTGGAGGAGAGGCGGGCCATTCCCACCCGGCTCAAGGTCACGAGGACAATGACCCACCTATTGCCTCCCTTGGTGCTCATTCTGGCGGTGCTGGGCGCTATCTTCGCCGGCATTGCCACCCCCACCGAGGCCGCCTTCACCGGCGCCTTCGCCTCCATGTTCATCGCCATGGCCTACCGGCGGTTCAACTGGCAGACCCTTAAGGAGTCCCTGTATGGCACCCTGAGGATCAGCAGCTTTATTCTGTTCATTGCTGCCTGCGCCGGCACCTTCGCCGGGGTGTTCATGCACTTGGGGGGCGGCAAGGTCATCACCGAGCTCCTGCTGGCAGCCCCTGGAGGTGCTTGGGGGGCCTTCGCCATCATGCAGTTGCTCGTGTTCATCATGGGCATGCTCATGGACTGGGTAGGCTCCCTGTTCATCATCGTGCCCCTGTTCACACCGGTGGCCGCTGCCCTGGGCTGGGGTCCCGAAGGAGACCTGAATATCTGGTTCGCCATGACCATCATCATCAACTACCAAACCTCCTTCCTGACGCCACCCTTTGCCTACGCCATTTTCTACCTGAAGGGGGTGGCCCCGCCCGAGGTAACCGTGGCGGACATCATCAAGGGCATCTTCCCCTTCGTGGGGCTGATACTGGTGGGCCTAACCCTGTGCATCATATTCAAGCCGATCATCCTGTGGCTGCCCAGCATTATCGTGGCCAGATGAGGGAAACCGAATATGGAAACGCCATCGTGGCATTGGGCCAGGCCTGGCCCAATGCCACGATTTCCCATAAATAGAAGAAGGAC
>MTNP01000049.1 GCA_002011475.1 Dehalococcoides sp. JdFR-54
GGTCGCCCGCTTCGGAGTGAGCCGCCGAGGACTCGAACCTCGAACCCGCTGATTAAGAGTCAGCTGCTCTGCCTGTTGAGCTAGCGGCCCATTTTCCAGCTTCGGTCGATACACTTGATTTTATTTATTTTTGGCGGGCTTTGCAAGGGGAGGGGCACAGCGGATGGGGCCGGGGAAAGGCGTCAACCCCTGCCATAATCCTCCTGGTCCGGCGGCAAGTTATGCTATAATAGCCCCAGAATCTGAGGGGGAGGTCGTCATGTCCCTGGAAGGCAAGGTTGCCCTGGTCACCGGCGGCGGCCGGGGGATAGGCCGGGCCATTGCCCTGAGACTGGCCCGGGACGGGGCCGATGTGGCTGTCAACGATGTTAACCCCGAGACCGCCTCAAGAACGGCCGCCGAGGTAGCCGCCCTGGGCCGCCGTTCCCTGGCCGTGCCCGCCGATGTGGCCGACGGCGCTCAAATAACAGACATGGTTCATAAGGTGATGGCCCACTTCGGCAAGATCGACATCCTGGTCAACAATGCCGGCATCGGCCATATGAGGCCCTTCCTGGAGATCAGCGACCAGGAATGGGAGCAGATGCTCCGCATCAACGCCTATGGCGTTTTTAAATGCGCTCAGGTGGTGGCCCGTGAGATGGTAAAACAGAGATCGGGGAGGATTATAAACATGGCCTCGGTGGCCGGCCGGCAAGGCCAGCACAATATGTGCCACTATAGCGCCGCCAAGGGCGCGGTCATCGCCATGACCCACACCATGGCCAAGGAGCTAGCCCCTTATGGCATCCTGGTCAATGCCCTGGCGCCGGGCGTCATCGACACCGAGATATGGGTGCATCAGGACGAGGAGCTCCGGGCCATCCGCTCCGCCCAGACCGGGAAGACCTATGAGAAGGGCTCCGCCTTTCAACATTCGGTGAAAATGGCCCTGCTGGGGCGGCCCGGCACCGCCGAGGAGGTGGCCAATGTGGCTGCCTTCCTGGCCTCCAGCGATTCCGACTTCGTCACCGGCCAGACCATAAACGTGGATGGCGGCATCTATTTCGATTAGAGGGCTAGCTAGTCAGTTCATAGACTGCGAGGCTTTGGCTTGCTTCTTGCCCCGACCATCCCCAGACCCAAGAGGAAGAGGCCAATGCCCCAGCCGATGCCTATCCAGAAGCCGTAATTGGTGAGCCAGAGCAGCTTGGTCTTGGCCTTCCTGGCCTCATCTATCATCTGGGCTATAGTGCTGGGGGTGAATTCCTGAGCGGCAATCAGAACCGGCATCTTTACCCCTGCCTGGGGCATCACTTTGATAGTCCTAGTGCTCTCGGTATAGACGATGGTCCCGGTTACAGGCTCCACCTTCATGTCCACCACCACATCCAGGAACTGAGGGGTGCCAGTCCCAGCTTGGGTGCCGATGGCTAAATCCTGCTCGGCGATCTCGAATGCATAAACCCTCAGGCCCCGATAATCCTCCTCGGCTATAAATTCGGCGTGGAGGGGACGGCCCGCTGCATCATACCATATGGGATAAGCCCGCTTCTTAACCCCCCTGGGAAAACCGAACTGGCCCACTCTCTCCCTATCGCCGTAGCCAGGCACAAACGCCCGGGACGACCTGTCCACCCCCAGGATCGTGGTCTGGCTGAAATCGGGCAATGGGATTCCGGTCAGGGCATGGCTGGTGACCACCTCCTCTTTGATGATAAGCACACCCCCCTCTACCGAGGTCGCCCGCTGGGTTCGCCTGATCTTTACCGGGATCTCCTCCATGTGCTGGGTCTGAGGGTTTATTGAGGAGATTGTCCCTTCAAAATGTTGCGTCCGTTCCAGGTCGGCAGGCAACTTCAGCAATTGGGGCGCGATGACCATAACCCAGATAATAGAAAAGACGACCAAGCCGAGGCCAAAACCCATTAATCCGACATTCCAGGATCTGCACCTAACCGTCAGCTTCATAGCTCCACCTAGATAGGGTCAATGGTAGTCCGAGGTATCAATATCGTCAATAGTGCCGAACCTGTGGGCGGTGAGAAAGGTCCTTCGGTCCCAGCCAACCCCGATTTGCATGCCATTTGACATATGTTGCCCCAGGGGGTAAGCTTAGTCCTGGCTCGGCTTATGGTGAAGCAAAAGATAGAACAGATGTTGATCCAAGCGGCCAAGGAGGCGGCGGGAAGGGGGGTGCTGCCTCCGTTGGCTTTGACCGAGGCTAATGTGGAGCACCCGCCCCGCCCCGAATACGGGGACTACGCCTCCAGCCTGGCCCTGAAGCTGGCCCGCTCCGCCGGCACCAGCCCCCTCACCCTGGCTGAGAAACTGGCTCAGTTCATCCCGCCCACACCAGAAATAGGCAAGGTGGAGGTGGTGCCCCCAGGCTTTATCAACTTCAGCCTCGACCCTGGGTGGTTGGCTCAGCAGGTGGCGGTCATCCTTGAGGCCGGCGAGGGCTATGGCAACCTGGGGCTGGGCGAGGGTGCCCGGGTGCAGATCGAGTTCGTCAGCGTCAACCCCACCGGCCCCCTCCACGTTGGCCACGGGCGAGGCGCTGTCCTGGGCAGCACCCTGGCCAACATCCTGACTGCCGCCGGCTATAAGGTGGACAAGGAATACTATATAAATGATGCCGGTAGCCAGGTGGATGCCTTTTGCCGCTCCCTTTTGGTGCGCTACCAGCAGCATTTCGGCATCGAGGCGGAGATGCCCGGTGAAGGCTACTTCGGCAACTACCTGGCCGACCTGGCAGCCGAGATCGCCGCTGAGGAGGGGGACCGTTTCTTAAAGCTGCCGGAGGCCGAGGCCGCCAGGGAATTGGGGGAGCTGGGGCTGAGCAAGATGGTAGCCCAGATCAGGGCCGACCTGGAGCGTCTCAATGTGGAGTTCGATGTCTGGTTCAGCGAGCGCAGCCTTTTCCAGGGAGGCCAGTATGATAGGGCCATAGCCCGTCTCAAAGAGGGCGGGCACACCGCGGAAAGGGAAGGGGCTACCTGGTTCGTGTCCACCGCCCTGGGCGAGGACAAGGACAATGTGCTGGTGAGGAGCGATGGCACCCCTACCTACTTCGCCTCCGACATCGCCTATCACTACAACAAATTCCTGGAGCGCGGCTTTCACCGGGTTATCAATATCTGGGGTGCTGACCATCTGGGCCATGTGTCCCGGATGAAGGCGGTCTTGAGCGCCCTGGGCATAAACCCCGAGCGACTCACCGTGATCATCTCCCAGATGGTCACCCTGCGTCGGGGGGCGGAGCTGGTCAGGGTCTCCAAGCGCAGCGGCGACATCATAACCTTGAGGGAGCTGGTGGAGGAGGTGGGGCCGGATGTGTGTCGCTTTTTCTTCCTGAGCCGTTCCGCCGACAGCCAGATGGACTTCGACCTGGAGCTGGCCCAGAAGCAATCGGAGGACAACCCCGTTTATTATGTCCAGTATGCCCACGCCCGCATCGCCAGCATCCTGCGCTTCGCTCAGGAGCGGGGCATCGACTATGGGGATGGGGACGTGGCGCTGCTCACCTCGGAGCCGGAGCTGGCCCTGATCCGCAAGATGATCCTGCTGCCTGAGATCATCGAGGGAGCGGCCTCCCACCTGGAGCCCCATCACCTCCCTTACTATGCCCAGGACCTGGCCACCGCCTTCCATAGCTTCTACAAGCAATGCCGCGTGGTCTCCAAGAACAGGCCCTTGAGCCAGGCCCGCTTAAAGCTGGTGAGGGCGGCCCAGCTGGTTCTGGCCCGAACCCTGCACCTCATGGGGATGACCGCCCCGGAACGGATGTAGATTAGAAATCTTCCTTGTGGTAGCCTGCTATCAGGGGCGCGTAGGCAGCGAAATCCTCCCCAATCCTCTGGACCACCTCCTGGGCATCGAGCCGCCGTTTGACCCTGGCGGGCACCCCCAGCACCAGGGTGTTATCGGGGACGTTCATGCCCTCGGGCACAACCGCCCCAGCGCCGATGATGCAGTAGTTGCCCACGCTGGTCCTGAGGGTGAGAGTGGCATTGTCGCCGATAAGCACATAGCTCCCGATATGGCTGCACTCCACCACCGCCCCATGCCCGATGACCACATTATCCCCTATCTCCGTGACCCCGTGGAGCACTGCGTTATCCTCGATGAGGATATTGTCGCCCAGCCTTAGGGGATTGAGGTCGGCCCTGATGACCGCCCCAGGCCATATAAAGCAGTTCTCCCCCACCTGGATATCGCCGATCAGGACAGCCTGGGAACTCACCAGGGAGGAGGGCGGGATGCGGGGCAGTTTGCCGCGAAAGGGTATGAGCATGTTGTTCCCATTACTGGACGACGATGCCGCCGCTCACCACGAGGGTGGCGCCGCTCACATAGCTAGAGGCATCGGAGGCCAGGAAGAGCACCGCCTCGGCCACCTCTTCAGGCTCGCCCACCCGCCCCAGGGGGGTTTCCTCATAAACCTTCTGTCTGCCCTCGGGATTGTCCCAGATGGGCCGGGAGAACCTGGTTCGGATAAAGCTTGGGGCCACGGCGTTGACCCGGATGTTCTGCTTGCCCCACTCTGTAGCTAGCATCTTGGTCATCATGATCATCCCGGCCTTGCTGATAGCATAAACAGCCAGATTGGGGTCAGGCTTGATGCCGCCTATGGAGGCTATATTGATGATGTTGCCGCCCCCCTGCTCCTTCATGAGCTTGCCCACCGCCAGGCAGAGGAAGAAGGGGCCCTTAAGATTCACCGACATTATCTTGTCCCAGAGCCTTTCGGTGGCCTCGCTGACCGGGCCATAGAAGGGGCTCACTGCCGCATTATTGACCAGGATATCTATCCTGCCGAACTCGGCCTTGACCTGGTCTACCAGCTTGTCGATATCCTCCATAACCCCCACATCGGCTTGCAGGGTCAGGGGCTTTCTGCCCAGTTTGCCGACCTCGGCACGAAATTCCTCGAAAGTCTCCGTCCGCTTGGCGCAAACGGCCACATCGGCGCCGGCCTGGGCCAGCTTCAGGGCGATGGCCCGGCCTATGCCACGGGTGCCGCCGGTGACCAGGGCCACTTTCCCCTCCAGACGATACTGCTCGGCCATCTCTACCTCCTTGCCTGGATTGGCCGATTATATCGCCGGGGTGGGGCATCGTCAAGGCCATACCTCCCAGGGGTGGCTGCCTTGCTTTATTTCCGCCTTCAAGGCTATAATGGGGGTTGTCTGCGAGGACTGAAGATGAGGATTATTCTGTTTACCGGCAAGGGGGGTGTGGGCAAGACCAGCGTGGCTGCCGCCTCGGCACTGAGGTCGGCGGCCCTGGGCTACCACACCCTGGTGCTGAGCACTGACGCTGCCCATAGCCTGGCCGATTGCTTCGGCAAGCCCCTGGGCACCGAGCCCAAGCTGTTGGCCCCCAACCTCTGGGGGCAGGAGACCGATATTTTTAGCGTCATCGAGGCGGCGTGGGGCACCCTGAGGGGCTGGCTGGCGGCGCTGATGGCGTGGCGGGGCATCGAGGAGATAATGGCCAACGAACTGGCGGTCCTCCCCGGGATGGAGGAGCTGGCCAACCTCCTCTACATCATGCACTACTATGAGCGCCAGACCTATGACGTCATCATCGTGGACTGCGCCCCCACCGGGGAGACCCTGAGGTTGCTCAGCTTCCCCGATATGCTGCGCTGGTGGATGGATAAGCTCTTCCCCCTGGAGCGCAAGGCAGCCGGGGTGCTCCGCCCCTTTGTCAAGCCGGTCCTGGGCAACTTCCCCTATCCCGAGGACGAGGTGTTCGATGCCGCCCAGCACCTGTTCAACGAGCTAATACGGATGCGCGACCTGCTGAGCGACCCCAAGACATCATCGGTGCGCCTGGTGGTCAACGCCGAGAGGATGGTCATTCGCGAAGCGCAGCGCACCTTCACCTACCTCAACCTCTACGGCTATCCCACTGACCTGGTCATCTGCAACCGACTCATCCCCAAGCATGTGGAGCATAGCTACTTCACCTCTTGGAAGCGGAGCCAGGGCCGACATTACCGCACCATAGAGGAGAGCTTTTCACCCCTGCCTGTACGCGCCGTCCCCCTGTTCTGTCAGGAGGTGCGGGGCATCTCCATGCTCCGCGCCATGGCCGAGGCCCTCTACGGCGACGAAGACCCCACCCAGGTCTATTACCAGGGTCTGGTGCAGGCTGTCCATAAGGCTGACGGCCACTACGTCCTCACCCTCAAGCTGCCCTTTACCACCAAAGAAAACGTCTCACTGTCCCGGAATGGGGATGAGCTTCTCATTCAGGCGGGGCGCTACCGGAGGAACCTGCTCCTGCCCCATAGCCTGCTGCATCTGCCCATAGATTCGGCCAAGCTAGAGGAAGGAAGGTTGAAGATAACCTTTGTCAAGGATGCAAAGTCGGCCAAGAAGGAACATCCCAGGAGGTGAGTCCATGGGTCATAGCCTTATCCAAGTGGAACATCGCCCCGGGGAGGAGCTGGTGGTGCGCTTCCGGCCGCCCCAGCTCAAGAAGTTCCCCGAAGCTACCCGAAAACATGTGATGGCCGCCAGCAAGGAGACCCTGCTGGCGCTGCGCAGCCTGTTGGACGCCACCATCGAGTATGTGGAGAGGGCGGAAACCAGGACGGCCAAAAGGCAGGGGCGCACCAAGATCCAGGTGGAATAATCGCCTACTCCTGAAGCAGAGCCTGGAGCTCCTGGTAGCTGGAGATGCGGGCCACGGTCCTGACGAACTCCCCCAGAGAGGCGCTGCGCTCCCTCAGGGCCCTGAGCTGGCTCCCAATGGGGCTGGTGGCGGCGGGGCTCTCGCCGTAGCTGCCGTGGAAGGCGAAATAGGCCTGGTTTAGCTTCCTGATGTAGTACCCCTGGGCATTGATGAAGAGGCGCCGCTCCTCCATATATCGCTCTGCCTCCTCAACCCTCCCCTGGGCCAGAAGTTGGTCCACCCTCAGCCTAGTCTCCCTCATGGCCTTGTTGAAGTCAAAGGCGGGCTTCTTTTCCGTCTGAGCGCCTTGCTCCTGGCGGCGCTCTTCCTCGGTCTGATATAACCCTATAAGGGCGTCGCCTATTTCCTGGCCCACGATATCGGCCACTGTCTCGTTGATGATGGTCATATCGTAGCTGGCGTTATAGTGGCGACCCAAGGGGTAGAAAACTAGGAAATGGTGGGTCCACTCGTGGGCTATGGTGCTCAGGGCGTCCTCAAGGCTCACGGTATCGGCGAGGAGGCTGGGGTAGGTGGCCACCCCGCCTATCTGCTCCACCAGGCCCGAGTAGCCCAGTTTGGCCACCTGGGCTTCGATTTCCTCCATCTCGGCCTGGCTCAAGGTGGGCTTCAGCAGGGTGGAGCTTATGGTGGCGATCCTTTCCCGGGGCGAGACGATGAGGACGTGAGGCAGGGAGTCGAACTCGAAGCGGAGGGGTGGGAACAGGAGGTGGATCCTGCCCCAGAGGAGGCGGGTGTCCAGCCCATGTTCGGCCAGGGCCTCAGCTACCTGAGCCCCGAGGAGGGCCATCACCTGGGCCTGTTTCGGAGCCCGCTCAGCCTTCAGTTCTTGAAGCTCCTCCTCCAGGGCCTGGCGCTCCTCGGGGCTGAGCCCGTACAACTCAAGGCGGATGCGCAGCTCTTTTATTTTTCGGCCCAGCTCAAAGTAGTCTCGAACCAGCTCGAACTGCTCGGGGGTGGGGGCAGTGGGGGCCGGGGGCCCCCACAGGAGGCTGCCCAGCAGGTGGCTGGCCTCCCAGCGGGCCAGGGCGAAGCGGTAGGGCTGGGCAATGGCCTCCAGGCTTTGGGCGGGGTAGGCCTGGCCAGCCTGGAGCACCAATAGAGGCAGCACCAAGATCGCCAGGAGTGCCCACAAAATGGCCTTTTTCACCATGACTAGCCAATTATACCATCCGCCAAGCTGGGCCCCTGCAAGCATGGCCTAGATATAACCGTATGATAACGCAGGGCCGAGAGGAAGTTGCGTGGCCACCCACGATGGGTTAGAATAGACCATGTCTAGCTATAAAGGGGGATCGACCGTCCATGACCGGTTCTGAAGGTATGCGCAACGTCGTTTTGCTCTCTCATAGTGGCGCGGGCAAGACCTCGCTCACCGAGGCGGCATTATTTGCCACCAAAGCCATCACTCGGTTGGGCAGGGTGGATGAGGGCACCACCACCTCGGACTATGAGCCCGAGGAGATAAAGCGCCACATCAGCATAAGCTTGTCCCCGGTGCCCTGCCACTGGCAGGGCACCAAAATAAACCTCATTGATACCCCGGGCTATCTGGACTTTTTGGGCGAGGTGGTGGCCGGGATGAGGGTGGCCGAGGCTGCCCTGGTGGTCGTGTGCGCCGCCTCCGGGGTTGAGGTGGGCACGGAGTTGGTCTGGGGCTATGCCGAGGAGGCCAAGCTCCCCCGGCTCATCATAGTAAATAAGATGGACCGGGAGAACGCCGATTTCTTCCGCACCCTGGAACAGATCCAAGCCAGCTTCGGCAAGAGGTGCCTGCCCCTACAGTTGCCTATCGGGGCCCAGGACAATTTTCGGGGGATAATAGACCTGATCCAGAGGCAGGCCCATGACAGCGACCCAGGGGCGGCTATTCCCCAGTCCATGGAGGACCAGGTGGACAGCTTCCGGGAAAGGTTGGTAGAGGCCGCGGCGGAGCAAGCTGACGACCTGGTCACCAAGTACCTGGAGGGCGAGGCGCTCAGCCCCGAGGAGATAGGCAGGGGGCTCAAGCTGGGAATCCTCAGTGGCAAGATAGTGCCCGTCCTGGCCGGCTCGGCGCTCAAAGGGATAGGCATATCCCAGCTCCTGGGGGCCGTGGTGGACTATCTGCCCTCGCCCCAAGACATGGGTGCGGTCAAGGTGGTCACCCCGGATGGCCGCGTGGAGGAGGTGAAGCCCAGCCCCGGAGAACCCCTGGCAGCGGTGGTGTTCAAGACCAGCGCCGACCCCTATGTGGGCAAGCTCACCTGCTTTCGAGTCTACTCGGGCTCTATATATAGCAACTCTCAGGTTTTCAATGCCACCCGGGGCCAGGTGGAGCGCATCGGCCAGCTCATGCTATTGCGGGGCAAGATGCAGGAGCCGGTCTCGGAATTGGTGGCCGGGGATATCGGGGCGGTGGCCAAGCTCTCGGTGACCGCCACCGGGGATACCCTCTCCAGTAAGGAGCGTCCCTGGCTGCTGCCGGCCCCCCGCTTCCCCCCTCCCATCTATCGAAAGGCAATCCATCCCAAGACCAAGGCCGACCTAGATAAGTTGGGCTCGGCCCTGCTCCGTCTTGCCGAGGAAGACCCCACACTCCAGGTCGTCCGTGACCCCGATACCGGGGAGACGGTTCTATGCGGCCTGGGCGATGCCCATCTGGAGATCACCGCCGAGAAGCTACAGCGCAAGTTCGGGGTTGAGGTCATCCTGTCCCTGCCCAAGGTAGCTTACAAGGAGACTATCTCGGTTCCGGTGAAAGCGGAATACAAGCACAAGAAGCAGACGGGAGGGCATGGTCAGTATGGCCACGTTTTCCTGGAGCTGGAGCCCCTGCCCCGGGGCAGCGGCGTGGAGTTCGGGGAGCGGATAGTGGGGGGGACGGTGCCCAAGAACTATATCCCGGCGGTGGAGAAGGGGGTATATGAGGCGGCCCAAGAGGGGGTGCTGGCCCGCTATCCTGTGACCGATGTCAGGGCCACCCTCTACGATGGCAGCTACCACGTGGTGGACTCCTCAGATATCTCCTTCAAGATAGCCGGGGCCCAGGCCTTCAAGAAGGGATTGAGCCAAGGGCAGCCCGTGCTTTTGGAGCCCATAATGAAGCTGAAGGTCATCGTGCCCGAGGGCTTCACCGGCGACATAATGAGCGACCTCAACGCCAAGCAGGCCCGGGTGCAGGGCATGTACCCGGAGGGCGCCTTCAACGTCATCGAGGCCGAGGTGCCCATGGCCGAGGTGCTGAACTATGCCATCGACCTGCGGTCGCTGACCCAGGGGCGGGGCAGGTACACTATGGAGTTCAGCCACTACGAGGAGGTGCCAGCCCACCTGGCCCAGAGGATTATGGAATCCAGGGAGAAAGAGAGGTCCTAGGCCGACCGGCTTAGGTGGCTATGGCGAGGCCCAGCGCCGCTGGGGCGCTGGGCCTTTTTCGACCTGGGGGGTTAGGCCCGTAATAGAAGGCATTGCTATGATTTAGATATGGATTTCGGATAGGAGGTCAAGATGGGTGGGATTGCCCGAGATGTTACCCAGCTTATCGGCAACACGCCCCTGGTGAGGCTCAATAGGGTGAGCCAGGGGGCGGTGGCGGAGGTGGTGGCCAAGCTGGAGTCCTTCAACCCCTGTGGCAGCGTCAAGGACCGTATCGGCGTCTCCATGATCGAGGCTGCGGAAAGGGAGGGGCTCATCGGCCCTGATTCGGTCATCATCGAGCCCACCAGCGGCAACACCGGCATCGCCCTGGCCTTTGTCTGCGCCGCCCGGGGGTATCGCCTCATCCTCACCATGCCCGATACCATGTCCCTGGAGCGGCGCCTGCTCCTGGCCGCCCTGGGCGCCGAGCTGGTGCTCACCCCCGGCGCCCAGGGGATGCGGGGGGCGGTGGCGGAGGCGGAAAGGCTGGTAGCCAGCACCCCTAAGGCCCTGATGCCTCAGCAGTTCAAAAACCCGGCCAATCCGGAGATCCACCGCCGCACCACCGCCGAGGAGATCTGGCAGGATACCGGGGGCAAGGTCGATATCCTAGTGTCTGGGGTGGGCACGGGGGGCACCATAACCGGTGTGGCCGAGGTGATCAAGGCACGCAAGCCGGATTTCCGGGCCATCGCCGTGGAGCCCCAGGATTCACCGGTGCTCTCCGGGGGAAAGGCCGCCCCCCACAAAATTCAGGGGATCGGGGCCGGATTTGTGCCCGATGTGCTCCGCCTGGAACTGGTGGACGAGATCATTCAGGTGAGCAACGAGGCCGCCCGAGATATGGCCCGGCGGCTGGCCCGGGAGGAGGGCCTGTTAGTGGGCATTTCCTCCGGGGCGGCAGCCTGGGCGGCCCTGGAGGTGGCCAAAAGGGCGGAAAATCGAGGCAAGCTCCTGGTGGTGATCCTGCCCGATACCGGCGAGCGCTACCTGAGCACCTGGCTTTTCCAGGACTAGGGGGCCTCGATGTTGCCTAGCCCACCTCTTCCAGAAATTGGGATATCTGCTGGAAGGTGAACACCGGGCCATCCTTGCACACATATCGGTCGCCCACATTGCAGCGGGCACACTTGCCCAGGCCACACTTCATCTTGTTCTCCAGGGTGGTCACTATCTGGTGATCCTCGAAGCCCAGCCCCTTGAGGCGCTCCAGAGTGAAACGAATCATGATGGGCGGCCCGCAGATGATGGCCACGGTGTTCTCTGGGGAGGGCGCTAGCTCAGTGACCACATCGGGGACCAGAGCCACTCGGCCCGTCCACCCTTCATCCCCCCGATCCACGGTGAGCACCAGCTCCGTGTCGGGGGACCGGGCCCAGGCATCGAACTCGTTCTGGAAGACCAGGTCCCGAGGGGTGCGCGCCCCGTTGATGATGGTGAGCCTCTGGTAGTCGGCGCGGTGGTCCACGATGGTGTTGATCACCGGCCTCAAGGGGGCCATGCCGATGCCGCCACCGATGATGAGGATGTGCCGGCCCCGGTAGTCCTCCAGGGGGAAGAAGTTGCCCAGGGGGCCGCGTACCCCCAGGGTGTCGCCGGGCTCCAGCTCGTGGAGGCCGGCGGTCACCGTGCCCACGCGCCGGATGGCGAACTCCAGCCCCTCATCCCGATAGGCCACCGAGCTTATGCCGAAGGGGGCCTCCCCGATGCCGAAAGCGGAGACGAAGGCGAACTGCCCTGGCTTATACTGGAAGCCTTTCCTGACCTCCGGGTCGAGGAGCTCTACATTCAAGAGCTTGGTATCCGGGGTAAGGTCCAGGGTCCACTTCAGGGTGGCCAGGTGGGGCAAGAAGGGGTTGACCCCCGGAATGGCCAGCTCTATCCTCTCAGCCAATCTTTATGCCTCCTCCGGGATGGCGGGTACCTGGGCCAGCCTCTGGACATCGGCCATCACCTCTCGGATATCGATGTTCACCGGACAATGGACCACGCAGCGGCCGCAGCCCACGCAGGCCACCGGGCCGAACTCCTGGGGGAAGTAGAGTAATTTATGGGCAAAGCGCTGCCGCAGGCGCAGGCCCTTCTCGGCCCTGGGGTCGAAGCCCCCGGCCAGCCTGGTGAACCCTGCCGACTGGCAGCTCTCCCAGGTCCGGATGCGCTCGATGCGGCCCTTATTGTCGTAGTCGCGGATATCGAAGCAGTAGCAGGTGGGACAGACATAGGCACAGATGTGGCAATGGATGCAGCGGTCGGCCAGCCGGCTCCAATACATGGCTTGGAAAGTGCGGCGCATAGCCTCCACCAGGTGCTCTATGGGAAGGGGCTCCGGATGGGTCACGGGCTGAGGCCCCCTTTCCGTCTCGGAGAGGGTTGCTCCCTGGAGCAGCCCCTTACCCTTGTCGGTGACGGCATCGACTATATAGCCGTCCTCCGTCGGGAGGAGCAATATATCCATATCGGAGGCATCTTGAGGGCCTAGGCCGAAGGTGGTGCAGAAGCAGGTGGGACTGGGCTGAGTGCAGGCCATACCCACCAAGATCAGCTTCTGGCGGCGCTGGGCATAAAAGGCATCGGTGGGGCTGCTCAGGTAGGGCAAGTCAGTGATTTTGAGGCCCCGGGCATCGCAGGGGCGGATGCCGAAGAGCACCGTTTCCCTCTCGATGGTGGCGGGCACCAGCTCCGTCTGGCCGTCCTTGCGCCCCACGGTGAACAGGACATCAGTGGCCGGGAAGACCACCTCCTTTGGGGAGAGGCTGCTATTGGTATAGTCCAAGGCGATTTCTGCCCCATGGCTTATGGGCTGGAAGAGCACCATGCCCTCGACCGCCCTGGGCGCCACCAGGAGACGGGTCTCCGCAAGGCCCTGGAGCCAGGGGAGCAGGTCTTCCCGCCTCAGGAACTGGCCCATTCCCCCACCCCCAGCTTCTCGTCCCTGACGAAGGTGGCCAGAGGGAAGAGGGCCTCGGCGGTCATGCCGGGGCGGAAGTTGAAGAGCTGGGCCACCTCCCAGGCCAGCTTGTGATTCAAGAGGTCGAGGCGGATGTCCACAGGGCACGCCCGGCGGCAGGCCTGACACTCGATACAGCGCCCCGCCAAGTGGAAGGCGCGGATGGTATGCCACATCCAGTTCTGGGGGGCATCGATCCTGATGCCCACCCACTCCGGCTCCAGCCGCTCCACGAAGCATTCGGTGCACTGACACCCCGGGCAGGCCTGGCGACAGGCGTAGCAGCGGATGCAGCGCTCAAACTCCCGCCTCCAGAACTGGCAGCGCTCCTCCGGGGGCATCCTCTCCAAATCCTCCACCTCGGGGAGGGGTGGGGCGGGGGCTGGTGCCCCCTCTGCCACCGGCTCGCCCACTAGGTAATCGTAGACCACCGGGTTGCGATCGGTGCAGGCCTGGCAGGCGGGCAGCAACTGCCGGCCCTTGACCCCCCACTGCCTCCCCACTACGCCGGGGCAGACCACCCCAATGATGTACACTTTGTCCCGCTCTATCTGATGTTCGCCGTGGAGCAGGTTTATGGCCCGGGAATCGCAGGGCTTGACCACTACGGCGATATTCTCGGCCCTGTGGTGGAGCAGATAGGTGGCCAGATTGTGGCCACAGGTCTCATCGAAGATGAGCCTGTCCACCTCGGCGGCCTCATAAATGAAGGCGGGACGGGCGTTTATGCCATCGGTGCCCGTCTCGTAGCCGATGACACACTTTACGGCGCCGGTTTCCAGGAGTTCTCGGGCCTTATCCCTGATGGCCTGGCTCAGGTCCATTACGACTGCCCCCCGACAGCCTGGCACGGGCCCAGGCGGGCCACCTGCTCGGTGAAATCGGTTACCAGTTGGGTGAAGCGCTTGCCCTCGGAGGCGGACACCCATTCCAGGCGGATGCGCTCCGGCTCGATGCCCAGGAACTCCAGGAGCAGGTGCAGCAGGGCGTAGCGGCGCCGGGCATGGTAGTTGCCCTCGGCGTAGTGGCAGTCGCCGGGGTGGCAGCCGGCCACCAGCACCCCGTCGGCGCCCTCCTGGAAGGCCTTGGCCACAAACAAGGGGTCCAGCCGCCCTGTGCAGGGGACGCGGATGATGCGGATATTGGGCGGGTAGCTCATGCGGCTGGTGCCGGCCATATCGGCGCCGGCATAGCTGCACCAGTTGCACAGGAAACCGATTATCCGGGGCTGGTAGCTCATCGGGTCAGGGCCTTCACCTGGGCCAGTAGTTGCTCGTTGCTAAAGCCGCGCAGGTTCATGGCGCCGGGCCGGCAGGCAGAGACGCACAGCCCGCAGCCCTTGCACAGGCCCTCGTTTATCCTGACCACGATGCGCCCATCGCGGAGGGTTTCCGTGTCTATGGCCTTGAAGGGGCAAACCTGCTGGCAGAGGAGGCAGCCCACGCATTTCACGGCGTTTACATTGGCCACCATAGGCTCCAGGGCCAGGGTGTCCTTGCTGAGCAGGCCACAGACCTTGGCAGCGGCGGCGCTGCCCTGGGCCACCGAGTCAGGGATGTCCATAGGGCCCATGGCCGTGCCCGCCAGAAACACGCCGTCGGTCATGGTCTCCACAGGGCGCAGCTTGGGGTGGGCCTCCACCAGGAAGCTGTGGACATCGTAGCTGATGTGGAGGGTCTGGGCCAGCTCGATGGCCCCCTCGCTGGGCTCGATGCCTGTGGCCAGCACCACCAGGTCGGCGGCGATCTGGACGGGGCGCCCCATAAGGGAATCCTCGCCCCAGACTATGAGCTTGCCCTTTTCGGGGTAGGTCTTGGATACCCGGCCCCGGATATATACGGTGCCCGCCTCCTCCTGAGCCCGGCGCACGAACTCCTCATAGTTCTTGCCCCCGGCCCTGATATCTATGTAAAAGATGTAGCTCTGGACCTCGGGGTCGTGCTCCTTGAGCATGATGGACTGCTTGGCCAGGTACATACAGCATACCTTGCTGCAATAGGGCCTGCCTACGGAGTCGTCCCGGGAGCCCACACAACTGATGAAGACCACCGTCTTGGGTGGCTGGCCGTCGGAGGGGCGGGTCACCTCCCCCAGGGTGGGCCCCGAGGCGCTCATCAGGCGTTCCAGCTGGAGGCTGGTGATGACGTCAGGGTAACGGCCGCCCCCGTATTCGCCGTAGACGCTGTGGTCGAAGGTCTTGTAGCCGGTGGCCACTACGATGGCCCCGAACTCCTCGGTGATCATCTCGTCCCGCTGCTCCCAGTCGATGGCCCCCACGGGACACAGCTTCTCGCAGATGCGACATTCCGGAGGTTTTTTGCCCTCGGCCCCCGCCCTCTGCCACTCCAGATATTGCTGGTAGCGGCAGTGCTCCCGGTCGATGACTGGCTTGCCGGGCACGGCCTGGGCGAAGGGGATATAGATGGCGGTGCGCTGGCCCACGCCCATATCGAACTCGGAGGGGGCCCGGGCGGGGCATTTCTGCCAGCAGATGCCGCAGCCGAGGCACTTATCGTGGTCTACGTGGCGCGCCTTCTGGAGGATGTCCGCCTCGAAATTGCCCACAAATCCCCGCACCTCCTTCACCTCGGCATAGGTGAGGAGGCGGATACGGGGGTGCTGGCCCACCTCTACCATCTTCGGGGTGAGGATGCAGGCGGAGCAGTCCAGGGTGGGGAAGGTCTTGTCCAACTGGGCCATGCGGCCCCCGATGCTGGGGGTGCGCTCCACCAGGACAACCTCGAAGCCGGCATTGGCGATATCCAGGGCGCACTGGATGCCGGCGATGCCGCCGCCGATGACCAGGGCCCGCTTGGTGACGCCGATCTGGCGGGCGAATAGGGGCTGGGCCCTGGCCACCTTGGCCACCGCCGCCCTGATCAGGTCGATGGCCTTGACGGTGGCGGCCTCCCTTTGGTCGCCGTGGACCCAGCTGGCATGCTCCCTGAGGTTGGCCATCTCCAGCAGATAGGGGTTGAGCCCGGCACTGGCCACCGTATTGCGGAAGGTATTCTCGTGCATCCGCGGGGAGCAGGCGCCGATGACCACCCGATTCAGCCTATGCTCCTGGATGGCCTCGCGGAGGGAACGCTGGCCCACCTCGCTACAGGTGTATTCATTGTCTTCGGCATGAACCACCATGGGCAGCTTTTGGGCCTCCGCCACCACCCGAGGGATGTCCACGGTGCCGGCGATGTTGCTGCCACAATGACAGATGAAGACGCCGATCCTGGCCATGACTAAGCCAGCCCCTTCCCCCGAAGTAAAGGCATGGCATCTACAAAATGCTTGTTTATGTGCAGCTCCTTGGGCGAAAACCCGAGGGCCAGGCCCAGGAGCTGGGTGAAATAGAGGACGGGGATTTGAAAATCGTCCTTGAAAACGGATTTCATATTCAACTGCTGCATATCCAGGTTGCTATGGCACATGGGGCAGGCCACGGCCAGGCAGTCGGCCCCGGCGCCCCTGGCCTGCGCCAGGATGCGATGGGAGAGCTTGAGCACGATATCGCGCCGGGCGAAAGGCATGCCGGCCCCACAACACTCCGTCTTGAAGGCCCACTCCACGGTTTCGGCCCCCGCCCTGTGCATCAGGCCATCCATCACCTGGGGGTTGTCCTCGTCGTCGAAATGGGTGATGTCTGTGGGGCGCACCAGGAGACAGCCATAATAGCAAGCCACCCTCAGGCCGCGGAGGGGCCTGGCGATGGGGATGTCCCTGGCATCCAGCACCTGCAGCAGGTGCCACACCTGGGTGGTGTTCTTGCATTCCCGTTCTATGAGGCTACTGATCTCTCGCAGCTTGGCCTCGTCCTCCAGCTCGTGGGCGGCGAAGCGTAGCCGGGAGTAGCACATGGCGCAGGCCACCACCAGGGGCAGGCCAGTGGCCTCGGCTATGGCCAGCTCCCGGGCGGGGAGGGCCACCGCCAGCCTGCGGTCCAGGGAGTGGGCCGAGGAGGCCCCACAGCAGGCCCATTCCTTCAGTTCCTGAAGCTCTATGTCCAGCCTGCGGCACACCTGGCGGGTAGAGACGTCATACTCCCTGGCGGTACCCTGGAGGGCACAACCGGGGTAGTAGGCATAGGAGCTAGCCGACATCAGCCGCCCCCCCGGGCCGCCGTGGCCCGTTTTTGGGCAGCCCTGACCCTGGCGAAGAGCCTCCTCACCTCAGAGGCGCCCTTGTTCCGGGGTGGCAGGAAGGCGATCTTGCCCCGGGCCAGCATGGCCGGAACCAGGTTGATATTGGCCAGGGGGTGACGGGCGCGCAGGTTATACCAGATGCCCAGGCCGAACTCATACATCCGCCCAAAACGCCGCACCAGCCCCAGGAAGATGCGGTGGAACAGGGAGACATTGGGGGCGCCCAATCCCCTTTCAGTGGCGAAGGCCAGCAGCCTCAGCCCCTCCATTATGGCGGCGATGTCGATCTCCCGGGGGCAGCGGGCGGAGCAGACCTGGCACTGGAGGCAGAGCCAGATGGTGGTGCTCCTCAGTAGCTCGTCCTTGAGGCCGAGCTGGATGGCCCGCAGTACCTGGCGAGGATGGAGGTCCATCTCCTCGGCTACGGGGCAGCCAGCGGTGCACTTGCCGCATTGATAGCAGGCCCTGGCCTTTTCCCCGATAGCTTCTTGTAGGTAGGAGACGAGCTCGGTCTCTTTATCCCTGTCCCTGGCCAAAATAAGGGGCCTGAGGCCCACGGTAGCAGCGTCCATTTATATCCTTGGTGGCGGACGGGTCGCTTGGGAATTCCATTGTACACAACCCAGTCCCTCTTGTCAAAGCCTCGGCCGGGCTACATCCGGAAGGGGTGCCCCTGCCCTAATACCTGGAGACCTCCAGGTCTTCCCGCTTCCCTGTGGCGTAGAAGACCACCCGCTCGCAGATATTGGTGACCCGGTCGGCGATGCGTTCCAGGTTATGGGCTACCCAGAGAAGGTGAGTGGCCCGGGTGATGGTGCGGGGATCCTCGATCATGAAGGTGACCAGCTCCCGATATACCTGGTCATAAAGGGCATCGACCTCGTCGTCCTCCTCGATAATCTGCTTGGCCGCAGCCATGTCCTTGGTGAGGAAGGCATCCAGGCTGCGGCCAAGCATATCCTGGGCCTTTTGCGCCATACGGGGAACATCGATGAGGGGCTTGAGCAGGGGCTGCTGCCCCATCATCAGGTTGATCTTGGCAATGCCCTCGGCGTGGTCGCCCATGCGCTCCAGCTCGGAGACGATGTGCAGGGCGGTGATAATGGTGCGCAGGTCTCCGGCCATGGGCTGTTGGGTGGCGATGAGGCGGAGGCATTGCTCCTCTATATCGTAGCGCTTGTGGTCGATGTTGTGGTCGTCGGCTATGATCTGGCGAGCGGCCTCGGTGTCCCGCGTTTTCAGGGCCTCTATGGAGCGGTCGATGGCCTTCGCCACCATATTGCCCAGCTCCAGCACGTCGCTCTGGAGGTCTCGAAGTTGCCTCTGAAAGGCGCCTCTGACTGCCATGTTCATCCCTCGGGTTAGCCTCAACCGATGCGGCCGGTGATGTACTCCTCGGTGCGCTTGCTCTTGGGGTCGGTGAATACCTGCTCGGTGAGGCCATATTCCACCACGATGCCGGCTCGGTCTTCCTCCATCATCATCACCGCCGTCAAATCGGAGACCCGGGCCGCCTGCTGCATGTTGTGGGTGACGATGACGATGGTATAGTTCTGGCTGAGGGAGCGCATCAGGTCCTCGATCTTCAGGGTGGCAATGGGGTCCAGGGCAGAGCAGGGCTCGTCCATGAGGATGACCTCGGGCTCCACCGCCAGCACCCGGGCGATGCACAGCCGTTGCTGTTGGCCCCCGGACAGGGCCAGGGCGTTCTGGTTCAGTTTATCCTTGACCTCATCCCAGAGGACTGCCTGGTGGAGGCTCCTCTCCACGATGTTGGCCAGCTCCGCCTTGTTGTTATGGCCGTGGCGGCGGGGGCCGAAGGCCACATTGTCGAAAACGGACATGGGGAAGGGGTTGGGCTTCTGGAAAACCATGCCCACCCGCTTGCGTAGCTGCACCACGTCGATGCTGCTCTGATAGATATTGACCCCGTCCAGCTCCACCACCCCCTCCACCCGGGCATTGGGGATAAGGTCGTTCATACGGTTGAAGAGGCGCAATAGCGAGGACTTGCCGCAGCCGGAGGGGCCGATGATGGCGGTGATGGCCCGGGCACTGATGTCCAAGCTTATGCCCCTCAAGGCCTGGAATTGCCCGTAATAGAGATCGACGTCTCTCAGCCTTAGCCTAGTCTGGGCGGTGGAGACATGGTCTCGGACACGATCTTTGAATTCGCCTCTGAGCAGACGAATATCCATGCACTACCTTTCCTCTCCCCTGGCACACCATTATAGAGGAGCTTGGGGGGCGAGGCAAGCCAGCCTGGGAGGCCAACGGGGTGATTTTCTTTTTAGTTAGGGCAAGCCCTGGATTTCCTTCTTATATTCGTCGAGGAGTTTGAGGTATTGGGAGTCAAGCTGGATGAGGAGGCGCTGCCACTCCTCCTGAAACTGGGGCTGTCGTTCCACATTTATGGAGAAGCCTACGGGTACGCCTCCCATTTGCTGCTGAAGGGCCTGGCGGACGCGGGCCTCAAAATCCTGCCTGAGGTTCTGGTAGGCCTGGCGGCGCTGCTGCTCCCCCTGCTCCTCATAGTGTTCGAAGATGCGGCGCATCTTGCTGAAGACGTTCTCCACGCCTGCCTTATCATCCTTTATCATCTTGAGCCCGTCCATGGCCTGGCGATTGGCCTGTCGGGCGACATCGTTCTTGGGCAGGGAGATGTGGCGGAGCAGTATATCCTGGGCGCCGGCGACGATGAATTTCCTATCCTCGGCCTGGTACTTGGCCAGTTCGGCGGCGAGGTGGCTCTGGCCTTTAAGGTAGCGGTTGGCCAGGGCTTCGCCCTCTGGGACAAGCTTCCAGCGCTTTTTCTCCTCAAGCGAGGCCTCGCCCAGCTTCTCCACCCTTTCCAGGGCCCTTTCCAGGGCGCTCTTGATCTCCTCTCCCATGGCCTGCTCCTATAGCCCGTTGTCAACATAAAGCTTAGCGTTTTGGGGGTGAAATTGCAACCCGCCGAGGATGGTCATCTCCACCCGGATGTCCTTTATGGTCTCGGGGGGGACAGTGGTGGGATCGTGGCTGAGCAAGACCAGATCAGCCAGCTTGCCCGCCTCGATGCTGCCCTTTTCCAGCTCCTGGCGACAGGCGTGGGCAGCGTTGATGGTATACATGGCCAGCGCCTGTTGCGCAGATACGCTTTCCTGAGGCTGGAGCACCTCCCCACCCGCCTCGCGGCGGGCGATGGCCGAGTAGATGCCGATAAGGGGGTTATTGGGCACCACCGGGGAATCGGAGCTGGCCGCCGGGCGAAGGCCCGCTCGGTAGAAGGAGCCGATGCGGTAGAGCCAGGGCTGCTCCTGGGATGGCACCTCTTCAAGATAGCGCTGGCCGCTATAGTAGATGAACGGGGGCTGGGTGACCACGAGGGCGCCCAGCCCCTTCAGGCGCTCCAAGAGGGGCGGCGGGCACAGGGAGCAGTGCTCGATGCGGTGGCGGAGATGGGGTCTGGGATACTCCCTTTGGGCCCTCTCCAAAGCCACGATGGCTGCCTCCAGGGTATCCACCTCCAGGGAGTGAATGGCCAGCTGCCAGCCCAGCCTCTGGGCGGTCAGGGCAATTTCATTGAGCCTTTCCTGAGGCGGGTCCAGCCGCCCTGTGGTCGTGGTGAGGACGACCTTCACCGGGCCGAGGCACAGGTTTGGGTCGCCATAGCCTTGCCTGAGCCCCTGCCTTTCCGCCTCTTCCAGAGCCCCGGCGCCCAGCATCAGGGTGACCCTGGTGCGGAGCAAGCCTCGCTCCTGGAAGCCCTTTACCTGTTGCCAACGGGCCAGGTCGTTAGTGTGGGAGGCCTCCTGGATGGAGGTGATGCCCAGCCCGCGATAACGCTGGTCGGCCAGGGCCACGCCCTTTTCCAGCTCCCCCGGGGTGGGCGAGGGTATGAACCTCTCCACATAGGGCACCATCTCGTAGAGGATGCCGGTGGGCTCGGCGGTGTGGTGGTCCCGGTCGATGACGCCGCCCGGGGGGTCGGGGGTGTGCCTGCCGATGCCGGCCAATTTGAGGCCCAGGCTATTGAGGACGCAAGCGTGCCAGGTGCGATGGACAAGCAACACAGGGTGGTGGGGGGCAGCCTGGTCCAGGTCCCAGCGGGTGGGGTGGCGCTTCTCTGGGAAGTAGAACTCGTGGTAGCCGGAGCCATAAATCCAGGTTCCTTTTTCGACCTGGTGCGCTTGACTGTTGATTAGCGCTTTGATCTCTTCAATAGAGCGCGTCGAAGAGGGGCCCACATCCAGCCCTAAAAGGCTTCTGGCGAAGGCGAAGAGGTGGCAATGGGCATCGATGAAGCCGGGGACGAGGGTCTGACCTTGGCAGTCTTTTCGACCTGGGTGTCTTTCGAATATGGCATCGTCGCTGATATCTTTAAGATGCGAATATTTTTCGACCAAAGAATTGCCGCCAACTTCAATGATGCGGCCGTCTCTTATGGCCACCGCCTGGGCGCGGGGGTGGCGGGGGTTCATGGTGATGACATTGGCGTTGTAGAGGACGAGGTCTGCGGCTCTGACCATGCCTTTACTCTAAGGGCTTATTGGGGGCTTTGCGAGTTCTTGCGAGCTAAGAATAGCACAGGGGTTCCAACACGAGTATCATCAAAATCGCTGACTTGAGTCTCTGTTGATAAACAGAGGAAGACATGCGCCATTGAAAACACAAAGGGAGAGGGACGTTAGACGACGTCCCTCTCTCTTGTTTTCCCTTAGCGGTTACTCCGCCGGTGCGCCATATAGTTCTTGGGCTCCGATTATGTCACCATCGGGGTGCAAGGAGATCTTTTTGGTCTCGCCTTCGGTAGTAGAACCGTACATCGTCTGCTCGCTATTTTGCTCTTCCTCCAGATCGTCCAAGCCCACCGGGTGACCTGCCTCATGGGTTGCCACATTCTGGATGTCAAAAGCATCTATTGTATACTCGGTGCCCTCTCCATCGGGGTCAATGCCCCACTCGTGCCACATGTTGAAGCAGATGTCGAACTCAAGTACCCTTGCCGGGTTGTCTGGGTCAAGCTCCCCTTCGTACCAGATCGTGCACAATGCCACAATCTTTGGCGGCACTATCAACACCCAGGATATCGCGTTTTGGCCATCATACTCGCGGCCCCGGAAATCCGTGGTGCCCACGGTATCGTTGAAGAGCTCGAAGTCGGTCACCTCGTCCCACGCCTCAAAACTGGCGCCGATGGCAGCCTTTACCGCTTCAGGGTCAACCCCACTCCCCTCGGGGTTGACATAGTAGGTAGCGGTCTCATACAACTTGAGCCCGATCAATACATAGGAGGGTTCTGGCTCGTCAGCGGGCTTTCCCTTTTCTGACGGGGGCCCCTGGTAGAACACCAAGGTGAGCTGTTTAACATCCCCCGGTGTCACTGGTTTGCCTTTATCGGGAGCGGCAAACGCGGTTCCCACCAGCCCAAAAGCGACAACGAGACTGAGTGCTAATACTAGAACTAACTTAAACTTCGGCATTCTTTTCTCACCTCCCTTCCGTGGAAATTAGACACCTGCCCTAGAATCTTCCTTCTGGGGATTAAGCCACCTCCTCCGCCCAGTAAATTTGGCCTGTTTTTGCGGCCGGTTTAACCACTATCTCTTTTCCCTGGTTGGAATCCAACCTCTACCAATCGCCCCTATCGACCGGCCCACGGGCCAGAGGCTTTCAAAGTGAAATTATAATACCAAATTTCCGGCAATTTGTCAACTTATAGCGTTCCACAAACAATCGTCTAGCTGAAGTTCGCCTGAACCCCATTCGGGGGGGGAGTTTTATATAAGAGGGGCTGCGCCCCTCTTAGACGCCCCAAAAGCGGGAGAGCACTAGCCTGAAGATAAGGCCCAGGTCGAAAAAGGGCGGAGCCCCTCTTAAACACCCTGATAGCGGACTGGCGCCGCCAAAGAGACTGACACCTAGGCCCAAAAAGAGGGGTTTCACCCTCTTAGACGCTCCAATAGCGGTGTGGCGCTGTCTTGGAGATTGACGCCCAGGTCGAAAAAATCAGCTCCACTCCCCACCCTCCCCCCAGAGTCGGGTCAGTTCCTGGGCCAACAACCGATGTTGGGGGAGCTCCAGGGTGGGGTCCTCCTCGAAGAGGCGCAGCGCCTCCTCTCGGGCCAGCTCCAGGAGGGGGACATCGGAGAGACGGGCCATCCTCAGGTCGGGGAGGCCGCTCTGCCGGGTGCCGAAGAATTCCCCAGGGCCCCGCATCTCCAGGTCCTTCTCGGCCAGCGCAAAGCCGTCGTAGATCTCCTGCATAAACGCCAGGCGCTGTCGGGCCTCCTCCGAGGGGGTCTCCGCCACCAGCAGACAGTAGCTTCGCTCTTGGCCTCGCCCCACCCGACCCCGAAACTGATGCAACTGCGACAGCCCAAAGCGGTCGGCACCCTCCACCAGCATCACCGTGGCCCTGGGCACATCTATGCCCACCTCCACCACCGGGGTAGACACCAGGATATCCAGCTCCCCACCCCGAAAACGGTGCATCACCGCCTCCTTCTCCGCCATGGAAAGCCGGCCATGCAACAGCCCCAGCCTGAGGTCGGGGAACACCCCACGGGAGAGACGCTCATATTCGGCCACGGCTGCCTTGGTCTCGATGGCCTCCGATTCCTCGATGAGCGGGCAGATGATGAAGGCCTGTTGTCCCTTCTGCACTTGGCGCCTCAGGAAGGCATAGGCCTTCCCCCGGTCCTCGGGCTGGATATAGCGGGTGAGCACCCTGTGGCGGCCGGGGGGAAGCTCGTCCAGGACGGAGAGGTCCAGGTCGCCATAGAGGGTGAGGGCCAGGGTGCGGGGGATGGGGGTGGCCGTCATCACCAGGACATGGGGGTTAAAGCCCTTCTGCCGCAGCGCCGAGCGTTGCAATACCCCGAAGCGGTGCTGCTCATCCACCACCGCCAGGCCCAGCATGGCGAACTCCACCTCCCTCTGGATAAGGGCGTGGGTGCCCACCACGATGTCTATATCCCCGGAGGCGATACGCCAGTGCAGGTCCTGCTTCTGGGCCGGGCTCAAGCTCCCAATGAGCAGGGCCACCGTTACCGGCCGGGGCAGGAGGGAGAAGAACATGGCCAGGTTATCCCCAGCCATATGCCGCCCACCCCCCTGGGAGAAGAGCTGACACAGGGTGCCGAAATGCTGTTCGGCCAGGATCTCGGTGGGGGCCATCAGTGCCCCCTGATAGTCATTGGCCACCGCCTGAAGCAGGGCGGCAGCCGCCACCACCGTCTTACCGCTGCCCACCTCCCCCTGGAGGAGGCGGCTCATGGGCAAGGGCCTTTCCAGGTCGCCCATTATCTCGCCCAGGGCCCGTTGCTGAGCCGCCGTGAGTGTAAAGGGGAGCTGGGCGATAAATCTATCCAGCAATGACCTATCGATAGTAAAGGGTTTGCCCGGCTGGCCCTGTTGCCACTGCCGTTTCTTGGAGAGCACGCCCAATTGCACCAGGAAAAGCTCGTCAAAGGCCAGGCGTTGCCGCGCCCTGTCTTTGAGCTCTAGGCTATCCGGGTAGTGGGCCTGAGCTACCGCCTGGGGCAACTCCAGAAACTGGCGGCGTTCCCTCAAGGGGGTGGGCAGGAAATCCACCAGTCGCCCCGCCCAGCCGTCCACCACGGTTTTCATGAGGCGGCGCACCTGGCGGTGGCGTAACCCCTCGGTGAGGGGATAGACGGGCACCAAACGGCCGGTATGGAGAAGCTCTCCGCTCTCCAGGAACTCCCACTCCGGCGACTCCATCACCCGCCGCCCCTTGAACAGGCTCACCCGGCCACTCAACACCACCCGAGCGTTGGTGACAAACCGCTTGGCCAAATAGGGCTGATTGAACCACACCGCCCTGATGTTGCCCGTCTCATCGCCCACTATGGCTTCAGTGCCCTGACGCTGACCCAGAAGCACTGGCCTGGCCTCCCAGACAGTGGCCACCACGGTTTGCTCCTCCCCCACCCTCAGCCCCGAGATAGGGGTTATCTGGCCATAGTCCAAGTGACGACGGGGGAAAAAGTAGAGCAGGTGACGAATGGTCTCCACGCCCAGCTTGCCGAACCTGGCCGCCAGCGCCGAGCTTATGCCGGGCAATGTGGTTATCGAGGAGTCTAAAGAGGGGGCGCCGGGAACGGGGGGCGTCTTATGGTCGGGCCTAGGCCGATGCCGAGGCTTGACGGCAATGGCTTTGGAAGCCATATCGGCCTTGTTTGCTTCGGCCTCCACCGCCCCCAGCCACTCCAGAAGCCTATCCACCCAGCGCCGTCGCTCCTCCAGCGATAGGGTGCTGTAACTGGGTGAGGCCAGGCCCAGCTCCCTGAAGCGGCGCAACAGTCCCGGCTGGCCCAATCCCTCTTCTGCCTGAGCAGCCCAGCGCCTCAAAAACCTGTCCAGGCCCCCCATCACCACCACATCGTTATAACCTTTGCTCTGCTCCAGGCGAAGGATAGTGCGCAGGGGCTCAATGGCTATTGACAAGGACCGCCTCAGCCAATGGAATGTCCGAAAGAGGTGGTTGCCCCGGCCGGGGCAACCCGGTGATGATTACTCCTCCTCACCGCCCTCCCGAAAAATGACCGCCACGGCCCCAGGGCCGGCGTGGCACCCCAGAGCCGGGCCTATTTTGGAGAGATAGGTTTGGCCCTTGGCCACCACAGAGCTCAGTCGTTCCAGAAGGCTCTGGGCCTCGGTCAGGCTACCGCTATGGACGATGGCCAGTTCCCTTATATGAGACACCCTTTCGGCGATCTCGCGGAGGCGCTCCAGGGCCTTGGCCCGGGTGCGTGCCAGACCCACGGGAACTGCCTCGCCATCCTTGAGCGCCAATAGGGGTTTGACGTTGAGCATGGTGCCCAACAGTGCTGCTGCCTTGCCCAGCCGCCCTCCCCTCTCCACATATTTCATAGTATCCAGAAAGGCGAAGAGTTTGGTATTGGGCACGGCCTGGCGTACCTTGGCCGCTATCCGCTCTAGGCTCTCGCCGGCCCGGGCCAACCTGGCCGCCAGTATAGCCAGCAGGCCCATCCCCATGGATGCCGAAAGGGAATCCACCACCTCGATGTGCAACTGTTTGCCCAGGGCCTGCATCGCCTGCTGGGCCCCTGCCAGGGCTGAGCTATAGGTGCCACTCAACTTGCTGGTGATGTGAACGGATACGATCTCATTCGTCTCCTGGGCCACCTTCTTATAGGTCTCTATGAAATCGCCGACAGGGGGTTGGGAGGTGGAGGGGTGCACAGGGTCAGAGACCAACCTCTCATACAGGGTATCGGCGTCTATGTCCACCCAGTCGCGGTAAACCCTATCCCCAAACCTCACATATAAAGGTATTACCGTGATGTCCAGCTCCCGGACGATCTCCGGGGGGATGTCGCAGCCGCTGTCGGTGACCACCTTGACAGTCATGGCCAACCCCCTTAAGTTTACCCCTCCGCCCCCACCAGGGCAACACCCAAAGAACCCGGCCCCACATAGGTGCCCATCACCGGGCCGAACTTGGCCCGATACATCCGCTCTTGGGGGAAGGTGGGGGACAGGCGCTGGGCCAGGGTCTCCGCCTCTTCGGGGGTGGTGTTATGGAGGACTGCCATCTCCGAAATGGATCCGAACCCCTGAATCATTTCACACAATCGGTCAATGGCCTTGGGTCGACTGCGCACCCTCTCTACCGGCAAGACCTCGCCACCCCGAACCGCCAGCATCGGCTTCACCTTGAGCATGGTGCCCAGGAAGGCCTGGGCCTTGCCGATACGCCCGCCTTTATGCAAGTATTCCAGGGTATCCAGCAGGCCGAAGAGCAGGGTGCGGGGTATGGCCTTCCCCACCAGCTCAACCACCTCCTCCAGGCTAGCCCCCTCCCCAGCCGCCTTGGCCGCCATTATGGCCAGGAGGCCACAACCCATGGAAGCGGACTGGGAATCCACGATGGAGATGGGGCAATCCAAACCCCCGCTGCCCAGCCGGGCCGCCTCATAGGTAGCGCTCAGGTTGGATGAGATGTGGATGGAGAAGATGGCCTCCCCCTCTCGGGCCAGCTGGGTGTAGACCTCATGGAAGGCGCCCGGCGAGGGGGCCGAGGTTTTGGGCAGGGTGGGGCTGGTCGTCAACCTGCGATAGAAGTCATCGGTGGTCATATCTATCCCGTCCCGGTATACTTCCTCCCCGAAGTGAACATGCAGCGGGACCACCGTGATGCCCAGCTCCTGAGCTAGCTGGGCAGGCAGATCAGAGGTGCTATCGGTAACTATTTTGACCCGGGCCTGAGGGCTCATCGCATGTGCCTCCCCTCTTATTCCACAGAGATTATGTAATCATAATGGGGCTGCCCGCCATTTATCACCTCCACCTCCACCCCCGGGCAAAGCTGACGCCAGGCCTGGGCAAATTCCTCCGCCTCGGCGGGGCTGACCCCCTTCCCGTGATAGACGGTGACCACCTCGGCCTCCCCGGCGCCCGATCTGGCCACCACCGCCTCCAGAACATCCTTAGGCTCCTCAGCCACCGCCACCAGCTCGCCATCGAGAAAGCCAAGCACCTGGTCTTTGCCGATCTTGAAGTGGCCAATTCGGGTGGCCCGGACGGCCCGGGTGAACTCCACGGTCTTCACCCCGGCCCGTGCCCTGTCCATGGCCAAGGCATTGGCCTCCAGGTCGGCCTCATAGTTAAAGGCCAGGAGCGCCGCCACCCCCTGGGGAATGGTCTCCGTGGGCACCACCTCCACCTTCTTGGTGGTTACTGACTGCGCCTGCCGAGCCGTGGCCACGATGTTGCTATTGTTGGGCAGCACGATGACCTTATCGCTGGCCACCTGTTCGATGGCGGCCAGAAGCTCCCGGGTGCTGGGGTTCATGGTCTGACCACCGGGCACAACGGCGCTGGCCCCCAGGCTCTTGAACACCCGCATCAGGCCCTCTCCTGAGGCCACGGCGACGGTGGCCACATTCACCTCGGGTGCCAGGGAACGGCGCATCTCCAAATAGTCCCGGTGCTGCTCATCCATATTACGAATGGATACCTGGTGTAGCGTCCCCTGTCGCACAGCATAGCTAAGGATGGGGCCGGGGTCTGGGCTATGAATATGAACCCGAAGGGTGCGCTCGTCCCCCACCACCATCACCGACTCCCCTTTCCTCTCCAGCCTTTTCCTCAGCCGCTCTGGGCTCAGCCGCTCCCCCTCCAGAATGAACTCGGTGCAATAGCCGAAAGAGACCTCCTCCTCATGGGCCATCACCGGGCCCGCCGGCACCAAGGGGATGGCACTGGCCACCAATCTCGGTTTCTGATAGGCCATCTCCGCCTCCTCGCCCCGCAGGCAGCGCAACGCCCCCTCCAGGATAACATACAGCCCCTGGCCCCCGGCATCCACCACGCCGGCCTCACGGAGCACCGAGAGCAGGGCGGGCGTCCTGGCCACTGAATCTCGGGCGCTGGCCACCACCGCCTCCATTATCCCCAAGAGGTCACGCCCGCTCTCAAAGGCCTGCCGGGCAGCCTGGGCCGACTCCCGGATCACGGTGAGCATCGTCCCTTCAACGGGTCGGCTCACCCCCTGATAGGCCAAGGTGACTGCCTCCTCTAGGCTTTGGGCCAGCTCACCGCCCCCGAAGCACCTCTTGCCGTTCAATCCCCTGGCCAGGCCCCGCAGGATCTGGGACAGGATCACACCGCTATTGCCCCGGGCCCCCATCAGCGCCCCCCGGGCCATGGCCTGGGCTACGGCGCTGGCATCCTCCTCAGTCCAATCGGCCACCTCATCCATGGTGGAGCGCATGGTGAGGAGCATGTTGGTACCGGTATCGCCATCAGGGACGGGGAAGACATTCAGGGCATCAATATCCGAAGCGCTCCGCTCCAGCCACAGGGTAGCCGCCGCGAACATGGCCTTCAGGTCTCGGCCGGTGCGACTCTCCTCGGTCGGCATGCTTGCCCCATCCACACCCTTATGCTAATATTAAGTGTTTGAATTCTACACCAAATCTGTGGCGAGGTCAAAGGGAGAGGAGACCAGTTAATTGCCAGCCAAGTGCGATATCTGTGGCAAGACGCCCCAGTTCGGCCACAACGTGAGCCATTCCAAGAGAAGTACCAACCGCCGTTGGCTACCCAATGTGCGCCGCGCCACCGTGGTCATCGAGGGGGTGGAGCGGCGAGTCCACATCTGCACCCGCTGTCTGCGCAGCCAGCACAAGCTGGCCCGTCGGCCTAAAGCTTCTCTACGCTAGCCCTGATCCTGTTCAGCGCCTCTGCAGGGCCGACCTCGGCATTGAACACCGCGGCCCCGGCTACCAGCACTCGAGCCCCCGCTCTGGCCGCCCGGGGAGCCACCTCGGCGGTGATGCCCCCATCCACCTCCAGCTCCGCCCCCAAGCCCGCCTCATCCAGTTGGCGACGCAGCCGGGCGATCTTGTCCAGCATGGGCTCGATGAAGGGCTGCCCCCCGTAGCCAGGATTGACCGTCATCAGCAGCACCAGATCTAGCTCGGGCAGCACCTCATTGAGGGCGGCCAGGGGTGTTCCCGGGTTTAGGCACACCCCAGCCCTGACCCCCAGCTTCTTTATGGACTGGAGGGCGCGGTGCAGGTGGGGGCATACCTCGGCATGGATGGTGATAATATCGGCGCCGGCTGCGGCGAAGGGTTCCAGGTGGCGCTCCGGGCTGTCCACCATGAGGTGCACATCCAGGGGGAGGTGGGTATGGGGGCGCAGCGAGGCCACCACGGGGGCGCCGATGGTGATATTGGGCACAAAATGTCCATCCATGACATCGATGTGGATATAGTCAGCGCCTGCCCGGGTCACCTCTGCCACCGCCTCCCCCAGCCGGCTGAAATCGGCGGAGAGGATGGAGGGGGCCAGCTTTATCCTGGGCTCAGCCACCCTCGCCCTCCACCAGCCGGCGGGCCCGCTCCAGGGCCCTCTCGACCTGGGGGTTTCGCGCCTGGACGGAAGCCTCAACGGTTATAGAGCGAACATCCTCCTCGAAATGGGGCGAAAACTCCTGATACTCCTTCAGTTCCAGCTCCTTGAAGGACTTGCCCTGCTCTATGGCATAAGCCACCAGCCTGGCCACTATGCCGTGGGCCTGGCGGAAGGGTATGCCCTTCTTCACCAGGTAATCGGCCAGGTCTGTGGCCAGAATATAGCCCCCCTCGGCGGCGGCCCGGGCCCGCTGGGCGTTGACCCGGAGGGTGCGCACCAGGCCGGCGAAGACATCCAGGGTGGGCAGCAGGGTATCCACGGTATCGAACAGGCCCTCCTTGTCCTCCTGCATGTCCCGGTTATAGGCCAGGGGCAGCCCCTTCATAGCTGTGAGCAGCCCCAGGAGGTGCCCGTAGACCCGCCCCGTCTTGCCCCGGGCCAGCTCGGCCACATCCGGGTTCTTCTTCTGGGGCATGATGCTGGAGCTGGTGGCAAAGGCATCGTCCACCTCCACGAAGCTGAACTCCGCCGATGACCAGAGCACTATCTCCTCAGCCAGGCGGGAGAGGTGCATCATGGTGATGCTGGCCGCTGCCTGGTATTCGATGATGAAGTCGCGGTCGGAGACGGCGTCCATGGGGTTCGGGGCGATGCGGCTGAAGCCCAGCTCTTTGGCCAAGAACTCCCTATCGATATTATAGGGCACCCCGGCCAGTGCCCCGCTGCCCAGGGGCAGCTCATCGGCACGCTCCAGGCAATCCTGGAAGCGTCGGATGTCCCGCTGGGCCATCTCGAAATAGGCCAAGAGGTGCTGGGCCAAGAGCACCGGCTGGGCCGGCTGGAGGTGGGTGTAGCCGGGGATGATGACCTCCTTATTTGCCTGGGCCAGGTCGAGGAGGGCTCGCTGGTAGTGCTTTAGCCTGCCGATGGTCTCCTCGATGACGTCCTTGAGGAAGAGGCGCATATCTGTGGCCACCTGGTCGTTGCGGGAGCGCGCGGTGTGCAGCTTTTGCCCTATGGGGCCGATCTTCTCCGTAAGGCGGGCCTCGATGTTCATATGGATATCTTCCAGCTCGGCCTTGAGCTCGAAGGTGCCATGCTCTATTTCGTCACGGATGGCGGTGAGGCCGGTGACGATGAGCTCCGCCTCCTTCTCCGAGATGATTCCCTGCTTGCCCAGCATCTTGGCATGGGCGATGGAGCCCTGGATATCGTAGGGCCAGAGCCGCCAGTCGAAGCCTATGGAGGTGGTATAGGTCTTGGCCTCCTCATCGGCCTCGATGCCGAATCGTTTGCGTAATGGTTGCATTTAGTTTGACTCCGCCATCGCGCCTGACAAATTACAAAGGTACACGATACAAATCCGCCTGGCTTATCGGTCCCCCCAAAGTTGAAATCAGGTCTTGGTTTCTTCCTCCCTCGGCCCGGTGATGCCCAAGGGGCCCTCGGGCTGGGTCAGGAGCTGGGCCTGGGCCTGCACCTTCACCGGCAGCCCCCAGATATGGATGAACCCCGGCGAGGCGCTCTGGTCAAAGACATCGCCCTTATCATAGGTGGCCAAGCTGAAGCTGTAAAGGGATTTGGGCGCCTTTCTGCCCACCACGGCACACTTCCCCTTGAACAGCTTCACCCTGATGGTGCCCGTGACATGACGCTGGCTGCTGTGCACATAGGCGGCCAAGTCCTGGTGCAGCGCACTATACCACAAGCCGTTGTAAATCAGGTCGGCATACTCCTGGGCCACCCGCTCCTTGAAGCGGAGCTGTGACTTGGATAGGGTCATCCCCTCCAGTTGCTTATGGGCCTCCAGCAACACCACCGCCGCCGGCGCCTCATAGACCTCCCGGGACTTAATGCCCACCAGCCGATCCTCAATGTGGTCGATGCGACCGACGCCATGTTCCCCGGCCAAAGTGTTTAGTCGCTGGATGAGCGTCACACCATCCAGCTCCTCGCCATCAAGGGATACCGGAATCCCCCGCTCAAAGCCTATCTCCACATAAACGGGCTCATCCGGGGCATCATAGGCTGGCCTGGTCCAGGTGAAGACCTCCTCGGGCGGCTCGGCCCAGGGGTCTTCCAGCACCCCACATTCGATGCTGCGCCCCCAGAGGCACTCATCTATGGAGTAGGGGCTGGAGACGGTGACCGGGATGGGGATGTCGTGTTCCTGGGCATAGGCGATGGTCTGCTCCCGGGTCATGCCCCACTCCCGGGCCGGGGCCACGATCTTGAGCTGGGGGGCCAAGGTCATCACCCCCACATCGAACCTGACCTGATCGTTGCCCTTGCCCGTAGAGCCATGGGCCACCGCCACCGCCCCCTCCTCTTGGGCCAGGTCCACCATCAGCTTCACAATCAGGGGGCGGCTGAGGGCAGTGGCCAAGGGATACTGCTCCTCGTAAAGGGCATTGGCCTGGAGGGCCGGGAAGATGAAGTACTTGACGAAGAGCTCCCTGGCATCCACCACCACCGCCTTTATGGCCCCCACCCGAAGCGCCTTCTCCCGGATAGCCTCGTAGTCCCTCCCTTGGCCCACATCAGCGGTGAGGGTGACGACATCGTAACCGTATTTTTCTTTGATCCACCTTATGGCCACGGAGGTGTCCAGTCCCCCGCTATAGGCCAATACTAGTTTCTCAGCCATTTGTAGCCTCCCTTCACGAAATCATCCCCTAAGAAATCGACTATCTGGCGCACCACCTGGTGCCCCTGATGTCATCCATTATAGCGAGGCCAACGCCTCGTCCACGATCGATACCGCCCGCTCCACCTCGTCTGGGCCTATGATGAGGGGCGGCATGAAGCGGAGGGCGTTGGGCTTCACCCGGTTCAACAATAGCCCCCGCTCCAGGCAAGCGGCGAGGACCTCGTCAGCGATGTCACTTTCGAATTGCATGGCCAGGAGCAACCCCACGCCCCTCACCGCGGCGATGGATGGATATTTCTGGCGCAGACCCTCAAGCCCATCCTTGAGGCGACCTCCCACCTGCTGCACCTTCTCATAGAGCTTATTATCGATGATGAACCTGGTCACCGCGTAGGCAGCGGCACAGACCAGGGGATTGCCCCCAAAGGTGGAGCCATGTTCCCCAGGGGCAAAGAGGCAAGCCTTTTCCTTGGCCAGGAAGGCGCCGATGGGAACACCACCCCCCAGCCCCTTGGCCAGGGTCATGATGTCGGGCTCCACGCCATACAGCTCATAGCCAAAAAGCCTGCCCAGCCTGCCCAGCCCGGTCTGGATCTCGTCCAAGACGAGGAGCAAGCCCTTCTCATCACACCAGGCCCTCACCTGCTTCAAATAGTCCTTGTCGGGGATGATGACCCCGCCCTCGCCCTGCACCACCTCCAGCATCACGGCACAGGTGTCGCGGGTAGTCGCCTCCTTGATGGCCTCCAAGCTGTTGTAGTCCACATTGATGAAGCCGCCAGGGAGGGGGGTGTAGGGCTCCTGGAACTTAGTCTGCCCGGTGGCCGCCGTCATGGCCAGGGTGCGGCCGTGGAAGGAGTTGAAGGTGGTGATGACCTCGTAGGCGCCGTCCAGCTTGAGCTTGCCGTAGCGACGGGCCAGCTTCACCGCCCCCTCATTGGCCTCGGCCCCGCTGTTGCAGAAGAAGACCCGGTCCAGACAGCTATTCTCCACCAGCAGCTCGGCAAGCTTGACCTGGGGGATGGTATAGAACTGATTGGAGACCTGGATCAAGGTCTTGGCCTGCTCGGCCAGGGCCTCGGCCTGGACGGGATGGCAGTGCCCCAGGCTGTTTACCGCCCAGCCCCCCACAAAATCCAGGTATTCTCGCCCCTTATCATCCCAGACCCTGGCCCCCTGGCCCCGGACCAGGGTGAGAGGGGTACGCTTCACCGTTTGCATATAGTACTTCTGTTCCAGCGCCTGCCAGTTGCTCATCGGTCTCCCCTGATAGTGGTGCCCGCCATCTCCCCTTCCAGCTCCTGAAGCAGGGCTCGAGGCACCCGGCCATCGATGATGCAGGCCACCTCCACCCTCTCCACGGCCCTCAAGCTGGCCTCCAGCTTGGGGATCATCCCCGCCACTGCCGTACCGGAGTCTATCAAGTCTCTGGCCTGACCTGGGCTCAGATGGGGGATAAGCCCCCCTTGACTATCGAGCACCCCGGCCACGTCGGTGAGGAAGATGAGCCTCTCCGCCCCCAGGGCCCGGGCCACCTCCCCGGCCACTATATCGCTATTTATATTGAGGAGCGGGGCTTCTGGGCCTCTCCTACCCCCATATTGCAGGCCCACGGGGGCCAAAAAGGGGATATAGCCCGCCTCGAGCAATATCTCAAGCGGAGCGGTGTTGATGCCCACCACCTCCCCCACCCGGCCCAGCTCCGGGTTCTTGACCCGGGCCTCGATGATGCCACAGTCCGCCCCGGAGAGGCCCATGGCCCTGCCCCCCAGGCCGTTGACCCGAGCCACCAGTTCTTTATTTACCAGGCCGGCCAGCACCGCCACCACTACCTCTAAGCTCTGGGCATCGGTCACCCGCTCCCCGCGCACGAAGCTGGCCGCTATCCTCAGCTTCGACTGCCAGTGGCTGATGAGCCTGCCACCCCCGTGCACCACCACCAGGGGCACCCCCCGGTGTTGTAAGGTGACCAGGTCTTCCAGGGTGGTGTCCTCTCGGCCCAGGGTGCTGCCCCCGATCTTAACTACTATTGGCTTCATCCCTCACCTGCTGTAATACGGAGCACATCTCTTCCTCGCCCGCCTCGGCCGCCGTGCCTATAAGCTCTTGCAGCACCTCACTAAACTCTTTGTATGATTGTTCCTGTCTAACCCAATTCTTCAGCTCCAGAGCCGCTCGCAGGTCCTGCTCAATGCACTTAATATCGAATGGGCTAAGCTTTGCCGTGGTGGGTTTCTGGGCAGTCGGCCGTAGCTTGTCTATGTAGTTATTCATGACCGCGATCTTCTCGCGAAACTCCAGGTTGGCCATGGCTCTCATCCGTTCATCAGACTTGGCGCCTTGGGCCACAGCAATCAAACCGAGTCCGACGGAGATGCAGCTCAACCCGAAGACCATGAGCGGCCATCCAGGCTTATCTTGCCCATACAGGATGGCACCTATCACCATAACAACAAAGCCGAGAAGGGCTAGCAATTCACCCGGCAATAAGAGTCGAGTCTGATACTGACCTCGCAGGTTTAATTTTGCCCTCATCTTCCCTCAAGTCGTGTATGCGCTATTTATGACCACATACTCCTCCGAGAGGTCACAGCCCCAGGCGGTGGCCTCGCCCTGGCCCAGGTTCAGGTTAACCCTGATCGATACCTCGTCCCGGCCCAGAACCGCCCGGGCTGCCTCCCCATCAAAGTTCCGGGGCGTCCCCGTCGCCATCACCTGCACCTCCCCCAGCCACACGTCCACCTTGGATTCCACCACCTCCACCCCGCTATAGCCCACGGCGTTGATGATCCGGCCCCAGTTGGGGTCGCAGCCGTGCACCGCTGCCTTCACCAGGGGCGAGCGGGCGATGGCCCGGGCCGCGGTTCGGGCCTGGGTCAAGGTGAAGGCCCCCTCTACCCTCACCTCCAGAAGCCGTGTGGCCCCCTCGCCATCCCGGGCGATGGACTTAGCCAGGTATAGGCACACCTCCGTGAGCGCCGACTGAAAGGCCTGGGCAGCCGGCGTGTTCGACACTATGATGTCGTTCCCCGCCAGGCCGTTGGCCAGGATGAGCACCATATCGTTGGGGCTGGTATCCCCATCCACCGTTATCATATTGAAGGAGACATCTACCGCCTGGCGCAGCGCCTGACGCAGGCACTCGGCGTCCACCAAGGCATCGGTGGTCAAGAAACAGAGCATGGTGGCCAGGTTGGGGTGGATCATCCCCGCCCCCTTGGCGATACCGCCCAGGGTGAGCTGGCTCTGCCCGCTCCACCAGCTCACCGCCATCTCCTTGGCAAAGGTGTCAGTAGTGGTGATGGCCCGGGCCAGTTCATGGCCCCCCTCCCTGGAGAGCTTGATTTTGCCGAGGCCGCTGCGCACCTTGTCCAGGGGCAGGGGCACGCCGGTGACGCCAGTGCTGGCCACCAGCACGCTTTCCGGGGCCAGATTCAGGTTATGGGCGGCCAGGGCCGCCATTGCCTCGGCATCGCCCATCCCTCGCTCCCCGACAAAGGCATTGGCATAGCCGGCGTTAACCACAAGGGCCTGGGGCCTTCCCTGGCTGAGGCGACGCTGGCTGAGCACAACCGGCGCCGCCTTGATGCGATTGGTGGTGAAAACGCCGCTGCCAGTGCAGGGCACCTCCGACCTGAGGATGCCCAGGTCAGGCTGCCCCGTCTCCCTCGTCTTTAGCCCGGCATGAACAGCGCCGGCCTCGAAGCCTCGGGGGGAGGTTATAGTGCCGTTATCCACAATCCTGAGTTCCATGATGAGACGCAGGTTAATATAGCACAACAAAAGTATTGAGTCTACCTGCGCAGAATCTTGCCTACCCAGCTGCCGGCGATGGCTGCCGCCACACCCGTGAGCACCATTGCCGGTCTATAGAGGTCTTCACCGAGGACATCGGCCAGAAACCACCCCACAGCCCCACCAATAGCTGCCACCACCAAAGTTCTCATTATAAAACCGAACATCTCAGGCCCCTCTGCCTTGAGCACAAGTATAGGCCGCCGACTCTCGAGGTCAAGACCTGAGGAAGGTCCCAGCTTCACAGGGAGCTTTATATCCAGCCATCACGGTGGAAAGCTGGGACTTACTATCTCCGTACCCTGGGGTGGATTATAGTCAGATTTAGGGAAAGGCAAAACCGCTCCCCGACGTGGGGAAAATCCGAACTTGTGTTGACTTTTAGTTTGTCGCTGGCCTCTGCAGACCAATCTCGATACTCTTCCCATTTTTTAAAAAATAGGACTTACCTAGGGGCGTTTCCGACGCCCCCTCAGGCGCTTCTTCTTTGGTAGCAACTCCGGAAACCTTTCCGGGTGCCTAAGGAGAGTATCAAAGAGGATTTCATCCTGATATTCGCGAGAGCCGAGGCTACCTTTGGACCGATTGCATGGGACACATGATGGGACCAAATTGCGTAAGTACTCAGTGCCACCCCTTGATCGTGGCTTGCTGTGGTCAACCTCCCAAGCACCTCTTGCGCCTACAACCCCATAATTACTCCAGGCAAGCCTCTTGCGGCAGTAATAGCAATGCCCTCCCGTCTTGTCGAAAATGAACCTTAGTTCACCGCCACTGTACGGCATTTGGTGTCTCCAGGCCGAAGGTCGATTTAACAATCAAGCCCTACCCTTATATGCTCATTAGGCAGCGTTTATTTATGCCCAAATGTTTCAACAAATCTGAGTTCGGGCAATCTTGTATCTGCTCAGATTTAGAGAAGGCAAAACCGCTCACCATTTAGGATAAAAGGTAAAACTTTTGAGAAGAGCTTTGCCTTGACCTACTAGTTACTTTTCGGCCTCATGGTTTTAGTAATAAGTTCACTAAGGTCATATATTCGGAAGTGCGGTTGATATCTGAGAATAGGTGGTGGTTCCTGATATAGGCCCTTAGACCAGATCAACTCTAGCAACTGATCCGCCTTGCCCGCCAGCCCTTTACCTTGAACTTCTCGCTCCAAAAGTCTGGTGAGCCACTTTAACTTCCAGTCTTCAGGCGTCCATAAGGAGCCAATAGCAGGGATAACCCGCACAAATGCGCGAATTGCTTGCTTCACAGAGGAAAACCTTTCCGAATGAAGCGCAACTATCCGTTCCCTGAGCTGTAGGAAGCTGTCAGCTGTAGTCATAGCGCGTTCCTTATCCCTTATTGCCAAAGCTGCTTCATGGTTGTGACTAGTAAGGCTAACCTGATCATACCTAAGAAGGATATCGGGCTCCCTCAGAGCAATCTCCAAAGTTCTTTTAGTCTCTTCCGAAGTCCACGAAACTATATAAGGGAACTGGGGTGGCAACTCGGGGGGAGCTGGCACAAAGCGCGCATATGCAAGATACGCGAGTATTAGGGCTAAGGTGACTGCAGAAGGGAGGTGGCGAAGAGCCTTTTCAACTGGCCAGCTAGTAACTGTCTCGATATAAGGTATCCCAACAGCCCACAGTTGCCGGCTATCAAAAGGGTCGTGCACTGCCGTTGTTGTCTTATGCGAGTAAAGTATAGGACTAATATGCAGAGTCTGAATAATGGATGCGACATCACAAGCAAACATTACGTTTTTTTCATCAAGCACAATTCGCTTGATGTCATTTGCGTGCTCTTCCAGAGCCAGGATCTCTAACCAAGCCATCCTTTCACCAAGGTACTCTGACGGCTTTCTCTCCGGTAAATCTCCCCTTTTGTAAGTGCCCACTTTATCTATTCCTTGATTTGCCCAAAAATTTATTTGTCGCTTCTTGAAGGTGGTCCAATCTATGCCGAACTTCTGATACGTGAGGCAGTCCTCCATTCTGTTTGCAAACACTAAGAGGTCATCTTTACCAGCGTTGTGGAGGCGTTGAAACAGAGGCTTATACAGCTCTAGTAGCTCAGCTTTTTTCAGGTATTCTTCAGGCTCAAGGATCATGGGTACCAGAGGCGGCATCTTTTCAGGGTGAGGAGCCTCGACACAGTAGTCTGCTACAACGTCCATAGGAGCTCCATAATAGCTCGACACCTGCTCCGGCTTTGTAAAGTCAATGGGAAGGACTATAAAAGTCGACAACCCCCGATTTGGATACTGCTGGATGACCCTAAGGTCCTGCATCCGGTGTTGCTGACCCAGATGCGGAGTAGCCAGCAACTTGGCATGCTCCGGGTAGACTTGGACAAACGGATTCTTATCCTGGCTACCCAACTCCTCCAGCTTTATCTCCAGCTTTCCCTGACGAAACTTCTCCTTCCACGCGTCTTCAGCCTCAATGCGCGTCTTGATAAACTTAACTGGGTCGAAAACTGCTCTAGCCATTTGTCCCCCCCTTTCTGCATCCTTAAACGGGCCGAGGTGAAAATGGTCCGTTAATCAACCTATCCACTACGAAAGCTTCGGCATAAGCCGTGGTGACAGTAGCTCCCCTGGCTATCGCCAATGCCTTAACGGTCCGTTTTTCAAGGTATTGCCGTATCTCTACCACCTTAGCATGTTCTCGTAACGCTTCAATTTTAGCTTCTAGGTCTGTGTCACCCACCGGCACATAAAGCTGTGGCTCAAATCCACGGGTATATGGTCCCTCAAAGAAAAGAAGCATTGGCAATCGCCTTGAGGCTGACAAGGTAGCAAGGTGAGCTATCTGATGGTCTCGATGGTGCTCGTGAGATGAGTGGCAGATCACCAAATCAGGCTTTAGCTCTGCAATCTTCTGTCGAATGGCCTGCTCTGCTTCTGTATCAGTGAAAGCAGCATCCTCTAAGCGCCCGAAATGGGGCGTATAGCCCAAAATTTCAGCAGCCTGGACAGTAGCTTGTTCTCTCTCCTCGCAGCGCCCCCGCCAGCCACCCGAAGTGAGAACCAGACCATGAATTTGGTGCACCTCGCGGAACTTGTGGATTGTCGCTCCGAGACCAAGCTCTATATCATCGGGGTGAGCGCCAACAACAAGAATAACCATGCCTCATTCTCCAGAGGGTTCGTTACTAATGCATATTATACACCGCCTTTGAAGACGTATCCTTTACCTTTTTGAAAAAAAATTACTCCTAGCCCGAATTTTACCTTTTATCCAGAAATCGGGCTAAACCATGAAGCTGGCTCACCATTTAGGATAAAAGGTGAGGTGGTCCCCAAAATTCGGACAGGTTGTTAAGAGCGGGTCCCGCCCCTAAGATGATAAAGATCAAGGAGGAGCAGGACATGAAAGAGAACCGCAGGAAGCACAGCCCGTCGTTCAAGGCCAGAGTGGCCTTGGAAGCATTGAAAGGCGAGCAGACAACGGCTGAACTGGCCAGCAGGTATCAAGTGCACCCCAGCCAGATACGTATCTGGAAGAGAGCTCTCCTAGAAGGTGCCGCTGGCATCTTTGGGGGTGAGCAGGACCAGAAGAGGAGGGACAATGAGGCCCTCGTTGCCCAGCTCTACCAGCAGATAGGCCAGCTCAAGGTAGAGCGGGATTTCTTAGAGAGCAGGTTGGTTCGTTGAGTGTGGAGCGGCGGCGTGCCAAGGTAGATCGCCAGCACCCGTCGCTCTCAGTGGTATGTCAGTGCAAGCTGCTGGATATTAGCCGCTCCGGGCTGTACTACCAGCCTGTGGGGTCTCTGAGGAGGATCTGAAGCTTATGAAGCTCATTGACCGGGGGTATCTGATCACGCCCTTCTACGGGGCACGCCGGATGGTCGTGTGGCTGAGGAAGCAGGGGTATACCGTCAACCGGAAACGTGTTCGACGCCTCATGCGGCTGATGGGGATCAAGGCCATCTACCGGTCCCCCAGGACCAGCAAGCCGGCCCCCGGTCATAAGGTCTATGCCTACTTGCTGGGTGGTGTAGAGGTTACGCGGTCGAACCAGGTCTGGTCAGCAGACATCAGCTACATCCCCATGGCAAAAGGGTTTCTCTTCCTGGTGGCCATCATCGACTGGTACAGCCGGTATGTGCTCTCTTGGAGGTTATCCAATACCCTGGATGTGGCCTTCTGTGTCGAAGCCCTGGATGAGGCACTGAGAAGGGGTACACCGGAGATATTCAATACCGACCAGGGGAGCCAGTTCACCGGTGAGGCCTTCACCGGTCTCCTGGAGCGATGGGGAGTGAAGATCAGCATGGATGGGAAGGGGAGCTACAGCGATAACCTGTTCATCGAGAGGCTGTGGAGGACGGTGAAATATGAAGAGGTGTACCTGAAAGCCTATCAGAGTGGAAGGGAGGCCAGAGTCGGGATCGGTAACTACTTTCGCTTCTACAACACCGAGCCCCACCAGGCTCTGGGATACCGGACACCGGCCGAGGTATTCAGCTCAAGCCCACTGGAAGATGCCAATGGAGATATGGTAGAATCACCCAGACCCGTTACATCAAGTGGTACCCTGAGGATGGCAGGATCCGACCTTAGCATAGCCTCTATCCTGTCCAAGTGATGGGGTCCACCTCAAGGTAAAACTTTCGAGAAGACCTTCGTGTTAGTATGATGTCATTAAGGCTGTAGGTCTTCGGGCTTCCAAGGGAAGGAGACATATTCAACCGAACCGTATCGCACTACCCCTCCCTTTTTATTCTTCTGCTTGTACCTGCCGACTATTAGGTCAAAGGGAATGTTTATCAGCGCATCTGCGGCTGCCTTTATTGAAGCCACGCAATCCCATGCCCACTGTTCTCCGTTATCATTCAGTGTCGACCATACTTCGGCCCACTCCGGTTCCCACTCATCTACTCCAGAGAAAAACACGATAGCCCGAGTGGCGCGGATTTGCTTCGTGTTCATGAAGTCCTTGATCTGTTTAAGCTTCCCCATCAATTCGCCCTGGAGCTTAGACAAACAAAGCATTACCGTTTCTCTCGGGCTAAGCATACCTGCCAAAGTTGAAGACACCCTACCTACGCGTATAGTTTTACTGCGCTTCACCTCAAAAAGACCGCCCAGAATCTCTATTGCCGCGTTTTCATTACATCCCAGATATTGTTCTAACAAGAAAAGCAACGTTTCCGTAAGTTCACACCGGGTTCTCTCCAACCATATATCACGATCCTGCAACACTGCATCCCGCTCTTGGTCATACTTGTTTCCCGTCTCAACCTGTAAGCCGAAGCGAGTCAACCCATCTGTTTTCAGAGCTAGACCCTCAAGCTGTTCAGCGACGAAATAGAGTAAGTAATCCCTCGTCCGAAAATGTTTCGCCTCTGCTAGGACAACCTTACCTTGCCTTTTCATAAGAAAGTCAGGTGTTCGATGGCTCTGCTCCACTTTCAATTTTTCGATTTCCTGGTAACCACGAATGCGGGCCCAGCGAGCTAGTCTAACCTCAGCCAGGGCATCAAATAATCGTTCATCGTAGTCGAGCTCGGTCCCCTGGAGAACGTTGAAGATGTCCTCCGAGTTGGGAATAGCGTTTAGTCGGGCCTCGCTGAATGTATTCTCTAAGTCTCCAAGCCAAATGGAGTCCCTGAGAACGTACCTAATAATCCTATTCTCATACCAACTGTCTCCTTGAAGGCGCTTTGTTAATGACGGCGCCAAGTACCTGTTGAGCAATGGGAACCGCCCAATCTTGTTGGAGAATTGTTTACGAGCTGATCCACTATCAAAGGTGCTCATGGCTCCGGAGTACTCAGTTTCTCTCTCTGGCAATATCTTTTCATCGACTTGCGAGTTCCAGGGTGGCTGCCATCCTAGCCGGAAAGTCACGCCATGATTCAGGCTGAATGGAATCCACTAATTGGTGCCACCTATGATGCCATTCAACCGGTGCATCCAGTATAGCGTCCAGAAACGATTCAGAGAGAACCAGCGGAAGCTGGTCTATTAAGTCCATCACCTTCAGCTTGGACACCTTCAGGGTGATCCCGCTACCTATACCGAGCTCAGTTTCTATAGCAGCCGTAGCGTGCCCCTCACTTTCAACGCTAAGGATGTTATTTACTGACACGCTAACTAAGGCAGCACGTCCGTTTTTTGCAAGTGAGGATTCTGTCACGCCCCACCTACCTCTGTAGGCAAGTCGAGCCTGCCCCAGTAGCTCCATATACACAGAGTAGAAACACCCGAGTCTCAGCCCGATGGTCTTCCGAGGATCGCTTTTATCTATGTGCCAGTGTTTTTCCTTTGCAGTGTGCCCATCGTACCAATCCCTGTAAGGCCCGATGCGCAATAGCTTGTTCAGCCAGCTCTTCCGGCAGACGATGCATTCTACGACGTCGATTTGCCTCATGAACCCCTTGGAAGGCACTAGCATCTGTGGATCTTTTCTGGTTTGTCTACCGGAGCCGAGGGCCATCGTTACATACTTGATTCCGTTGAGTGATAGCCCATGTTTTCTTAGCAGAGCAAGTTCGCTCTCGTCGAGATACAGTTGGTGGAGGACATTACTGCTTCGTGAGCACCACATAGCTAAATCTTATCATAGCTACGCATCTGGGTCGAGCGCTGCTTGCAGGAATTTCACAAAAGTTTACTGGCTCCCCGCGTAGGGGGAAAATCCGAACTTTTTTCACGGTTTGGTTTATTGTAGCTATAGCGAGTAAAAAGCGGAAGGGTGAGCAGTCTTTATTTTCTCTGAAGTTGCGCTTCATCTTTCAAGCCACGGCTCCGTCACTCGCCATGTAATCTTACGGCAGATCGCCGGTTCAGGGTAGGCACCGAGGTCGTACAGCTCATAATCCCCAAACTGTGTTGGCTTTTCCTGATAACACGCTTGAACAGCCTCTTTGATTATTTCGGCGTCGGTCTCATTTACTAAGTCAACCAGTGTAACTTGGCTTCGAAACCGCTCGATGGAAGGGATCGTGCTGTTAAAAACATAGGCAGTGGGCGCCCTTGTGCCAATTATAGCTTTATTTTTGTCCACACCGTTATTTATGAGTGCCTTCAGTGCATCCCCGGGCAAGTGACCTTCTGACTCTGCGGCGCATAGCACCAAATACCGGATATTCGGATTTGCCACGATATTCGCTACTATCTTTTCTATGCCTATGTTTTCGGTCTGCAACATGCCAGCGAGGGCAGCCCCATTTTCAATTGTTATTCTAACGATGCGCTCAAGCTCCGGCGGTATCGCATAATCAAATGTATTGAGAATGGCAACCACGGCAACGGGAGAGTAATCATTCCCACGCAGGTATCTTCCATCCTCAGGCGGATATCCTGGTGGCGGCTTCACCTTCAATACCTTTTCAGGGCTTTTCCATTCAGTCATCACTTTATGAGCGGGTGTCCCACCTTCTTCAGGTGCTCTTTCAGCTTTGGCACAGTTGCAGCCTCTGCCTCAGTCGCTATCTTACCCCTTATATCCTCAGGGATGACCTCGGAAACCTGTTCCTTTAAGGAGCTAGAAATCCACGCGACTCTGCTCCACCCACCATCTGCCTTAAGGAACTTCGGCGACTTCAGGTAGTCCACCGATATTCCTAGGTAACCCTCTTGTTGTTCGCCACCACCTGTCCGCTTTCTCAAGGCTGCCGCAGTGGTGCCGAAGATCCTTCCTTCAAATTTCCTGTCGACTATGGCGATCCCATTGACCCCCTTCAGATAGAATGCAATGACCCCAAAGCATCCACAGGAGGCATGAGGAAAGCCGAACATGCTGTGAAGGAAGTATCTGCTATGCTTTCCGTTGGATCTCGCCGTCACAGCATTATTTACCCCGCTATACTCTCCTCTAGCTGGATCCAGGCACTCACCTTTCTCAAACTGTGACAGATACTCGTCCTTGCCTTCGTTTATCTTCTCCTGATAGGTTTGGTACAGGCAGCCACAGCACCCAGGTCTCTCTGGGGTTATGATGCACACATGGTTTGGGGCAAAACGCTGACACTGAGTGTGGGCAAAGAAGACTTTGGCCTCTTCTTCCTTCATCTTCACACATCCTCCTTTATTTGGTCTCTATTTTATTCCGCTTAGTTGTTTCAAGCAAGAAGTTGCTTGGCCATTTCGAACCCTTGTTTTACGCCTGGGCAATTCCAATGACTGAGTTCGGGTCATTTCGTATCTAATTAGGTTCGTAAAAGCCAAAATCGCTCCCCATGCAGCATTTCTTGTATTTTTTACCACTCCCGCAAGGACACGGATCGTTTCTGCCGACCCCTTTCATATTCAGGCCTGCCAACTGACAGAATTTACAGATCCAGTCTACATGGTTTCTTAACTTATTATCTCCTATTTGTTGTTGTACAACAAGAAGCAAGGTAAAAACTTGAGTAGATAGAAATTGAGAGTAGAGGTTAAAGCTCACCATTTAGGATAAAAGGTAAAACTTTTGAAAAGAGTTTTGAATTAGCCTATTGATCCACCGCACAACTCTCGATGTCAGCTAGCAGTCTGTCTACGAAACCAACAGTAGACCAAGCCCACGACCATTCTGTACTGGGGTCAAGCTGATGGTGATAAGGATTCCGAAGGTAAGAAACTATACCCAGCATTATTCGGTGAAACGCGATTCGCTCATGTTTTTTGGTGCTGATGACCAAAACTGGATTGTCTGGCGAGAATAGTTTGTTGACTAGGTTTTCACCGGTCTGGTCAGCGCTGCTCGGAATCAAGCGAGCCAATCTTTCATGTGGGACCCTACTCCGAATGCGGTTTTCCAATACAGTAGTTGCTTCTCGGATCACTCTGTCATAATAACCTGGAGCTCTGAGTAGGTCGGAACAACGGCCCTCCAGTTCAGCATCTTTGATTACTAAAACAGGTATAGGCTGTTTCGGAGGCCATAGCCCCGCTTCTATAGCGCCCAACGCTCTATTCAACAATGTAGTGACAGCGGCTTTGAAATCGCGGAAATTGTGTGGCATTTCATTATTCCCACCCAGCAATGCAGTGGATAACAAGTCTCGATGGGAGACTCTTGGTGTGTAGGCGAATTTGGGTAAGACGATGACTCCATCACCAATAACCTCTAAGATGATTTTCGTTACTTGGGGTTCTTGTTTCTGTAGTTGTGCACGAAGGGAGTCAAGACGTTCACGTCTTTGCTCACCGAATATCTCGTCAGCATATTCACTGAATATTTTGAGAAAGGACTCCAGTGTATCTTTGACCTGTTGCGCACGTGTTTGCTCATCCATTGTCATTAAGCTCCCCCGTTCAGGATAAAAAGGTAAAACCAAGACCTTTGAAAAGACCTTCGTATTGGCATATTGAGAGGGGCCATATCAATGAGTCCGACAGGTATCCCCTAATGTAGACTCTCTCACTCTTGATACACCAGAACCTTTTTGATCGTGTCAAATATCATTTCTCTCCTGGCATCAACAAACTCTTCAAAGTGGTCAGGCTTGTGCAGCTGACGATCTTTCGGTATCAAATATCGTTCAAAGAAGTCGGGCTTATCCCTAAGAATCTGTGGGAAATACTCTTCCGGGAGAGCGTTTGTCTTCGACTTGTTCAAGCTACTTTCAAGGAACATGTAGTTGCCAATGTTGTTAACGAGCCGGTGGGGGTATTTATAGGGTGCTAATAGCATTTTGCTTTTTGGGAAGATATGGTCAATCTCAGGCACGTTGCCATTTAACTGGGGCTGGAAGTTCACTATTTCGTTGTTGAATAGATACACTAGGTTGAGGATTATATAGGAATTACCATCAATAATATCGGCGTCAACGTCAGTCGTTCTGCCTCTGTTCTTGATAAATGCCTCTAATTCAGAATGAGGGAAGTAGTCAACTGAGGAATAGTTTCTTATGACGTTTACGCAGCCGTCGATAATCGTGTCCGCTTGGCCACTAAAGTTCGCGTTTAACAAGGTCTTGTAAAGCCAGACCTGCATATTATGTTTGATTCTAGCAGAATTCGGTCGGCAATTGTGGATGTATGCGAAGTAGATAATTGGGATCAGGGCATTGTAGCTTGGGAGCAAGTCGTCAGAGGTAATTCGAGCATACGCCAGAAAGTCAGCCAGGTATTTGAAGCTTTTCAGGATACGTTGCCAGTTATCCCGTACAGCTGCTAGATTCCTTTCCCCTTCAGGTCCCTTAAACTTCTCTACTTGGTATCGCGCTCCCTTTTCCAAAACGACCAACGCCGTTTTCAAGATGAAGTCTTTATCAAAATAGAATGCCCCGTTTTTGTTTAGCGTATTTATCAAATCCTCGAACTCTTCCTCGGCATCACCCCAGTTCAGCTTGATGAGCGAGAACATCAAATCGGATTTACTGAGGATTGTTCCCCCAGAATTTGTTCTGATGAAGATTTCTAGTACCTCGTTGTAATCAGTGAACTTTCCGGTAGTGCTGTCTATGGGATAATAGTAAATCAGTGGCAATTCGTTGAATATGTTCTTGACCTGGGACACGTTCTCCAAGACTTGTTCTTCTATCTCGCTATCAACTTCTATTTCTTCCCGCATTCTGGTGAGAATCTTCCGCTGGATGGCGACGGCATTCTCGTCGCTCATCACAATTTCCTTCAGTGGCACCCAATACGCTCCGCCTCCATTCCATTTTCTCGCTTCATCCCTGGTAGCGTACTCAAAATCGTATCTTAGCTCGTCCTTTCCGTCCTGGAATACTCCCTTCCCACTTAAGATATTGAAGTACAGCTCCTTGCCATTGTAAGTCCCCTTCAGCGCCATATAGAGAGTCTGAAGCCTCTGCTGCCCATCTAGGACAAGGGTCTTTTCCCTGTCCCTTAATTCGCTGGATTTTAGATAGGTCTCCTTCACGTTCATACCATCCCTATAGTCGTCAACAAACCGCCTGACCTGAATGTCGTCTCTGGTGACCCAAAACAGAAACGTGCTAAACGGATAGCCCCTTAAGACAGAATCAAAGAATTTCTTCACCTGATTGTGAGTCCTGTCCTGCTTCCAGACGAAAGGTCTCTGAATATGTGGCAGCAATAGCTTTCTCTCGTCCATCATTTGGACAGCTTTCCTAATGGTCATGCTCTCGTATTTCATCCCGGACCTCCAGAACTCGTCTCCAATCTCATACTCTCTCCGTGTACAAATGTCCGGGGGCCTCAGGCACCAGCATCCCGAATATGGAGTGAGCTTGTATCTCGCTGCCTTTATACACTAGCTTAGGGCGCTCCCCATAGGTTAGCTTATCCACAGCGAAGATAAGCTCGGCTTTGCGGTTGAAGAGGAAATTCTCTGCGTCCTGTAGCGCCTTTCTTAGCTCTGTGCCGAGCGAAGGATAATGATAGAGCATGTAGTCCAGACCCTCAATCTTAACCCGCTCGGTTTCGATAAAGCGCTGGTGAAGAAGTTGGATGAAGCGAACTATGCTCAGCCGCCTGTCAAAGCTTTCGTCCTTGAGCCTTGCTGCCTCGATGAGATGAATACCTGGCTTGTCCATCCCTTATCTCCGCCCACCAACGGCCTGAATGTAATTGTGGAGGGTCTTATACGTGTTATCACCCGTCTTCAGGAACAGGAGGCGGGCAACTTTGGAAATGGCATCGGGACTAGTACTGCTGCTCAGGGGGATGCTACCTTTGCCTTTCACATCGTTGTAGAGGCGATGGAGCTGATCAATAACAGTGTAGCTTGAGTGCTCTTCCAGATATTTCTTGCGCTGCACAGGGGAGAGCACCACAACCTTGCTTCCATCTCGTTTGATAAGCTGTTGCCTCTCTAGTGACCTGAGGAAGTCTTCGCCCCCGACTTTGAAGCGTTTGTCTATGTCGTCTTTAGTGAGCCCACGCCGGCCCGCTACGTAGAGGCAGTAGTCTCTAGTGGTCTCATCCACGCCAGCAGGAATTTCTCGCAGGTCTTCTTCCTTGATTATGGTGTCCACCATATCCGCCATGTCCTCGAGGGCCTTCGTAATGCCCTCTTCACCCCTGACGGGCTGCCCATCATCGCCATAAACCTTTGGGTAGTAGCGGGAGAAGACTTGTAGACACTTACCCATGAGGATGACGAAGACATCTTCATCGCTTAGCCCCTTCCCCTGTGCGCGGTAACTGCGAAACAGATCCACCACCTCTTGATACACCTCCCCCTTAATACGACCCAGGCTAGCCTCAACTCTGGGCTCCTCCTTTCGCTTTCGGCACACGCAAGGTATGTCATAGCCTGCCCCGCCACGGTGGATGGTGGTCTCTTGCTCTGAGGTGACAGGATAGATGGCATCCACCGTAAATCCGGACTCTAAGATGCTCCATAGGAGCCCTGCCCAAGCCCACGGCTTGGAGTGGTGGAAGGTGAAGACCAGAAAGCCGTCGTCCTTGAGGACTCGGCGGCACTCCCGGTAGCACGTTATCAATCCGGCCCAGAATTCCTTCCGCTGCCGCGCCTGCTCCTCCCCAGCTAGGCCGGGCATCACCACAAGCTCTCCCTCAGACCTTTTCGGAGTATAGATAGGACGATACCAGGAATAAGTGTCCTTGAGGGCGAGACATTGCCAGATATAGAAGAAGTCAGCCAACTCCCCATACATCACATTGTCGCAGTAAGGAGGGTCGGTGACGACAGCGTCTACCGATTGCGGAGGTAGAAAAGATAGGTCTTCTGCGGTACCACAGCGGAGGAGAGCGTTGCGGTCGTTTTCCATTAGGTCATTATAGGAAAAGGCCAACTTGCCCTCAAACCCATCACCAATCGCCTTCCTTGGAGGCTTGCCTCCGAGGTTCGCATTCCAGGGCTGAAGGCGATACTCTGTGCCTTCTATAAAGTTGGTGTAGCATGAAAGAAAGCCCATACCCCGTCCCCACGGATTGGTCTCTGCTACCTGAGCTGGAGGGATATACGCATGGTGTGCAAACAGGTCCCTCATCTGAGCATGTCCAGCATGGTAGGTCGCAAACATGTTAGTAGCCCTAAGGCTGTCCGAAAACGCCAAGAGCAACGCCTCGCGAACCCTGCGGTCCTCCACTTTCACTATCTCCCCAAGCAACAGTGACAAGGTCAAAAGCTGTCGCTCGTTGAACATCTCATAGAAGTAGCGGTACAGGAAATTCTTGGCTTGCTTGGTGTTAAAACCATCTCGCATTTCCTGGGTTGGCACCAACCTACCCATCACCTCATCTTTGATGGCGTTCCAGTCGTCCTTTGCTCTTTCGAAGAGGCGGACGTCTTCCTCATCTACCCCTTTGTAGTCTCTCGACTTACACTGGGGGCAGTAGTATTCGACTGCAAACATCTCCGGCTCCGGAGGCCGGCCCCACTTCTTCACAACATCAAGCACAGAATCAGTGCCGTGCACGCAGCGGAAATTCGGGCTTTTCGCTTCCTTCACTCCCCTGCTGGGGTCGAACGCTTGCAGGCACTTGGGGCAGGTAACCTGCTTCGCTCCCGCAGATGCCCACCATACAGTGTAGCACTCGGGGCAGAAGACGGTGTCCATCTCCCGCTTATCGCGCCTGACTCCGCGTGCTAGGATGTAGTTCGGGAAAAGCCGAACCATCTCACCGCCCCGCTGGCAGGGAACTTTGTTAACCCAGAAAATATACATCGCCTCAGCCTGGTGCCCCTTGAGACAGCAGGTCTGGTAGTAGGATTTTATTCTGGGGGCGATTCTGGCCTCTATACCCTTAAAAGCAGCGTCCAACGCTTTGAGGTCTATTGGCTCGAGAGCGTTTTTGACAGTAAACCAAGCCACCGGATGGATTTCCATACCAATGACCTTACAACCCAAGCGAAGGCCTTCCACTAGCGTTGTGCCTGAGCCCATGAAAGGGTCAAGGATCACTTTATCTAGGGTGTGCTTCTTGTAGAACTCACCACCCAGAGCGTCAAACAGCCTGGCGCCTTCGGGGAGAAAGGCGGCCAGGATAAGGGCACGGAAGATGCACCCGGCCCGGTGTGCCCACCACTTATGCATCTGATAAATAGGCGGTGTCGTTATCCCCTTTTCCTTAGAGACAAGGTCGTTCAGCTCTTGGATGGGAAAGTCCACCTCAATTAGTCGGCGCATGAGCAAGCCTCCTATTTGGCTTTAGCCTTGATGACGGGAACCAAGCACTCTACAAAGGAGAGCCCGCCATGGAAATACATCTTATCCCTTTGCCGCCAGATATACCTCCCCCGTACCAAGAGGGTATCACCGGCAGACAAGGTCTTCTCAATAACAATCGGCGAGGCCTCCTTGCCCCGGGCATACCGTGCACCTCCAAAGAGTTTCCGCATCGCCGTCTGCGCCGACTGAGCAAGCTCGAAGGCATGGTCAGCCCTGTCGGCGTAAACGTAGCCATGGTCTGAAGTGAGGAGGAAGGCGTCGCGTCCTGAGTTGCGCAGGATTTCAAGGATGTATTGGGAGGTCTTGCCGAAGACCTCTGAGGGAGAAAGGATGGTAGCGTGGAGACCTCTATCAGGATATCTCAGCCAGATAAAGCGGAGGTTTTGTGGTGGAAACTGGGGCACGGGGTGGCCGGGAGGAGAGACGAAGATTCCCTGCCTGGCGCTAATCTGGGTGGGTTGGCCCATGTTGAAGTGCTTTCGGGTAAAGGACGCGGTGTCCGAAGGCAGCGCTGAAAGGGAAAAGGAAAGACTCTCGACCCGGTAGTTTTGAGCCTCCAAGAAGGGCTTCAGCAGACACGCTTCCCGGATGCTCATTGCATCCACGATAATGACAAGCCTATCCTCTTCACCTGCCCAAGGCGACGTTTTGTAGACTGCCGCAGCATCACGGAGCTCCTCATAAGCTTCAAGGTATGTCCGCTCTAGAGTTTCTTCAAGCCGGCAGGACTCTATCTCCTTGTCTCCATAGAACCCGTCCAAATCGTGTGGAACGGAATCAACGGACCATATGTCCGTGAGGGCATCCCACACCACCGATAGCGTGTTATCTCCTCCTATTAGGCGGCGTAGAGCTACCTCAATGTTCTTCAATCTCCACCTCCAGATTGAGGGTCACCGTATCCTGGGGAAGCTGGGTCTCGGACACCGGCATCGGAAGCTTATTGATAAGCTCGATGATATTAGCCTTCGAGAGGGAGATGCGCTCTGCCGAGAGATTAACGCCTATTTGCCCCTTTATGCCTTTGGCTTTCAGGTCTTGTAGCAGTTCAGTTAGCTTTTCTACCCCCTCCAGCGATTCAGCTTTAATATCAACGGCAAACTGGATAACTTTGGCCTTCTCTTCCAGCTTGTTATATACCTCTGACCGCAAGCCTGCAGGTGTGGCAGCCTGGAAGGGACGAGGCTCTGTCCGAACTGGCATGGGTGTAGGAGTGGGAGTAGGTGTTGGAGTTGGCGTGGGGGTAGGCGTAGGAGTAGGAGTGGGCACTGCTCTGTATTTGGCATCTTTAAGGCGCATCTTATCGGTCAAAGCCAATCGTTTAATAGCCTCGGGGCTCTCTTTGCCCAGAACTGTTACCCCATCCTCGATAACTATCTCTCCTTCAAGGGCCAGCTCCTTCGCCTTCTCCTCAAAGATAGCCCTGCTCAGAAGCATGGGGAGATGGCGGTATTTGAAGAAACTTCCTAACAGCACGCCCACCTCCATGCCCTTAGCCGCCTCAGCTGTTACCTCCTGCTTACAGGCCTGCTTCACATCTAACGGAGAATGCTCTCTTCTAAGAAGCCCGAGAATGGACTCCTTCCCCAAGTCTACCGGCAGAGCCATATGGGTCTCTCCCTTCGGCGGGAGAGGCTTCATGTATCGCCCGTAGGCCGCTTTTAAGGCCTTCGTGAGTTCGCCTCTTTCCTCCTTCTCTACGTCCTCCAGTTCCTTCTGCTCGTCCTTCTCAATTTCTTCCTTTAAGAGCTCGCATTCGAGCAGCCTCCTGCTTCTCAACAGGAAATCGCCCTCAGAAGTGAGGTCTTGGCCCGTAGTGGGCAGGATGACTGCTACAGTGTTGGCCTTCTCCACGTTCTTGAGCATGTCCAGGATTTCTGTATCACCTAAGTTCAGCAGTGAGATGACCACTTTGGCTTTGGAAGTATCGGGTATTGGATCAAGCGGACAAACATAGACCTCCTCTATGTCCTCTACTCCCGCTTGATAAGTAGTTGTCCTTGCCGTTTTCAGGAGGACTTCACCCTTTATGACCTCGGCGAATTTTATCTTGGCCTTGTCCTTCATCTCGGGGTCCTGGAGATTTCGCCTTGCCCGCTCATCCACGACCACTCGTATTTTCCTTCTCGGCTCAAAGATATAATTGCCGTTCCTCTTCCGCAGATGCCAACACTTATCATAGCATTGTGCCAAAGCAGTCTGAAGCTCGGCGATGGTAACAATGGGCCTAACCGCTCCAAGAAGCGCCCGAGCTTCCTCAATGCCCCTGGCCTCTGTCAACGACCAAAGGAAGACAGAGGTCAAGACTTCGAGGGAGCGAGCAATACCTTTGGATCTCTCTGCATCTTCCATGAACTTGCTTAGGAGCGCTGAGTCCAGCCTATTTAGGTCGTGTTGGGTCTCCCTGCTATACAGATTTACATCACATGGGAGAAGAAGGTCTCGGTCATCTTTATGCTCCATCACTACATCCGCCAAGAAGGCCAGGACTCCTCTGGTGTGCTGATAATGGCGGTGCCTTCCGTAGGCCTCGAAGGCCAGCTTCAGGAGCTCAGGATGGACAGGGTAGCGGGAGACCATCGTGTCCCGATACTTCTGCAAGCCCCCCGTAGTGCCCACAAATGTCTCTTGATTGCTGGCGTAGACATTCAAGTAGGCACGTATGGTGTCATCATCGGGCCTTCGTGATGCGAACAGGCGATGGAGAACGATGTCCTCCTTATCCACGTCCTGGTCCAAGTCATAGATAGCTATATCCGGGCGAGTAAGGACGAACCGGATGCTGGTCTCACGCTCCAGCGACGAGACGATGAGAACGAGGCGGGAGCCCTTCTGGTCAGCCACCTCACTGAGGTTCTGAATGAAATTCCGGTTCCACTGCCTCTCTTGGGCGGTGAGGCTGCTATACCAGTCTTCCCATTCGTCGAGAAGGATGGCTACGGGCCTGTCCCCCAGGGCCGCCCTTATTTGCTTTACCGCGGGCCAGCGTTCAATGGAGGATATAAGGTCCTGCCTCCCAAGGGCATCAAGAAGAGGCACCCAGAGCTTTGTAATAGGTCCACCTTCAGCTACGAGCTGATAGGGGAGAACAAGGGCGTCTTCAGGTAATTGGTCAGCCTCCTGTATATTGTTCACCTGAAGCCATTTCAGTGCTTCGGGGCTCCGTCGGAGTAAGTGAGTAAGGGTCACAAGGATATGGGATTTCCCTGAGCCACCTCCACCTGTGACAGCGAAGGTTCCGCGCTGCTCCTTTCCTGTGAGCTTGCGGATGGCCGATGTCAATAGTTGACGAAGCGTCGAGGTGGGGAAAGTGACGTCCAAGAAGCGCCCCGGGTCACTCTCCAGAGTGCCCTTCTCTTCAAGGCGGTAAAGGCGGACTATCCCGTAGATTTCTTTTTTTGCAACTTCATCCCGAATGGTAACCCACTCTTGGAATGCCATAGCCCACCTCCTAGGGTAGTATTCAATCCAGTTCTAGGGTCCCTTCTTCGATTCAACGTAGTTGACCCACAACATCTTCAACGCCTTGTCCTCTCCAGCATCACCTGACTGGGCTTAGGGTAGGAACGGAGGCTTGAGTCTGTCAAGGAACCTCTTTGCTGCTTTTCTCGTCTGAGCAGCATCCCGCTTGAATAGCGTTCGAGTAAAACCCAGCCTATTTACAAGCTTGTCAGCCGTGTTCTCAGCAATGAGGTCAATTATGTCCTCACTTTCCTCCTTTACCATCACCGTGCTTTCAATTTCTTTCACTGTTATCTTCTTATCCATTTCTCTCCTTTCTAAACCATTGCCTGCTTTGATACCCAGGGCGTTTGGGGGACTCAGTAGGTCTTGGCGATATTGTAGCGCGGAGGTCTGCCTCCATGCTGTCTTTGATACTTTTGTATTAACTCCTTCTCTCGCTTTTCAGCGGATTCTCTGCTCAGGGCAACGCTAATGATATTCAGGTGTGTAAACTTCTTGCCAGAATTGGCCTGTTCAATCGCCCTCCTATCAGGTGCGTTCGTAAGTCCATACTGCACGATTTCGTTCCCGTCTTTTAACTCATATAACCATGTGTCCCTACGTTTCCGCATACTTCTCCCCTTCAAGTCGGCTCTTCAGCACAGCGGAAGATGAATCTCTAATGCACTGTTCCCTTACATTCATCGATAAGTGGTCTCAGTACGCCGTGCCACCTGTAATAGGAGCACTAAACTCTCCTTATCATATACCTCATAAACCACCCGATAATCTCCCACTCTTATTCGATAGGACCTTTCAGTCCCCTCAATTTTCCTCACTCCATGGGGGCGAGGATTATCTGCCAGGCTTCTTATGGCGGTTCGCAATCGCTCAAAGTTTCGCCGCTGTATCCGCCGCTTAAGCCTTTCCAGATCCCGGTCAGCAGCAGGCGAGACTTCAATCCTATACACTCCTGGATTCTGCCTCTCTTTCTCGCCTGCTTACTGCCTCTTCCAATTCCTGTTCCACCTCAGCCCAAGGACGCCCTCCTTTTTCATGCCATTCAGCGCGGGCAGTCTCAATTACAGGTAGCAATTCGGCATCCTCTCGATTCTCTAGCCATTCCCGCACTGCCTCGGCAATAATGTCACTTGCCGGTTTATGCCGTCTGGCAGCCTCTACCTTTAAGTAGGTATAGAGATCTTCATCGTGGAACACCACAGTCATTCTCTTGCTCATGTCGTCATCTCCTTACGCATAGATACATATGCACGCATCATTATTTTAACAGCCGCTGGCTCAGCCCGTCAAGGTTTTAGCTCATATTACCAGACATGCTTGACTTTCCGCAAAGGGGGAGTCATGAATGTGAACAGGCGAGAAGCACAGGAGGGCATTATGATAGCTATCCATAAAGCAATCAACGAATATTTAGCAGCACTATCTGTGGAGGGAAAAGCAGGCTGCACAGTGGAGGTCTATGGAGCAAGGCTCAGGCGCTTTGCCAACTGGTGTGCTGATCAAGGTAAGATAGGTCCCGAGTCGCTATATGCCAACGACCTTAGAGCTTACATTGCCCACTTGCAGGCAAAAGGTAATGGCAATGGAACCCCAAGGCAGAATGCAATGGTGACCAAGGCATTCTCCAAATGGCTGGTTGCCGAGGGAGAGTTACAGGCTGATCCATTTACTAGCGTGAAATTGCCGAAGCCATCCCGTAGAATACCTGAGCCTTTCTCAGACGAGGAGGTAAGGCTGCTCCTTAAGGCTACACGCCAAACCCGAAACCCACAGCGTAATAAAGTCATCCTGCTCGTTCTTCTGGATAGTGGTCTCAGGATCTCAGAGCTGGTCAATCTCGACCTTGAGCGCATCCGCTTTGAGGATGGAAGGGCGATGGCTAAGGTTAAGGGCAAGGGTGGAAAAGAACGAGAAGTGCCGCTAGGGAAGCAAGTGGTGACAGCACTCAAGTGTTATCTGAATGGGCGAATGAGAGGACCAGTATTCACAAACGGCGATGGCAAACCTCTGAGCACAAGGCGAGTAGAGGCGATAATAGCCGAGTGTGCTAGGTTAGCCGGTATCAGTGGCAAGAGATGCTCTCCGCATATTTTCCGACACACGTTTGCCAAGAAGTATCTCCTGAACGGGGGTGATCCCTTCAGTCTCCAGCAAATCTTAGGGCACGCAAACTTAGAGACGGTGAAGCTCTACATTAACCTTTGGAGCACCGATATCCAGGCCCAGCACCGAAAGTTCTCCCCTGCAGATAGCCTGTTGGCTCGCTAATTGTAATTGCCGTTTCTCAGGTTAATTTACCACCCAGTCTCAAGTTAATGTTCCACCCTGTTTCTCAAGTTAATTGACCAGCCTGAGTGCACTGTTAGGCATAGTATCACATGGTAGCCACCTCCTTGGCAAGGGCTTTGTCGGGACGAAGCAATGTCCTGTAGCTCCTACCGGTGAGGGTGATGAAGTGAGAGCAGCTAATGAGACGGTCGAGAGTGCTCTCAGCTATCACGGGGTTGGGGAATAGGGGATACCAATCTTTGGGAGACCGGTTAGCGGTGACTATCATGGAGCTTGAGCGATAGCGGCGGTCAATAAGCTCATAGAGATCCTCCGCCTGGGATCTGGTAAATTCCTTCAAGGCGAAATCGTCAATGAGGAGCAAATCAGGCTTCAGGTAGTGGTGCAGCCTCTTCTCCCAACTACCGTCAGCTCTTCCCCCTCCCAGGTCAGACAGGAGCCGGATGGCCTTGCTAAATAGCACACTGTAGCCAAGGCGACAGGCCTGATGTCCTAAAGCCTGAGCAAGATGAGTCTTACCTACACCGACAGGGCCGTAGAAGATTATTGATTCCTTCCGCTCTATGAACCGGCAGGTAGCCAGGTCATGGATATATTGGGCAGGTATTTTGGGATTGAAGCTGAAATCAAACCCCTCTAAACTCTTCCCTTCTTCAAAGTGGGCTTTAGTAATTCGGCTAGCCAGCCTCTTGTTAGCCCGGTGTTGCACTTCATCCTCAAGAAGAAGCTCCAGAAACTGAATAAAACCGAGACTGTCCTTTTGTGCCTGGCTAAGCCTCAAATTCAGGGTATCCAGCATACCGTTTAGTTTGAGCGATCTCAGTTTATTCTCCAGCTGATGAATATCGGCCATTACCTTCCTCCTTTAGCTTTTAATTGAGCAGAACAACTCTTCAGGACCATGGAGAAACGCCCCGGTGAGTCTCACCGGCTCAAATGAGAGCGGTTCCTTATCCAGCTCTCGTTCCAGGATAGTTTTCACGGTACGATAAGTAGGATCGCCAAAGGCATTAGCCCGGTCGCAGGCTTGTTCCAGCCTCTGCTGCCCGTATTTCTCTGGATAAAGCCGCATCAACATCAGAGCCAGCCTCCCCAGATGGATACCGGCTTCGCCGACTTGTGCTCGTGGATGTATCCCAGAACAGCGGCGCAGGTGGGTTCCTCAGCGGCGGTGCCGAAGGGCATGCCTCCAAAGTCATAGAGGGTTATGATGCCCCCATCATCGGTCTGGCATAGCCTAAGAACCTGGTCTATCTGCTTCTTCACCGAGGCAGGAATCGGCTTCCCGATGGCCCTGGACACGTAGAGGGCAAGCCCAAGGGGATAAGTGTGGAAGTAACCTCTAGTTCTGGAATACCTGTCCATAAATCCCCAGCCTGCCCACATTGCCAAGGCGGTATCGAAGACTGCCTCAGCCTCGGCTTGCCTTCTGGTATTGAAATAGTCCAGCGCCCCCAATAAGGCCAGATCAGCATATTCCTGCCAGTCAAACATAAGGTTGCCTCGGCGCAGCTCAGTCCAAACCCTCCAGCCGCCCTCGGCATCGCTGAATTCCTCCAGGGTGGTCTCCACATTGCCCCGGAAGGGTAGGGCTACTGTTCTCCCGAAGAGGACATCGAAGTATTCAGTATTTAGAGAGCCCATGCCATAGGCGGCTAAACCTTGCCTTAGGTTCTCTGCCATCTCAGGGTTGTAGTCCCTGAGCGCCCTTATGCCGATGACGGAGCCTGAGAGCACCAGTTCACGATTAACCTTATCTACCCGAAGGAGCTTCTTCGGCGCATAATAGAGGCTCTCTATGAAGCTGTAGGCTTTAGCTAAGTCCATCATGTTTGCGGAAACACCCCGTAGATCACCAGCAGGTAGTGGCAGGTGTGAGGGTCAACGGTGTGCTTATTATTGAGTGACACCTTCAGCGAATCGGAGAAGAACCTTCTCACCCCAAACACCATACCGTACCTGTTGCTCACCTCATCCCACTCATGGCTGTGGATCGCCTGCCCTGCTTGCGTTAGCTTAAGCCAGTTGTGAACATGGAGAGGGCACCACTCCTCCATCACCCCGTCAAACCAGAGCTCCAGCACCAGTTGATCAGGGTTTCTGGAGCTGAGGATGGCTGCTACCAGGTCGAGGGCGCCCCTCCTGTTCAGAACCTCCAGCAGGGTTATGCGCTGCCCTGGGCTTACCCCTTGGTCCTCCACCAGCAGCCTCTGCTGGGCTACTGGAAGGGATTCCAGGGAGGGCTTGAGCCTTGAGGCATCACAGAAGCCATAGACCATGCTCTCTCCTATGGTAGCTTGGAGCTATTCGGGTAAGCTACCCCGTATTTATAGTAGAGGTAGACCCTGAGCGCCTGGAGATAGGTGGCAGTAGACTCCAGGTTGGTAGGCACCACTCCCTCCTCCTCTTTGGGCATGCTCAGCCAATCCATCACGTCATCCAGGAAGGACTGGGGAGGCAGCGAGTAGATGTAAGATCCGCCTGTCCTCCAGCACAGGAGCTGTCCCCCGTGATGAGGTGGCCTGATGAGCACGCCGTTATCAGCGGTCTCCCCCTGATAAGCAGTAAAGGGAGGCGAGCCCCATTGCACTTGAATCAGAACATCAGCGCAGGCATCAGCATAGCTTCTGCTGATGGCATCGCCATGCTTGTAGCCCAGAAGGGTCTCCAAGACCAGAAAAGAATTGGTCCTCACCGCGCTGGAGTAGTCAGGGTCCTTGCCGTAGATGTTTATCCCGTGCCCGTTCCAGCAGTTCTGCTCCATGTCCCTGGCTACCTGCCTGGGCGTGGTGGTGCCTCCCTTGGGGTCGGAATAGGAGTGGTCGGGGTTGTTATACTTGTTCAGGATATGCACCGCCTGCAGGATGCGGCACAACCTATTCCGCTGGCTCAGCCAGATATAGCTCCCCGGCCAGCCACAGCTACCCCGGTAGGTGCACACCTTGCTTTCGTAAGGGTAGCGGTGAGGATATAGCCCCCAGGGCAACGCTGAGCTAACGCCCACGTCGGCCAGGTCGCAGTCGTGATATGCCTGACCGTTGAAGAAGAAATCGTCAGCCTCAGACACCGATTCCTTGAACAGGGGATCGTAGATGTCGTAGGTGAAGCCGAAGGCGTTGATCAGGTTCCTCAGGTAGTAGCCTCCCCAGTGATCCCCCCACACCTGGTAAATCAGGTCGCAGAGCTGGGACCCATGCCTCACCGTGTAGCGATGGGCAGGGAAACACCCTCCACCGGACTTGGTATGGTAGAAGGTCTGGGGCAGCGACTTGCTCTTGAGGTCGCTCAAGAGCAAGGTGTCGCCCAGGTAGAAATCTACCTCATCCTTGCCGCCAAAGGAGCGAATTGAGGTGGAATAGGTGGTGTCGCCGTTGCTCCCATAGCTCCTGTCCTGCCACACAAATGGCTCGCCGTAGTCCCAGTCATAGGCATCGTCAAAGGTCACGTCCATCAACTCGTAACTCTGGCCGATAGCCACCCAGGTTATCTTGCCGAAGACATAGCTATGGCTCTCGATGTAGTGACCCAGGAGCCTGGGCTGAGTTCCGTCGTCCGATCTGGACCTGTTGTAGATACCGGTCGGATAGGCCGGGTATTCCTTCATATAGTCATACCACCCGTCTATCCCATAGAGCTTGTCGATGTAAGCCTTCGCCTTATTGATCCTGTCCTGAAGCTCGGCTGAAGTCGCGGGGAGATTTGGCTTCCCCGGCTCTACCTTGAGCACCCTCACGCCCAGTTTGTCGGCGTTCCTCTCCACCAGTTCCCGAACGGCTTGAGGAGCAAGCTTCTCCAGGTCAGGAATGGGGATGCCCAGCTTCTCCGAAAGAAGCTTTAGTCTGAGGGGAGGCTCGCCAGTGGAAAACTCCCCCACCCCAGGCAGCGGGGGCACTCTCCTTTCATCGGCTCTGCGCCGCAGTTCCTCTGCTGAAAGCTGGGGCCTTGGTTCTGTGTAGTTTGTCATTGTTAAAAACCTCCTTCCTTGTTTTATTTGACCTCCACCGTGAAGTGGATATGTCCGCAGTTTCGGCAGGTGTATTCCACCCTTTTAGGGCAGTCATCCAGAGGAGCCCGCCTTCTCCTCATAGTCGAACCGCAGTAAATGCACTTCATGTTTTACCTCGTAGCTACAATCTCTGCCTCGTTGTTGTTAGCTGCCGGGGTAGTCACCCTCAGATGCCTGTAGGCGTTGGAGTAATGCCTGCACTCCTCACCGGCTGCTGAAAGGCTAATGGTGTCGATCAACCGCCAGTCACTTCCGTTCCTGCTGCCCCTAACCTCGAAGCTGGCCGCTGCCGAGCTCTTGACCCACACGTCTACCTCTATCCGCCCACCAAGCTCCGAGGTATCCAGGTCTACCGTGAGGGCTGCTCCGGTAGACGAACCATAGTTGGCGCGGGTCTGGCTCGCCTCGTAAATCCGGTTGTTTATGGAGTCCAGCCTGCTATAGAGATCATTGAGCGTCTTGCTATCTGGCGCGGCAGCACAGATGGCATCCCTGAGAGCAGAGAGGGTTATATCAAGCTGAGCCAGGATGGAGGCCAGGTTGCCATCCTCTCTTGCCGGGTTTATCCTCTGCCCTGAAGTATCCTCGATGGCAGCTACCTGGCGCTCAGCAAAGGTGCCGTCGCCCATGTCACGGTAACGCCTGGGGATATAGCCTGGCCAGTGTTCCTGAACCCTATCAGACACTCGATTCCTCCTCTGTCATCGCATCAGCACAGCTAGCACCGCAGCAAGAATTGCCAGCACCAGAGGTACCAGCACATAGAGGATGCCCTCTATCCGCCACACCTTCTTCACCAAGTGCTTGAAGTCGTTCTTGCACCAGTGCTGGAACTCCTCTCTAGTAAGAGGCTCCTTGTTGCTCACACTACCTCCCTATCGCTTAGAAAAGTATGGCGTTCGACTGCATGCCCCCAATGATGAGCAGAGCGTCGGGCATGGTGATCTTGGCAATTGAGATCTTGGTGATGTAGAAGCGGATGGAGTCGGTCTTTGCTTCGTCCTCCCGCTTGGTGGTGAGATCACGCTTGTCCACGATCCACCCTGCCCTCTCGGTAGCGATGACGAGCCCGTTGCCCGAAGGCACCTGCCCTGAGATAGCCACCCTGAGGCTGCCCACAGCTCCGATCTCGCCGGGAACCCTGATAGCCCCCTCTCCAGCCTGGAAGGTGAGATAGCCTACCAAATCCTTCTGCAAAAGGTTGGCACCAGCAGCATCCAGGATCAGGAAGTTGGGCCTCTCCTTTCTTGCCAGCACCTCTGCCTGGGCTGCCAGAATGTTCTTGTAGGTGAGGTCGGTATGGGTGGTCTCTGTCTGGATGTAGTGGTAGTGGCGTCCTGAGGCATAGGTGTAGCTCACCGTAGCTGTTTCACCACCGGCGCCAGCCGCCGAGTCTATCCTCAGCTTGCCATCCCTGTAGTTGACGCCTACCAGGCTCTTGCCTGCCATCGTAAAGGCGGTGATGGCCAGCACCGGGCTATGTGCCAGCTCCCCATCGGTTGAGCCCTCGGCGAAGGCCACGGATTCATCGGTGACCACGGTCACTCCGAAGATCTCGTTCATGATGCGAGTATCCTCAAGTAAAGCCATGGCATAGCCCGCCTCGTCGATGTTGTCCCGAATGACATCGTGCTGGGCAGCATCGATGGCTTCCTGGGTGATCTTGAGGGGCACACCGAACTTGGTCGGCGTAACCTCTACAGTATCGCTGTAGGTCACACCTTCAGGGGTCACCGCGCTCATATCAGCGCCCTCAGCGAACTCCTGGGCTGTTATCTGGCTCCTGATGGGCAGGAACACGCTTTTCCCCGGCTTGGGCACCAGAATGTCGGTGTTCCGCCTCAGCAGATTCCTACCCAGGAGAATCTCCCTCGCCTTTAGCTCCACCGCCTTGGAGATGACCTTGGGCAGCATCTCTGTTATGGTGGTGGTTTCAACCGTTGCCAGTTGCTCCAGCGTCTTCATAGCACTCCTCTCCTCCTCGATTCGATAATCGTTTCCACAGCTAGGTCGACTGCTTCCCTGGCATTGGAAAGTGATTCTATTCGCTGGCTCAAGCTGACGCTCTCCCGCTCCTCAGGTCGGCTCTGCCGAGGGAGGGGCTTCTTCAGCCGCTCCAATTCCTTCTCCGAGCCTTTGAGCCTCCCCTTGAGCTCACGGTTTTCCTCAGACAGCCTTGCCAGCATCTCCTTTGTCTCCTTCAAGACTTGCATTACTTCCTTAAGCTCTTCGCTCACAGGCTTTCCCTCCTTCTGGCGATCTGCTCCAGGAAGATAAGGTCAGCGGGATGAAGGTTGGAAAGCTCCTCCAGAGCCTTGTCCCTCTCGGTAGCTTCATCCTTGCGAGACATTTCCTCTTGCTCGGCTTTAGCCTCCTCAGCAGGCTGGGTCTCTGACTTCAGTTCCTCTGCGGGGGCGCTGGTTTCCGCCTCCGCCTGCTTTTCCTCTGATTTTGAGGAGAGCTTCTTGACCGCCTCTTCCAGAGCAGTTACTCGCTTCTCCAGGTCGGCTAGCCTGGGCTCGAGGGCTTCATAGCCGGCAGGAGGACCTCCTGGGCGAGCCCTGCCCGCAGGCTGTCCATACTTCGGATAGCGGTAGTAGGGATACTTATACTCCGCCAGTTCCCCTTCCGGCACTCGTGATGCTAGGAGCACCTCATCATCCTTTACCTCGCTTGCCAGCTTTTCGAAGTCATCGACCATCAGGGCCTTGATCTCCTCTTTCGTCTCCTCAGACATCTCTCCCTCCTCGATCTCTCCACATTGGCTCAGCTTTGCCACTATGCGAGCTTCCTTATCGGCAGGGTCCATAGTCAGGCTCAGGTGCTGAAGCTCCAGGTCTCTGGCTACCTCTCGTCCGTCTTCGTGCGACACTTTCTCCCAGACCTGAACCGATAAGCCCACGGGACGATCGTTCTCCATGAGGTATAGGGCTTGCTTGCCACGTGCTTCATCGTAGATTTCGAGGTCAACAAGGATTGCCCTTCGCTCGGGGTCCTTCCTCGCTTCCTTTACCAGCCCCACCTCAGACGGCAGCCCTTCTTTGTGGTCCACCACTACTGGCTTGCCGATGAAGGACTCCACAAAGGAGTCTTTTGACAGCTCCTCCCACGGATAGAATTTCCCGTTGTGGGTGCCTTCGCTGATGGCAATTCCCCGGAGCTTGACTACCTTGTTCGCTGTGGTCGCCGAGGACACTAGCCCGGTGGCCTGGGTATAGCCCTTGAGACGCAGTATCTCTTGATGCGCTTGCTCTAGCTCCTGTGTTAATTCTTCCAGAATCGGTTGCCCTATTTCCTCTGCCATAAGTTCTCTCCTTTGGCTTCGTCAAATAAAAAGACGAGCCAGTGCCTCGACCGCACTGGCTCGTCCAGCGTTTTCCCCGCTCCGGGCTACTTCCCGAGCGTGGTCTCTATCGTACGTACTATCGCGGAAGGCATGGTTTTGTCAAGAGCTGCCACCAAAATTCTTTAAAAGAAAGTCCGCACATTCGCAGCAAATGGTATTGACTTTCTCCAGATTCAGAGCAATGAATGTGAAGCTGGAAAGGAGGGCGGAGATGAGAAACCGAAACGCTACCATAGAGAGCCGCAGGTTCGGGATCGAAATAGAAATCGAGGGCATCTCCACCGAGCGGGCAAGGCAGGAGCTTAGCCTTCCCAGAGGGTGGAAGGTGACTGGCGATGGCAGCCTGCATGGTGGCTGCGAGATCATATCGCCGCCGATGACCCTGGGCGAGTTCGCAGAGGTAGAAGAGGTAATGAGGATGCTCAAGAGAGCTAGGGCAAAGGTGAGCGAAAGGTGCAGCGTCCACATCCATGTGGACGGCAGTGGCTTCGACCTGGAGAGCATCAAGAGGTTGGTGCAGAACACCAGAGCCTACGAGCCCTGGATTTACCAGATTGCCAGGGGCGGTGATGCTGAGCACCGGGGCAGGAACGGCAACCACTACCGCTACTGCAAGCCCATCGAGGAAGTCCACCGCAACGGCGAGACCGATTACGACCGGTTGATGAAAGCGAAAAGCTTCAAGCGCTTCTGGGAGCGCTGGTATGGGGTGCCGAGGCAGGAATTGCCTCGGCTCTTTGCTAATAAATACAACCCCACTCGCTATCGTGGACTGAACCTGCACAGCTACAACTACCGGGGGACGATAGAGTTCCGTTACTTCGATGGAACACTCAATCCCGCCGATATTAAAGCGTGGGTTACCCTGTGCCTGAGGCTGGTGCACAAGAGCCTTAATGAGACAACGGTGTTGCGAGGGATAAAGCCAATGGAGACCCGCAGGAATCCGCTTTACAGGTTAGCCAGCGGGCTGGGGCTTACTGCGGAGGAGCGGATGCTGTTCCAGCATCACAAGCTGGTCTGGAAAGGGGTGTAGAGATGGCAAGGATAGTTATCGAAATGGTCTATACCGGAGACAGGTTTGAAGGAAATACGCCTGCCGAGGTAGTAAGGGCGATGAAAGAATCAGCGCTGTTCGAGAAAGAGATCGCTGATGAGAAATACAAGGATAGGGTGGCACAGCGGACGAAGATGATATACGGCGAGAGCCTTGACACAGCATCAGCGAGGCGATTCCTGGAGAGCCTGAGGCAGGCTGAGCTAATCCGATACATCGAGGAGGTCTAGCATGTGTGGAATCGCGGGATTTGTGCTTGATAGGCGAGAGAGGACAAAACAGGAGTTTGAAGGTATCCGAGAGGACTTCGCCACCCTGTTGGCAGCTACCGAGGTAAGAGGCAGAGATGCCGCTGGTGCCTTCGTGTTCACCCCGGGCAAAACGACTTATTACCACAAGCAGCCCGGACCAGCCTCAAGGATGGTAATGCAGCCCGCATTCTGGGCACTCCTCGACACCATTACCAGCGAGACGGTGGGAGTGGTAGGGCACACCAGATGGGCAACCCACGGAAGCCCCAAGGATAATGCCAACAATCACCCACTTTTAGTCGGGCCGATAATAGGCGTTCACAATGGGGTAGTGGCAAACTACCGTGAGCTTGCCCAGCAGGTAGGAGCCACCACTCAGGTGGACTCCGAGGTGATATTCAGGCTTCTGCGTAGGCATGCAAATGGGCATATGAGGCCTAGGGCAGTGCGCAGGGCTCTGGCTAGGGTCAACGGAGGATTCGCCATAGCCTTCGCCGATATGCGGAGCAAGTCTATCTGGCTTGCCCGAAATCACATGCCTCTGGCGATAGGCAAGGATAAAGAGCGAGGGGTTCTGTGGTTTGCATCGCTCCCTGAGCTGCTCAGGTTGATACTGGGCAGTGACGCAGAGGTAAGGATGCTCAAGCCCTACTGTGGCTACGAGGTCACCAGGGACAACTGCCTAAACGGGCTGGCAGGATTCAGCCTGGTTTACGTTGGAAAGGTGCAACGATGGAACAGAGGTTATTTGGTAGGAAATGGAAAGGCAAGATAAGCAGTGAAAGATGCTGCTTAAATCTAAAAAGAGAGGGGGTGAGAAAGAATGGCAAGGGAAAAGAAGCAGAAAGGAGCAGAAAAAAAGGTCATCGCCTTCCGGGTAAGCGAGCTGACCTTTCAGGCGTTAGAGCGCCTCAAGAGGCGGCATGCCAAGAGCTGGCCTGAGCTGACGCTGAACGCCATCATCAAGGTATTCAGTGAGAGCAGTGAGGAGGACGCGGCGGACTGCCGTCAGGTGGAGGCTGAGCTTCGGGGCGAGGCACCCGCTGGTCAAGCTGAATCTTCTGAGGCTGTGGCTGAGACTGTGGAGGCGGTAGTTGAGACTGGCGAGTCTGCAAAGATATCACAGACACTTGCCAACAAGGAGACACCGAGCGCCGAAGCTCCAGAGCCATCAGCCGAGGGAGAAGAACTTCAAACGCTGGTGGCTGCCGTCGTCATCTGCAAAGGGTGCGAGCGGCGGATGACCAGGGGTACGCTGGTGGTAAAGACGGCGGAGGGATACTACCATCCTAGCTGCGTGCCAGGCAGAGGGATGGTAAAGTTATAGCGTAACATCAGCTTATGCCTGGGCATCGCACAAGGTAGGGGAAGCCACGTCGCTTTCCCCTACCTTGTGCTACTGGTATGGTCGGCTTATAATGATTTCAAAAGGCTGGATTCACGTGCAAATAGCGGATTGGGCGAACCTAGAGTTCGTCTATTTGGATGTTATCTGCCATTTTTCGGAGGTAGATAGAAATTGGACTACCTAAAAATAAAGCTAATCTTCGCAAACGATAAAAATCTTACTTATTGGACATCTCATCACTCTTCTACGATTTCGAGCTTTTACATGATCTTTTCCTTATTAACGTTAGGCGTAATCTTGCCTTATAAATAAGGAGGAAACAAATTATGACTTCCCTCAATAAGAAGCAAGAAGAAGTGGCTGTTTTTGTTAATACTGAGAGGTGCACAATTACAAATGAATGCTGGTGCAAACAGTGGTGTCCTGTAGGAGCGATACGTTGGAGGAGGAAGTACGCTTGGATTGATTCATCTACATGTTTCTCATGTGGCGAATGTTGCCGTATGATTGATAAAGATTCACCTTCTTGTGCCGCTATTCAACCTATCAATCATTTACCATACTTGTCAAAGTGGATAGACTCCGGGGAGCCATATGCAGTTTTAATCGGTCCCGGTATCGAACATTATTCATTATTAAAGGATATGCACCTAGGTCGCGTATGTGGTGTATTTAAAAGACTAGGCGCTAAAGCTGTATTCCGAAGCAGACTAGGAGTGCCCGAATCTCTAGAAGATATCAAAAATTATGTAAAAGATAATATATCAAGGTCTGATTTGTTTATCGATTCGCGATGTGGCGCTATTCGAAACTATGTAAGGCGCAATGATAGGCTTAAGCAATATTTAGTTAAAGCTAAGTCTACATTTTTTGCTTCTGCTGAGGTAGCTCGTGAAGAATGTAAGAAAAAAGGTATTAAGGATATAAAAATTGTATTTTTAGGTCCCGACATATCCTATAAAGAAACCATCATGAAAGAATACGTAGGACTTGTTAATGCTGTTATTACTTGGAGTGAATTTGAGAAATTATGTGAAAATTATAATGTTTCTTTAGACACGATAAAATATGAAGAACTTGATGATCCCCCACCTAAACCAGCAGGTGAAATTCCAAGAGTTGGTACCGTTGAAGAGGCTTTGAAAGAATTGAATATTCCCGTTAAACGTGTTAGCGGAAATATCCGGTTGGTTCTTAACTATTTAAAGAAACTAGAACCTATACCAGGGAAAAAGCTTTTTATCGAGATACTTGCTTGTGGTGACTGTAGTCAAGGGCCTGGCATTTACGAAATATTTAAAGATGATTTTCGACGAAAAGTTACAAAGCCTGATATTAGAAACCCTAAGCCTAATGATACATTTACAGGGGAAAAAGCAACTTACGTTTTCCATCGTTTTGAAGGCGAAGGGGCTGCCGGAGAAGTTTATAGGATTTGGGTTAACGAAATTTTCACTCCGGAAACTCTTCCTTCAGCTGGACCATTTGCACTAAAGGTATACAAAGAGTGGTTATTTCACCGAGAAGAACCAGGGAAACAAGAAGAAAAAATAAAAAATGAAGTTAAAGTTGCAAAATTAGAATCTATAAGACGTAACCCAAATATAGTTAGGATCTTTTGGGACGACAGGATTCCTGTCGAAGGTTCTGAAGGAAAAAACCATGTTCTTTTAATGGAGTTTATTAGTGGTGAAACTCTGTCCCACTATATTTTGGGGAGGTCATTAAATCAAAGTGAGATCATTAGGATCATGGAACAGTTGTGCGGTGCCGTTAAAGGACTTCATGACGAAGGAGCATGCCACCGTGATATTAAACCAGACAATATTATGGTTACAAAAGAAAAGGATAATAAGTTAATGATAAAATTGATGGATTTCGGTGTAATAAAATTGATGGATTTTCCTGGAGTACCCCTACAATCATTAGCTCACTCAAGGTTTGGAGGAACTCGCGATTATGCAGCGTTAGAATGGCTTGATGGCAGGGTTTCACCCACCGATGTTGAAGCATGGAAATTGATTGATATTTATGGGATCGGTTGTGTATTGTTTGATCTTCTCATGGGCGAAAAAGGTCCGAAAAAGGTTTATACCACTAGGGAAAAGAGAAGAGAACGTCTTGAGGAACTAAGACGCAGGTCTTTATCACCTTTAGAAGAATTGATGTCCAAGCTCCTTGCTGATGATCCAAAAGAAAGGATACCACAGAGCATCTCTGAGGTCATTGAGATTTTAAATAATATTCGGAATCGGTGAATGTCTAAATGGCAGACTATGGCTAACAGCGGATAAAAGGGAAATCAGAGATTCCCCCAAATTGCCTTCGGCAACTTCTTTTATCCGCAAACCGTTAGACTTGACAACAGCTTTACTCTGAAGGGCTGAAGACATGCTTGCAGCTAGAGCACCGGAACACATCGTTGAATTCATCGCTCAGCTTCGCCAGCCTCACAGCCTTAGGGTTAAGCACTTCATCACAGTTTGGACAGGTTAGCTGCTCACCCTTCACCTGCTGAGCCACGAATTCCCAGGGCTTTGTCTTCCTAATAAACTGCTCTGCTTTCTCTTTTGTCCACTTTGGCTTATCAAAGGCGATACTCTGAATACGAACTTCGGGAAGCTCACCTTTTACCGGATATTGGGCCAGGTTGTAATGCACTCCTTCAGGAATATCCCTGATGTATCTCCTGAGCTTTGACTGGGGGACAGCGACTGTAAAAGCCTTAATGTCGTAGAAGGTGAATTCTATGCTCTCCTCTGTCTCCTCTACCTTTGGCGGATCATAAGGCTCCCCCTTCCGTGGATCGCCAACCTTGAGTGCCTGTGGTAGTCTGGACTTAATGAAGTGCCAGACCGTATTCCGTCGCACAAAGACACAGTAGCCTTTCAGCCTGTCCCCTTTGAAGGTGAGGCTTAAGAAACGGGGCGAATCATTGTGCACGGTTGCCCTGCCCTTATCCAGAATCTCAACATAGGCAATTTTATCCTTGGTGGGATTACCTTCCTTGCCGGGAGGTATCTCCCCTTCGAATTCTATCCACGAGTTATCAAAGCCCCTGGAACGCACGGCAGGAATCTCTTGCTCCAGCCCAGTTTCAATTGGATTTGCTTCCAGCGCCCACTTATCGTGGTAGGGCCGGTTCGGGAATTTGATCCTGATGTCCCAGTGGTGCCCGTCCCCCCACCGATGATGCTGGCAGACGAAGTCCACCTCAGCAAGAGAAGCAAGCTCACCCCGGCTGAGTGTCCATACATCACCGCCCTCCTCTTCTTGCTCTAGGACCCAACTGCCTGCCAATTCCTTGTCCTTTAGCTTCAAGAGCCACCTCTGCTTAGGCTCGCCTGTATCGGTCAGCGTGCCCCTGCCCCGGAACAGAATGGACATGGTAACCGGGAGAGTCTTAGTAGGGTTATACCTGCCCCCAGGCGGTATCTCGCCCTCGAAGTCAAACCACTTATCGTCAACGATCCCCTCATCGAAGGCAATGAGCGAACCAGACCATAGAGGATGCCCATCGAGTTCGAAGGAGCGCACATCCCCTTCCATCTTTAGCCTGAGGAACCACCTCACGTTCGGCATGCGTCGGATGACCTCTTGCCCCTTCCAGGTAGCTTCATGCACTACCCATTCGATGTCACAAATCTCCGGTTTATCCTCGGATTCTTTAGCTGTCCTCCTCTCCCAGGCTGGCAGCTCTTCCTTAACACCCTTCTTCCACACCTCTTTAGCTTGCTCCAGCCATTTCTGATATTCTTCGGGATGCTCATCAATCCAATCTTTAGGGAGAGGAATGATCCCCTTGGGCGAGAACCACTTTAGTTCTCTGGCTCGCTTTGACACTGCGTAGGGCGTCTGATCCTCCGGCTTCCAAAGAAGGAGAACCAGGTCATATTTACCTTTCTGTGGCTGCTTCTTGGGGCCAAGCCTGGGGAAGCGGAAGGCACGGATGAGCCAGCGCCCGGTGAGCTTTTTGCCATGCAGGAAGAACTCATAGAGGTAAGGCTTCTGTGCTCCGTATTCGTAAGTGCCTTTGTCGTAGACCTCAAAGATGCCGGGGAGATTCTTCGTTGCGCCGACTTCACCTGGCGGCACCTCGCCCTTTACCTCAAGCCACTGTTTGGGCTGCCTTGCCTTTCGAGTAGCCCTCAGCTTCTTGCCCCCCATGCCAGGTTCATTAGTCACTGCCGTGTCTGCCTTTACATCCTCTTTATCGGCAAAGACGGTGAAACCGCGCAGGTGGTCATTCCATTCAAAGCGGAGATCACCATGCACTGACTCGCCTCTCCAGTGCCACTGCCAGACAAAGCGAAGCCCCTGCTTAGCCGGGTAATCCTCAGCAGCCAGCGTCTCGATGGAAGCGTCTAGTATATCCAGCGCCTCTTGAGTGAGCATCTCGGGGTAGAGTTCAACTACTGTGATGGTCACCTTACATTCACCTTCTGAGGGGACTCATAGTAATAAGGCTTAACTAGTGGGCAGCGATAAAGGCTGGCCAGCACGCACTTGATGGGGAAGCGGAGGTGCTCCAGAGATTCAGAATGTTCGAACCTGGAATAGAGTGGGCAGACATCAGGGTCCTCCACAAAGGGGCAAGGCTCAAGCTCTTCTGCTCTGCCAACCATGGAGATTATTTTCAAGAGCTCCTTCCACGGTGTGGACTCCTTTCGCTTCTCCCGTAGTCCCAGCACCTTGGGCCACATCCACGATAGCTTGACGATTCTGCCTCTATCGTCAGTGTAAGCGCGAAGCCTTTGTGTCCTCACCGTGATGATGTCACCGACGTTTGCTTTGACGCTCGTGCCATAGGTAGTGCCAATTGGGATGGCATTGCCCTGCTCGTCCCTGACCACACAGTCATACATCCACTGACCGGGGATTGACTTCCGTGTCCCAGACTCCCGCTTGGGGATCACCTTTGCCACCTCAACCTCGATGTCGTAGGTCTTCTTGAACTTAGCCATGCCCTGGGTTCTGCCGATGCCCTCTTTATCCACTGTTGCCTCGGCAAAGACCCAATCTCCCAGCTTAGCCATGGCACCCTCGGAGCCCTCAAGATCTTTTACCCTCTCCACTGCATCAAGGAACTCAGCTTTCGTATCTACGACATATCTGGGCGTCTTCTTGAGATGCTTCTTATCCCTGGGAAGCAGCTTGTCCAGATGCTTCATACGCTCAAGGTAGCCGAGCTTGCTCAAGTCTTCGCCATCAATCCTCACTATCTCATAAGTGAACACCCTTACATCGAGATCAGCCATAATCTCCTTGGAGACCACCAGCCTTATCGCCTGCTCTCGCTCCGTGGCTTTGCCATCCTGGAACCAGATGACCTCGCCGAAGAATACCACCTGGTCACAGGGAAGGGACTTTAATTCTTCGACCAGCTGTGGCACGTATTTAGCCCGGTCCCGCTTCTCATCCTCGGTGATGATCTCCACATCATCTCCATCCTTCACGAAAGCCATAACAAAACCATCCCACTTTGGCTCTACCACTACTTTCTTGCCCTGGGGCACTGCATACTTCTCCACCCAGTTCTGCCACAGGGTCTCGGGATCGCCGAACTCAAATTCCTCAAAGCCCGGGGCAGGCTTGACGAAGGCAGGAACGAGTGACCTCTTCATTGCCTCAGGTCTGGGCGGGTATTCGAATATTATCTTCTGAGTTCGTTTATCAAGTTCATCCTTATAAGCGTGCTTGATATGCCGACGCGACATCTCTAGCACGATCAGGGTATGAACATCGACAATCTCGGTCTGGGCTTCCTGTCCCTTATCCCATGCTTTGTGAATCTGGGCATGGCGCTGCAGCAATCCTTCATCGTCGATGCCACTGAGTCCTTTAGCCAGATCCCAGATGTCCGTAGTAAGCAGTGTCTCATCAGGCTCTCCATCCGGAATAGGCAAGGGTAATTTCCTCAAGGTGATCCTGTAGATCGGCAAGGCAAAGCCGATACTGGGGGCGTCGGCATCGTAGAAAGTATGAAGCAGTTCGCTAATCTCCGACGGCAGGCAGTCCGCCAGCTCCTCCCCTAAGGGTGGAAAGATGACATCAATATCTGAGCCGCTGGCAGGGTCAATCCTTCCTTCATTAACCGGTCGCCCGCTGAGATACACAGGCTGGTCGATGATCAGTTCTTGAGGTAAGCTCTCCAGAACTTCGGTGAGCGTCACCTCACCTTCAGCGCCTTCGACCGGCCAGTGGTATTGCTCGAACTTCGAGGTCTGGAATGGTAATGACTTCTCATCCAGTTCATCCAACATGAAGTGCCTCAGGTGGCGGCGCGCTATCTCATCTACCACCAGGGCATGTTCGTTCACTACATCCTCAAGGCTCATGCCGGCTGCTTTGCGCCTGCCCTTATTGGCATAAAGCTTGTGCAGTCTGTTATGCCATAGGATAAGCTCCTCAGCATCAAAATCTTCTAGCGGTCGTTCTGCCAGAGCCTCCAAATTCTCCTTCGATGGAGTGAAGTTGAACACCAGGAGCTCAGTGTCAGGAACTACCAAGAGGTCTCCTGAGCGAGTCGTCTCTCGGGGACGCCGAATCACTTTTACTTCCCACTTCTGAGGTAGCTTCTTCCGCTGCTCGTGATCAAGGGACAGGATGAACTTGCCTTTAATCCCGCTCAAAACCTTGATTAGACGTTCCAGGTCCTGTTCATTGAACTCCGGCCCATATTGAATGCGACTGGGATAGGGTGGATCAAGGTAGAACAGGGTTTTGGGGCTGTCGAACTTCTTTATCACCGGCTCAAAGTCCTCGCTATAAATTCTGACATTCTGAAGTCGCTCTCGTATTCGCGGCAGGCGGTCGACCACGCCTATCTTCCTTCCAATCATGCCGGTGTTGACATGGAGGCCCTGTTTTCTAAAGCGGGCATAGGCGAGATAGAGAAAGCGATAGAAGCGATCGAGGTCATCTTTGGGTGACTCCCTCTTCAACCTGTCGAAGGTTGCTCGATTTACTACCCACTGTCTTTTCCTCAGTCGGGCGATCTCGTCGTCTGTGATCCTTTTGGCAAAGCGGTAAGCAAAGGCAATCTCAGGGTCTTTGTCGTTGAGCACCTCAACAGGCACCTCATCCTTATGGAAAAAGACAGCTGCACCACCGGCGAAGGGCTCGACATAGCTCTCATGAGGTGGCATCAGGGCTGCTATTCGACGAGATATTCTGGTCTTGCCACCATAGCTGCCAAACAACCCCGAAACCCAAAGACTGGCTATTTCACGAGCCTCTAGCTCTTCCACATTATGCTTAGCTGTATCCTTAAAAGGGAAGTTGGCAGTGAGATATTCGTAGTGGTAAAGGACCTTCCCGACATCATCCTGACCCATGGAACGGTGCGTCTTGATTCGCCTCACGTGCCAGTGAGAAGGCAGCGTCCCCGCCAGGTCTCTGAACAGAGACAGGATGAACTTACCCTTGAGCCTCTTTAGCCTCTCTATGAGGCCATCCCACTGCTCCCGGGTAAAGCCGTGCTCCTCTCCCTGCCAGTGGCCGGGATAGGGAGGGTCGAGGTAGAAGAAGGCATCCTGGCTGTCATACCTGTCCAGCAGTTCCTCATAGGAGCCAGTATGCAGGTGCACCCCCTTGAGCCGCTCCCGCCACCTCTCAAAGCTGTCCAGGCTGATGGCCCGCTCCCGCTTGGCCTCCATGAAGTTGACGCCACGGCTGCCGTAGCTTGCCTTTCGCAGGTAGAGGAAACGACGGAAGCGCTCCACATCGTCTTTAGGCTGCTCGCGCTTTAGCTGCTCAAATAGCTCCCTTCTGTGCCGCCAGTCATATCGCCTGAGCCGAGCTATATCCTCCGGGGAAGCTTTCTGGATAAAGTGATAGGCGAACATTACCTCTGGATCGATGTCGCCGAGAACCTCCACCTCAGATGGCTCCTTGGTCCAGAAGACGGCAGCAGCGCCAGCAAAGGGCTCCACATAAACCCTGTGCTGTGGGATCATGGAGACTATCCTGGGGGCAATCCAAAGTTTGCCGCCTGGAGAGCCGAAGGGCTGTCTCACCAACTCTTCAATTTCGCTGAAATCCTCGATGGTTACCTCAAGGTTCCCGGGCTCGGTTTCCAGAAAGGCTTTGTCCTCAGGCTTCCACTCTTTGGTGATGCGCTCATATAGCTCCCTGGGATGCTCTTTCATTTGGCCAGGGCGGGGGGTGAAGACTGACGGGCTCTTCCGTTTCCTGCGCAGCAGCTCTTTAAGGATTTTGCTGGCGACCTGAACAATAGTCTCTTCAGAGAACCTGATGTTGCCACCTTCCTTGAGGGTAGAATACCAGCCACAGACGATGCGCCAGTCATCCCGAAGCTGGTCATCTCTGGGGGCGGAAGCATCATAATCCTCCGCCTTCTCAATCAGATTCTGCGGCTCGACTTGAGCGGGAACCACTGGGGCCAGAACTGGCGCAATCGTCTCGGTGGTGACCTGAAGGCTCTCGAATTCCAGGCTCATGCCGTCCTCTGCCAGCTTAGCCCTGCCATCCGAAGCGATGCGCAAAGCCTGGTTGACATCAGCCTCCGTCTTCCTCAGATGCCCCACATGAGTAAATAGAACCTGCTTTATTCCTTCAGCCCAGCGGACTTGCCTCATCATTGAAGCATGCCCGAAGAGCTTATCGTCCCTGCGGCGGATGATGTCTCTGGTGAGGGAGGAGCCATCTCCAATGTAAAGATCGACTCCCTTCAGGAACTGCTCCCTTGCTGGAATGGAAAGCACATCAGGGGAATAGACGAGAGTGAAGTTACCTCTCGAAATTCTAAAGCAGACGGCGGGAGCAACCAGGGAATGGACCACAGATTGGGGCATGACCTTAAAGCCAGCGACCTCGAAGGGCTTGTCTCTGGTAAAGACCTGCGCATTGGGCAGCTTGACTACCTCAGTAGTTTCCTCACTCATGTAAACAGGGATTCCTGGTTCAAGGCTTTCCAGCGCCCTTGAGAGGTGATCAGGATGGGCATGGGTTATCAGGATCGCATCAGGTTCGACGCTGGCTACCGTCCCCTCGTGTCCCTCACCGGCATCGATCATGAGCATCCTATCATCTGCCTCAATAAGCAGCGAAGAATGCATGCGGTGGTGATAACGCTCGCCCAACTTCTTTGCCTCCCTGCATTGGGGGCAGTCACAGTCCTGGCGAGGAAAGCCTTCTTCACATATCGTTCCCAGAAAGGTGATCTTTATCATCGCTCCATTTCCACCAGGTTGAATCCGTAGTTCGCCAACCAGTCATCCAGATAGCTGATAAACTTGGGGTCGTCCATGGGCGTATCCACGATGTTGTCCACCAGCACGTCCTCTCGCTCGGGCTCAGGCCCAGCCTGGAATCGCTTTACTGCTTTCCTTCGCTTTACCTCAGCCAGCAGCCGCGCCAGCTCTCCATTCCATACCTCGTAGGATAAATCCTTCCTATCTGCGTCCCAGGAGATGCGTCCCAATACTTCCTCAGTCGGCGATTCAGGGTGACCGTGGTATCTTATGACCTCATATTCAGCCAACTCGCACCTCCTCAAGCTTTGCCTCCGGCCTGGGCAGCCTCTCATAGGTGCCAGGGAACACCTGCTCGTTCAAAAAGCGATACATAGCTTTATCCCGCTGATATAGTCGACGCGGGTCTTGGATGAAGAACTTGACCCCCTCGGCGAAATACTCCCGCTCGTTGGTGAGTGCGTATTCCGTAACCGCCCTGCCCGCCGCCTTAGCCTTTTCATAGCAGGCATAGTTTCCATTCCATACCTGGCTATGACGCATCGTTCCCAGTGGGACGCCCCGGTGATAATACTGATGGGCAACCTCATGTATTAAAGCGTGGTCTCGATATTCCGGCAGAACCCAGACCTTGTTCTCTGAGCTTTCATAAAGTCCTGCCCAGTCGGTGTAAGGTTTGTAGTCCCTCCCATACTTGATCTCAGCATCAAAGCCAAAGCGCCGTTTCATCTCTTCAGGGCGCAGGACAACCGGGCAGTTATCCTCACTGGCAAGGTAACGCATCATATTCTGCTTATCTCGCTCTGGCAGCTTATCTAGCATCCGGTTGAGCCTGCGCCTCTCCAGATCGGAGTAACCTGCATTGATTACCCTGGGCGTCCACTTTCCTTCAGGCGGCGGCGCTTCAGGCAAATCCTCAATCACAGGTGCCAGAGCACACATGCAATTGGGATGGATGGGCACCGAGGGAGCTTTATCCCTTTCATAAGGGTTGCCCTTGACGAGATCAGCGCATCTCTCACAAGGGTTGGGACCGAGCACGATGTCCAGCTTTTCTACCCGGCGAGCCTTAAATTCCTGCATTCGGGCATGCTCTGACACTCGTGCTGTCTCGGTGCGGGCGATCCTCACAGCATCCGATTGCCTCACCTGGCACTGCTGTCTTATCCTGTGGGATACTGTTGCCATGTCCTCTCCCCGCACCACGCCTATGGCGATGTTGGTTCGAGTGCGTCCCCACCATTCCGAGGCTACCGTCCTGTAAGCCTCGTAGGTAAGCTGTGAGAGTGTCTTCACCAGGCGCCTCTCAGACGGGGTTAATGGCGGCTTCTGCAAATTCTCCACCCCGTGACTATCGCCAGAGGCTGCCAAGGCTCCTTGGTGAGTAGCAACTACAGGCTTAAATGCCTCAGCACGAGAAAGTTGCCATGCTTCAGCGATAAACCCATCGACAAGTGATTCCAGATCTTTGAGCAAGCGGTTATACTCCCTATCCACTGCTTTCAGGCTGTTCTTGGCGCTAGAAAGAGTGGTGGCATCGATACCTGCCTTCCAGTCCTTGCGCTGCGCCTTGTCACCTCATCCCTGGCTTTGCGCAGCTCGGCATTCACCTTGTCAGCCAGCTTTTGCGCCAATCCTTCGATTGTTTGGCGTAGAGAGCTAATAGTTTGCCCAGTCATCCTTTAATTCCTGCCTCACTATTTCCTTGACCCTGGCTTCCAGGCGCTCCATCTCCTGCCCAATGAGGTTCCTGAGCTCCTCCTCACTGAGAGCAGGCGCACCCTTGGCTTCTTCCCTTTCAGGGAGGTCCTCATACTGCCTGATCCAGTTCTCTAATTTCGGGTCTGGCGAAAGCAAACCAGCTCGGGCATACACCCCAAGTCTTCGCGCCCTGGACAGCTTATCGGGTTCGGAGAGATCACCCCATCTGAGATGCACTTGAGCCTCGATTCCCTCCTGCTCCAGCAATCTGGCGAAAATCTCCCGCTCAAAGGTACGGGATAGCGATCTCAGGTAGGCTCTTATATTGCGCTCAAAGGCAACATCTGCTGACCTGGCTGCACCCACTGGGGTATCTGTCAGCCCGAGGATAGTTGGCGGCACGCCAAGCCCGGTAGCCATTAGCTCATTGAAGTGCTTTAAGCTCTCTACCACCCTTTCGATCCCTTCGGGCGACTTGAAATCAAGCCCGATGTAAGGCGGCAGGAAGACATAGCTCTGGGAGGTGAGGTTCTTTACCTGCTCCTCCAGGTCTTTTCTTTCCTGAGCAGTAGGCATCCTCTCCTGCGGCTCAAGCACTCCCATGCGGAATACGGCGATAGGGGCTGAACGCTTATGGGCTACCTCTGCCAGGGCTTCCTCAATATTCAGCTTTCTCAGCGCTGTCTTGTAGAGAGGCTCGATAAGCCCAATGCCCCAGTAGATGCCCGGGGCAGTAAACAGCTTGAAGTGGACTAGATCGTTGCGGCTGAACCCTTTGCCTCGTATTTCATTCGATAGCTTCTGCTCATATCCCTTGGGCAAGCCCTGCTCATCGAACTCTATCCTGCCTGAGCTGTCCCTGATGAAGTCGAAGGTTTGAGGATTTTCCACCACCAGCAGGTCGACAATCCGTCCGGCAGCATTCTTGATAAGCTCAACAAAGGAATTGCCGATGATCCCCTGATGGCGCACGATCTCCTCGATCTTTCCCGAGAGATGCGTGCGCTCACAGAAGTCCAAAACTATCTTCTTAGCCTTCTCATCTTCCGAGTCCACTCTGTAGGGCATAGAGGCGAGGATGTAGGCATAGGTATTCACAGCACGGAAGAAGGTGGGCTCGATGATATAGAGGAGACACAGCTTCTCGGGGGCGATTCGGGTGAACCATTCTCCCTCTTCCAGTCGGCGCTGGGGCTCCCCGCCATAGGTGCCGATCCTCACCAGGGACTGCACTTCCCCCTCTTGTGCCCTGCGACTCAGCCTCTCTTTTATCCAGCTACCGATTCCCATCTCCTCACCTGTAATGACCAATTTTGATCATTGACGGTGCATGGTAAGTATCTGCACCTGTAAGTGCCAGAAGGAGCGAGTCTACAAAGTCGTCTCTCCCTTTCATCGGGGTGAGCTTCCCTGTCTTCGACTCAGCCCACTGGTAGTTGGTAAGCTGCCTTATGAGCTCAAGCTCCTGGTCGAATATCCTCACCAGGCGTTGCTGGAACAGCCTCTGCGCCCGGTAGACCATCTCCTTCTTGCGGTTCTGGAAGGGAACTTGGGTCACCTGAAGCCCAGCTTCAGCCAGGCGCTGATTCTCCGAGATATGAGACATGTCAGCGAAAACCCTCTCGGCACGAAGCTCGTGGTAGATGGTCTTGATGCGCTCCTGCTTCTCCTCGGGCTTGCCTTCCACCTTCTCGGCGCACAGCACGATAAAATATTCCTCCTGCCTCTGCACTGCTGTAGCTACGGTGTCGTGAAGCCCAGGGGCAAAGCCCCAGTCTATGCCCACGATCACTGGGGTATCTCCCTGAGCCTTCGGTTTCTCGCTGATGCGGCACTCCCTGATGTCAGCGAAGTCGAATATGGCATTCTCGTAGCTTGAGGGCAGCCCTCGATACTCCACGGTGAACTCCTCCCTGGATAGCGTAGTCTCCCTGGTGGCTATCACTGCCTTATCCTTCCACTCGCACCTCGAGGCATCCCAGTTGAACTTCTCAAAGCCCCACCTCTCAGCGTCCTGCCAGATGGTCACAAATAGGGACATGGGGTCGTGAGGCGTGGACAGGAGCACTATCCTCGGATAGGGCGATTCATCGACGATGGAGAAGGAAGCCCTCAACATCTCGTCTCTAGCCACCACTGCCTCATCAAAGATTAGGAGGTCGGCATGCTCATGCCTCACTCCACCCTCAGAGGCGGGGAAGACATGAATCGCCGAGCCATTCTTAAACAAAGTCTTCGACCTCATGGGATCACCCTTGACCCTGGAGTTAAGATAGCGGGACTGCTCAAAGAACCTGAGGCACCAGTCGTAGAGCTTGTCCGCCTGACTCTGAGTGCCACCGATCACTACTACCCGGTGGGGCTTCTTCAAGGACTCTGCCAGTGCCGTTGTCGACCACACTGCCAATATCGCCCCCATCAAGGTCTTGCCAGCGCCTCTGCCTGCCGAGACGATGGCATTGCGGTGAGAGAGGTCTTGCAGGTAAGAAGCCAGTCGTCTCTGGTCTGGCGACAATCTCAGCGGCTTAAAGGGCTCCTGGGGATCGTGTAGCTCATGCAGAGCAAATACTTCGATACCACTCATAGTAGTGGTTCCGCAGGAGTAGTAGCCTTCCAGCAGCCTGCTGCGCCCTATTGTGCTGACAGCGACCATTAGACCACCCTCCGTGCCATCGCCCTGGGGTCAGGCTCATCTACGCCAATCGCCTCAGCCAGTCTTTCCCTACAAACAGGACAGAGGATTTCTACTATCTGCGCCATGTCTCTTGCCAGCATCTCCTCAGGCACCTCTCCCTTATCCCGCATCTCCTTCACCTCGTCAGCCAGCTCTTTCTGCATGCGCCAGATCGTGTCCAGCAGCCTGGTGGTCTCCCTCACCATCGCTGCCGAGGTTGGATGATCAGGTACCTGTGCCCGTAGCTTTTTCAACAACTCCAGGTTGGTCTCCAGCTCATCAATTACCTGCCGCCGCACCTTTACCCACTGATGCACCACCTCGTCTGCCATCTCGCTGTGCCTTAGCTTCTCCGCAACCTCTCCCTCCAGATGTGGTCTGAAATGCCTCTTGTCATGAGTGCTGAAGCTATGCACATCGATCGGGCGTTCCTCGAGCTCCTCGCTGCGCCTGGATAGCGCGCGGTATGTCCAGCCATCCAGAAGCAATCGCTCATATTCATTCCGATATGGGGACTGGCACACGCGGCATAAACCGCGCTTCACCAGGGGGAAGCGAGCCCGCTTGTCCTTTTCCAGCCGCGAGACCTTATCTCCGCGCCGAGCACTTGATACTTCCACAGCACACCTCCGCGTGAATCGTTCTGTGAATCTCTGTGAAGGTATGAGCACCTCTACGGTTCATGGGATGACAAATCCGAGATACGCCCGCCGGGGCAAAATCTTGAATTTTATTCCTGATGTTGCCTACCACCATAGCTACAAACTTAGCTACGATTAGCTTCGCATAACACACAGTTATGCGAACTCCCTTGCTCAGCAGAAGTTACAGAGGCTGCCAGGGCTTGACTGCAGCCATCCTCTGGTAGCTCCTCCCATTGCATCTCCTCACAAGTGTCATTGCCCCCTCTCCTCCTTGCTCTGGAAGTGCTTTCAGTTCTGCTCAACCTTCCAAGATTCGCTAGCCTTTCCACTCGGGACATCACAAGTGCCAGCACCTCCCCCTTCGTCTTTGCTTTGTGTCCATTCCAGGTGGAGCAAAGACCATCCCATGCCTTGAGGCAGAGGTCTAAGTATTCACAGGCATGGCAATTGTTTGCCTCACTGCAGGCTTCGAATATCGAGCACAGGGAGACGTAGCCCTCGTCTGCGAGAATATTGGTCAGTTCTTCGTTATGCATTGACTCTGCCCTTAAATAAAAAGGCGGCGAATAAAGAGCCTTAAGACTCTAAAGTTCGCCGCCTGGTCCCCAGCTTGGCGAAAAGGATATTTACACTCTACAGATGTCTACCAGAACCCTCCTTATTTCGACAGCTTCCCCTTTCTTTTTGACTACGACTACATCGCCCTCAACAACTGATCTCAGAAGTGCCAGTAGCCTCAGCTCCTTCTCGCTTGGGTCTCCCACAGGATCAAAAAGCAGGAGCACATCATTAGCCAGTTGTGGTAGCTGCGGCATCTCTTTGTTTATACGCTCGATTTGAGGGCTTTTCATCGTCATAACCGTAATGTACTATAACGCGACACTTTACTCGGCGCCAATATTTTTATCTCAAGAAACATTTTCCCTACCCTTATCACGCTTATGCCGTCTTTACCCAAAAGGAATTTTGCCATTCCTTATTATTTTCTAGAAGAAGGTATGCACCACTTACGAAGATCGTCAAGTGCGCGCCCCCGCAAGATATAATCTGAACCAGCAGCTTTGGCCCATGTCAAACACAACGTGAGCAAGAATTATCTTGCCGCCCCCTCGCTTTTTGACCCAGCCAGACGAAACACTGTGGACCCAGCCAAGACCGAGTAACGGATGCACTACCCTTTGACCCTGTGATATTTTACCGATGCGCATTGCCTCGAGAACATTTGGCCCTTCCCTTACAAAATCATCCATTTGTGGAAGCAAATCAGGGCCAGTGCCTTTTCGCAACGCTATTTTACTTAGAGCTTTAGCTACACGTAAGAAATATGGAAAGTCTTGTAATTTGGTCGTCCAACGTTCTGGAATACCCATATATCCTACTTCAGCACCAACCAGCCCTGCCACCATAAGGCCCACAGTATCTGTATCAGCTCCCAAGAGATTTACCGCCTCTATTACTGCTCTCTCAAATTGGCCCCGATGTCTCAGGAATATGAAGAGAGCAGCAGCAACAGTAGCGGTACCTGATCCTCTCGTTGCCCGTTCAAAGCATCCTAAATGTTCCAAAACTTCTCGCGTGGGTCGCTGTTCACGTCTCTCAACAAAGTCGATATATTCAACCATTTCTTGCTTGGTTTCATCAAAGCAAACTTCGAAGCGTTTCTCCCTGCCCCTATTCCAGCTTAGTAACCATTCCCTGAGACCGGAGTGTTCACTGGGTACAGGCAACCCACTGGCAAAATGTCGCAAATCGGCAATTATTTCCGTATTAGATAGCCCCTGGTGATTCAAGACGAGATGTAATGCCCGAGCGTATGCTAAGGCACCTACAATAGCACGGGGATGACCATGCGTAACAACACTGTTCCGCCAGATTTCGATATACGCCCGTTCAAAATCTCTCATGTTTGCAAGGGCAATAGGTGCGATCCTCATAGCAGCTCCATTGCCCCCTGCCTCATGATAATCAAGGTGTCCATCTGCTGCTTTAATCCTAAAGAAGTTAGAGTTCCATTTTGCCGTTTTTCTCTGGATGGCTCTGGCGGCTGCAGTAGAGGCTATGCCTGCACCTCTAGCGTAATCGAGCCAACTGGGAAGTTCTTTTTTTGAGAAATGTTCCATATCACAACTGCCATCCGGCATCATCGAACGTGCGGTGCATAGTGTGAGTTGAGTGTCATCAGAATATTCGCCCTGTGAAATACGATCGATATATGTATAAAAACGTCCTCCGGTTCGCTTATTCCAAGCTAAGAAGTCCCGAATTTGGTCGACACGATAATTTTTCCTGAGTTGGTCAGGGGTTTTAATAAATTCTGTGACCCAGCCTAGAGCATCAGCTATAGCGCTGCCCAATAGTACGCCGCTGAACTGGTCAATGAGCTGTTCGTCTAAGGTCTTTTCTGCCTTTTCTATTATCCCCGCGTAGGTTGCTAACTCATTGTCCATAATCAACCTCCGAATTTAGCAGTCAATACCTCGAAACCTCCTGCGTCTTAGATAATAATCTGGCGGACGCTTGAATAACTCAGGACGAACCACGAATCGAATACGGGGTGAACGAAGGATAAAGTGTCTAGCCACAGGTATCTTGACACACTCAAGAAGTGCTTGGTCACGGAACCTGTCTTCTTGAAAGTATACTGTTTTTACCTCCAAAATTGGAACGTGGGTTTTTATCAGTATTTCCGCTCCCAAAAAGCGAGGTTCGCTGGATGTAGGGTTAGGAAACAGGTTGTCAAAATCAGCGGGTGTGTTTTTCTGGCGCAGATAGTCCAAATCGAATTTATCAAACGAACTCCAAGCCGGGCAAAAGAGAGTATCATCATTGCAGATTAATAGTGGGTTAATTTCCAAAAGTGCTAAATTACCTTGCTCCCTCTCAATCATACCATAGGGCGGATCCAACGAGCACGAAATGTAATCGCGGAATTCTATTTCCCTCCCACTTCGACCCCAGCTATGCTCTCGCGCTTGGATATCCCGCTTCCTCCTCTCGGCTCGACTGAAAAGACCACCGTGCTTGAAGATCACAGGGAGATTCTCAAGCGCAGTGTAGTGATAAATACTCTCTATTCCCCTTCTTTGTATGCTTTGCTGGAGCTGCATCCGTCGTTGGGCTGGGCTTACCAATTTTGACCCCCAGCGTTATAATACCATACCACAATCGTCGCGAATAGTGATCCTTGGCTTTTCAACGGAATTGCTTGTATTTCTCTAAACTGGCTTGAAACCGTATTCCTCCAGTTGCCTCATCCATCGATGATCGCAGGTATAGATGTAGGCGACGTCCTCAGCCTCATTGAGGTTGATAATAGTCTCTCGCTCCTCTCTAGCAGACCTTATTACCTTGCCTTTCTACTCGTCAGCTTCTCAATAGCATCGCTCACCCCGGTCTTGTGCCAGAAAGCTTTATAGGTGGCTACGGCAGTGACCAAGACAGTCAGAGTAGCTGAGACGATGCTCCTGCCATCGAGCAAACCGTTGAAATAGCATGTGCCCAGAGCAGCAGCTATGCAGCAGGCAAAGGCTACCAGTGCACGCAGGCTATCCGACCAGCTCTTTTGCTGGATCACGGCAATCGCCGGTGGCAGAAAGAAGCCCACCAGCAGAGACCACATCTCAAGGTCAGTCATCGTCCTCACCTCCTTCGTTGAGTTCTGTAAGCAGCTTTCCTCGCTGACAATTTCGGCATGGCGCCCCTCCTATCTCAAAAGGAACCCTTCCAAGGCATACATCATTCTTCTCCGGGTTACTTTTGGCATGCTGAATCATATCCTTGGTGTAAAGCACCTGGCTCCCGTCTCTGCGGCAGGTGATGGTCTCACTCTTAAGGCGAGTTACATATTCCTTCGACATCTGGCAATATTCAGGCACAAGGTCAATGCCGATCGCCTTCCGCCCTAGCTTTTTCGCCACCGCCAGGGCTGTCCCCGCGCCACAGAAGGGATCGAGGACTATATCGCCAGGCCTCGAAGAGCTCAAGATTGGTCTCAGGCAAATCGCTTCGGGGAAAACAGCGAAGTGGGCTCCGGGGAATGGTCTGGTGTTATACTCCCAGAAATCAGGAACTTCAGCGACATTTCGAAAACTTCCCTCTCCTCCTTCTGTATCACCAGCTACATCTCCAGGGTTATGACCTAAGGGATGTAACGGGGCAACTATGCCATCCATGCCCTCTCTATGCTGGACAGCACCAATATTGTGCTGGAATTTCTTTCCCTTCATTACATCACCAGGATTAGCCCCCAAAGGGTGAGGCCCCATATCGGGATTGCTAGCTTCCCATCCTTCCCCTCTAAAAGGGTGATGGGGTGGACGAAGAGGACGACCCTCGGTATCAGGGCCTCTACCCTTAACTATGTCGCCAGGGTTCTTGCCTTCCGGATAGGAGGGATAATTACCATCTTGCTGAAAGTCGGATTCTCTGAACCGAGCTGGTCTGTGAGGCGGAGCAAAGGCTGATTTCTCCATCGTTCGGTCGAAGTCTTTAACCACATCTCCTGGGTTCTTGCCCTCCGGATGCCCAGCATCATGCCCGTATTTAAGCCTTGCCAAGTGAGGATTGTTTTGCTGATACGGCTCCTTATTGTTGACGCCGGTATTGGCACCGCTTGATCTCTCTCCAGTTTCAACTACATCGCCTGGGTTCTTTCCACCTTCAGCATAATGCTTGGCAGCATCGGGGAGATCCAGATAATGACCTGCCACTGTGCCATCGGAGCGAAGCTTTCCCCTCCGCCGATTCAGCTCCTCAGCCTGCTCACAGGTGCTCTGAACTACATCGCCAGGATTCTTACCCTCAGAGTGGCAACCACAGGTATCTCTTGCTTCCTGGTGAGAACCGCTCCTCGAATGATAGCGGTGAAGGCTGTCAGTCGGGTAGATGACATCGCCAGGGTTCTTGCCCAGTGGATGACCCTCGGAACGCCCTTCAGCACGACACCTGTAAAGGTATTCCTCTAAAGCTGCATGACCTCCCAAATTGGGATCAGTCTCCTTGCCTCGGTGTCCTTTCAAGGTGGAGACTACATCCCCAGGGTTCTTGCCAGCAGGATGACGAACGTCTCTAATTAGGCACATTGGCTTCCTGGTGCCACCATGCTCCTTATAGAATTGCTCCTTCGGCGTTAACTCAATAGCTTGCCCATGCTTTTCCTCGTTATCCCCACCACCGGCACGATTGCCCCAGGGATTGTTTGGGGCGATCAGAGGGCGCGCAGCGCTTCTGTCCTTCCTTGAGGCATCTTGCCCCCACCAGTCTTCATCCTGAATTACATCCCCAGGGTTTCTGCCTAGAGGATGTAGAGCTGTGCCATCTTCAAAAGCCTTAGCGAATTCCTTTCCCATGCGAATGTGGCTTCTACCTCCGGGCGAGGGGTTCTCCAGGTACTTCCCAGTCTGAATTACGTCCCCTGGGTTGCCCCCAAGGGGGTGGTTTATGTAGATGGCATAGCCTTTTTCCTCTATCTCCTTGGCTCTGCCTGAATCGTTGGCTCTGATGCTGGCCGCTGTAGCCACGGTTACAATGTCAACCCTTAGTCCCGCCTTGAGCGCTTCCAGAACCCTCGTCCTGTCCTCATCCGAGAGAAGCTCATAATGCCTTGGCCGATAAGACATGAAATTGCGGTTCTGGTGCGATACTTTCAGGTCGAGGTTGTTTGCTTTACTACCCTGCCTTTCGAGCAAAAGCAAATCGCCTGCTCGCCCCAGCCCGGTAAGCCTGTTTTGGGGACCGCTGCCGTGATGTCGTCCCATGCCATCGAACTTGCCTTTGTAATTCCTGTCAGGAGGCATGCCTTCTTCGAACCACTTTGGCGGATTGACTGAGATGCCACGCCTCAGGGCGCTAGCTTGCATGCCACCCTTCTCCTCAACCTGATCCTCTACGCCAGTAAATTTCCCCTCGTAAGGCTTGCCGAAAGCCTTCTGGTTTACCCCTCGCTGATATCTCTCGAGGCTCTGAGTCTTATGAGGTACCCGGATAGAGTCCAGATCGAAGTAATAGCGGTGAGGCTCCGCTATATCGAGCGTTGAAAGCACCTGAAGAAAACTCTCCAGCTTCTGCGCGGAGTCCTCGGGCCTTTTACCCTTTACCAGGAACCAAATATGCTCATGCCGATTGGTCAGTCTGTCTTTAACTGATGCTGGCATGCTGTTGGGCTTACTCCAGATGATGTCATTTCTAACCACCCAGCCGTCGAAGCGCAGAACCAGTGCGAGGGTGCTGGGGATCATCATCAGATTCTTCTTCATGTAGTATCGCCCATGTTCAAGTAGACCGCACCGTCATCCCTTAGGACCCGCCATATTTCTCGGAAAACCTCTACGAGCCTGCGAATATAGTCCACCCAGGTGGGCTCAAGCCCGATCTGCCGGGGATCGCCATAGTCGCGGAGACCCCAGTAAGGAGGCGAGGTCATTACCATCTGCACGCTCTTATCAGGAAGGGATTTCAGCCCCTCGAGGACATCACAGCACAGGATGGCAGTCTCCTCGTCCTGATAGAAAAGGTATTCCTTACCTTCTCGGACAAGGTTGCTCTCTATCTCATTGATCAGCTCTTTGAAAGTCTCAAATCCCACTTTGCTGCCTTGATGACACTATCAACGATAGCTTCTGGCTCCTTCCCTTCGGCACATCTCCTGGTGACCACACCACTTCTCAGAGCACCAGTAGCCAACTGGTGAAGGTGGGAATATACCTGTCTGCATGAGCGCCCATACTTTGCAAACCAAATCCTCCGTCCACAGGATGGCTTCTTCGTCTCTCTTGGTAGTCACCACTGCCAGCTTTGGCTCCTTGGTAGTTATAGCCAGATGGAATTCGAAATCGATGGGCCGGCGCTGGAGCAGAGCATAAAAGGAGGGCTGGAGGTCCTTATGGGCATCCTCCTCGGCCCAAGTTTTAGCTACCACCTTGTGGTCAATTGTCCTGCCATCCTTGAGCACCAGATCGACATACCCCACCACTGGTATCGCATCGACCTGGGTCTCCATTCTCTGCTCAATCAGATATGGCTCCAGCTTGGGCAGGCAGTCCCGGTAGTAGAGCTTCACCAGGGTAATGCCCTGGTCCTTCCACTCGCCTGGTTCTCGCTCGCCCCAGTCGATTTCAGAGATAGCGCCGAACTCCTCGTCCAACTCCTTAACCATGTTCAAATCGAAGGAGTGGGAATAAGCATCCAGGGTCTCATTCAGAGGCAAGGGCTGGCTGGTATGTAGCTTCTGCACCAGGGCAGCTGCAATGGCAGCGTGATAAGCCTTGCCCTGAACAAGTCCTCCACCGACAGGTCTGGGCTGCTTCCACAAATAGCGATACTCAAACATCCTGGGACACTTGAGATAGGTCTCAACAGCGCTGTAGGAGAGGCGATCAATCATTCTCGCTTGCCTCGCTTATCTCGATTTCCACACGGGGTGGGTCTGGGTAGACTGCATAACGCTTACTCTGCGTGATGTTCACAAAGTTTGAGTCTCGATGGTATGCCAGCCCCTCCAGGGCATCCATCACCAGCTTTGTTAAGTTATCTAGGTCAGGCTTGGAGATGGGCAACCTCTCCTTCTTTCGAAGATAATGAGGCTTGGCAAGATAAGCCCAGAGCGAAAGGTAGAGCGGAGTGCCCTCAGCAAATGGCGTCTGTCCGCTCTCCAGGAACAATGCTTTCCACCGCTCCTCAGCCTGAGCCGTTCTTGATGGAGTGTAGGTCAGGGATTTGCCTGTCTTGGTTCTGGTTACCCTGGGGCGTGCCTTGCCCACAGGATCACCATAGAGGGTGAGCCTGATGCTCCTTGGCTTCCTTGTGCTGTCCTGTTGCGCCTTTATCACCATTCGTCCGAGCCTCATAGTTCTAGCTTCCATGCGGGGCATCTGTCCTTTGACCACTGCTCATTTGGCACCGAGCAGGCGAGGCAGGGGTCTGTGGGCTGCTGCTCCTCATAGGCACATCTGCCATCCAAAGAGGCCAGCTCGTCGCAAAGCTTCCGCAGCCTCTCCACGCCTCTATCCCACCCCGCCAGGAATCTTTCCTGCTTTTTCCCTGGCTGCATGTCCCCTATCAGCCGCCACCTCTCCCAGAGCAGATGGTTGCCCTTTCTGATGCGGGCGGCCAGCTCTGCTGCCCTCCCGTCCACCAGGTTCCGTTGTGGCTCCAGAAGTGAAAGCTGCTGGGTTCCGCTCGGCTGTCCTCTCATAGCTCCAGCCTCCAGTCGATCGCCCGCATCCCGGCAGGCTCCAGGAGCCACAGCCCTTTCCTGGCCCGTGTCAATCCTACATAAAAGACACGCCGCTCTCCCTCTGGTGACTTCAGCCACTCGGCGTAAGTCCTGCCTGCCATTTCAGGCCTCAGCACCACAAAATCTGCTTCCATACCTTTAGCGCTATGAATGGTGCCTACCTTAATTCGTGGTGGGTCAAGGAGAGCACGCTCCCCACCTCGCTCCAGAAGCCTCTTGTAATAAGCCCTTTGTAAGGCTGGCAATTTCAGGGCTTCGATAAAACTCCCATCCTTGTTGACAAGTAAGTCCCAAAGAGCAGGTTTGAAGTAGGATTCTAAGTCCCAAACGGCAACATCAGCTTCGGGGCACTGTTTAGTCAGCTCCCCTAAGCGGGTTTTAGCGCCCCGCACCAAGTAGCGGTCACTAGGCAGGGCATCCACAAAGCGGGTAGCATCAGCCATGCTCACCTTCTCACCCCGAGCCAGCTTGTGCCCAGCCAGGATCACTGAGGTTGCGCTTGCTTTGAGAGGCGAGCTTCCCCGCAATGCCTCAAAGGGTAGGCCCCTCGCTACTAAAGCATCAGTAAAATCGCTCAAGAGGTAGCGATTGCGAGCCAGCAAGAGAATGCTCCCTTCTTCACCCAGCGTCTCAATAGGGAAGCTTGAAAGGTAACCGAACCTGACATAGCCCTCCTCCTGCTGTGGTTTATAAGGCACATCCACACGCTCATGGTTTCGCCTGATGAGGCGCAGGGCTATCTCGTGGACCGCCTTGGGCACCCGATGCGACTGAATAAGCTGACGGTCATCATCGTGGGGCCAGTTGAGAAAGATACCCGGGTCAGCGCCGTTAAAGGTGTAAATTGCTTGATCGGGGTCTCCTGCCAGATACAGCAGATTAGCGCTGCTGGCCCACAGCCTGATTACCTCAGCCTGGAGGGGAGACAAATCCTGCATCTCGTCCACGATGAGAACCGATATGGCCGGGGCTACTCTATCCCGAAGCACCAGCATAAGCATGTCGGCAAAGTCCACCAGGCCGTTATCCGCCTTCCACTGGCGGTAACGCTGGTGGAACTCCTTCACTTGCTGGAGCGACCAGCCATCGGGCCAGTCCACTGGTTCCAAGAAGCGGTTGTATGCCTCGGCGATGTCCCAGACCATGAGGTTGCGCCGCCAGTCCTCAAAGAAAAGGAGATAGTCACCCAGGGTGCGCAGCATCAACTCTTGCACCTCAAAGCTCTCTGGGTCCTCCTCCCTATGTGGGGTTATGCCATAACCGAATCCCTCAGCGAAATCCCGCAGTTTGGCTCCAGTGGCTACAGAGCCTCGCCCCAGGCCAAGAAGTGAGTAGCAGGTGGAGTGGATTGTCCTGAACCATCTTAGATCGTCATTTTCCAGCCAGGGGAACACCTGGATAGCTCGACTTTTCGCCTCACGCGCAGCAGCCTGGGTAAATGCTACGAAGCCTATCTCATGGGCTGGCACACCATCCCGCAGGTGTCGTTCCACCACATCCAGTAGGGCAGTGGCCTTGCCCGTGCCAGGCGGTCCAAAGATGCGCAGCGTCTTAGGTGACACCGGATTTCCTCCCCTCAGATGGATAGGTGACGGTGCCTCGCTCAAAATCCAGCACGGTGCCCACGGGCAAGGACTTAAACCAGGCTTTCAATCTGTCTTGCTTAGCTCTGCGAAGCAGATAGGCAACGTGCTGGGGAGAGATACCACCGAATGCCCACCCTATCTCGTCAAAGGTCTTACCTTCAGCTCTTAGTTGGGCCATCTTTGCTAAGTCCTTCTCTGTCCACTTACGCCTGTAGTCCATCAGTTACGCCCTTCTTGCCTTTGGTACAGGGGGCAAAAATTTACATCTATCGAGATAGTGAGTAATACCCCTGTAACAGAAGTAACAAAAGTAACAGCTATACTCTCCGTATCTAGCTCTGTTACTCAGATATGAGTGACGAAAGTAACAGCTTCGCTCACTGACCAGCCCCAAAATGGTCACTATCTGAATAGGGTTTAGGATCCTTCTATTAATAAAGAAGGGAATTGAGAACACTCTAGAACTTAAGCTCTTCATCAATATCCTCCTCGTTCTCTGGCAGCGGAGCGTCGCCCTCCTCACTTACTTCTACCCTCATTGGCAAAGACCAGAGGCGGAATGTCTTGTTGCCCACCCTGACGACCTGGGGCTTTTCCATTCCCCCGAATTGCCGAATCAGAGCCCATAACTCAGAGCGCTCGATATTAAGACGGTGCCTTGCCTTCAGATATTCCTGGGCAGCACCTGCCTTGAAATAAAAGCGATCATTCTTCTGGACTGGCCTGCCGGCTTCGACATCGGCCTCCGACTGAGCCGGTGTTGTGGTCTCCAGCCATTGCCAGATGAGGTCTATGTAGCGGCTCCTGTCGGCGGCATCCGGTGGGGCTTCATGCTTTTCCATTTGGCTCTGCAATCTGTTGACATATTCGAACCAGTCCCTCTGCTTCATCCCCACGTTGGGGATGATGTCGAACTTCTGGTGGTAAAGCTTCTGAAATTCCCTCAGGTTGAAAAGCTGCTCGTGCTTCAGCCTGAGAACATTGCCATCGACCTCGACTTCGTATTTAGGTGGGTCAGTGCCAAGCTTCACGATTCGCCTGAGCCCCACAGTATCGGGTGGAGGAGCTTCGACCCTCCTGTCCCTTTCTCCATTCCGCTTGCGGTATACAGGGCAGTCCTCCGAGCAATAGCCTGCGGCTTCCATGTCCGGGCAGCCCAGCTTGTATTTTCCTGAATAGGCATCCCTCAAGTTGTAGCTTATTTGCCTTTCGCCCAGAGGTGGCTGATTCCGCTCCATGTCCCACTTGAGCAAGGTAGCTTTAGCTAGTTGCTGGTCCATCCCCTGGCGATAGAGCATGACCGCCAGCCTGAAGCTGGCAATATGTCGAAAGCCTTCCTTTACACCTTCCAGCATCCTAGCAAAGCAGGGGAGCGCTACTTTTCTATCGGTGGGCTTGCTCGTTGGGGCTGGTGCTTCCTCTTCTTCCGGGTATTCAGCCAGGATTTCGTCGATCCTGGCCTCATCGATAATGGGCAGACTTTCTATAGACTCGACACCCCAGTCAAGCAATGGCTTGAAGTCCTCATCCAGAAAAGTGGTGCGCTTGCCGCTCTTGCGGTGAATCCCCCAGGGGAGCTTGATAAGGTTGCCCAGGTCTTGAGCCATTGCTTGCTTGGGGAAGACTTCTACCCAGATGGACACACCTACTTCTTCCTGTAGCTGATGCAGAGCCAGCTTGAGTAGCCTGATCAGCTTGAAAGCAGGGACAAATTCCTTAGTGATGATCCAGCCGTGATACCCCCTGCTCCCGGATGATTCAATGCCAAGCTCGATTTCCCAGTGCTGAAACCACCGCTTGAGCCATAAGAGACACTGGCGGACTATGTCGGTTCTCTCATCGAAGTCGTAGACACCGCATCGTGCCTTCCCATCAGAGGTTACCAAGTAGGTGCCAATGGTCCTTCTCCCTGCGACATGCTCCTCCAAAAGACCAGCTGTCAGCGGCTTCCTGATAGCTAGGTAGGAGCCATCGGGCTGCTGCACTGCATAGGCATCAGTGCGCCCGACGAGGAGCTGGAACAGCACCTTAGCATGCTTACTCATGGATTCCTCCCATTGGAGGGCTTCTTATGGGTGACACCTGTCAGGTAATCAGCCATGGCGATGAAGCGCTGCCGCCGCTCTGTAAGCTGGGAGTCATCACCCCTCTCTAGGTCTTCATCGCTCAAGAAGGGGCCGATGCCAAAGATCTCCTGGGTGAGAGAGCCGAAGCATTTGCGAGCCTGGCACCAGTTGAGTCCTGAAGCTACAACTTCATATTCGCCAACATGGTCATCGGCGACATGAAGAATGCTACTGTCGACATAAGCCATGCCTGTTTTGCCACAGATAGGGCAGCGCAGTGCCATCCAGATAGGAGATGAGAGAGGCTCAATACTCTTTCCAAAGACCAGCCTCAGTATCGACTGAAGCTGCTGGTACATCTCCTCGTCCAGAATGCGCGAGCCCGGCTCAGCTACGCTAGAGTTCTTAAAAGTCAAGGTCAGCCTCCATCAGAGCGGGCTCAGCTTCTGCCTCCTCCGATGCAGAGACGCCTTCGTCAACTGTCCCGGAGATTCCTTCAGGCTCAGGGCTGGTCTTATCAGGAAGTTGCCCCAGTGCCTTCCTGTAAGTCATCTCCCTGACCTCCTTGGTGGAATGCACCCCTAAAGCCTCAAGGATTTCCCGCCAGTTGGTGTAACCCTTGGCTTTAGCCTGAAGGACAAAATCCTCCTGGCTGATGTCAGATTCTGGGGCAGGAGCTTTAGTTTCCTGCCTCGATGGCGTCGGTGGCCTGGACGCGGTTGGCTCCTCGGGAGGTCCCAGTTTTCTAACCTTGCCCTCCTGCCTCGCCATGTCGATGACCTTAGTAATAAGCGACTCGGGCATGAGCCTCCGCTTGGCATTGCGGGCAGCCTTGACCATAGCCACCTCGACCACGAAGGGGTCTTCCTCCACCCGCTTCACAGGTTGTCCATCCTTGATGACGGGCTTGCCATCCTTGCCCCGGACATAGATTTCCCTTTTACGGGGCTGTCTCTTGGTGCCGAACACTGTCTCTAGCAGAATCTCCCGACCATCCTGGCTCACAGCGAACCGACCTGCCTTCACTACCGCTGTTACACTGTCGGCATCGGACATGAGCTCAAAATCTAGCTCCCTCAGCACCTCTCCTTTCATAGCCATCTCGCTGGCTACCCGATCTACACCTGCCTTGGAGAGACCAATCACCCTTCTGCCATCCCGGTCGGAGAACTCATAGACCAACGTTTCGATAACCTCTCCACGAAGCTCCTGGATGACAGCTTCATCCTCAACCCGCTCCATGATCTCGAATGGTCTCCATGGAACCATCTCTTTACTTGTTTCTACCATTGCTTCCCTCCTTCCTAAGCTTTCTTACTCTGGCATGTTGCACTATGGCGAATTCGCCTTTTCACCTTCATTTATCCCTCCTTGGCTTACTGTTCGTGGTATATCCTTCCTCCCGTGCTACAGCGCTAGTCGCAAACTCGGAACCCTGTCGGTTAGCCTCCCGCAGGCGCCGTTTGTGGGCAGCGGCTATCATACGAGCCAGTATTTTGAGTCCTTCCACCCTCTTGTTATCGGCCTGCTGGCACGGCATTTTTGTCTTCCTCGATAATGAACACATCGTCAAAAGTCAACGGAGTAAGGGCATCTAGGATCTTCTGCCGAACCCTCGGTGAAGCATACCTAGTCCCACACATCAGCTGAGAAATGTAGCCACTGCTAATGCCCACCCTTATCGCTAGCATGTTCTGCGACATGTTCCTTCTGACCATGGCGAGTTGGATAGCATCGCGGTTAAGCCTGACCTTTAGCATCTGAAGCCTCTTCTTTTGTGTGCTAAACTATTCACCCTCTCACCAAAAATAAAGGCGCTCCAGGCAATTAACCCAAAGCGCCTATCGTTCGTCGATTCGGCGTTATATTCAGTTATTCAAGCTTGATATCCCGTCTCACTGAGACCATCACCGGCTTCCCGTCTTTGACTACGATCTCAATTTTCCCCCAACAGAACTCCCGGAAGATCTCCAGCAGCTTGGGGTCGGATTTGAGCAACTCTTGAAGCGCAGTCTCAACGGCTTTCATACAACTATTATCTCACAAGCATCTCTTTCTTGTCAAGCGATTTTTAGACAATTGCTTAAGAAAGTGCTTGCAATTTTTAGCAGACCATGTTATAATAGACCCAAAAGTAGAAGAGCTGAAAGAAAGGGGGCACAGTATGGAGCGTAACTTCGGCGAGTACCTGAAAAGCCTTCGGGAGAGACAGCGAATGTCTTTGAGAGAGGCAGAGCGGGAAAGTGGTGTCTCCAATGCCTATATAGCCCAGATAGAACGTGGCGATAGGCCAGCCCCTAGCCCAGACATCTTAAGAAAGCTAGCACACGCATATAAGGTAACGGTTAGGGAGCTCCTAGAGGCAGCCGGATACCTTGATGAGCCAGAGATGAAGATGCCGGAAGAGGAACTGGTAGAGCGTGCTTACCGCTATGCCGTGGAGGATCCGGAGTTCAAAATGGGGACACGCCAACCTCCCGAGGGGCTTAGCTTAGAGGCAAAAAAATACATTATCTCCATCTATGAAAAGGTAATGAAAAGGAAACTCCTCTGAGATGGCTCGTTCTCTTGAAGATTTCTGCATCTTGATGCTTCGAACCTATGGCAGTCCCAATGCCATTGCCTACGATGTTGGGGCTTTAGCCCGGCACTTCGTGGAGTTCTTTGGGCTATCATTCTACCCCAACCTGATGGAGCTCAAGCTGCTCCTCGACCTTCGTCATCAGATGGCTTCCATTCAGCCAGGTCATCTGGGAGGCCTGCCGGGATGCCATTATTTGGACAACTTTAGGAAACTGAATATCGAGTATGAGGCGACTAGCTGGCAGGGCAGAGTCGAATTTACGATTGTTCATGAGTGCTATGAGGCTATTCAGGAAACTTTCGAGGAAATAGTTCAGGGATACAAAGCATATCGAGACCCTGCTGAGCCTACGTGCATGAAACCCTTTGCTAACAGGTTCGCTGCGGCAGTATTAATGCAGCCCGAAGTATTTCTGCCTGCACTGCTTGAAAGCGGCTTAGACATATTCTCTCTCCGTCTGCGCTTTCACATGCGTTCATACGCTTCGGTAGCAATAAGGGTTAAAGAGTTGCTTAAGCCGCCCCTTGTTGAAGATGGGGTTGACTTCCTGATTGCCATCTATGACCGTGAGAGCGAGGGCGAGCCACATGAGTGGGACTTCGACTGTTGCTCTGATGATTTCCATGCCGGGTGCGTGGTCAAAGCCTCAGGGATAAGGCTTAGCAGAAGCAAAAGGCGTGCCAACTACAGGGCTTATCTTCTCCCTCGCCGACTATTTCCAGTAAGAGGTGAAAAGCCAGCTCCGGGATTCATCATCGATGAGGTCATTGAGCACGGGCGACCAGTATACTTTCAAAATGCAATGTTTGACATGTTCGGTATTAACCATATGGCACTTCTTGCCCGCCCTGTCCACTGGTATGGTAGGTTGGCTAAGGTCATCCTTGTTGCTGTGCGCAGGAAAGATTCACACTTGATCCAGAAACAGATAGAAACGTTGCCTCAGTTGGATATAAGGCGGGCAATATATATAAGCTGACAATATGGAGTTCACTTTCTGAGCAAACAGAGTTAAATTGTGACAGAGGCGAGAATAGAGGATATAGGAGGTGGAAATGGATTTGATGGAGGACGTGGATACCGCTTTTGATCTCACTAGGAAGCGGGTGACCGAGGGCAGCGAGCTACCCATGGTCATGGTAAAAGGCACGGAGAGGGTAGTTATTGGTCTGGCATGCAGGGATGCTGAGGAGAGAGCCAAAGTGCTATTTGGTATGGGAGTCATGCTTTCTAACCTCAAACCTGAGTATGTTATCTTCTCCGCAATTGCCTGGTGCTCGAAGCAGTTTCTCAAGAGGCCATCCGAAGCTTCTGACAAGGAAGAGGTAGTGCTGGTGGGATGGCAAACCAGAGATGGCAGTGGCGGCAGCCGGGCTCTTCCTTTCGCCCGAGTAGGCAAGGAGTTTGTCTGGGGAGAGGTTATGGAGGTGGAGGATTTTGAGAGTCCTCCTCTTGGCGCCTTCTGGGATGGCGTCAGGCTAGGCGAACTTAAACCGGAGCTGGCTGAGGAATGGCGGCAGAGGGTGGGAATAAAACGAGTTAACAAAGAGTAGCAAGGGGGTCTTGATAATGAAGGTAGCGATTTATGCCAGGGTATCGTCGGAGAGGCAAGATATTGACCTCTCCATCTCGGCGCAACTTAAGGCGCTGAGGGAATACGCCTCACGCAATGACCATACTGTGGTCAAGGAGTATATTGACGAGGCAGAGAGTGGGAGATCCATTGACAGGCCAGGCTTCAAGCAGATGATAACCACCGCTCGGCAGAAGAACCCGCCCTTCGAGGCTATCCTGGTATGGAAGCTCTCCAGGTTTGCTCGAAACAGAGAGGACTCCATCATTTACAAGTCCCTGCTCCGAAAGCAAGGCATCCAAGTGATTTCCATCAATGAGCCGCTGGAGGACACTCCATCAGGGAGGCTCCTTGAGGGCATCATCGAAGTCATAGATGAGTTCTATTCCGCCAACCTGTCTCAGGATGTGGTGAGGGGTATGAGGGAGAATGCCTCCAGGGGTTTCTATACCGGCGGACATACTCCTTACGGCTATCGAAGGGTGAAAGTGCGCGACAGAGATACCGAGAGGAGCAAGCTTGAGCCTGACCCAGTAACAGCCCCGGTGGTGGAGAGGATATTTAGAGAGTGCTTATCAGGACAGGGGCTCAAGGAGATCGCCAAGGGGCTTAACCGTGATGGGCTGACCACCCGAACCGGCAAGAAGTGGGGCACCACTTCGGTGCACAACGTTCTCCGTAATGAGGCTTATGCTGGAGTGTTGGTCTGGGATAGGCGAAGGAAGAGGCGGATCAGCGCCAGCGATGGTCTACCACCTGTTCGTGTTGAGGATGCCTGGCCTGCCATCGTTGATCGAGATACCTTCGACTAAGCTCAGACAAAGCTAGCTGACCGAGCTCCGAGGGTAACCCACCCTAGGATAGTGCATAGCGAATACATCCTCAGCGGAATGATCCGGTGCAAGGAATGCGGCACAGCCATGATAGGTCATGCCGTGAAGTCGGGAAAGTTCTTCTACTACATGTGTGGCAATGCCCGCAGAAGGGGGCGGGATCTATGTAAGACGCCACTGCTGCCCAAGGATAAGATAGAGAGGTTCGTTATTGACCGAATCAAGCGATATATCCTCACCGAGGAGAACCTGGAGGAGCTGGTGAAACTGACTAACGAGGAGCTAGCCCAGACTTGCGATGAAGAGAGGGAGAGGCTTGAGCTTATCCAAGCCCAGATAGCCGATGTCGATAGCAGGCTGGGGAAGCTCTACGACGCCCTGGAGACGGGGGAGTTTAAGAGTGGAGAACTAGCGCCAAGGATTAAGGCTCTCTTTGCAAAGAAGGAGGAACTCCAGCAGGTAAAGGCAGAGGCTGAGGAGGCGCTGCGTTACCGAACCATTGAGCTTGCCGACCCCGGTGTCGTCAGAGCATACGTGAAAGACCTGAAGGGGCTGCTTGAGGAATCTGAGATAGTAGAGCAGAAGGCATTTCTCAAGTCCTTTGTGGAGAAAATCGAGGTCGGAGACTCTGAGGTAAAGGTTATTTATACTATCCCGATGCTGCCTAATAGCTCACCTACAGAGGCGATAGGAGTTTTACCTTTTATACAGAATGGCTCCCCGACGTGGATTCGAACCACGAACCTAGCGGTTAACAGCCGCCCGCTCTACCATTGAGCTATCGGGGAATGAGGTAACCACCTAAATTATAACCCCTGGCCCCCTTGCATGACAAGGACTGCCCCCACCACAACATTTAGATGGTCGCCAGAAAGGGCAGCCCGCCTCAGTCCTTCATCAGGCTCGGCGGCGACAGCTTGCGATACTCATTCTGGCAGGGTGGCCCCTCGGTCATGTAGAGGGCCCGCTCCTCCAGGTCCATTATTACCGAGGACAGCGTGGCTAGCTGCCTTGGCTCCTCATCTCGGGCATCCGCGTGGCGGCAGATGGAGTTAGGATAGCTGAAGTGATCTTTGAACATCCTCTGGAAGCTGTCAACATCGATGTGGCCTTTGTCCAATTCCATGAGGCGACGCGCCCGGTGGATGCGGAATAGGGTGTCGGGGATGGCTGGCTTGAAGGTGTCGATGAGATCTTCTCGGTTGGTGAAGGCCACGAAGTGATTGCTATGGGCCAGGATGCCTCCTTCCTCATAAAGGAAACCCACGTCCTCGGGAGTAACCTCCAGATCAATGACCTCGCCATCCCGGTGGGCGATGAGAAGGTTGCCCGAAACAGTGGCCTTAGTCCCCAGGACCGCCTTTAGAGCCCGGCTGAAGCTGTCGGCATTGAGGATGCCCCTCATCATTATGAGAAAGGGCGTCCTGGGGTCGAATCTATCCCGATTGGATACCAGGCCGTTGACACACACCCCTACCCCCGCTGAATTCATGCCCTTGAATCCGATGATGCCGGCTTCGGTTTGGGTGACGAGGTTGGGCTTGGTCTCCTGCTCCACCTCCAAGATTATGCTCAGCCCCTGAAACCTGGGCTTATAGTCCCAGTTCTGTCCCAGGAGGGTGTGGCCATCTTTGGTCACCTGGGGCAGGGCAGCCACAGAGGTGCAGCCATCGCTCCCATGTTGAGGGGACAAGCTTTGCGCCCAGACCAGCTCATACCTGGCATTCAGGGCGATAATTTCCTCAAGGGACAAGTCAGCCCCCCTGGCCACCCCCTCCAGCTCCTCCAAGATATCAGCGTCATATTCCCCGATGACCGGGACAAATTTACGGCACCGCTCCAGAACCTCAGGGCGTTTGGCCCCCCACAGGGCACCCCACAGGTCGAAATAAAGGTCCACATTTCTGCGTATTTGCTCCCGGGCCTGGGAGCCGTGTTGTAGTCCACAGTCGAAGGGCTTGCCCTTGACTGAGACCACAGGGAATAGCTTCAAAGCCATCGATTACCTCCATATTTGTTTATAACAATTGCCAAGAAGTTTGCTGGCTGCCGGGCCAGGATTCGAACCTGGGCCGAGGGATCCAAAGTCCCTTGTGCTACCGCTACACTACCCGGCACCACTTACTCCTCACAAAATCTTCGATTTTGTGAGGGCCCCATTCTGCTTCTGGTGCCGAAGGTCGGATTCGAACCGACACGGGAGTTGCCCCCCAACGGTTTTTGAGACCGTCGCGTCTGCCATTCCGCCACTTCGGCCCTGGAGCGGGAGACGAGATTCGAACTCGCGACCCTCTCCTTGGCAAGGAGATGCTCTACCGCTGAGCTACTCCCGCCCTTTTCCACGGGCTTGTCACTGCTTGAATAAATGCCCAACTAGATTTTGGTGCCGAGGCCCGGAATCGAACCGGGGACACGCGGATTTTCAGTCCGCTGCTCTACCGACTGAGCTACCTCGGCACCACGCCCTATTCTATAGCCCAAATCGGCCCACTGTCAAGCTCGCCTTTATGGCGGCGACGGTTGCCCCACCACCTTTATTGTAGTATAATGCCCCACCGGGTCCCAGACCTAGCAGACAAGGGGAGCCATGAAAGCGCTATATGTGACCTCGTTAGGGGAGGCGACAGGGAAAAGCGCCTTGTGCGCTGGCATCGGTCACTACCTGAGGGGCCAGGGTCGCCAGGTTGGCTACCTCAAGCCAGTGGCTGTAGCCTCAGAGGCGGCCGGTGCCGCCCAAGACGCCGCCTTCTTCATCAAGATCTTTCAGCTCGACGAACCCCCTGACAAGCTATGTCCCCTGAGCCTCGAGGAGCTGGGCACGGCCCTCGCCCACCCTGAAAGCCAGGCCCCCCGAAAACTTATGTCAAGTTATTCAGAGGTCGCCGTGGATAAAGATACCGTGCTGCTGGAGGGGCTGGGGGGATTGCTGACGGATGGGCAACGGACTCAGGCAGAAGCCCAGGCCGCCCGGCTGCTGGAGGCCAAGGTGGTGGCCATTCACCGCTATGGCCATGATTTTGATAGGGCCTCAAACCTCCTCACCAAAGCCTTTGGCGACTCCCTCCTAGGGGTGGTCATCAATATGGTGCCCCCTCCTAAGCTGGAGGTGGTGCGTGACTCAGAGCCGGCGCGCTGGGAAACCAAGGGGATCAAACTATTGGGCGCGCTCCCCCAGGACCGGCGCCTGATGACCATATCCTGTGCCGAGCTTGCCCACGAACTCGAGGGAGAGGTTCTGAACCCCACCGAGAAGTTGGAGGGGTTGGTCGAGAATGTGATGGTGGGTGCCTTCACCGTGGACCCCGGCCCCCTTTATTACGGGCGCAAGGGCAATAAAGCGGTCATCGCCCCACTGCACCGCGCCGATATGCAGATGGCCGCCCTAGATACCCCCACCCACTGCCTCATCCTCAGTGGTCAGGGCCAGCCCACGGGGATGACCCTGAGCCGGGCCCAGGATGCCGGAGTGCCCCTAATCCTGACCGAGCGGGACACCCTCTCCATCATAAACGTCATCGAGCAAAACCTGAGCCGGGCCCGCTTCCGACAGGAAGCAAAGCTGGAGCCCATGGCCAAGCTGCTAGAGGAGAGCTTGGATCTTGCCGCACTGGGGTGGGGCTAGGGCGGTTCTTGGAGCAGCCTCGCCGCCTCCCTTGTCCTGCCAAGCTCGGCCAGGGCCAGCCCCATATTTAGCCGGGCTTGATTGTGCTTGAGGTTGAGCCTCAGGGCCTTCTGATAGAGCTTTACGGCATCCCCAAAGCGGCGGCTCTCAAAGAAGAGGTTGCCCCGACTGTGGTATATATCCGCCAGGAGACCGGCCTCATCCCACTCCACCCGCAGCGGATTGCCCAGGTGTCCCTTATAATCGAAGCCATCGGGCAAGATGTGCTCTATATCGATGGCCACCTCACCGGCCCGATACGAGGAAAACACATGGGGTTGTCCATCGAAGGCCACCTCCAGGTAGACGGCCTTCATCCTCAACCCCAATCGCTGGGCCAGGCAGTTATAGAGAAGGGTGAGCCCAAGGCAATTGCCCACCTCCAGGACATCGGGGGCGAGCTGGGCCCGGAGCACGTCGCCGAGGCGGAAGTTGCCCCCCTGGCGATATCGCCTCGGCTTAGTCCGCCACAGCCAATTGAACAGTTCCCTCAACCTGGTGACATCATCCCCCGGCGAGATCTCCTCGGCTATCTGCCGCCGAAGCCCGTCGAAGAGACTGAGGCAGTCCTCCAGCTCCGCCCTCGTGGCCACCCCAGAGGCGATGAATGCCGCCTCGGCCAGGTCGGAGACCTCGCCCTGAAACAGGCGCTTTTCCAGATGCCGTGCTGTCATTCTCACCGCCACGACCAGGCTAAGCCCATTATACCGCTTAGACGCCCCACTCAAAAAGGGATATAATGACTGAGGATTATGGATATCTTGGAAGGACTCAACCCTGCCCAGAGACAGGCGGTGGAGACCCCGGAGGGTCCTCTCCTCATCCTGGCCGGCCCCGGCAGCGGCAAGACCAAGGTCATCACCCATCGCGTCGCCTACCTCATCAAGGCCTGGGGCATCAGCCCTTACCGGATTATGGCCGTGACCTTCACCAACAAAGCTGCCAACGAGATGAGGGAGCGGCTCCACCAACTCCTGGGCCAGCGGGCCGAGGAGCTCACCCTGGGCACCTTCCACGCCATCTGTGCCCGTTTCCTGCGCCGCGATGGACAGGAGATCGGCATCGACCCCCACTTCGTCATCTACGACGAGGAAGACCAGCTCAACCTCCTCAAGCGTGCCCTGCAAGACCTGGACCTAGACCCCAGGTATTACAACCCGAAGGCGTTGGGCTCGGCCATCAGAGCTGCCAAGGCCCGCTTAATAGGGCCCGAGGATTATGCCAGGCAGGTGACCAGCTATCGGGATGAGGTGGTGCGCCGGGTCTACGGGCGCTACCAGGAGCTTCTTGCCCAGAGCCGGGCCCTGGACTTCGACGACCTCCTGATGGAGGCGGTGCGCCTTCTCCGCCAGCCCAGGGTGCTTGCCAAATACCAGTCTCGCTACCTCCATGTCCTCATCGACGAGTTCCAGGATACCAACATCGCCCAGTATGTGCTGGCCAAGCAACTGGCGGGCCAGCACCGCAACATCTGCGTGGTGGGCGACCCCGACCAGTCCATTTATTCGTGGCGCTTTGCCGACCTGCGCAACATCCTCAACTTCGAGAAGGACTACCCCGATGCCAGGATAGCCTTGCTGGAGCAGAATTACCGCTCCAGCAAGGCTATCCTGGAGCTGGCCAGCCACATCATTGCCGCCAACAAGGAGCGCAAGCCCAAGGGATTGTGGACAGAGAACGAGGTCGGCCTGCCCCCCACCGTGGCCGAGGTCTATGACGAGCAGGAGGAGGCCCAATTCGTGGCCCGCCAGGTGGAAAGCCTGGCCCGAGAGGGCTTCGCCCCCGGCGATTGCGCCGTGATGTATCGCACCAACGCCCAATCCCGGGTGCTAGAGGAGACCTTTGTCCGCTACGGGCTGCCCTACAAGCTGGTGGGGGGCACCCGCTTCTACGAGCGCCGTGAGGTCAAGGATGTCATCGCCTACCTGAGGCTCATCGTCAACCCCGATGATAATATCAGCCTGCTGCGGGTGATCAACACCCCACCCCGGGGCATCGGCCAGCGCACTGTGGCCGAGCTCTCCCGTTGGGCCCAGGCTAGGGAGCTATCCCTTTACCAGGCCCTGAAGCAACTGGCAGAGGGCGAGCGGGACAGCGGCCCCTTCACCGCCCGCACCAGGCACGACCTCAACTCCTTCCTCAGCCTGGTGGAGGGGCTGGCCGCCCAGGGCCAGGAACTCCATCTCCACGACCTGATCCAGGTGGTGCTGGAGCGCTCGGGCTACAAGGAATATATCCTGAATGAGCCCGACGGCGAGGATCGCTGGGATAATGTCCTGGAGCTGTGCACCCTGGCCCAGGAATATCAGCACCTGGAGCCGGGGGAGGGCCTGACCTCCTTTCTGGAGGGGGTAACCCTGGTGTCCGACGTGGATAGCCTGGACGAGAAGGTAAATGCAGTTACCCTCATCACCCTGCACCAGGCCAAGGGGCTGGAGTTCCCGGTGGTGTTCATCGTGGGGCTGGAGGAGGGGGTGCTCCCCCACATCCGCTCCTTCGATGACCCGGCCCAGATGGAGGAGGAGCGCCGCCTCTGCTATGTGGGGGTCACCCGGGCCAAGCGGCGCCTCTTCCTGGTTCGGGCCTTGCGCCGCAGCCTGGCCGGCTTGAGCGGGGCCAATCCCCCCTCCCGTTTTCTGCTGGACATCCCGCCCTCCCTGGTCAGCAGCGCCCCCTCCGGACTGGGCGTCCCAGAGCCCAAGGTCCTCACCCCTGCCCCAGCCCCCTCCCTGCCCCATATCAGGGCCGGCGACCGGGTGCGGCACGCCAAGTTCGGCGAGGGGGTGGTGGTGAGCTGCCAGCCCAGCCGCGATGACCAGGAGGTCACCGTGGCCTTCGCCGAAGCCGGGGTCAGGAAGCTGCTCCTGAGCCTGGCCCCGCTGGAGAAGCTGGGGTGAAGGGCCCGAGCCACTATCTGCCACAACAGGCACAAATGCCAACTTCTATAAATCTATCCCTGAATTGACATCCCCGCCCCCCTGTTATAAGCTATCCTCGATTGTTTGCCGCGAAAGGAGAAGCCTGTGAGTCAAGCAGAGCCCACTGTTGAATCGGTACGGCGAACGGCAGAGGCCCTGTGCCTGCCCTACACCGTGGAAATCGAGAGGCGGATGATCAAGAAGTTCGCCGAGGCGGTGGGGGACACCAACCCCCTGTGGACCGATGAGGAGGCCGCCAAGCACAGCGAGTATGGCGGCATCATCCTGCCCCCCACCTTCTTCTGCTCCGTCCTCATGGCCGGGATCTCCCTGAGGCTCGACTCCCTGCCCCCCCTGAGCAGCAGCGTCGATGGCGGCAGCGACTGGCAGTTCTTCCTCCCGGTCAGGCCCGGCGACACCATATCCGTTTCCGCCGAGATAACCGAGGTCAAGGAACGTCAAGGGAAACTGGGCCGGATGTTCTTCATCTACTGGAGGGCCTACTACCGTAACCAGCGCGGGGAGCTGGTGGCCCAGTCCGATAACACGGTGATATACTACTGACCCAAAGAGAGGACGACCTGTGGCAAAGCAACTGTACTACGAGGATGTAGAGGTGGGGATGGAGGTGCCCACCCTGGAGAAGAAAACCAGCAGCCGACAGTTGGTGATGTGGGCTGGTGCCAGCGAGGACTATAACGAGATCCATTATGATAAGGACTTCGCCCTGGGGCGAGGGCTGCCCGGGGTCATCATTCACGGACGACTCAAGGCAGCCTTCCTGGGCCAGCTCATGACCGACTGGATCGGGGAGCGCGGCAAACTCAAGAAGTTAAGCGCCAGCTACCGCAAGATGGATGCCCCTGGCGACACCCTGGTGTGCAAGGGCAAGGTGACCAAGAAATATATCCAGGACGGGGAGCATTGCCTGGAGTGCGACATCTGGATCGAGAATGCCCAGGGGGAAAAGACCACTCTTGGCTCAGCGGTGGTGGCCCTGCCCTCCCGGGGCTAGCCCTTCTTTAACCTCTGCCAGTGCCCGCGGTATATCTCCATCACCACGAAGTTACGGCCCTCCTGGGTCATCTTGCCACAGCGCCTAAAGCCGCACTTCTCGAAGCAGCGCTGGGCCCTGAGATTAGCCTCCAAGGTTCGCAGGTATACCCGTTCCAGCCCGGTGGCGGTGAAGATATGCTCCAAGAGTTGGCACACCGCAGCCGTGCCATAGCCCTTGCCCCAATAGGCGCGGTCGCCGATCATTATGCCCAGCTCCGCCTCCCCGGCCTGGTGGCTCGCCCGGTAGTACATGCAATTGCCGATGTGCTTGCCCCGGGCGGTCTCGATGGCGAAGTACTGGCCTTCTCCGGAATCGCCGCTCAGCTCCTGGGCATAACAACGGAGGTATTCGGGGAAGGGGAGGGTTAAGGGCTGGGCCGCATCCAAGGAGGCCAGCTCCTCATCCCGACGCCATAGGTAGTCATTGATGGCGTCCTTGAGCTGTTTTGGCCTCAACTTCACCGGGGGTGGCATAGGCTCCACCTCAAAAGCCCAGGGAAAGGAGGCCTTCCTCCATGGTCAGTGCCTCCAAGGCCGCCTCAGCCAGTTGTCGAACCCCGGCCTCAGGGTGCTGACACAGTCCCCTCAATACCTGCTTAGCTTGGCTACCACCTATCTCGCCCAGGGCCTGGATCGCCGAGCGGCGGACATCGTCCTCGGGGTCATCCAGTAGCTGCACCAGGTGCGGCACCGCCTTAGGCTCCCCCAATTCGGCACAGGCCCTCACCGCCCGTTGTCGCAGCCCGACGTCTGAATTGCCCAGTTCCTCGGTCAGTATGTCCAGCCAGGCGGGGTCAGCATTCAATCCCATGGCAGTGATGGCGCTGGAGCGCAGTCTGGGGCTGGAGCTGTGGTAGGCCTCCTGGATCGCCTCCGTCACCTGGGGCAGGCTCAAGGGGGCCACCGCCTCCAGGGCTTGAGCCCGAATGGGCTCGGGTTGGCTCAGGTCATGGAAGGCCTCGAGCAAGGCCGAGGCCAGCCGCTCCCCATATCGGCCATGAATTTTGCGCAGCTCCGCCAGCATGGCAAACCGGCCCAGGGCCCTGCCGGCCCTTACCCGCACCGATGGCATCCTGTCCCCCTGAAACAGGGCTATCAACTTGCCGATGAGGCGGCAGTCCTGGCATTCCTCCAGGCCATCGATGGCCCTGGCCCTGACCCCGGCATCGGGGTCGTCCAGGCAGGCTTGGAACACGGAATCGAAATTCAATTCCACGTCCTGGGCGGCCAGCTGGACGAGCCTGGCCACCACCCTGCGCCGTTGGGATTCCCCGATGTCGGGCCACATCCGGCAGAAGAGCTTGGTCTCCTCGGGGGACAGGCTGGAGAGACGGGAAAGCCGCACCTTAGTTAGCGCCTGCTCACCATCCCTTATCTGCGCCAGCAGCTTCTCAAGCCACCAGGGCATATTTAGTCCTCTTCCCCGCGCTCCCAATAAGGCATGGTAAAGTGATCGATGAAATGGCTCATGGCCTCGGCAGCCACCCGCTTCATCTCCCTCTCGGCCTCCACCGCCGCCTGCCTCAGCTCGGTTAGGTCGATATCGATGCCCAGCATCTGGGTGAGCACCTCCAATACCGATAACGAGGCCTTTGGGTTGTCGATGCGGGTGGCATAGCTGGGGACCTCCCCCAGCAAACAGATGCCTTCCAGGCCCCTCTCCTTGGCCACCCCTAGGAGCAACCCGTTAAGGCCTGCTATTTGGAGGTCGCCCCGGAGCATCACCGGGTATTTTTTGAGTTCGGAGAGCAGGGATTCTTGGGTGGCCACCGCCCATACCTTGGGCTTTTCGCTATGGTGCACCGGGGCGATGGCCGCAGCGCAGGTATAGACCCGCCCCACTTTGAAGGCCTGGGCCACATCCAGCACGCTGCCGGCCAGCTCATACCCCTTGCTCAAGGGCTGGGCATCCCCGATGAAGAAAATGAGGTCGCCCCGGCCCTGGCCCCCCTTCCAATAATAGAACTTGCTCTCCGGGAACTGGGGGGACTCCACCACATTATTGGCCACCCACACCCCCGTGGGCTCGAAATAGGGGAAGGGCTCGATCTCCCCCATCTCCTTGGGGGCCAGCTTCTGTTGCAAATAGCGGCTTACGATGAGGGAAACATTGCCTATCCCCGGCCAGGCTGCCAGCATCACTGGGGCCTGGAGCCGCGGCCGCCTATAAAGCCTTATGTCGCCTCCCATGATTCCTCCTAGCCCTTAGTGGCCACCGCCAAGCGAGCACAATAGATGTGGGGGGCGAGCAAGGCTCCCCCCACCCAACTGGCCCTATCCCCAACGGCGATGATCTCCCGGAGCGCCTTATAGATATTGCCCGAGACCATAGTGTCCTTAACCCTGCCCACGATCTCGCCCCTTTCCACCTTGTAGCCGAGGAGGACGTTGCCGCTGAACTCCCCTCCCAGCACATTCCCCTGGCCCGCCCCCATAAGCTGCTCCACCACCAGCCCCTCCTTCATATCTCGAACCATGTCATGAAAGCCGGCCTCCCCCTCCTCCAGGACCAAGGCACTCGCCGAAGGCGAGGGCATGCCGCCTCCGCTGCGGAGGCCGCTGCCGGTGCTGCTAGCCCCCGCCTGGGCAGCGGTTTGAAGGTCATAAAGGAAACCAGCGGGCATACCCCTTTCCACCAGGACTATAGGGCGGCTGGGAGTCCCCTCATCGTCGCAGGGGCGACTGTGGGGGCGGAAGGGGATGGTGGCATCATCCCTCAAGGACAGCCTTTCATCAAAAACGACCTCCCCCAGCCGGTTGGCCAGGGGGGATGCCCCCTGGAGCACTACCTTGCCATTGATGGCCAGGGTCAGGGGCATAATCAGGGCGCTGGCCACCCCCCTGGGGGTGAAAATGACCGGCATCTGCCCTGAGGAGACCCGGGCCTGTCGGCGGGATAGCTCCAATTGCTCCCGTATGGTCTGGGCCATCCCCGCCACCTCCTGAATAGGGTGACAGGAACTCTGGACATCCGAGACGAAGAGCATATCGGTATCCCTGACCAGGGTGCCCGTCAATTCCACGGAGAAGACACTCCTCTTGTAGACGGCATGCCCACCCTGGGAGTTGAGCAGTCGGCGCGTCGCCACCGCCCTGATTATATGACACTGGCAGACCAGCTCCGGGGCATGCCCTCGCACCTGGGCGATGAGAGACTCCCCCAGCCCCGTCATAGCTTCCAGGCTAACCTTCTCCACCTCGGCATCCCAGACCTCAATGGGGGGGTAAGCATCCGGGTCGGGGAAGCGGAAGCGGGCTGGGGTGCCAAACCGGGAGGTCTCCACCGCCATATCCACCAGCTTCTGGGGATCGACCTCCCCCGAAGCGGTGGCGAAACCGAGTCGGCCTTCCCTGATGAGCCGCAGGGCCACCGTGGTGCCTTGGCTGGTCTGGAGCTGCTTCAGGCGGTTGGCCTCAAAGACCACAGGCGTCTCCTCATAGCTGACCTCATAGACCTCGGCCTCTGAGGCCACCCTTTTGGCCCGCTTCAGAATCTCCTCCACGGCTAGCCACCCCCCACCACGCAGCGCCGTATCCTGATGTGGGGGCTGCCGCTGGAGACGGGGAGGGGTACCTGATCCCCCTTGCCACAACCTCCCCCCTGGTTCATTTCCAGGTCATTGCCGATGGCATCTATATTGGCCAGGGTAGTGAACACATTCCCGGTGAGCACCACGGGCTTCAAAAGCTCCGCTATCTGGCCATGGCGGATCATATAGGCCTCGCCGGCGGAGAAGGTAAACATCTCCATGCTGGTGGTGCCCCCGTACCAGTTCTTGGCATATACCCCCTCCTTGATATCGGCGATGAGCTCCGAGAAGGGGAGCTGGCCCGGCTCGATGAAGGTATTGCTCATGCGCACCAGGGGGGGATGACGGTAGTCCAGGGCCCGGGCGTGGCCTGTGGGGGCCTCACCCAACTTGGCCGCCGTCTCCCGGGAGTGGAGCCTGCCCACCAGCACCCCCTCCCGGATCAGGTAGCTTTTCCGGGCGGGCGTCCCCTCGTCATCGTATTCGTAGCTTCCCCGGAGGCCGGGGAGGGTGGGGTCATCGACGATGTTGAGGTGCTGGCCCCCGAAGCGGCGCCCCAGCACCATAAGCTCTTTGAGCCGCTGGTTCTCATAGACGAAGTCCGACTCCGAGAGATGCCCGAAGGCCTCATGGGCGAATATCCCGGCTAGCACCGGGTCCAGCACCACAGTATACTCGCCCCCCTTCAGCTGAGGGGCATTCAGCAGGGCCACCGCCCTCCGGGCCAACTCCTCCACCTGCCCGTGCAATCCTGAAATAGCCTCGTAGTCCCCCAGAGAGCCCAGGCTGAGGGTGGCCTGCTGCACCTGGCCATCCTTGCGGGCCACGGCCGTGATACGGAGGGTGACATCGGTGCGGGATTGCTCGATGTAGCTGCCCTCGGAATTGGCCAGGATGACCTTCCTGCGGGCCTGGCTATAGCTGATGCCGCTGGTCTGAATGTTTGGGGTGCCCCAGATAACCTCATTATACTCGTCGAGGAGCCTCTTCTTCTCGGCCAGGGCCACCGCATCAGGGTCCCTTTTCAGCCAGGGGGCCGTCTCGGCCACCACCGGCTCCACGGGCACGAACCGGGTGCTCTCCTTGCCCACCAGCCGGGCCTGGGCTGTGGCCAGCTCCATTTTGGAGGGTAGCTCGTCCAGCCCATCGAAGCAGATAAAGCCCCAGCCCCCCCGCACCAGGGCCCTGACATTGCCCCCGAAGCTGAGGGCATGGCTGATGTCTTCCAGCTCCTGGCCCCGGTAGACGATACGAGTGGACTGGCTCTCCTCCAGGCGTATTTCCGCGTAGTCGGCCTGGGCCTTGGTCAGGGCGTGGCTGAGACGGTGGCGCAGCGATTCATCCATAGCTCAACAGGGTCTCCCCCACCTGGAGTTTAGCGAACGGGGTGTGCCCTGTCAATTCCAGGCCAATGGCTATCTTGTAATGGGAACCCTATCGGTTTGTCCCAGGTTGTGCTATCATCACTATGATGCCCAATAAGCCGAAGCAGGAGGTCGCCTTGACCCGAATTATTCTCATCCGGCACGGTCAGACCCAGTGGAACGAGAGAGAGCGGTTCCGCGGCCGTGCCGACCTAGACCTGACCGACCTGGGGGTGAGGCAATCCCATATCACCGCCGAGGCCGTGGCCAAATGGCCGGTATCGGCCCTGTATTCCAGCCCCCTGCCTCGGGCCATGCACACCGCCCAGATCCTGGCCCACAGGCTCCAGGTACCGGTTCAGCCCTTGCCCGGCATCATCGATGTCGACTATGGCCAATGGCAGGGCTTAAGCGTGGCCGAGGTCGCTGCCCGGTATAGCGAGCTCTTCGAGGTGTGGCGAACCAAGCCCCATCTGGTGACCTTCCCCGGCGGCGAGGGCGTAGAGGCGGTACGCCTCCGAGCCAAGGCCGCTATGGAGGAGGTGGCCCAGCAACACCTGAACCAAACCATAGCCCTGGTCTCCCACGTGGTGGTATGCCGGCTGCTGGTCCTGAGCGTCCTGGGACTGGACAGCTCTTATTTCTGGAGGGTGGAGCAGAACCTGTGCGCCATTAACATATTCGAAGTCAGGGATGGCTATTTCGTGGCCGCCCTCCTCAACGACACCTGTCACCTGAAAAGGGCAGGGCTTGAGGGGTAGCTGTGACCATCGCTGAACTCCTGGGGCGATTGAACAAGGAGTATCATATCGGAGAGTGGCGGCAGCGCTACGACCCGGTCACCGAGCTGGTGCTCACGGTGCTGTCCCAGAATACCTCCGATGTGAATACCCGCCGCTCCTTTCAGCGACTCCGAGACGCCTTCGGAAGCTGGGAGGAGGTGGCCGGGGCAGGGGTGGAGGAGATCGCCTCGGCCATCAACCCCGGCGGCCTGGCCCGGGTCAAGGCCCTGCGCATCAAAGCCATCCTGGAGCAAATCCTGAGGGAACGGGGTTCCCTGGACCTGGGCTTTCTGCGCCGAAGGCCCCTGGCCCAGGCCAAGGCCTGGCTGAGGAGGCTGCCTGGGGTGGGGCCAAAGACCGCCGGCTGCGTGCTCCTCTTCGGCATGGGACGCCCCGCCCTGCCCGTGGATACCCATGTCTACCGGGTATCCAAGCGGCTGGGCCTCATCGATTCCAGGGTAGCCCCCGCAGCCGCCCACGATATACTGGAGGAAATGATACCGCCGCAGAGGGTCTATCAGTTTCACCTCACCATGATCGAGCATGGCCGCCGCATCTGTCGGGCGCGGCATCCCCTGTGCTGGCGCTGTGTGCTCAGGGATGGCTGCCCCTCGCGGCGGGACTACGACCTCAAGGAGATGTGAAATGGCCAGGACAAAGGTAGGGATCATAAATGTCACCGGCTATGCGGGGCTGGAGCTGGCCCGTCTGCTGCATCCTCACCCTGAGGTGGAGCTGGCCTGGGTCACTGGCCGCAGCGCCGCCGGCCAGAAACTGGGGGAGGCCCTCCCCCACTTGGCCGACATCGAGCTCACCATACAGGCCGAACCCGGCCCGGCGGAACTGGCCTTCTCCGCCCTGCCCCATAAGTCCAGCGCCGAGGCCATCCTGCCCCTGCTGGAGGAGGGCATCCGGGTGGTGGACCTCAGCGCCGACTTTCGCCTCAAGGACCCCTCAGCCTATGAGACCTGGTACGACTTCGCCCATCCCGCGCCTGCCCTGCTGGAAAAGGCGGTCTACGGCCTCCCCGAGCTGCACCGCCCCCAAATAGGCTCGGCCCGGTTGGTGGCCAATCCCGGCTGCTACCCCGCTGGCGCCATCCTGGCCCTGGCCCCGGCGGTCAGGGAGGGGATCATCGCCCCCGACATCATCGTGGACAGCAAGTCGGGGGTATCCGGCGCCGGCAGAACCCTGAGCCTGGCCACCCATTTCTCCGAGGTGAATGAGAATACCCTGGCCTATGCCCTGGAGGGACATAGGCACCTGCCCGAGATGGTCCAAGAGCTGGCCGGCCTCCGAACTGGCCCCCCTCCCCAGATAACCTTTCTCCCCCACCTGGTGCCCATGACCCGCGGCATCCTCAGCTCCTGCTATGCCCCCTTGGTGGCGGGCAAGCTGGCTGGGGGCGAAAAGGGCCAGCAGGAGCTAAAGCAACTCTATAGAGACTTCTTCAAGGGTGAGCCTTTCGTCCGGGTGGTGGAGCAGCCGCCTCAGACCAAGCAGACCTGGGGCAATAACCTGTGCCTCATCTACCCCACCATCGACCTGAGAACCGATAGGCTGGTGGTGATCGGCTGCCTGGATAATCTGGTGAAGGGGGCAGCGGGGCAGGCCATCCAGAACATGAACCTGATGCTGGGCTTGCCGGAGACCACGGGGCTGGAGGCCATAGCCGTATACCCATAACAATTTGTGGAGTGGGAAATGGGCGATTGCCCGGGGTGGCCATATTTGCTATACTTGATGGGCCTGCCCCCATCGTCTAGTGGCCCAGGACGTCGGCCTTTCAAGCCGGAAACAGGGATTCGAATTCCCTTGGGGGCATTCGAGTGGCGGGAGACATGCCCAGATTCCAAGCTAGGACCAGGGCCAAGAAAGGAAAGGGGCTCAGCTAGCACTGGAGGGCGGCTGGGGAGCAAAGGCGATGAGGAATCATTTCAGCTTACTCGTTTTAATCCTTCTTATCCTCTTAAGTTGGGCTAACTCATCGCCCACTTCTAGCGGGATAACAATAGCCAGTCCATCAGCCGAAGAAGCAGCGGTGACCTTCAAGGTTCGTGTCCCCGCCAATACCCCTCCAGACGAGAAAATATACCTTATCCGCCTGAAATTCATCCGCTTGGCGGCGGGGG
>MTNP01000051.1 GCA_002011475.1 Dehalococcoides sp. JdFR-54
CCGCCCCCACCCTGATACTGGGGCCCACCCCACCCACCCAGGCTGCTACCGTAATCGGCGCCAACCTTACCCCCACCGTGGTCGAGCCGGGGCTGGCTCTGGCCCTGGACAGGGCGGCTGAGCACCTGGGCACTGACGTTTCGGTGCATGTCAAGGTCGATACGGGTCTGAACCGCTACGGGGCCAGCATGGAGGATGTGCCGGAGCTGGTGCGCTTTATTTCCAGTCTGGCCCGGGTGAAGATGACCGGATTTTACACCCATTTTGCCTCGGCAGACGAGCCCGACCCCGCCTTCACCCAACTCCAGTTGCAGCGCTTCCTCAAGATAGCCGCTACCCTTCCCGAACCTAAATTGCTGCACGCTGCCAATAGCGCCGCCACCTTGAGGTTCCCCGAGACCCACCTCGATATGGTGCGGGTGGGTTTATCCCTGTACGGGGTTTACCCCTCCCCCCACGTGGAGAGGGCTGTCCCCTTGCGGCCGGTCCTCAGCCTCAAGGCCCGGGTGACCCGGGTTCACCGGTTGAGGCCTGGCGAGGGCGTCAGCTATAACCTGACCTGGATAGCTAAGAGGGAAGCCCTGGTGGCCCTGGTTCCCTTCGGCTATGGACACGGCCTGCCCAGGCTGCTCTCCAACCGGGGGCAGGTTCTTATCCATGGCCGGCGCCTTCCCATTCGGGGACGGGTATGCATGGACCAATGTGTGGTCGATGTGACCAGGGTGCCTGAGGTCAAAGTGGGCGATGAAGTGGTATTACTGGGGCGCCAGGGCAATGAGGAAATCACCTCCGACGAGATCGCCGCTTGGGCCAGAACCATAAGCCACGAAATATTTACCGGTGTCTGGACTGGCCTGCCTCACATCTATGTCTCATCGGCCCCAGGCTGAGCGCCTAGCCCCGAGCCTCCTTTAGCCTGGCGATAAGCATGGGCACTATCTCGAAGAGGTCGCCCACTATGCCATAGGTGGCGATTTCAAAGATGGGGGCATGGGGGTCGTGGTTGATGGCCACGATGACCTCTGAGGTCTGCATGCCGGCCAGGTGCTGCACCGCTCCGGAGATGCCGCAGGCGATGTACAGCTTAGGACAGACTGTCTTGCCCGTCTGACCCACCTGATGGGAGTATGGAATCCACCCCTCGTCCACGGGCGGCCGGGAGGAGCCCAGCGCCGCCCCCAGGACATCGGCCAGCTCCTGCAATAGCTGGAAATTCTCGGGCTTGCCCAGCCCCCGCCCTCCGGAGACGATGATGTCGGCCTCTTCAAGCCTTACTTTTTCCGTCAGGTCTTCAATGAAGCCCAGGAGCTTCGTCCTCGAGGTGACGGCGCTTCTATCGAAGTCTATCCGGATGATTTGCCCCTGTCTTCCATCCTTGGGGATGCCTTTTTTGAACACATGGGGGCGCACCGTGGCCATCTGGGGCCTTCGGGCGCGGCAAGTGATGGTGGCCATGATGTTGCCGCCAAAGGTGGGCCTTGTCTGGAGGAGGAGCCGGGTATCCCCGTCTATATCCAGGCCGGTGCAATCGGCGGTGAGCCCCGTCTCCAGCATAGCGGCCACCCTGGGGATGAAGGAGCGTCCTAGGGAGGTGGCGCCGGCCAGCAATATTTCCGGTCTATGCTCTTCGATCAGCCTGGCTAGCTGGTGGGCATAGAGGTCGTCCTGGTAATGGGCCAGGGCCGGGTCGTCCACCAAATAGACTTTGTCGGCGCCATAGGCCACCAGTTGCTCCACCCCTTGCACCTGGTGCCCGAAACACACCACGCCCAGCTCGGTGCCCAGGCTGTCGGCCAGCTCCCGGCCCTTGGACACGAGCTCATAGGCCACGCCCTTGAGCTGGCCCTGCCGCTGCTCGGCGAACACCCAGACCCCGCGGAAGCCAGTGTCGGGGGCTATCTTCTCAGGGGCCTCCTCGATGATTATGGCATCGTATTCGCAGGCATCGCGGCAGGCGCCGCACAGGTTGCAGTTGTCCTTGACCCGGGGCTTGTCCTCCGCTAGCTCCAGGGCATCGAGGGGGCAAGCGGGGAGGCAGGCCCCGCAGCCGGTGCACTTCTCAAGGTCGATCTGGATGCCCAACCTGCTTGCCCTCTTTAGATCAGCTTGGTCTCCCGCAGCCTCTCCACCAACTGCTCCACCTGGCTCTCCGCGGTGCCCTCCAGCATCTGGCTCTTCCGTGTCCGCTGGGGAAAGAAGACGCGGATGACCCGGGTGGGGGAGCCAGCTACCCCCACCCTATCCGCCTCGATATCCAGATCCCGGGCCGTCCATACCGGTATCTGGGCGCCCTTGGCCCTCATCATGCCTCGGAGGGAGGGGAGGCGGGGCACATTTATCTCCTTGACCACGCTCATGACACAGGGCAGGGGGGCCTCCATTAGCTCGTGCCCTTCCTCGATGAGCCGTTGCACCCGCATCTGGCCGTCTTGGATAGCCTCCACCTTGCTCACATAGGCCACGAAGGGTATGCCCAGGCGCTGGGCTAGCTCGGGGCCCACCTGACCGGTATCGCCATCCAGGGTCTGCTTGCCGCAGATAACCAGGTCGTAGTCGCCTATCCTGGCGATGGCCCGGGACAACACATAGGCTGTGGCCAAGGTGTCGGAGCCGGCGAAGGCGCGGTCGCTGAGCAGGATGGCCTGGTCGGCGCCCACGGAGATGGCCTCCCGCAGCGCCGCCTCTGCCTGAGGCGGCCCCATACTGACGACGGTGACCACCCCGCCAAAGCGCTCCTTCAGGCGAACGCCCTCCTCCAGGGCATAGGTATCGAAGGGGTTGACGATGCCCTCCACGCCCTCTCTGACCAGGGTATTGGTCTGGGGGTCGATTTTGACCTCGGTGGTGCCTGGCACCTGCTTGATGCAGACGACGATGTTCACTCTGGCTTTGCCTTCCGCTTCAGCAGCTCCAGGGCTATGGTATTGCGCAGGACCTGATTGGTGCCCTCGTATATCTGGGTGATCTTGGCATCTCTCATCATCTTCTCCACAGGATAATCGCGCATATAGCCCACGCCACCGAAGATCTGCACGGCATCGGTGGTCACCCTCATGGCCATATCGCTGGCGAAGAGCTTGGCCATAGCGGCAGCCTCGGTATAATCCTTGACCCCGGTATCGATCGCCCTGGCCACAGCGTAGACCAGGGCCCGGGCTGCCTCCACCTGGGTAGCCATGTCGGCGAGCATATGCTGGATCGCCTGAAAGGAGGAGATGGGTTGTCCAAACTGGTGTCGCTCCCGGGCATAGGCCACCGCCGCCTCTAAGGCCCCTTGGGCAAGCCCCACCGCCTGGGCACCCACCCCGGGGCGCGACCGATCCAGGGTCTTGAGGGTGATGATGAAACCGGAGCCCTCCCGGCCCAGCAGGTTCTGCCTGGGGACCCGGCAGTTGTGAAACACCAGCTCCCTGGTGGTAGAGGCGCGGATGCCCATCTTCCTCTCCTTCTTGCCGAAGGTGAAGCCAGGCGTGCCCTTCTCCACCAGGATGGCGCTGGCCCCGCGGGCCCCCTTGGCCGGGTCGGTGAGGGCGATAATGGTATACAGTTCGGCCTCGCCCCCGTTGGTGATGAACTGCTTGGTGCCGTTAAGGATGTAGTTCTCCCCATCCCGCACCGCCGTGGTGCGGATGGCGGCGGCATCGCTGCCCGCCATCGACTCCGTCAGGGCGAAGGCGGCCAGTTTGGCCCCACTGGCGATATCAGGGAGGTATTTTTGTCTTTGCTCCTCGGTCCCATACTCTATCAAGGCGATAGACCCCAGGGACGAGGCAGCATAGCTGACCGCTATCCCGCAGCAGCCTCGGCTCAGCTCCTCCACTGCCACACAGAGGTCGAGGCACCCCCCACCCAGCCCCCCATATGCCTCTGGGATAAAGATGCGAAACAGGTCGGCCTCGGCCAGTTCCTTCATTACATCCCAGGGGAACTCCTCCCTTTCATCAAGCTCCGCCCGGACCGGCATTATTCGCTCCTCGGCGATGCGGCGGGCCAGGCCCTTGATCATCCTCTGCTGCTCGTTAAGGAAATAGTGCATGACGCTAAGGCACCCCACGCGGATAGCCTACATTATTGCTAATCAGGGCCAAAAGTCAAGGGAACCTTTAGGTCGCCATTGGCGCCCAGGGGTTAGAACTCAAACGCGGGGGGCGCAGGGGCATTTGCCCCTGCGCCCCCCGCTAGAATGGACGCCGCGTTCGAACCGGAGCCAAGACAGGCCTAAGGGGCCTTCTTGAGGAGCTCCTCCAGTTTCTCCGCCTCCCCCGGCTTCATCTTGTAGCAGTGCTCCGCTGCCGGGAAGCGGCCACTCTTGACATCATCAATATAGGCCTTGAAGGCGTTGCGGATCACCTCAGCCAGATTGGCGTATTTCTTGACAAATTTGGGGGTGAAGGCCTCGAAGAGCCCCAGCATGTCGCTGACTATCAGCACCTGACCATCGCAATAGGGCCCTGCCCCGATGCTTAACACGGGTATTTTCAGGCTCTCCGTGATGAGCTTGCCCGCCTCGGGGGGTATGCCCTCCAGGAGGAGGGAGAAGGCTCCGGCCTCCTCCACGGCCTTGGCGTCCTCCAGTAACGCCAGGGCGGCTTCGGCGGTATTGGCCTGGGCCTTGAATCCCCCCAGCTGCCCCGAGCTCTGGGGGGTGAGGCCGATATGGCCCATCACCAGCATCCCCGAGTCCACAATACCCTTGATCTGGGGCACCACCCTCCGGCCGCCCTCCAGCTTTACGGCATCGACATCGGCCTCCTTATGAAACCGGCCGGCATTGTCAATGGCGTCAGCCACCGATTTCTGATAGGAGAGGAAGGGCATATCCCCGATGATGAAGGTGTTGGGCGCCCCCCTTCGCACCGACTGGGAATGAACTATCATCTGGTCCATGGTGACGGGCAGCGTCCCCCCATAACCGTAGACCACCATCCCCAACGAATCGCCCACTAGGAGCATGTCCAGGCCGGCCTGCTCCGCCAGATGGGCTACGGGATAATCGTAGGCGGTTAGAAAGGTGATCTTTTCCCCCCTCTGCTTCATCTGGGCGAAATCGAAGACATTCTTCTTGGCCACTTAACCAGTCCCTCCTTTGCCTGCCGGGCTGTGCCAGCGCCATCAGGGCTGCCAGCAGTTTGGCGGCCCGCTCATTTAAATTGTATTATAAGTCATCCCCCGCCCCCAGAGCAATCCATGCCCACGAGCACCGGGGTATATCCCTCAAACAATACCCCTGACACCATCCAGGTCAAAACCTTGACAGGACTCGCCCCCCACCCTTATACTGCAACAGGTCGATTCGGACAGACCTATGTTGGCCGAAGAGAAAGGGGGCACAAGGGCTAACGATGAAGGTAATCAGTAGCGTCGACCGGTTTGTGGCTACCCACCTCAAGTCCAAGGAGCTATGGGAGAGGTCCCTCAAGGTGAGCAGGGGCATGCATCACGATTCCCGTTTCAACCAACCCTTCCCTATTTATGCCTCGTATTGTAAAGGCTCCCGAAAATGGGATGTAGATGGCAACGAGTACATTGACTACACCATGGGCCATGGCTCGCTCCTTTTCGGCCACGCCCATCCCGCCCTGGTAAAGGCCGTCTCGGAGCAGGTGTCCAAGGGAACCCACTACGGTGCCGAGAACGAGCTGGCCCTGGAGTGGGCTGAGCTCATCACCCAGCTCATCCCGGCGGCGGAGAAGGTGGAGTTCGTGATGACGGGCACCGAGGCCAACATGATGATTGCCCATATAGCCCGAGCCTACACCGGCAGGCACAAAATCCTCAAGTTTGCGGAGCACTTCTTCGGCTGGGCCGACCATTTCCAAGTTGGGGTGATAGCCCCCTACGATAAGGCGGTGGCAGGCCGACTGCCCCCCTCGGTGGAGGGGGCGGTGTCCGATGCCACGGTGGTCGTCCCCTGCAATGACGAAGCAGCCCTGGAGGCGGCCCTGGCCAAGGAGGATGTGGCTGCACTGTTCCTGGAAGGGGCTGGGGCTCACTGCGGCGCCATAGCCATGCCCCCGGAACTAGTGCACAAGGCGCGCCAGCTTACCCAGAGGTATGGGACACTGCTGGTTATCGACGAGGTCATCACCGGCTTTCGCTGGTCGCCCGGCGGCTATCAGGCAGTGGTGGGGGTCACCCCTGACCTGAGCGCCCTGGGCAAGATGGTCAGCGGGGGTGTTCCTGGGGCAGCGGTGTGCGGCCGGGCCGACCTTATTGGGATGCTGGAGATCAGGCCTGGCCAGCCGGAATGGAACCGCTATCGCCGTGTGCTGCACCCCGGAACCTGGAACGCCAACCCCATTAGCGCCGCCGCCGGCGTGACCATGCTCAAGCTGGTAGCCACCGGGGAGCCCCAGAAAAGGGCTGAGGCTATGGCTGAGCGACTGGTGGCTGGAATAAACCGCCACATCGAGGCCCGGGGCATCGAGGCTTGCGCCTATAACGCCTCCTCAGCGCTCCATATCTACATCGGCAAATGCCAGAAGTGCGACCGGACATTGTGCCTGGATGCCACCAAGACCATGGCCCCTCAGCTGGCCCAGGCCTTGGATCGGCACCTGCTGCTCAACGGCGTGAGCATGCTCCGGGGCACCATAGGTTGGGTTTCAGCGGTGCATACCGATGAGGATATCCACCGCACCATCGAGGCCTTCGGCGCCGCCCTGGATGGCATGCTGGAGGAGGGGGCGATCAACGCTCCTAAAGGATAAGACCAAATACATAAACTAAGGTATCAGAGGTAGCCAAATGACACAAAAGATTCGGGCAATTCAGTACGGGTGTGGCCCCATTGGCTGTGCCGTGGCCAGGCTGGCCTGGCAGCGGGGTATAGAGCTCGTCGGGGCTGTGGTGCGGGGTGACAAAACCAAGGTAGGTCGCGATCTGGGCGAGTTGCTGGGCATCGACGAGCGGCTGGGCGTCATCGTTTCCGATGATGCCGATGCCGTCCTCGCCCAGGCCAAAGCCGATGTGGTCTTTCATCAGACGGGCTCGTCTTTGACAGCCGTCTTCCCCCAACTGGCCAAGATCATGGGATTCGGCGTCAACATAGTCTCCAGCACCGAGGAGCTGGCCTACCCCTTTCAGAAGCAGCCGGAGCTAGCCGCCGAGATCGACAGAATTGCCAAGGCCAACAAGGTTACCGTGCTCAGCACCGGGGTGAACCCCGGCTTCCTCATGGATACCTGGCCCCTGGCCATGACCGCCGTATGTCAGGCGGTCAAAAAGGTCAAAGCGGTCAGGATCCAGGATGCCCGGCCCCGCCGCCTCCCCTTCCAGAAGAAGATAGGGGCCGGCTGCACCCTGGACGAGTTCCAGAGACTGGTGGATGCCGGAACCCTGAAACATGTCGGCTTGTCTGAATCCATAGCCATGATCGCCGCCGGCCTGGGCTGGGAGCTGGACGAGATTACGGAGAGCATCGAGCCGGTGGTTGCCCGGGAGCGAGTGTCCAGCGACTACATCACGGTGGAGCCGGGGCAGGCGGCTGGCGTCAGGCAGGTAGGCCGGGGCTTCAAGGGAGGGGAGGAGTTGATCACCCTGGAGTTCGAGGCCTCCTTGGGCGCCCCGGAGTCCTACGATGCTGTATACGTGACCGGAACCCCCAACATGGAGGTGGTCATCAAGGGGGGTACTCACGGCGACATAGCTACCGCGGCTATGGTGGTCAACGCTGCCCGCCGGGTGATAGAGGCCCCGCCTGGGCTCCTCACCATGAAGGACTTGCCCTTGGTAGCCTGCACCGCCGGATAGCTGTTAACTTGAGCGAGCAATCCCAAGGAGGTAAAATACTATGGTAGTAGCTAGCAAAGGGCTGGTCAGGGCGGAGGAGGTCTACCACAACCGCTCCCAGCGGGCCAGGGAACTCAAGCGGGCAGGCAAGAGGATAATTGGTTACCTCTGCTACTTCGCTCCCCCAGAACTCATCACCGCCGCTGGCCTGGTGCCCTACCGTATCACGGGCAACCTCTATGACCCGGTAACCAGGGCCGACGCCTATTTCGAGAGCATCATGTGCCCCTATGTGCGCAACTGCTTCGACCAGGCCCTCAAGGGTGCTGGCGAGTTTCTGGATGGCTTTGTCGTCTCCCATACCTGCGACTCCATCCTCAGGGTCTCGGGCCTTTGGGCCTACTATAACCACCCCCTCTACACCCGGGTGGTCAATGTCCCCCATAACCTCAGCCAGTCCTCTCTACAATTCTTCAAAAACGAGCTTATCTTCTTCAAGGAGAGCCTGGAGGGATTTGCTGGCAGCCAGATCAGCACCCAGAACCTGCGGGAGGTTATAAGGCTCTACAATGAAAACCGGGCCTTGGTCAGGGGGCTTTATGACCTGAGAAAGCAAGACCCACCCCCCATGAGCGGCGCGGAGATGATGCGCCTTCTGGTGGCTGGCAGCTGCCTACCCGCCGCCGAGTTCAACACCTTGCTCAGGGAAGTCACCCAGGAGGTCAAAGGCCGCAGCCCGGGGCCCGAGAGGAAGCCCCGCATCTTGGTCTATGGCAGCATCATGGACTTCGATGCCTTTATCAAACTCATTGAGGATAGCGGGGCCCACGTGGTGGTGGACGATGTCTGTATCGGCACCAGGGTCTATGCCCATGACGTGCCAGATACCCCTGATCCCTTTGATGGCCTGGTCAAGTGCTACCTGGAGGACTTCGTCTGCCCCCGCACCGGCAGAGGCTGGGATAATGCCAGGTTCGACTATATCAAGGAGTACATCCGGGACTTCAAGGTCAACGGGGTGGTCTTCTACGCCTTGAACTTCTGTGACCCCCACAAGTTCGATATACCCAGTCTCAAGGACTACCTGGCCCAAGACGGCATCCCCATCCTCTATATAGAGGACGACTACACCTTGGCCAATCTGGAGGCCATCAAGACCAGGGTGCAGGCCTTTGTCGAGATGCTCGGCTAGCAGCGAGTAAACGAATCCAAGGAGGTCGATTGTGGCTCGACAAGTCAGCGAAATGGCTTTCCCGGTGAGGGTGACCCAAGGGGCGAAACGGGCCTACCAGATCGGCAAGGATTGGTATGCCCAGACCCTCAAGTATGGCGAAGAGGGCAAACACGTGGCCTGGTGCATGGCGGGCATCAGCCCCGAGCTTTTGTATTTGTTCGACATCGCCGGAGCCTGGCCGGAGAACTTCGGCGCCACCTGTGCCGCCTACCAGGTCGCCATCAATTTCATCGAGCAGGCCGAGGCCGATGGCTATGCCAGTGAGCTCTGCTCCTATGAGCGGAACATGCTGGGCTATACCATAGAGTACCTGAGAGCGGGCGGGGTGATACCGGGGTCCGCACCCCGGGGCGGCCTGCCCAAGCCCACCATGCTGCTCACCTGTGGCCTGATCTGCGACCCCAGGATCAAGGGCTTCCAGGCCTTGGCCCGCTTCTGGGACGTGCCCATGTTCAGCCTCGACACCCCCAACCCCACCTATACCACGGAAATCAACGACCCGCGCGTCAAGAAGTATTACGTGGAGCACTGGGTGAACGAGCTCAAGAGGTTGGTGGAGTTCCTGGAGAAGGTGACCGGCAAGAGGTACGATGAGGCCCGCTTGCAGCAGATTATGGCCGATTCCCTGGAGACATCGCGCCTGATCTATGAGATAGCCGAGATGCGCAAGCACGTCCCCTCTGTCTTCTGCTCCGAGGACTATTTCGGCTACATCCACCTCCAGCTATTTATGCTGGGCCAGCCCCAGGTGCTGGAGCACTTTCGATTGCTCAGGGATGAGGTCAAGGAGAGGGTGGAGAAGAATATGGCGGTGGTCCCCGATGAGAAATATCGCATCTGCACCATGGGCATCCCCCCCTGGTATTGCCTGGGGGTATTTAACTACATGGAGAGTTTGGGCATCGCCCCAGCTATGGACCAGGTCTACTACATTGGCAAACCGCCATCGGAGGTAGACCTCTCCAATCCCCTTCAGGCCATGGCAGAGAAGGCGTGGCACAAGATCACGCAGACCCTCAGCTATGAGGGCATCGAGATCTGCCCTGAGCCCTTCACCATCCCCGATAATCCCGGCGCCTGGCCCGTGGGCCAGATGAAGGAATGGCTGGACAGCTACAGTCTGACCGGCATAGTCCAGTTCTTCACCCGCTCCTGCCGTGCCGTTAGCTTCGGGCAGGCGCACATGAGGCAGGAGATGTCCAAGCTCGGGGTGCCGGTGTTGGTCCTGGAAATAGATATGGCCGACCCCCGCACTTGGTCCGACCCCGTGATCAAGTCTCAGCTAAATGCCTTTCGGGATGTGATGGAGTCGGCCAAGAGGAGATAGCTACAATCAAACTGGGCCCAATAACATGGAAAACGCCATCCGGTCCTCAATCGATGGCGCTGTGAGCAGTCGGGTTTGCCACCTTTTCTCCGCCGGGGAGTGGCGTCGCACCTCGGTCCCCGTGCCCGATGAGATGGCCCTGACCATCTTCGTCAACGGCCAGGAGTTAGCCACCATTTTGTGTACCCCCACCAAGCTCAACTGTCTGATCGTGGGATTTCTATACTCTGAGGGGATCATATCCGACATGGGCCAGGTAATGAGCCTGCGGGTATGCCAGGAGGAGTCCCTGGCCGAGGTGAGGCTGAACAGGGTCGAATTCGCAGTGCCAGGACGGCGCATCCTGACCTCCGGCTGTGGCGGCGGCTTGAGCTTCGCGCCCCAGGCACCGAAGGTGAATTCGGACCTAACGGTTACGCCCGCGGAGGTGCTGTCCCTGATGAAGCAGCTGCATGCCCGGGCGGAGCTGTATCAATTCTGTGGCGGCGTGCATACCTCGGCCCTGGCCAGCCGACAGGGGATATCGGTGGTGGCCGAGGACATAGGCCGGCACAATACCCTGGATAAGATCCAGGGCGAATGTCTGCTGCGCGGGATACCCACCCAGGATTCCCTGCTGCTCAGCACCGGGCGCCTCACCTCGGAGATGCTGCTCAAGGCGGCCAAAATGGCCATCCCCATCCTTGTTTCCCGAAGCTCGCCCACAGAGCGCGCCATCTCCCTGGCCCAGGAGCTGGGTGTCACCCTGATCGCCTATGCGCGTGGCGATCGCCTATCCGTTTACTCCCACCAGGAGCGGGTACTGGCCGCCCCGGAAAACCGATAGCTGAGGCGGGCCAGCGAAGCTGAGGAGACAGCAGATGCGGAGCGAGCCGGCATTTGAAAGGCTGCTAGAGCCGGGCCAAATTGGGACCATGACCCTGAAGAACCGCATGGTGATGCCCCCCATGGTGACCAACTTCAATTCCGAGGAGGGCTTCATCACCGACCGGACCTTGGCCTGGTATGAGGCCAGGGCCCGGGGCGGGGTGGGGCTGGTTATCACCGAGGCCGCCTGCGTCCAGGCCCCTATAGGCAGGGGCTGGCGTTACGGGCTGGTGGCCGATGACGACAAGTTCCTGCCGGGCCTGAGCCGATTGGCCGAGGCCGTCCACAGGCAGGGGGCCAAGCTGGCCATGCAGCTCCACCACACCGGGAGGGCAGGCCGCGCTGCCATCACCGGCCTAGATCCAGTAGGCCCCTCGCCCATCCCCGAACCGGTGGCTGATGCCCCCACCCCGAGGGAACTCACCACCGAGGAGATCGCCCAGATTATCGAGTGCTTTGCCAGGGCCGCGGAGCGGGCCAGTAAAGCAGGGTTCGATGCCGTGGAGATACACGGTGCCCATCGCTATCTGGGTGCTCAGTTCCTCTCCGCCGCCTCCAATCAGCGCCAGGATGTATATGGCGGTTCCCTGGAGAATAGGGCCAGGTTCTTGATAGAGGTGGTGAAAGCAGTCAAGGGCCGAGTGGGGAAAGACTTTCCGGTGTGGTGCCGCATCAATGGCCAGGAATATGGCATAGTCAATGGCCTCACCCCCAGCGAGTCCCGGCGGATTGCCCAGATGCTGGAGGCGGCTGGGGCCGATGCCATCCACGTCTCCGCCTGGGGGTGGGGGGTGGAGAATCACCGCGCCCCCGTAACTGATTCCCCCCTGCCTGGCCCCTTTGCGCACCTGGCCCGGGGCATTAAGCGAGCGGTCAGGGTGCCGGTGCTGGCCGTGGGGGCTCTCACCCCCGAGCTGGGGGAGAGGCTCCTTCGGGAGCAGTCGGCGGACTTCATCTGCTTTGCCCGGGGTCTCATCGCCGACCCGGAGCTTCCCCAGAAGATAGCCTCGGGAAGGCTGGAGGAGATCAGGCCCTGCATTGTCTGCCAAACCTGTGTCCACCGCATCCGCGATGGCCAGAGCGACCTCGTCTGCTCTGTAAACGCCGCCGCAGGCAGGGAGACGGAATACACCCTCAAGCCAGCGGACAGGGCTAAGAAGGTGCTGGTGGTGGGCGCAGGCCCGGCGGGGATGGAAGCGGCCAGGGTGGCCGCCCTTCGGGGCCACCAGGTGCTCCTCTACGAGAAGGGCCAGCAATTGGGCGGGCAGTTGCTCTTAGCCGATAAGCCACCCCTCAAGAAGCGCCTCGCCCGTCTTACCCAGTATCTCGCCAGCCAGCTCGGGAGGCTGGGGGTCAAGGTGAATCTGGGGCAGGAGGCTACCGTGGAGCTGGTTGACTGGATTAAGCCGGATGCGGTCATTGTGGCTGCCGGGGTAAAGCCCTTCACACCCGAGATAGCTGGGGCCGGGGGCAGCCAAGTGGTCCAGGCCAGCGATGTCCTTGCCGGCAGGGCGGCGGTGGGGGACCGGGTCATAGTCCTGGGCGGCGAGCTGGTGGGCTGCGAGACCGCCGAGTTTCTGGCAGACATGGGCAAGCAGGTGACCGTTACCCGCAGGGGGCCGGAGATGGCGGCCCAGATGCTCATTACCAATCGGCTCTTCCTACTCCACAGGCTGGAGCAAAAAGGGGTCGCCCTTTTGCCCGGGGTAAAATATGAGCAGATAACCGAGGAGGGCTTGACCGTCATCACCCCCCAGGGGGAGAGAAAGACCCTGGAGGCGGACACCATAGTGCTGGCCGCCGGCGCCAGGCCCAACGCCGATCTTTATGAGGCTCTGAAAGGGAAGGGCCCTGAAGTCTGCCGGATTGGAGACTGCCTCCAGCCCCGGGGCATAAGGGACGCCGTTCACGACGGCTACCGCGCTGCCCTGTCCCTATAGATTCTCCAGGCTAACAATTGGGCTGCGGGGCCGTATCAGGCTTTGGGATCATTCGGGCTCCTCGGCGGTGGTCTTCCCCTCCTCCCCCCTCATAAAGTCTCGCATCCCCTTGGCCAGTTGCTCCAGGCGCTTCTGTACCCGGTAGTTAATGGAGCCCTCCTCAAATTGGCCGTCCTCCAGCCTCCTTCCCGCCTTGATCCCGGTCAGGAGCTCTATGCCCTCATCGATGGTGTCGATGCTATAGATACTGAATTTGCCCTCCCGCACCGCCTCCACCACCTCCTCCTTGAGCATCAGATTCTGGACGTTGCTTTCGGGGATCATTACACCCTGCTGGCCATTCAGTCCCTTGGCCTTACACACTTCGTAGAAGCCCTTGACCTTCTGGTTCACCCCCCCGATGGCTTGCATCTCCCCCTTCTGATTGATGGAGCCGGTCACGGCGATGTTCTGCTTGATGGGGACGCCGGCCAGGCTGGAGAGGAGGGCATATAGTTCGGCGCTGGAGGCGCTATCGCCCTCCACCTCCTCGTAGCTCTGCTCGAAGACGAGGCGGGCGGAGAGGGAAAGGGGCATATTGCTGGCATAGCGTTCCGCCATCAGGCCGCTGAGGATCAGGACGCCTTTGGTGTGGATGCGCCCTCCCAGCTTGGCCTCCCGCTCGATGTCTATGAGCCCCTCGCGGCCGGCGGCGATGCTGGCCGTTATGCGGCTGGGCCTGCCAAAACTGAGGTCGCCCAGGTCGACCACCGATAGGCCGTTTACCTGCCCCACCACCTCCCCCTCGGTGTCTATCTTCAGGGTGCCACGCTCTATCATCTCCCTGAGCCGCTCCTGAATCAGATTGGAGCGATATACCTTCTGCTCAATGGCCTTGGAGATATGCTCACCCGTTATCAGCCCCTTGCCATCCATCCCAGCCCAGTAATTGGCCTCCCTGATGATGTCCGCTATTTCGGCGAACCTGGTGGATAGCTTCTGCTGATCCTCGGCCAGCCTGCAACTGTGCTCGACGATCTTGGCCACGGCCATCCTATCCAGATGGCGGAGATTTTCCTTCCCACAAACGGCGCAAAGGGTGGCACTATATTGCCTCAGGTTCTCGGCATTCAGGTCCATCCGGCTGTCAAAATCGGCCTTGACCTTGAACAACTCGGGGAATTCGGGGTCGAACTTGTACAGCAAATGGTAGTATAGGTTCTCGCCGATGAGGATGACCTTTATATTCAGGGGGATGGGCTCGGGCAGAATGCTCTTGACGGTCACAAAGCCGAATCGCTCGGCCAGTTCTTCGATGATGATCTTCTGCTCCCTGAGGCACCGTTTCAGGCCTTCCCAGGACATGAGGTTGCGCAGGATGTCCTCTATCCTGATCACCAGATAGCCGCCGTTGGCCTTATGGATGGACCCCGGCCGGATCATGGTGAAGTCGCTGGTGAGGGCGCCGAAGTGCGCCTCTTTCTCCAGCCGGCCCATCAGGTTATTAAAGGTGGGGTTCATCTCTATGACCACCGGGGCGCCCGTCAAGTCGAGTTATCCACCAGGACGTTCACCTCGTATTTTCTGAAGGCCTGGGCTATGGCCTGGAGGGCGAAGGGGTTGGTCGCCTGGGCCTCCGGCGGGGAGCGGAAGAGGTCCCTGTTTTCGATGATGTCCTCCTGCACCGCGTTCAGGTATTCGGCGATGCCGGGGGTTTTCCCCGTACTTAGCCATTAGCTCCTCGATGAGCATGCCCAGGGCGAACTGGACCACCTCTCGATCCATTTTCTCGATCTGTTCCCTCATCTCCCTATCCCAGCTCCTCATCTGGGCCAAGGCGTCCTTCATCTGGTCCTGGATGTCCTCCCGGCGTTTGGCTATGGACTCCTTCACCTCCGGGCTCAGGGCCAGCATCTCCTGCTCCGTAAGGGGCCTCCCCTCCACCATGGGGATCAGCAGTATCCCCATGGTGGAGACCTGCATGGCAAAACCCTTATCATGGGCCAGTTGATTGAGCTGTTTGAATAGCTCCTCTTTCCTCTCATTGAAGACCCGGCTCGTGGCATCCCGTCGTTTGATGTAGTCCTCGCTTTCGAAGGCCTTACGGATATCCCTCTGGGCATCCTCAATGAATTTCCTCATGTCCCTTTGCAGCTGGATCCCCAGGCCCGCCTTCAGCTTAAGGGCTTTGGGCCTGTAGGGATCCTGAAAGTTATGTACATAGCACCAGTCGGGCGGCGTTTCCTTGTCCTGGGCCAAGCCGTGCAAGAAGGCGGTAATGGCCGTCATCTTGCCGGTGCCGGGCAGCCCGGCAGCATAGATATTGAAGCCGGCCTCAGCTATTCCCAAACCAAACTGAAGGGCCTGAAGCGCCCGGCTCTGCCCGATGATGGTGGATACTGTCTCCAGGCCCTCCGTGGTCTCAAAGCCCAGACTCTCCGGGGGGCACACCCTTCTCACCTGCTCGGGGGTTAGCTTCCTGGCCATGAGCGCCTCCCAAAAGATCCGACGAAGCTATTATACCGCATTGCGGAGCCACTAGGCGAAAAGGTTCCAGGCGATGATAACGGCAAAGCAGGACAAAACGATGATGACCATAACCCCCACCGGGAAGCGATACCAGTCCGGGTCGAAGCTGGGGGGTTGGGGGCTTATCTTCCTGGCGAAGGGGTATCGGGCAAACCTGGTCACCTCAAACAGGTAGCCTATGGGATTGGCGCCCAGCCGGACGCTGGCCCCAACCAGGCGGTAGGCCAGGCCTTCCACACCCCCGAACAGGCGGCTCAGCCAGATGACGAATATGGAATTGGCCAGGCGGGCCGGCCTTCGGTAAAACCAGTCGATGTCCAGGGTGATGGTGGCCTCAGCACCCAGCTTCTTGAGCACCAGCCAGAAGCCCAGCCCGGTACAGGTCAGGAGCTGGATCGATTCCAGGAGGTGGCGGACGGTGTAGGGGTGATAGTCCACCGGGAGGTAGGGCAGGGCATTATAGAGGAGCGCTGGGTAGACCCCGATGGCTATACATATCCCCGAGGTCAGCGCCATGCCCAGATACATGCCCCAGGGCACGGGGGCCGGCTTCAGGGAGCGGTCTGGCCCAAACCAGGTAAAGTAGGGGAGCTTCAGCCCCACGCTGAGGAACGTGCCCACAGAGGCCACATTCATGAGCAGGAACACTATTCCTTGGTGGCCCAGGGCGGCGGCATGGACCACCATCCCCTTGCTGACAAAGCCGCTGAACAGGGGAACCCCGGAGATGGAGAAGGCACCTATCATATAGAATAGCAAGGCCAGGGGCATGGCCCGCGCCAGCCCACCCAGCTCCGTCAGCTTGCTCCGGCCCGTGGCATAGAGCACCGTGCCCGCCCCCATAAACAACAGCCCCTTATAAAGGATATGGGCGAAGGCATGGGCGGTGGCGCCATTGACCCCGACCATGACCCCCAACCCCACCCCGGATACCATATAGCCCACCTGACTGACAATATGATAGGCCAGGATGCGCCGGATGTCGTTCTCCAGGAAGGCGAAGACCACCCCGTAAACGGCCATGACCGCACCCGCCCACATGAGTATCTCCCAGCCGGCAAACCCCCGGGCCAGCACATAGACCGCGGTCTTGGTGGTGAAGGCGCTCAAATAGACGGAGCCGGTGACCGTCCCCTCGGGGTAGGAATCGGTCAGCCAGGCGTGGAGCGGGGGGACGGCGGCATTGAGGGCAAACCCCACCATGATCAAATAGGCAGCCGCCCCGCCCTCCAAGAACTCGAAGGCTATGGAGCCCGTTTCCACCAGCCGCCACACGATCCCCGCCACCAGCAGGCTGCCCCCGAAGAGGTGCACTACGATATAGCGCATCCCTGCCCGGCCGGAGGCTGGTGTCCGTCGCGCCCAGATGAGGTAGACGGAGGAGGCGGCCATTATCTCCCAGAAGAAGAGCAGGCTAAACATGTCGCCGGCGAAGACCACGCCCAGGGAGCTGCCGGCGTAGAGGAGGGCGGCCGCCTGCTCCGCCGTGTCCTTCACATGGAAGCCATAGACGCCGCCCAAAAAGGCCATGATGGTGAACACGTAGCCGAAGACGAGGCTCAGCCGGTCCACCTGGGTCAGCACCAGCTCGTAATCCAGGAAGGGGATGGTCAGGCTCGCCCCCGGTTCCAGATATAACAGCCAGCCGAAGGCCAGCGCCGGGAACACCAGAAGGGCCGCCGAACGGGTGCGGCGGGGCAAGAAGGGCAGTAGCCCCGCCCCCAGGATCAGGATGGCCGCCGGCGGGAGACTAATCATAGTAGTCCTCCTCCCGCTGGAGCCAGTAATGCCCTATCAATTTGGCAAACCCCATCATAGCCAGGCAGATGATGAGCCCGAACAGGGCGAAGAAGCCATCGATGTGGTTCCACCAGAAATCGTCATGCGCCTCCTCCAGGGGCAGCAGGAACTGGAGCCCCAGAGCCAGGGCCAGGGCCACCGCCAGGCTCATCAGGCGCAGGAGCCTCATCAGCCACCCCCTCCCAGGACAGCCACGGCCACCCTGGAGGCCAGCCCATAGAAATGGAAAATGCCGTCGGGCCAGAGGCATAGCGAGATGGAGAGCCCGGCGGTCAGCACCAGGGGCACCACCAGCAGGGGTGAGGCCTCGCCGAACCTGGGGAAATTGTCGGAATGGCGGAAAAAGGCCCGGACGACTATGGGAAAGAGGTAGCCAGCATTGAGGAGGCCGCTCAGGAGCAGCACGATGAGGAAGGCATGATGGCCCCCTGGGGCCAGCGTCCCCTGGAGCAGGAACCACTTGCTGATAAAGCCACCCACTGGCGGCATCCCGGCCAGCCCCATGGAGGCCAGGGCAAAGGCGGCCATGGTGAAGGGCATCTGCCGGCCAATCCCATCCAGCTGACTCACGTTCTCGCAGTGGGTCCTGACATAGATAGCCCCCGCGCAGAAGAAGAGGGTTATCTTCATGGCGGCATGGTTGACGATGTGGAGGAGCCCCCCGGTCCAGGCGCTGGGCGCCAGGAGCGCCGCCCCCAGGACGATGTAGGATAGATGGGCCACGGTGGAGTAGGCTAGGCGCAGCTTCAGATTATCCTGCCACATGGCCAAGAGGGAGGCGAGCAGGATGGTGGCGCTGGCAAACCCGGCCAATATATAAGAGGCCCCGATGTCGTGCAATAACTGGGGGCCGAAGACGAAGCCGATGGCCCGGACAAAGCCAAAGACACCGGCCTTTACCACGGCCACAGCATGGAGCAGGCCGCTAACCGGGGTGGGGGCGATCATGGCTGTGGGCAGCCAGCTATGGAGGGGGATCACCGCCGACTTCACCCCCACACCTATCATGAACAGGAAGAACAACAGCAACAGCCTCCCGTTCCCGGCGGCTTCTTGGCCGGCCAAGAAGCCGCCGGGAACGAAGTCCACGGAGTCAGCTATGCCCAGGGTCAGGGCTATGGCCAAGACGAGGGCCAGCCCCCCGCTGAGCAGGTAGGCCAGATACTTGCGTCCGGCGGATATGGCCTCCGGCGTTTCCTTATGGATGACCAGGGGGTAGGTGGCTATAGTCAATATCTCATAGAATATGATGAAGGTGAGCAGGTTTGCCGCAAAGGCGATGCCCATGGTCGCCGACAGGCAGATGGCGAAGCAGGCGAAGTAGCGGGTCTGCTTATGCTCCTCCAAGCCCCGCATATAGCCTATGGAAAAGAAGGAGGTAAAAATCCAGAGCACCGAGGCCGAAAGGGCGAAGATCATGCCCATAGGGTCGGCCCGCAGGGCTATGGAGATGCCGGGCGAGATGGCGAGGAGGGTCACCGCCGGGTATCTGCCATCCAGCACCATGGGCACCATGGACAGCACCAGGGCGAACTTGGCCACCGAGGCCAAGATGGTCCACAGCTCCCGCACGTTGGGCCGCTGGCCGGCGAACACAATGAGAACCGTGGCCGCCAGGGAGACCAGCACCGTCAGCAGCGGCACTATAGAATAGGTATCCATAAGCCCTAAAGGCCCATCCTTTCGCCCAGTTAACGGAGAGGCTCCGTCACCGGGTACAGAACCTGGGTCACGATGACCACATTGATGATGCCCAGGATGATGATGCCGGCGGCGAGCACCAGGATAGGCGCCAGCATCTCCGCCGGGGGCTCTCGCACCTGTTCCTCAGCCACACCCTCCCGCAATGGCCGTATGTAAACCTGCTCCAGCACCCGGAAGAAGTAGACCGCATTGAGCAGGCTGCTGATGAGGATAACAGCCACAAACACCCAGTTGCCGGCGTCGAGGCCGGCCAGGACCAGGTACCATTTGCTGAAGAAGCCGCAAGCCGGCGGGATGCCCACCATAGACAGGGCAGCCATGGTAAAGGCAGCCATGGTCCAGGGCATAAGACGCCCGAAGCCGGCAAACAGGGGGATGTCCACCAGGCCGGTCCGGAAGCGAATGCCGCCGGCGATGAGGAACAGGCAGGCCTTCATAAAGGCATGGTTCAGGATGTGGAGCAGGGCCCCGATCATCCCCAGGGGGTTGGCCAGGCCAATCCCCAAGCCTATATAGGCCACCTGGGCGACACTGCTGTAGGCCAGCATCCGCCTCAGGTCCCTCTGAGCGATGGCCAGGATGGAGGCTATGACTATCCCTGCGGCAGATAGCCAGCCGATGATGTCAGTGACCGGCAGGGTGACTCGGAAATAGTCCGGCTGGAAGACGGTCAGGAACATGCGCACCAGGGCATAGGCGAACACCTTGGTCATGATGGGGGCGATGAGCCCGGCCACCGCGGAGGGGGCATAGGTATAGGCATCCGGCAGCCACACATGCAGAGGGAACAGGGCCATCTTCAAGCCCAGGCCGAGGACGATGAAGGCCACCGCCGCCATTATGGCCCGGGACTCGTAAAGAGCGGGCAGGCGCTGGGCGGCATCGGCCATGTTCAGGGTACCCGTGGAAAAATAGATAAAGCCAACCCCTAATAGATAGAAGGTGCCGCCGATGGTGCCCAGCACCACGTAGCGAAAGGCAGCCATGGCCGACTGCCTACCCCCTACGGCCATCAAGGCATAGGCGGCCAGCGAGGCTATCTCCAGAAAGACGTAGAGGTTGAACAGGTCGCCGGTGACCGCAATGCCGGTCAGGCCCGCCAGCAGCAGCAGCTTCAACACGTACAGGGGAACCACCCTCTCGGGGAGCTCGTGAAGGAGGGACTGGCGGGAGTAGATGAGGACCACCAGCCCGATAAAGGTGACGAGCATGGCCATAAACGCCGAGAGGGGGTCGAGCACGTACTCGATCCCCCAGGGGGGGTCCCAGCCGCCCAAGAAGTGATGGAGGTTGCCCTCGGATAGGACGACAACCAGCCCGGCCGTGGCCACCCCTAGGGAAATGGCTGTCCCCAGCAGCGCTGCCCCGTAGGCCAGGCTCCGCCGCCACAGGCCAGCCAACGTGCCAATAAAAGCAAATAATAATAGCGGGACGGGGATCAGTATGGGCAGATAGGTCACAACTATTGTCTCATGCGTTCCAGAATCACCTTCTCATCTAAGCTTTGATAACCGCGATGGATAGTCAATAGCAGGGCCAGGGCTACCCCAGTGGTGGCCACACTGACCACAATGGCGGTCAGGATCAGCACATGGGGCAAAGGATTCACATAAAGGGCCGGATCTGTGCCCAGCTGTGGGTCGATCACGGGCACGCTGCCCCGCAACTTGGTGCCATTTTCGATAAAGAATTTGGTGGCGCCCTCGATAAAGAACAGGAACACAGCCGTCTGGAAGACGATCATGCCGATGAGCTTCTTTAACAGGTTGCGCTTGCCCAACATGCCGTAGAGGCCGATAATCAATAGGGCCACGGTCATAAAGTAAACATAGCGGTCGGTGAACGCCTCTAATATCACGATTGCCTCTCCACCAGGTTATCGAATATGCCGACCATGATCCCCAAGACCCCGAAGGCGATCCCGATCTCGACGATGAGGATGCCCACATAGCGCAGCTCTGCCCCGGAGACCCCGGGGATGGGCAGATGCCCGTAGTCCAGGTATTGTCCGCCAGCCATCATGGGCACCAGGCCAGTCAGGCCATAGAGCAGGACGCCAAAGGCCCCCAGGGCAATGGCCAGCCTCGGCGGCAGCTTTTGGTGGGCCAGCTCCCCGCCCAGGCATAGCCGTAACAGCAAGAAGCTGGCCGCCAGGATCACCCCTCCCTGAAATCCACCCCCGGGACCATAGTGTCCATGGGTGATCACATACAGGGCAAAAACCTGCACAAAGGGGACTATCACCCGGCAGACGACTTCAACTATTGGGCTTTCGTATCTGGTTATCATCGGACCTTCGTCTCATCAGGATCAGGACGCAGGCGATGCCGGCAGTGAAGATGACCACCGTCTCGCCCAGCGTGTCGTAGCCCCGATAGTCGGCCAGCACTGAGGTCACGGCATTGGGCGTATGGGTATCCTCCACGGTGCGCTCCAGATACAGGGGGGAGACATGCTGATTGGCCGGTGCTTCGGGGTCGCCACGGTCAGGCAGGTCGGTCTCGGCATATATCAGCAGGGCCATGACCAGGCCCAGGATGAACAGGGAAAGCCACTTCAATCTGCCGACCTCCGCTCCAGGAAAAACAGGGCGCACACCAAGAACACCCCGGTCACCCCGGCGCCAAGGGCTGCCTCGGTAAAGGCCACATCCACCGACCCCATCTGGGCGAACAACAGGGCCATGAAGAAGCTATACCCGGTGAGCAGGGCCACCGAGGCCAGGAGATCACGAATCTCCAGGGCCACCACCGCGGTTATGATGAGGATGACCAACAGATAGAAATCGATTTGCCAGATCATGGCGTGGTCCCCCAGGCTTTATTCGATTTTGAAACACTGCCAGGTTATGGCCAAGCCATCAACTACCCGGTTTGCTCCGCGTCCATAGTTGCAGGCCGGAGCGGAGGGCAGCCCGGCAGATAGCGTGAGTGGCCGTGGGATTGGCTATGGCCACGAACACCAGGATGATGAGCAGCTTCAGGCTACCCAGGACGAACCCGTTGTGGAGCGCTAACCCTATAAGCAGCAAGATCGCCCCTAGGGTCTCCGATTTGCCCACGGCGTGAGTGCGGCTGTAGAAGTCCGGCAGGCGGATGAGTCCCAGGCAGCTCACCGTCATGAAGAAGACCCCGCTCAGGATGAATATAGCCGCCAATATCGTCACCGGGGCATCTCCCTCCGCCGCTCGAAGTATTTGCCCAGCACTATGGCGCCCACAAAGTTGAGCAGGGCATAGGTGATGGCCAGATCGATGAACATATTTATTCGCTCATAGATGAACCCGATCAGGATGAGCAGGATCAGGCCCTTGGTGCCCACCAGGCCGGCCCCCAATAACCGGTCGAAAAGGGTCGGCCCCGCCACCATCCGATATAAGGACATGATAATGAGCAGGGCCACAAAAATGGCTATGCCGAAAATCAGAGAGGTCACGGCTCCAGCTCCTCGAGGGAGTGGGCAAACCGGACCTGGGGCGGCTCCGCCTGCTCATCCAGGAAGATCTCTGCCACCTTATTCTGCATGCGGCCCTCGACGAGGTCCTGTCCACTCCTTGGTACCAGGGCGTGGACGGTGTATCTCCCCTCCTCCAGGTTTACCGACACCGTGCCCGGGGTCAGGGTGATGGAATTGGCCAGGGTCACCTGGGAAAGCCGCTTGCGCAACCCGGTTCGAAATTGCAGAAAGACGGGGTCGATGGGCATTCGGGGGTGAAGAACCAGATAGGCGACCTGCAGGTTGGCCTTGACAATGGCCAGGAAGAGCCAGGGAACATAGAGGAGAAGACGCCACCAGCTCATGAACTCCACCAGGACGCCCGATTCCGCCTTCCCACCAGGGCGGGCGCGGTAATACAGGAGGTCGTTGGTCAAAAAGGTCACCAGGCTCACACAGATGAGCCCCATGACCAGATACTTGAGCCCGAAACGCCCGGAAAAGATGAGCCAGATGCCAAATAATAGGGCAAACTGAAAAGCAACGCTGATCAGCCTTCGGTACCCGTATCGTTGGCTAGCCTTTTGGGGCTCCGATGTACGTCTCTCTTCCCTCATTAGCTTAGCCTGAGTTTATTGGGGGAGGTCTGCCCGAAGGATGGCAAGGCTATAAGTTATTTCAAGAACGCCAGTGTAAGCTATTGTGAGTTTTTTGTCAATGGCCCAGCTTGTCCGTCGCCTTGACATAGGTTGACCCTCTATTTATATTAGTGGGGATGTGCCATGCCGAGGGGTAAAGCCAGTGGGGCCAAAGGCGATAAGAGGTGGAACTACAGGGCCTGCCAAAATTGCTTTCGCTGTGGATTATGCCTCATGTTTTGCCCCACCTACCGGGAGGAGTTCACCCAGACCTCCTCCCCCCGGGGCCGGCTCAATATCCTCCGGGCCTGGTCTGAGGGCAAACTGCCTCCCAGCTCTAACCTCATCGAGCAGGTCTACCGTTGTCTGGGCTGCGGGGCCTGCACCACCATCTGCCCCTCCGGCACCCCCGCCGCCGAGCTTATCCTGGAGGCACGGGAATTCCTGAAGAGAGGGGGGATCCCTGCTGCCAGCCGTCGCCACCTCCTGGATAACCTGAACCTGGACTCCAAGAGGCTGCATTGGGCCTCCTTTCTGCTCAGGCTTTATCACACCCTGGGCGTCCGCGACCTGGCCCGAAGCCTGGGGTTACTCAGGCTGCTGCCCAAGAGCCTGCGGGAGGCGGAATCCCTGCTGCCCCCCATGCCAGCCAGGGCCCTCAGCGACCTCCTGCCCCGGGTGTTGCCGCCCCCGGGCCAGGTGAAGGGCCGGGTAAGCTACTTCATCGGCTGTGTCAACAACTTCGTGCTGATCGATGTGGGCCTGGCCACGGTAAAGGTGCTCAACCATCTGGGCTATGAGGTGATGATTCCGCCGGGGATGGGCTGCTGCGGCATGCCCGCCCGAACCTATGGCGAGACGGAGATAGCCGAGGGGCTGGCAAAGCACAACATAGGCCTCTTTGAGCAGGCCGGAGGCGAGGCCATTATCGCCGACTGCGCTAGCTGCGGCCATTCCCTGAAGCAGTATGCCCAGATATTTGAGGACGACCCCCTCTGGGCTGAGCCAGCCGCCAGCTTCAGCTCCAAGGTGAAGGACATCAATGAATTCCTGGCCCCCTTGGAGCTGCCCTTTGCGACGCCCCTGGCGGGGGTAGTCACCTATCACGACCCCTGCCACCTGGTCAGGGGGCAGAACCTGAAGGCCGCCCCCAGGCAGCTCCTCAAGTCCGTAACCGGGCTGCACTGGGTGGAGATGGCCGAATCCGACTGGTGCTGTGGCAACGCCGGCAGCTACCTTTTAACCCACCCCGACCTCTCCCTGGCCATCCTGCGCAGGAAGATGAATAACATCCGGGCCACCGGCGCCAACCTCATCGCCACCTCCTGCCCTGCCTGCCTCATGCAGCTTGGGCTGGGGGTGAAACGCTTCGGCCCCGAGGCCAGGGTGGTCCATCCCGTCCAGCTCCTGGCCCAGGCCCTGGGGCTGATCCCCTCCCAGGAGAAGAGCCATGCCAAAGTCTGAAATCGTCGCCCAACTGGAAAAGATCGCCGGCAAGAGAAATGTGCTCTCCACCCCAGAGGATATGGCTGCCTATAGCACGGATGCCACCTGGCTGGAGGGGAAAGCGGTGGCCATTGTCTGCGCTGAGAGCGTCCAAGTGGTCTCGGAGGTTATGAAGCTGGCCAACCACCAGCGTGTCCCGGTGGTGCCCCGGGGGGCGGGCACCAGTATTGCCGCCGGCGCCATCCCCGAGGAGGGGGGCATAGTGCTGGACCTGACCCGGATGAACAAGATCCTGGAGATAGACCAGGTCAACATGACGGCCACGGTGGAGCCCGGGGTGGTGACCGCCCACCTCCAGGAGGCGGTGGAAAGGGTAGGCCTCTTCTATCCCCCCGACCCCGCCAGCTTCAAACAGAGCACCATCGGGGGCAATATCGGCTCCAACGCCGGAGGCATGCGCGGCCTCAAATACGGCGTCACCAGGGACTACGTGCTCGGCCTGGAGGTGGTGCTCCCCAGCGGGGAGGTCATCCATACCGGGGGCAAGGTGCTCAAGATGGTCACTGGCTATAACCTGACCCAGCTCATGGTCGGTTCCGAGGGCACCCTGGGCATAGTCACCAAGGCCACCCTGCGCCTCATCCCCAAGCCCAAATCCCGGGGCGCGGTCATGGCCGCCTTCACCCGGCTGGATGACGCCGCCCGGGTGGTTACCGAGGTATTATCCTCAGGTATAACCCCCTTCACCATCGAGATACTGGACAAGGTGTGCATGGAGTGCATAGAGGCCTACCTGCACATTGGCCTCCCCGTGGAGGAGGCTGAAGCGGTCATCTTCGTGGGCCTGGACGGCGACCCCCAAGCCGTGGCCCAGGAAGTAGCAGAGGCGGCCCAAATCTGTCGCCGAATCGGGGCCTTCAGGGTGGAGGAGGCCACCAATCCGGAGGAGGCTGAAAAGCTGTGGACGGCGCGCAGTGTGGTGGCCGGGGCGGTGGGCCGGGCCGCGCCCACCATGCTGGTGGAGGATGCCTCGGTGCCCCGCAGCGCCGTGGTGGAGATGGTGCGCACCACCAGGGAGCTGGGCAAGAAATACGGCTTCGTCATCGCCATCACCGGCCACATCGGCGATGGCAACGTGCACCCCCTGATCCTGTTCGACTCCGGCGACCCAAAACAGGTGGAGCTGCTGCCTCAACTGGCCAGGGACATCGCCACTGCCGCCATAGAGTTAGGGGGCTCCCCCTCCGCCGAGCACGGCATCGGCGTCTTCAAGCGCGACTTCCTGCCCCTGGCCGAGGAGCCGAAGACCATAGAGCTGATGAGGCAGATCAAGCGGGTCTTCGACCCCAATAACATCCTCAACCCATCGAAGATCTTCCCGCCCCAATAGGGTGGCTCAGGCAGTGGCGGTTCCCGCCAGCCCCAGCTCGGAGGCTATGCTCTGCATGGCCTGGATGACAAAGGCTATATGTTCGTTCAGGTCCACCCCCAGCTCCTCCGCCCCCTTGAGGATATCCTCCCGCCTCACGGAGCGGGCGAAGGCCTTGTCCTTCATCTTCTTCCTCACCGAGTTGGCCTCCATACCCATGATGCTCCTGCCGGGGCGCACCAAGGCGGCGGCGGTGATGAGGCCGGTGAGCTCGTCCACGGCGAACAGGCTCTTCTCCATCAGGGTGTTCCTCTCCATGCCCAGGGCCTCGCCGTGGGCTAGGATGGCCCGAATCACGTCCTCGGGGTAGCCCCGCTCTCTCAGGATTTTGGCCCCCTCCGCCGGGTGCTTGTCCAGGGTGGGATGCACCTCATAATCGAAATCGTGCAGCAGGCCGGTAATCCCCCACTTCTCCTCATCCTCCCCATATTTCCGGGCGTAGGCCCGCATGGCCGCCTCCACCGCCAGGGCATGTTTGATCAGGCTCTCGTTCTTGGTGTACTCCCGGAGTAAGGCAAAGGCTTGCTCCCTATTCATACCTGTATCCTTTCTTAATCCGGTCGGTTCTCCCGATTGCTGGTCTATCCGCAAAAAGTCAGGCCCAGGCTATCACCTAGCCCAAGGGATGTCAAGGGGATAGCCACTGGCGGGATACTTTGGGGGCCAGGCAAGCGGCGAGGATGGTTCCGGCTTATCAGCCTCGGCTTTTCAGTAAATAGGTGTGGCTGCCCTCCAGAACGAGCTCGCCCCTCTGATTGGTCACTGTGGAGCGGATCTCCACCACCCCCTTGTCCCCCTTTGGGACCAGTCCCACCACCTCCAGCCGAGGGCGGAGGGTATCGCCGATGAAAGCGGGCTTGAGGAACCGGGATGACTGGCTCAAGAAGGCGATCATAGCCTCCTCCACAGCCTGGGATATATTTGAGGCCCCTAAAGCCGTAAGCATATTGATAAGGAAGCCGTGGGCCACCCTCTTGCCAAACCGTGTTTTCTTGCAGTATTCCTCGTCGTAGTGGAGGGGGTACTGGTCGCCGCTAAGGGCGGCAAAGAGCAGGAAATGGCTTTCGGTGAGCGTCTTGGCGGGGATGGAGAACTGCTGTCCCAATCGAAAGTCCTCGAAGTACCATTGCTGTCCTTCCATGGTGCCTCCTTGATATTTGGGCTGACTTTACAAACGGAAACCAACCCATTATAATGCACCAGGTTAACAACTTGATATAGGGTCCGGTTCTCCGAGCCTTCAGGCCTAAAAGTATGCGCTTCATCCTGCTCAGGGCCGTGGGCCGATAGGGTATCGCTGGAAACGGCGGTGCCTCCCGTGTTTGGAAAGGAGACCATTGCTTCCTGCAATCCCAATAGGGCGCCCATTTCGACCCCCGGCCTCCTTTCGGAGGCCTTTTTAATGGCTGGCATTTGTCCCCCGGAGGTGCTCCATGAATAGGTGTGCCCTGATGGTCAGACAGCTCAAAACACACCCCATGGAAGGCGTTTTCCTCATCCTGGGAGGGGCTGTCCTTTTCTTTTTATTCTTTCCCCTATTTAAGATGGTAGCCCTCTCCAGCCCTATGGGCCTGTTCGATGCCCTCCGTCAGAGGGAGGTCAGCAGCGCCATCTGGCTCACCATTTACGCCGCCCTCCTGGCCACTGGGGTCGGCCTGATTCTGGGAATCCCCCTGGCCTACCTATTGGCCAGACATAGCTTCCCCGGAAAGCGATTGGTTGAGGCCCTCATCGACGTGCCCATAGTGGTGCCGCATACGGCGGCGGGCATAGCCTTGCTCTTCGTATTCGGGCAGCGCTTTTTCCTGGGCAAGGTGTTTCATGCCATCGGCATCGATTTCGTGGGCGAGGTGGCCGGGATCGTCATCGCCATGCTCTTCGTCAGCGTCCCCTTCTTGATCAATTCCGCAAAGGAGGGGTTCAAGAGGGTGGATGTGCGACTGGAGAAGGTAGCCCGCACCCTGGGGGCCTCCCCGCTAAGGGCCTTCTTCCAGGTGTCTCTGCCCCTGGCCCTGGGGAGCATCCTATCGGGGAGTGTGATGATGTGGGCCAGGGGCATCAGCGAGTTCGGCGCCGTGCTCGTCCTCGCCTATCACCCGATGATAGCGCCCATCCTGGTCTATGAACGCTTTGAGAGCTATGGCCTTGACCATGCCCGGCCAGTAGCCGTACTGCTCATCTTGCTCTGCGTCCTCATGTTCATTGTGTTCAGGACCCTGGCCTACCGCTGGGAGAGAAAATGATGATACAGATCAAGAACCTCAGCGTTGACCTGGGTGGCCCCCTGCTCCGGGATATCACCCTGGATATCCAGAGGGGGGAATACTTCGTCATCTTGGGCCCCACGGGGGCGGGCAAGACCGTGCTTCTGGAGGCCATCGCCGGACTGCATCCCATCAAGAGCGGCCAGATATGGATGGAAGGGAGGGACATCACCCTGGTCGAGCCGGAGAGGAGACGCATCGGCTTCGCCTACCAGGACTTCGTGCTCTTCCCCCACCTCTCCGTGAGGGATAACATCGCTTTCGGGTTGAGGCAGGGGTGGAAGTCGAAGCCAGAGGCCGAGGCCAGAATCGCTTGGCTTTCGGCACTCCTGGGCATTTCTCACCTGCTGGGGCGAAGGCCTGATACCTTGAGCGGGGGAGAGAGCCAGAAGGTAGCCCTGGCCCGTGCCCTGGCTACAGAGCCCAAGGTTCTCCTCCTCGACGAGCCCCTCAGCGCGCTCGATCCCCAGACCCGCGAGGCCACCCAGAGGGAGCTTAAGCAGCTTCACAGCCGCCTCGGGCTGACCACGCTCCATGTGACCCACGACTTTGAGGAGGCGGTGGCGCTGGGCGACCGCATGGCGGTTATCGGGGAGGGTCGCCTGACGCAGGTGGGCACGCCTGAGGAGATATTTCGTCGCCCTAACTCAGAATACGTGGCGCGATTTGCCCTAACTCGAAACATCTTCGCCGGAGATGTGGAGCCAGGGGAGAAAGGACACGCCTTCTTCTCCATAGGCAGCACCAAGATAGCGGTGGTCACCGACCTTCGTGGCCGACTGCACGCCTCCATCCGCCCCGAAGACATCCTTGTGTCCACAGAACCCTTTCATTCCAGCGCCCTTAACTCGTTTCAGGGCACCGTAACCCATATAGCCGACAGGGGCTCAGTGGTCTACCTCACGGTGACAGTCCCCCCGGACTTCATTTGTCTGGTCACCCGCCACTCCTTTGAAGATATGGGGTTGAGGGAGGGGACAAGGGTTTTCATAACCTTCAAGGCATCCGCGGTTCATGTATTCTGAGGGCCGATGCCGTGCCAGGTAGGACAAACGTCCGAGGCTGGCGAGATGGGAATCGAAACAGGGGGAGCCCGTCAATGAGAATACCCAAACCGAGCACCCTGCTTCTGCTAGCGGCGGTCATCCTGACCCGGATGCCGAGTTGTGAATCGACCCCGGCTTCTGACCAGGCCACTCTGGAGGGCACCCTCACCATATTTCATGCGGGGAGCCTGGCAGTGCCCTTCGAGCACATGATCGCCGCCTTCCACAGGGCCTATCCCCAGGTCGAGGTCCAGAGGGAGATAGCGGGGAGCCGCACCGCCATCCGCAAGGTGACCGAGCTGGGCAAGCTGGCTGATGTCATAGCTTCAGCCGACTATCGGGCCATCGAACAATTGATGTTTCCCGAGTTCGCCGATTGGTATATATGTTTCGCCACCAATCAAATGGTCATCGCCTACACCGACCACTCCTTATACCAGGACCAAATAGACCGGAGCAACTGGTATGAAATCCTGACCAGGGACGGGGTTGAGTACGGGCATTCCGACCCCGATGCTGACCCCTGTGGCTACCGCACCCTGCTGGTATGGCAATTGGCCGAAAGGCATTACCAGGTGCCTGGGCTGTACCACAAACTGGTGGCCGGTTGCCCCAGCCGAAACATGAGGCCCAAGGAGACCGACCTCATCGCCTTGCTCCAGGCGGGAGCGCTGGACTATGCTTTCGTCTACCGTTCGCTGGCCCAGCAACACGGCCTCCGGTTCCTGGAGCTACCTCCACAAATTGACCTGTCTGACCCTGGTTACAGGGAGTTCTACGCCGCCGCCCGGATAGAGATCTCAGGCATTGAGCCGGGCACCGCCCAGACACAGGTGGGGGAGCCCATCGTCTATGCCCTCACCATCCCCAAGAATGCGCCCCGGGCCGACCTAGGCCTGGCCTTCGTCGAGTTTGTGCTCAGCCCAGAGGGGCAGGCTGTGATGGGGCGCCATGGCCAATCGCCAATAGTGCCGGCCTATGCCAATGATAGGCAGAAAGTTCCGCCCCGACTGAAATCGCTCATCGAATGACCGGGCTTGACGGCGGGGAGGAGCAGTGATTAAATCGAGGCAAAAAGGAGGACTCATGAAGACTCTGCAAGAGGCGGTGATCGTCAGTGGCGCCAGAACCCCGGTGGGCAATTTCGGCGGTGCCTTCAGGGATGTCTCCGCCGGTGAGCTGGGCGGGGTGGCCATTAAGGCCGCTGTGGAGCGAGCCGGGGTAAACCCCGCCCAGATAGACGATGCCTACATGGGGTGCGTCATGATCTGGAACCATGACAGCTATGTAGCCCGAGCCTGTACCCTAGCCGCTGGCTTACCCTATGAGGTCCCCTCAACCCAGGTTAACAGGCAGTGCTCCTCCGGAGTTGAGGCGATTATCATAGGCACCCACAAGATCGAGGTGGGCGATGCCGAGATCGTAGTGGCCGGGGGGACGGAGAACATGAGCCAGTGCCCGTTCTGGGTTAAGGGGGCACGCTGGGGGTATAGATTGGGGCACGGCGTCTTTGAAGATAGCCTGGTAGCTGCCCTGCATGACCCCTTCACCAAGCTCCACATGGGGGGTACTGCCGAGAACGTGGCTGAAAGGTTTGGGGTCAGCAGAGAGGACCAGGACAAAATGGCTCTGCTCAGCCACCAGAGGGCGGTGGCGGCTATAAAGGGGGGTCACTTTAAAGAGCAGATCGTTCCCGTCACCGTGCCCCAGCCCAAGGGCGAGCCCAAGGTCGTGGATACCGATGAACACCCCCGTGAGGACACCTCCCTGGAAAAGCTGGCCCAGCTGCGCCCCGCCTTCAAAGAGGGAGGAACGGTCACCGCCGGCAATTCGTCGTCCATAAACGACGGTGCCGCCGCCGTGGTCATAATGTCCCGGCGGAAGGCCGAGGAGCTGGGCATCAAGCCTCGCCTCCGACTGGTGGCCAGCGCTGCGGCCGGGGTTGACCCCGCCATCATGGGAATAGGGCCAGTCCCGGCGGTGAGGAAGGCCCTGAAAATGGCGGGGATGACCATGGACGATATCGACCTGATCGAAATAAACGAGGCCTTCGCTGCCCAGGTCATCTATTGCATCCGCGAACTGGGCATGGACCTGGACAAGACCAATGTCTTTGGCAGCGGCATCGCTTTAGGACACCCCGTGGGGGCCACCGGCTGTATAATGACCATTAAGCTGATGTACGAGATGCCTCGCCGAGGCGCCAAATATGGCTTGGTCACCATGTGCTGCGGCGGCGGACAGGGCCTGGCCGCCATATTTGAAAGCCTGTGCTGAGCCCGGTTGGTGGCCGGTGGGGAAAAGGGGAAAGGAGCCAGGTTATGGCGGGAAAACCATCGCCAGATTATGCGGCGTTGAAGGCCAGGGTCCAGGAGCTGACCCAACGCGTCTGGGACCTGCCAGCCATTAAGGCCAGGTATAGCAGACTGGCTCAAGAGGGCATCCCCAGGAAGACCCTCCATCGGGATGAGATCATCGCCCACAAGCAGGAGATCCTGGAACGGGTTCAGAAGAGGGCTGAGGAATATGAGTTCCTCAGCCATAGCTGTGCCAAGGGCTCGGCGCTGGCCCTGATGGAGGAGTTCGGCCTGGGCAATATGGAGATCGCCAAGGCCCTGTCTCCATTTCCTGGCTTCGGTATGACTGGATGGATCTGTGGGGCGGTGACCGGGGGCCTGATTGCGCTGGGGCTTTATTTCGGCAGTGACGATATATTGGACTACGAGGGAACTGGGCGCACTATGACCGCCGCTCGAACATTTATACCCCGCTTCGAGGAGGCGATGGGTTCTATCTTATGTCCGAAGATACAGGAGGAAGTGATATTTGGCCGTTACATGGACCCCAGGGCCAGTCGGGAGAACTTCGATGCCTTCGTCAGGGCGGGGGGCTATGAGAAATGCGCCTTGCCCCCCGGGGTAGCCGCCAGGCTCGCTGCCCAGGTCATCATTGAGAGCCTGGAATCGGTGAACTGCGAGCAGCCAAAGGCGACCACGAGGGGAAGCCGTCCCAAGCCGGGTTGTCGGTGAGCCTGGTCTGCCCGGAGCCATCCGTCCCCATCCTATAGATTTCGATGTTGCCATCGCGGTCGGAGGCAAAAGCCAGCTCGCTGCCGTCTGGCGACCACGATGGCGACCCATCCCCAGCCGGATGATGGGTGAGCCGGGTCAGGTTGGAGCCATCGGCATCCATCAGGTAGACCTCGAAATTGCCATCGCGGTCGGAGGCAAAGGCGATCTGGCCACCGTCGGGCGACCACGAAGGGAACAGATCATCGGCCTCGTTTCTGGTGAGCCGGGTCAGGTTGGAGCCATCAGCCCCCATCACATAGATTTCCCAGTTGCCATGGCGGTTGGAATGGAAGGCGATCCGGCTGCCGTCGGGCGACCACGAGGGTGACCCGTCCGCAGCCAGGTCTTTGGTGAGCCGGGTCTGGCTGGAACCGTCAGCATTCATGACGTAAATGTCATAATTGCCCTCGCGAAATGAGTGGAAGGCGATTTGGTTGCCATCGGGCGACCACGAGGGGAACAGGTCAGGAGCCGGGCTATGGGTGATATTAGCGCTGTTGGAGCCGTCAGCGTCCATCACATAGATTTCCCAGTTGCCATCGCGGTTGGAATGGAAGGCGATCCGGCTGCCGTCGGGCGACCACGAGGGGTACTCGTCCCTGGCGGGGTTATTGGTGAGCCTGGTCTGCCCGGAGCCATCCGCCTGCATGATGTAGATTTCAAAGTTGCCATCTCGGTCGGAGTGGAAGGCGATGTAGCTGCCCTGCGTTGAAGGCAGGGGCATGCCCGTCGGCTCCGGCCCCGCCGCGGCAGTGACGGTCACCGTAGCCGTCTTGGTAATGGTCTTGGTGGCAGTTTCGGTCACCGTGGCCGCTGGCGCCGTCGTTGTCTTCGTCTCCATTACGGTGATGGCTGCCGTCTCTGTCACAGTCACCGTCTTCTCGGCAGGAGCACAGCCCGCAAGCATCACCACCAAAGCTATAATGGCGAGCATTATGGGCCGTGTCTTCATCGTCCACTTTCCAAGCCAGCGAGGATCATGGGGGACATTTGGCGCATATAGACCGGAACAATGCAGTACTCAGGTAGCGGTCTCCGCGATCGGCCAGGAGCACAACTATGGTGCCCGAATGCAGATTCTTGGCCGCGCGCAAGGCCCCTGCCACCGCCGCCCCGCTTGACATGCCGGCAAAAATGCCCTCTGTGGTGACCAGCAACTTTGTCACCTCAAACGCCTCGCCATCCTCTATGACGATCTTCTCGTCCAGCTCCTCCGGATGGTAGATTTTGGGAACAATGGACTCATTCATGTTTTTGAGTCCTTGTATTGCATGCCCTTCCACGGGTTCGACCCCGATGATCCTGACCCCTGGCTTCCATTCCCTCAGATATCTGCCTACCCCCATCAGGGTTCCCGTCGTCCCCATCCCGGCAACGAAGACATCGATCTCTCCCCGGGTCTGGGAAAAGATCTCGGGGCCAGTCGTCTCGTAGTGAGCCAGAACATTGTTCTCATTTTCGAATTGATTGGGCATATAATACCTATCTCGTGCCTCCTCATAGGTCTGATATGCTTTCCTGATAGCGCCGTCGGTGCCCTCCCGGGCGGGGGTGAGCACAACTTCAGCCCCATAGACTTCGAGGATATGCCGCCTCTCCGTGGTGACGCACTCCGGCATGAAGAGCTTCACCCGATACCCCTTTGCCGCCCCGATCATTGCCAGGGCAATCCCCATGTTTCCCGATGTTGGCTCAAGGATCACCTTGTCCGCCGTGAGTTGTCCTGATTCCTCGGCCTTTTTCACCATATAATAAGCAGGCCGATCTTTGACCGAACCACCGGGATTGCATCCTTCAAGTTTGCCCAAAATCCTTACCTTGGGGTTCTGATTCAGATTGCGCAGCTCTACCAGCGGCGTATTGCCGATAGCAGATAATACACTCATCGCAGCTCTCCCATATGGCGTTAGCGGGGGATTACGCCCGAGGGCCGGGCAAGTCGCTGCCCAGCTTTGTGGAGCGGGTGATGGGATTCGAACCCATGACGTCTTGCTTGGGAAACATTCAGATGCTTTTCCCGCCCCTCAGATACGAGTTTCAGCCGAAACCCGCAGCTGACGCCTCGCCAGGCAGGAGGTCTTTACCGGTTCCTCCGTGTACTATTATGCCACTAACACTTAAAGGATTGCAAGAGGTGTGATGCAAGTGTGATGTGCCATCAACGAATACGTTTCCTCTCCTCTAGAGGCCACAGATGTGGCATTCTACGTCCGAATACCAGGGTTTGGCAGGATGGCTCCGATCATCGATGCTGTGTCTAAAAGGGTGATAGTATATACATTCCCAATAGTAAGCCTCTTCTTCGTACCAATGCTTAGCGGTAGTTGGATTGCTATCGTGTTCTGCGAGTCCTCACCAGCTTTGAAAACTCTTCGGTAACCAACTCCACAGCCTTCTTTTTGTGGTATCTTGTCACCTGCTCCCTTGATAGACCAAGAGCCTCACCTATTGCGGTGAGGTTTTTCCCTCTTTGACGAGCCGGAGGAAGTGACAAGTTGTCTCCAGGCCCGGTTCAGTGTTTGCCTCGGTTATAATGCGATCTATGCATCCGATTAAGGCCTCTCTGAGCGCCAATCCCCTGACCAGAATGCTACCTCGAAATTTTCCCTCAGCGAGCCTTTGTATGTACGCCAGTCTCGCAAGAGGGCTTTGATTCAACACGCTGCGGTCGTCCAGATGCCTCAACGCATGCCATACCCTTTCTTGCCAGAGTTCCTCGGTAGTAGCTATCGGTGCTTCGGCCTGTTCCTTTCCTGCTCTCCCTTCCCTCCTGGCTTCAGCAGTTGCTTCCATTTCCAGAAGAGAGAACAACTCATCAAGCTGGAGAAAGAGTACTTTCGCCTTTTCAGACGGTTTTAGTTTCCGAGAGATAGCTGCCCTTATTTTGCTCAGAGTCCTCTTTTGAGGCGCACAGGAGATCACCGTGTCATAACCAGCTACCAGACACTTTTCTATGTTCGAAAGCTCCTGCTCGTCCGGAGACGTAATACAGACTTCACAGGCAATCCTTTTTCCATCCCGTTCAAGGCTTACATCGACCCTTCCCAAACCGTCCGGGGTAGGTTCTTCAGTAACTGCCTGATAACCCTTTTCTTCAGCTACCCGCTTGATCAGGTTCTGGAGGTTCCTATGGCGAGATTCACCTTTTGTGTCCACTTCGGGCGGCAAGTGCCTCTCGGCCTTTTCTTCAATCGCGAGTGCGGGCACCTCTCCCCGCGCCGGCTTCTCTAGCTTGCTCTCCCTCGCCAACCTCTGCTCTGGTAGAGCAGCCAGCTCCTTCCTTGATACCAAGTACTTCTCGCCAAATCGGAGACTCCTCAAATATTCGTGATACTCGTCCTCCGCCATCTCCAGGATTTCCCAGGGAGGCTCGATTTCTACTGTCTGCAAGGGAATGATTCCGCCCTCGATCTTGTGCTTGGCGTAGCAGATTCTCGGCGGCAGGTTTTGTAGCTCCTCAATGTGATGCTCCCACTCCTCCCCCAGGGTCCAGAAGATGGGACGAAGATAATGCACGGTCTTGACTTCATAGCCCGAATACTCGAAAGCCTCCCTGGCTAGAAGTTGCGCCTCCTCGCGATTGACCCTGAAGTAAACCTGAATTCCAGTATTCCCCAGAATGAGACTTCTCAGCTCCGTGGGAATCTGAGACAGGGTCTGGTGAGCCATAATTAGAGAAAGCCCGTACTTCCTGGCTTCAGACAGGAGGATTGCAAAGGATTCGCTGGCGAAGTTCTGAAACTCATCGACATACAGGTAGAAGGGTGTTCTCTTATGCTGCGGAACTTCTGATCTTGAGAAGGCAGCCACCTGGATCTTTGCCATCAGTAGCGAGCCCAGGAGATCGGCGGAATCCTTCAGTCTTCCTTTGTCCAGCTTGACCAGGAGTATTCTCTTATGATCCATTATGTCTCTCAGGTTAAAGGAGCTCCTGGGGGAACAGAACATCTGCCTTATTCTGTCATCTGACAGAAACGCATTGATCTTGTTCATCACCGGCTCAATCCAGGTGACCTGTCCTCTATCTGTGAGAGCGTCAAACCTTCGGAAATACTGCTGAGCAATGGCATGTCCGACCCTCGACAGAACTCGCTCCCTGAAATCCCTCCCAGTGAAGAAGTGCGGAAGCTCAGCCAGAGTGAACCCTGCTTCCCCAAGGGCAATCAAGGAGTTCCGCATCAGGTCCTCCATCCTCACGCCCCAGGAGTCCGACCAGATCTTTCTGAAGGCAGTCACTAGCTCAGACGTTTGCTCTGCAACTGAGACACCGGGTAGCTTCTCCAGGGGATTGAAGGTCACGGTGAAGTTTGGATCAGTGGGATCGATCAAAACCACTCGGGTGGCAACCTCTTCGTCTTGATAGTAGTGGTGATAGCAAGCCAAAAAGCCTTTTATGTCTTCAATCAAATCTCCATGAGGGTCGATTACTCCGAAGCCATTCCCTTTCTCAATGTCCTGCTGGATCAGGAATTCAAGAAACTTTGTCTTTCCCGTGCCGGTAGCACCGATAACGTAGAGATGGGTAGCCCTGTCCCGTTCGGCAATCTTTGCCATCTGGAATTCGTCTTTGTTTTTGCTGTAATACCAGCCCAGGTCTAAGGTGCCTGGTATCTCTTCATAGTGAACCTTGGGCCAACAGATATCTTCTACGAAGTTGTCTAGTTGTGCTCCTGACTCCTCTCTCTTTCCCCCTTTAAGCAACCTTGCCCAGAAGCCCATTTTTGCCCCTCAAGACCTCCCGGTTGTTGCTCCGTCTCATCCGCCTTCCTCTATGAAACTCCCAAGAATCCCCTTGACTTCCTCTCTATCTTTGAAGCGTCTTGACCTAAGCCCGTCATCAAGAGTTCCACCGCTTTCAAGAGGCAGTGATGAACTACTGTGACATACGCTCTCAAATCCTGCTGCTTAAACAAATCGAGGGCAAAGGAGAGAGCCTTATCTGAGGCCCCTTTTGTGAGAAGCCCAGAAAAAGATCTCTTGAAGAACCCGGGTTCACAAGTTAGGTACCAAGAAACATCAAGGTTGTTGCCGTAGTCCCTGGCACTGACGTACATGCGGTAATCGCTCAGCCCTTCATTGGTGACCATAAGATATTCCCTCTCCCTTCCAAAAAACCCACTCAGCCAACTGGGGCCTTACCTTGACTGTTTCCATCTCGACACCAGGTGCTTCGGATTCCTCAATAAACCTTGATGTCTCGCGGTAAATCTCCTCTCCCCTCCCCTGAGCATCTTCAATCACCACCGACCAGTCATCGAGGATCTTCTCCTCATGCAAGGTCACCTTCTTTGCCATCTCGAGCTTCCCCCCGTTTAATTAGATTGAGACTACAATCAGAAAGTAACCCAGATGCGATTCCGCATTTGCCTCTATATTCTCTCCAGTTCAACTATAACCTAGACAATGCTTAAGTTCACCCGAGATTATATCAAAGCCGCGGCTAGGGTTGAAAGATACCTCATTGTCATCAGGGTTGAGGAGTGACCCAGGTGGACCTGGAGGGCCCTGGGGTTTCCAGTCTGCCTCAACCTCTCGATGGCGTTCGAGTGACGAAGAAGGTGGGGCCAGACCTTCTTTTCAATTCCCGCTTCCTCGGCAGCCTTCTTTACTATCTGCCAGGCCCTTTTGCGATTGAACCTGAAGATCCTGTCGTCCAAGCCTAGCCTCTTGCCGTAGGCATAGCTCTTAAGACGGTGGGCCAAGGGATCGGGGCAGGCAACCATGCGAGGTTTGCCGCTCTTTCCTGTCGCACAGATCACAGAGTGCCCGTCGTGGTTCCCGATTCTTCTCGGGGTGATGTCCAAGGCCTCTGAGACCCTCAAGCCAGTCTGGAAGAGCGTTAGAATAAGGAGTTGATCCCTTTCTTTGTTTCTTCCGTCACACGCATCAACAATCTGATAGACTTCTCCCGGGGTAAGATAAGGCAGGACTCTCATTCCCCGTGGTAACGTTGATTTTGCTGGAATCAAGGACTCGTCTCTGGCCATAGTTACTTGTCCACTTCCTCATCCATCTTTCTCAATAGCTCTTCAGTCTTGGTTTTCACCTTTGGCAGATCTTCCCGTATCGTCTTCCACAAGACTTCAATATTCACTCCAAAGTACTCGTGGATAGGTTTATCGCGCATACCTGCCATCGTCTTCCATGGAAGCTCATGATATTTCCTTCTTACCTCCCGGGGTATGCGCTTAGTTGCCCCCCGATGATTTCAAAGTTCCTGACCACGGCATCGATGACCAGATCATTCTTCGAGAAATCCTCAAGAGACAGCTCCTTGCAATAACTTTCTATTTTCTTGATCGCTTCAAGTATGTCATCAACGTACAGCCTATAATCTCTTTTCATACGTAGAGAACCTCTTTCATAACCCTCTCCTTTATTCTAGCTTTCAAGGCATCCTTCATTACCAAGTCAACCTTCACTCCCAGTTTTTTTGCCAAGTAATCTTCAAGCTCCATGAAAGCAAAAAGCCCAATGGGTTCAGAAAACCCCACCAGAATGTCCAAGTCACTTCTAGTTTTTTGCACTTTCCTGAGATAGCAGCCGAAAATCCCAATTTCACTTACATTGAATCTCTCAGCCAGTAAAGGCTTGGACTCCCTGAGTATGTTCTCTACCTCCTCAATGTCCTTTGTTACCCTGTTTCTCATGAACTTGACTTCTTTGATTTCAGACACTCTCAACTTTTGTCCAATTTATAGATCTTTTAAGGGGAGATTGTCAAGCAGAGTCGAGCAAGGGGGGCTTACAGGCAAGACAAAGGGGCTACTTTTGTCTTACTCAGCCTAAATCACTGTAGACGTGGCCCCGCGGGATGATACACCCATTCCCTCCCCTACTCCACCTCGGGGAACAAAGCGGTTTCACGTGGAACGTGGCCCTAGCAGACGTTATCGGACACCCGATACTACCACAAACCCCGGTAACGGCCGCAGTAGTAGCAATAGCGCCCCATCTTGATCTTGCGTCCACACCTTTCGCAACGCTTGTCTTTCCTCTTAGAGAGGTTCCACCATTTGGGTCGTCGGCTTGTTGTGCTTTTGTGTTTAGATGGCATGTCGTTTTGCCTTCGTCTCCATCGAAGGCGCTTGTCAGTATGTGTATGTAGTCAGTATGAAAGTGGCGTGCCTTTATGTTTTGAGAAGAGATGTGCAGCTTCAGGCGAAGGCAACCTACTACTCAAGAAGTGAGTGGCCCGCCTGATCCCGGCACTTGAGCCATATTTTACCCAGAGTTTTTTGAGGCGAGATATCCCACCATATGGCGAACCAGAACATGTTCGGGCAGTAGCCTATCCCGCGAAGGGCTTCCCTCAATCTCTCCCGGCGATACGGAGTGCTGGTGACCAGGAGCACCCTGAAGTGGGGGATACCGAAGTAAATATGGTGGAGGCCTTTGCCGTAAAGTTGGATGTAGCCCAGCATCTTTTTCTTCATTGCGGCCAGAGGCATGGTTCCCCGGTCTGCCTCCAGAAAGAAGTGCTCAACCCTGCTGTTTATTCCCAGGGAGAAAAGCCCGTCGGGTATCACCGGTATCTGCTCGCCCGGTTCGAAGGGATGAGGCACCCTCATGACTCTGCCCCTGGGGGACTTAAGCTCCCGCTCGCTCCTCCAGCAGACGAGACGCCCTCCGCTGCCTTTGAGCGCCGCCTCCAGAGAGCACATGAAGTCGGCGACTCTCAGGCCATGCTCCAGAAACAGGAAGGATGGCTTCTTGGGGCTGGCCAGGCCCAGGGGGCTTATGCGCGTAAGTCTTGCCAGCTCCCGGGCGCCGGGCCGGGCCAGGGTGTAGACCACCTCTCGCTTTTCTTCATCCGTTGTGGGGATGAAGAGGCGGGTGACAAGCCCGGCCCGGTAAAGTTCCGACATCCTCTCGTGGCAGGCATCCTCAGAGGGGAAGTAAAGCAGGGAGAGGTGCCGGCAGGTCAAAAATCTATAGCCCCTCAGGGACAGGGCGCGCAGAGCTCGCAGGTCCCTTTCGCTGAGGGTGAGGGGCTTTTGTGAGGTTACCTGGGGCATAAAAGAGTAGGGTAGGGGATTGGCCCAAGGGGGTTCAAAAGAAAGGGATCCATGGTGTCCTCAACCGTGACAGGGGCTTCTGCCAGCACGCTGTCACGAAAGCGCCAGCGTGGCAGACCGCCGGAGCTCGGAGCAACATACCTGTTGCTCGGAGTGCTCCTTGAGGACACACTTTTACTACAACACGAATTGGAGATTCTGTCAAGGGTGGCTTGCGCCTAATCGGTGTAGAAATGGAGCCGCAGTTCGGCCTCTGGGATGTAACGTGCCGCTTGACGCACAATAGCCCGCAGCGTGCCTACATCGAGTTCGCTATGCAGAGGAATAGTCAAGGTTTGCCTTTCCCCTTTGACGCCGATCCTGCGCAACTTGACGTGGCTACCTCTCTGGGAGTGAATCTCAAAGCCAAAGGTGTGCATTATATCGACCACTTCGGAACCAGAGAGGCGTTTCAGCCTAGGCGACAACCATAGGCTCCAGCTCGAGGGTTACCAGAAGAGAAGGGTTGGGGGCAAGGTCGAAATCCGCTAGATCCTCGCCCTCAAGATGCAGGGCAACAGCCTCCTGGAGATTGGCTACAGTCTCATCCAGGGTTTTACCCTGAGTGACTACCGCTATCTCCATGCACTCGGCAACGTAATACTTTTCACCCTTGTGGACAAACGCTTTGATAGAATGGCGCATAGAAAACCTCCTCGCTCCCGTTCATCCTATTGTATCGCATCTGTGTCAATTGCTCAATTCTAGCTCATGTGTCCCATGTGCTTCTTCACCAGATAGGCAAACATCGCCCCTTTTGACCTCCTGATGTTCTTCTCTTCAAGCACCTCCCCCCTAGCCCGGAGAAGAATGGAAGCAGGTAGCTGCCGCACTAGTTTTCTATAGTAGGCCAGGTTGTGGGTGTCACCCATGTCTCGGGCGAGCTCCAGGGCTAGGGGATCGATTTCGGATAATCTCTGCTCCGTAACGGCATTTAATATCTTGTTGTCCGTCTGGGTCTGGTTAGTGTGACCTCCAGCCACGTGACTGGTGTTCACATGGCCCCGTCTGTTTGCGTCGTTATCGAAGATCCGCAGGCTGGACTGGGGGAGGATCGTGTAGACGGTGTTCTCGAAGATTCCCTTGTCGCCCCTCACCTTCCTGGCTGAGACCACGGGCTTCCCCTGCCACTGGAACGAGAGGAGGCTCTTCATCCGCTTGCTCACCGCGGCGCGAGATATCCCCAGGGCCTGGGCCAGGGCCTGCTGGGAGGGGAAGCAGCGCCCCTGGGCATCCATAAAGGTAGAAAGGCAGATCAGGGTCCTGAAGTCCTTGTCGGAGAGCTTTGCCAGAAGGCCCGAGGTCCTGAGGGAGTGGTAGAGCTTGGTGAAGACCCGGCTCTGCCACGACTTCTCCAGGATGTCGAAGCTCCTCTCCACCGCCACTTCCATCACCGGGGTTGGTTTGTTCTGCTCCGTCATAGGCTTTGCTTATGCTTTAGGCCTTGAGTATGCTCCTTCCGGCCGACCTTTAAGCTCTTGACAGCCATGTGTGCTGTGTTACTGTTGAAGTAAGAGCACCAAAGAAGCCCTCGGCTCAAATGCCGAATCCAAAACCGGAAGAAGCAATCTTCCCTGCTCGAGGCAGGGGAGTGCCCAAGCCCTGGGAGCTGAAGAAAAAGGAGGAGGCGAAGACCGAGGCCATTCTCAAAGCTCTAGGAAGGAGACCGAGGTGAGCCGAAAGAAATACTTCTTCGACGAGGCCTCTGACCGCCTGGTCAGGGGCTGCTATGACAGCCGCAGTGAGACTATCGACCAGCTTTCACAGAGGTTGGGCTTCCCCAGGTGGGCAATCAAGAGGAGAGCCCAGATTCTGGGTGTGGCCCGCACCAAGGAGAAGCCCTGGTCGGAAAAAGAGGTGGCTTACCTCGAGGCCAACCTACACCGGCTGAGCCTGGCAGTGCTGGCAAGAAAGCTGGGGCGCAGCATCACCGGGGTGGCGCTTAAGGCCAAGAGGCTGGACATCAGGAAGTCGGACGAGGGCTACACCGCACGGTCCCTGGCTCAGGCCTTTGGCGTTGATGACCACAAGGTGGTGCGCTGGGTGGAGCTGGGGCTAATTAGAGCCACCCGGCGCAATTCTGGAAGGCCTCACGACATGTATTTCATCCCGGAGCGGGAGGTCAAGCGGTTCGTCTCCAGCTATCCTACGGAGTTCGATCTTAGGAGAGTGGACCCCGTCTGGTTCATCGATCTCCTGGCTGGGGTCAGGAGGTAAGCCATGCCAGTAGCTACCAGAGACTCAAGAACAGTATCGCAGATCCTCTTCTGCCGCAAGCGGCAGGTGGACATCTTCCCCCAGCTTCACGGGGGACAGGAGATCACCTATCCCGCCCGGAGGAACCCAAAGCCCGTGGGCTATCTCTCGGCCATGCTCTGTAAAGCCTGCGTTGTTGCCCTCAAGGGCGACGTCATCGGCATCACCAGGCTGCAGCCACCGGGAACGGTGATGGTGAGGTCTCTCTCACAATCAGGGAGCGACTTCCATCACTGCTACATGGTGAGAAACCAGGTCTGGCTTCCCAGAGGCAACGTCACCTACCATCTGGGGCTTCTCGCCCTGGCCGAGGGCCTGGCGGGCAAGGAGCAGGCAGTAGACCTCCTCGATGCCCTGGAGGAGTTGCTCGCCTATCGCGAGACCACAGGGGCCTCTGACGACAGGCATCTGGAGCTAATGATGCACCTCTGCGACGAGCTCTACTACTGGGCCAGGTGGCGAGATGGCGACCCATCGAAGGATCCGGAGCGGCTGGACTCACTCCAGATCTTCGATGCTGCCTCCCCGCCCGAGGTGACGGTGGCCGAGCCCCTGGATCCCGGCGTGCTTACTGACCTGGGAAAGCTCAGGAAGTATCGGAGCGGGAAGAAAGCAGAACTACCTGAAGAGCTGCCTGAGCGTGCTCTGCCAAAGAGCCGCTTCCGAGGCCCTCAGCTTGCCGAGCTAGTGGAGAGCCTCGAGCTGGGGATGCACTGTCTCCTAGTCGGCCCCACCGCCACCGGCAAGTCGCTGTGCGCTTTCGAGGCGTTCGAGAGAACCAGGGTCAAGAAGCCGGTGTTCGTCATCGAGGGCCACGAGTCCCTTAAGGAGTTTGACCTCCTCGGAGGCTACACACCTGATGGCAAAGGTGCCTTCGCCTGGCGAGACGGCGTCCTGGTTCAGGCGATGAAGGCAGGTGGCTACCTCTTTATCGACGAGGCTAACCGCATGCCCACCAGGACGCTCAACATCCTGCTGGGAGTCCTCTCCCCGGGAGCGGTGGTGCTCACCGAGCACGGCTCAGAGGAGGTAAAGGTTCGGGATGGCTACCAGGTGGTCATGGCAATGAACCTCGGCAAAGGCTACGCCATAAACACCCTGGACACTGCCCTCCTCAACCGCTTCTCATGTGTGCTGGAGTACCGCTACCTCCCCTCCAAGGAAGAGGAGGACCTGCTGGTGAAGGAGACCGGCATCGAGCCGGAGGTCGCCCGCACCATGGTGAAGGTGGCCGGCGAGACCAGGAGGCTCAAGCGAAACAAGGAGCTCTCGGGGGAGATCACCCCCAGGGGTCTCTTCGCCTGGGCTGCCAAGTTCAAGGCCAAGAGGGGTAAAACCGTCCTCCCCAGGCTGAAGGCGGCCGCCAAGGTCACCTGGATGCATCAGGTGGCGGGCACCGATGCCGACGGCTACCTCAGGGAGGACACCATGAACATGCTCCTTGACCTCATCGAGGCCCACACGGCTAAGTGAGGAAGAGCAAATAGTTCTTTACTCTAAAAAGGGCCGCCAATTGAGGCGGCCCTAATTCTTAGAAGGAGGTATAAAGCAATGGCAGTTCCCTGGTATGAATGGCGAAACGTAAGAAACAGGCTGATCGTCTTCGGCAGGGCTGTGCAGGGCATTTCCCCGTACAGGGTGCTCATCGAGCCCGATCGCGGCAGGTGCCCCAGCGGCTACTGTAACTTCACCAGGAGGGAGATCGCTGCTAACCCGGGCATTTTCCCCATGCCGCCCAGAGACCAGTACCAGCTCACCAAGGCCATTCTGGTCCACGAGGCTGGACACCGCCGCTTCACCAGTCCGAACAAGCTCTCACCCCTGGTTCACCAGGTGGCCAACATCCTGGAGGACGAGAGGATAGAGAGACAGATGTGCCAGGAGTTCGCTGGGGTGAGGTGGTTGGTTTGGAAGCTGTCCCAGGCCCTCTACCACGAGTCCCAGCCTATCAATGATAGCTCCGACTCGCCGGGAGAGGTGGTTGCCTACTTCCTCCAGCTTCGCTGGGCGAAGAGGATAGGCCAGCCAGTCAAGGGTGGCCTATCTCCGAGGAATCAGGACCTCTGGCAGAAGGTCGAGCCGCTGGTCTACCAGGCATGGGAGGCGGAGACCTCTGAGCTTGTGGATCGCAATGCTGTCGAGATCGTGCGCATCCTGGGGCTCAAGGAACTTGAGATCCCGCGCTGGGTGAAGGATATCCTCGATAGGCTTGGCCCGGCCGAAGGGGAAAGAGCCGAAGCGGACGGGGCCGAGAGAGCAAGTGGAAAACCAATAGCCAGTGAGTTGGGCGACGAGAGCGGTGAGGAGCCCAAGCCGTTTGACGGAGATGTCCCGCCCAACGACAAAAGAGAAGGAAAGGGTCATGAGGCGATCGAGCCGCAACCCTACATCGAACTGGAGGAGAGGGTGATGCCCTTGGTGCAGGAGCTCATCGATGAGCTCTCCTGGGAGGAGAAGCCCGAGCAGTGGGAACCTGTGGAAAGGGGTGGTAGGCTGTCGGTTAGGGAATACCTGAGAGACAAAAATCGCCCTTTTCTGGCTGAAGAAGACCGAGGTAAGGCTCCTGCCACCCTGGCGCTCAAGGTGATCGTCGACCACTCCACCTCTTTGAACCACAGCTCCGGTGGGAAGACTAGGATGGAGTCCATCGCCGAAGCAGTGATGACCCTCCATCTGGTGTGCCTGGAGCTGAGGATCCCCCATGAGGTGCTGGTCACCCCCCAGGCCCTCAAGATCGCCGGCCTTGAGGCCGGTGAAAGGGGTAAAGCCCTCATCGCTGGCCTTGTCCCCGCTCTTTGTGGTTATGAGGACATGGGGCTGGCGATAAAGACCCACGCTGTGCCCATGGCTGGATATCAGCAGGATATAAAGCTTGTCCTTTGCCTCACCGACGGCGCCTGCAACGACGCTGACCTGGGGAAGGACGTATGCCTAGCCCTGAGAGGCAAAGTGGAGGTTATAGGCGTGCTCCTGGATCCGGACGACAGGACCCGGGGCTACGTGGCTCGCATGTTTGGGGAGGACAGGCTCATCGCCTGCCGCTCCGAAGAGCTGCCCCACAAGCTGGGCAACGTCCTGAGGGCTATCCGGGGCGTCTAACTGCTCTTTCAACCAAAAAAGGGGCTTCTTATGAAGAAGCCCCTTTTCCTTGGCCGGCTGGGCTTGAGGCTAAATGACCATGCCCAAAATCGACTCCGGGTAAAGCCTTTCTCTTTTGTCGCCATGCTCTGCCCGCCTCCATCGATGTCCTCTATGGAGGATAGCTAAGGGTGCAATATATCAATGGAGCTCGCCTACCTGGCATAACAAAAACTTATCCCTGAAAACGCTGACCTTGTCAAGTTCTAACAGGTTGAAACCTATCCCTGAAAACGCTGACCTTGTCAAGTTCTAACAGGTTGAAACCTATTCATCCCTTCGTAGCTTCATGGCCACACTATGTCGTTCAGGCTGAGGCTGCCCAATCAAATTGACGGCCAATTATGCATGGCCAAAGTTTTTACCGGGCTCACCTCGACCCAGCAGGTCTGCTATCTTCTCTACCTCCTGGTAGGTCCTGCCATCTCTGAGTATATGGTAAATCCACTCCAAGAGCTTCCGCGCTGTAGCTACCTTGGCAATCTGCCCTCCCTTCTTCCTCTCGATCTTGAAGTAGAAACGGCGCAATACCCCGGGCCTTTTCACAGCATGAATGGCCGCCTCTATTAGTATCCAGCGTAACCACCTGGAGCCCTGTTTTGTTATATGTCCATGGTAGCAAGTATTCCCCGAGGCATGCGTTGAAGGCACAAGTCCTGCATAGCTACATAGCTGCTTTGCTGACCGGAAGCGCCTAACATCTCCAATTTCGCTCTTAGTCAGAAGAGCACTGTAGTACCCCATGCCAGGGATGGTCATCAGTAACAGAGCGCCATGGTCCCCTTCTGCCAATTGTCGCACCTTCTTGCTAGCTGCCCAGATCTCCTGTCTCACAACATCTAGCACCGCTATATATCCTTCAAGGGCGATCTTATAGTTTTCTGGCAGAGCCAATGCGTGCAAGAAAGCCATTCCTTGCTTGCCAAATAGATCACTGTATCCATGACTTACGTTGTTCTTAGCCAATATGGTGTGAATCCTCTTCTTAACACCGGTCTGTATCCTAACCAGGCTTGCTCGGTACCGAAGGAGCTCTCTGTTTAGCCTTACCAGCTTTTCTGGGACATAGGACAAAGGCAGCAAGTTACTTCTTAGAAGGTGTGCCAGGGTAGCTGAGTCCACTTTATCAGTTTTGACTTTGGCGTAAGCTATGGCCTTGGTCTTTAATGGATGGGATAGTTTGACCTCGAAACCTTCGTCCTCCAGGTGGTCATAAAGCCAGTACCAGCTTGGGGTAGCTTCAATGGCTACTTCCATAGACTCGCGAAACGACTTAAGGAAATCAACAATCTCCCCGTTGCTAGGTAGCTTCCTCTGAGTAACGATTTCGCCTTTGTCGTTCATGGTAGTCAGATATGAGAAGCTCCTGTGATAGTCAACACCAGTGTAAAGCATAGCTGCACCTCCCGAGCCAATATTATGCCCTAGAGGTCAGCGTTTTCATGACATTATTTTGTTGCCCTAGCCTTCCCAAGACCCCAGATGTCAGGCTTGGCTGCTGGTATTTCACGGAATCGCAAGGCGCCTGAACTCGCCTTGGGTCACACCGTTTGCTCAGGCACAATCTCTACTCCAAAATCGGCAAAATCACTGTCAAATGCGAATGCGCACCCGTATTGGTACCTGCTCGCGACACAAAACGTCGTACAATCAACGAAACTATAGTCCTTGTCCCTACGTTGCTGGAATAGTCCCCACGCCTCCTTTTCCATGTCTGGAGTTATCTCAATTATGATTATCTCTCCCTGTTCAGCACCAACTTCGAGCAACTCCGAAAAATAAAGAGCGGCTGCTTTCCCGAGTTTCCTCTGTATCAAAGTAGCCGACTCTTCCCTGATTCTATCAGTTGTAATTAGGCGATGCTTTTTGCTCTGAATCTCTGCCCAAAACTTGATCGCTGCCGCATGGTTCTTGTCCCGTCTATTTTGCAAAGCAAACCATGCTGAAGTATCCACCAGTATATCCATTCAAACTAGAGTTTCCGATACAGATAGTCATCATGCCTTTCCGAAACGTCTTCGAGCTCATTTACATCTACAGGACGAATGTCAAAGAGCGACGAGGGTCTTTCAATGTAAACGTCTTCCTCCTCAAGTTCAATGGTCGAACCTGTAACGTAGGTATTTTCTCCCCTCCAACTACTTGTCATGACGTCTACTTGCAAGTGTTCCTGTTCGCTTGGAGATAAGCTATTGAAATCTATAGAACCTCCACCAACACTGATGCTTTCATTATTCCCCATATGTCATCCTCCATTTTGCTTTCTATTATGCCATGCATATGGCTTTCGCCACCCCCAGAAGTTCCGTTCTGAACGAGCAAATCTGCCCCTGCACGTTTTCTATTATCCTCTGTATATCATCATCGTGGAGTCTTTGATAGCCCTGGGACTTAGTCACAATTGCCAACTGGATCGGTCCGCCAACTGTCGTCTCAACAGTTGTTGTCTCCAAGAAAACGAAAACCGCAAGGTTACATAGCTGCTTGACCGAAATCTCTGGGTAATAGGTCACTTCTACCAGGTACTGCGCTATATGCCACTGAGCCGCAGCGAAAATCGGGGACGCCACTATTTCCTGTATTTGAAACGTGGGTGCTTCGTAGCTTACGATTCTGAACTGTTTAGTCTTGACATCATCATATCCTGCAATGACAAATCCTAGAGAACCGGACCCCTGTCTTACTCGAGGTTTAACATCTTCGGGTATCTCTTGAGTCTTGTTCAACCATTCCTCAAACTCGCTCTTGAACACTTTCGATGCAGATTCGATTATTTGGTCAAAGGTAGAGTATTGATTGATTTTTGTTTCATTTACTAACCTAGTTATGCCTGCATAACCCGGAGCAGCTATGCCGTACGTCATGACACCAACGTCACGACTTACCTGCAGGAACTTCTCCGAAGTATCTCTCGTTTCCCCGCGAGGTGATGTAACCCTACTATCAGATGCAAGAACTAAACCGTCTGCCGCTCGTATGGCCAAGGCAAGCGTCACTTCTGGCCCCCCCTTTACAATTAGGAGATCAACGTGACTCGGTGAAAAGAAAAGTTAGACGACTTTTCAAATCTAAGGAAAGTCCTATGACTCGGCTCATTATCTCAGCCATCTCCTCTTTTTCCGCCCATTGAAGCCCGCCTGGGTAAGTTATCGTAGCCATCCCTATGTATTCATCTAATCTATTGTGCAACGCAAGCTGGGACTGAAAAACATAAAATGCAGCCAGTATCTTTGCCTGATTGACTGTCATATTGGGAGTATAGATCTTCCTATCAATGAATCTGGCTATGGAATTCATGCCTCCAAAGACATTTCCAGCAAATCCAATTACGTCAAACATCCTACTGGCATGGATACCCCGAAGCTCAACTCGGCCCTTCTCTCCAGGGTCAATCCCTGCAAATATCAGTCCGGTGATTGGAATCTCTTTACCAGAACACTCCTTTTTACAGTGTTCGCTGCAAGCTTGGGCGAGGGAGTGAACGCTTTCAACAGGCTTTTTGGCGGATGGCAAATACGACTGCAGAAGATTTCGCCCAAAGTTAACATCGGGCTCAACAAGGACTGCCAATCGCTCTTCCACCTTCACCATACTTGGATTCTTCTCAGCCTGCAGATGATAACTCGTGTCTGATGCAAGAACCAAGCCATCTGCACACCTTATCGCAAAAACTAGATTGCCCATTGCTCATCTACCTTGGCTATCGAATCGCTCTATGCAGTATAGAACATACGCCCCTTCCAAGTCAATCACGTCACAACCGTATCTCTTGGTCTAAGTCCTGCGCTATGGCTGTCAAGAACCCCCGTGCACTTTCTGAGTGATCGTTAAATGTTCATCGCTCGCTAGTATCCAAGATTCTATTGTCTAAACAACCCCGAAGGGCCGAGTACCACGGGCTTGCTGGTGGCTATCTACGCGAGTTGTTCTAGCCTAGTCTTTGCACCGAGCCACAAACTTATCTCTATATCCAGTCTCATCGTCAATGAGCTTCTTTTTCAGCGCTTTGAACGCAATATTCAGGTCGTGGATTAACCTAGGGTTATAGACAGGTAAGTGATACTTGCCTTTTTCTAACTCAAGTAATTCAAGCCCACAATCTTTAGTCAAGACATTTAGGAGAAACCCAGTCTCATCATTGACCCCACAGACGGTAAAGTCTATCGAGGATGTTGTCTTTTTCAAAGTGTAGGTTTTCACCAAGTATTCGTGCGTCATCCCACAACGCAAACAATCGTATGCACCCTTGTTGGTGATTCGGTCCAGTTCATCAAATACTGCTTTATATGGTTTCGGCAGGAGCTGTTCGAATACAAAATTAAATCGATCTTTCATCTGAGAGCCCTTCGTGGGACAGAAGCCACCAAGAATCTCGAAATAATTAAAGACTCTCATTCCAACAAGCAAGTTAGTCTGTGCTTTGATCGTCGCCTTTGTAAGGTCGTTCACGATCCAGCTCTGCATCTTTTCAAACTTGCCGTAGTATTCAGTAAACCTATTTGCACTTGTACTCATGGGTGAATCCTCCTTTAAGTACCGGAAGAATTTCAATCCTAAGAATCGAACATAGTTTCTTTATTGCAGCTGAGGCCATGTCTGGCGTTTGCCCAGGTCCTGTTCCGCTTACCTGGCTTCATCTTATACCTGAGATCAAAATCGTGCAAGAGAGCTTACATTTGGTTGGGTGCAGCGTGGTTGCACAAACGTCAGTTTCGTTACTCTAAGCCTGTGGCGCGACTTTGACCCTCTCCGAACTCGTCTCACCGAGTGGCACCTATGACGCATCCGCCATGGGCCACCTCGATGTTTAGATTGATTTAACGTGGGTGTCTGTGTTATTATTTCGCCAGCGCTAAAATGGGACGGGACAAAGATGCCTGTGCTTAACGGCTACTTCAATATCGTTGAAGCCGCCGCTTTTCTCGGTGTTCACCCGGAGACCGTCAAGCGACTGTGCAGATCGGGGCGGCTTCGGGGGGAGAAGATTCACAACACCTGGTTAATCCATATTGATCAACTTGAGCTCTTCAAAGGGAATTACCACGAGAATAGAGGGCGACCGCCTCAAGTCAAACGCCCCTTATCCGCGAAGCAACTCACATCGGGGGCGCCACATGCCTGACGGGCGAGGTTCCTTGCGAAGCACGCTACATGGCCTCGAGAGGGAAGCGCCCTCCATTGGTGAGGAAGCGACGCTGCGGCAGAATTTTGTAGCCGCGCTGGACGACTTCCTTCGGGGCTCACTACTAAATCGAAGGGGTGTACACGCGGTCTTGGATCAGCGCATCGTTCGCGGCAAGCCTGACGCCCGAGTGGGTGGTCTTCTCTTCGAGGTGAAGCTTCCAAGCCCACGCGGTCCTGGCATCGAGGCGGCCATAGCACAGGCCAGCGACTATCTGCACGAGTTCCATCAACGCCACCAGCGGCCAGCCAGAGCCGTAGCATACGACGGATTGAGCCTTGCATTCCTTGAAGACGACGGCACCGTCATCCGCAGAGGGCGCCCTTCGGCTCTTGCAACGGTGCTGGAGTCATGGCTCATCGGCCTGGGCAGCGACATCATCACACCGGACGACTTCGTCGCCAGGCTGGGGCCAGCTTCTCCGAGGGCACACGAAGTAATGGACGTTCTGTGGCGGTTGTTTCAGGGACAGCGGGGGCAGAACCGCTTTATTGAAGAGGTGTTCCAGGTCTGGCGGGGCCTCTACGGCGTCACCACTAACCTTTCTGACGAGGCCATTCGCGGCTTACGCCGTGCGGCTGAGAGCATAGGGATCACGATCTCGGGCTCAAGGGCGCAGGCCGAAGAGTTCCTCTTCATAGTGGAATCTTACCTGGCGGTGCTGCTCAAGCTTCTGGTGGCCAGGGTTGTTGTCCAGCAGCGCCTCACCGATTACCCCACATTGGAAGCTCTGCTGACCGCCGAGGGCAGCCCGGTGCGGGGTATGGAGCAACTGGAGCAGCGGGCCTCTCACGTTCAAGGTGTTTTTGAGGAGGACGTTTTCCTCTGGCCTGTCCATGCCTCTATTTTCAGCAGGGAGGCTGAGCGAGAGCTCGAAGGAGTGCTTGGTAGTCTGGCTACTGACCTGGATGACGTGGATCTGGTGGGAGCTCGCCACGACTTCCTGCGTCTGGTCTACCAGCAGTTTCTCGACCCCGTGAGTCGGCGCACCCTTGGCGAATTCTACACCACCGAGGAGCTGGTCAAAGAGACGCTTGATGCGGTCGGTTACAACGGGGACTTAAGCCGTCGCATCATGGACATATCCTGCGGCAGTGGCACCTTCCTAGTAGAGGCTATTAGCAGAGCTGTGGAGCAACACCGAGAAGCACCCGTAGCTGACTTGGTGCACCGGATCACCGGGAACATCATAGGCGTGGATATACACCCCTTCGCGGTAGCCATGGCTAGGGTGAACTACCTAATAGCGATTTCTGGTGTGCTGGAGGCCTCGGAGGCGGTGACCTTCGCTGTGCCAGTCTACTGGGCTGACTCGCTGGCCAGGTTACGCCCCCAGCAGCCTTCCATGGCAGGGATGCGCCCGCCTATTCCCATTAACCTTCCCAACCTGCCGCAATTCCGACTGCCCGACCCTCGGGACGTGGACTGGGGAGACCTCTTCCGGCGGGTGGATGAAGCCGTTGACAGAGTCTCTCGGGTTCAGCGGGGCACTCTGGATCCTCAGGCAGTATGGGCCTACTTCTGGAGCCGCGCTGACCAGGAGCACTTCCTGCCTCATGAGCAGACGCTACGGGACTTCATCAGTACCGTGGTAAGCCTTCATAATGGGAACCGGGACATGCGCTGGGTTCCCCTCCTGCGCAATATCCTGGCCGTTGCCCAGTACCAAGGCTCCTGTGACTACATAGTGGGCAATCCGCCCTGGGTACGCATCCACAACATCAGCCCGGCGATCAGGGAGCGGCTCTTTGGCACCTACCAGACTTACAGAGACGCTGGCTGGCGCCGCGGCGCTTCGTTGGGCGGTCTGGGCCGTGGATTCGCCCGGCAAGTGGACTACGCGGTAGCCTTCGTCGAGCGGGGGCTGGAGTTCCTGACGCCCGGTGGGAGACTCGGCTTTGTCATCACCAGCAAGATAATGCACGCCCTCTATGGTAGTGCCCTCCGCAAGAAACTGTTGCAGGAAGCGCCGCCAATCCGCCTGGTGGACTACTCCCTTCAGGCTAGGCCAGTTTTCCAGGACGCCACCAACTACCCTCTCGTGCTGGCCATTGAGAAACGCCCCAGCCAGGATAGCGATGCGACGTCCATCACTGTAGTCTCGCCCCGCGGTGAGCGGCAAGATTTCACCCTGCCGTCGGCCCGACTACCTCTGCTGGCTTCGGACAGGGAGGCCCCCTGGGCGCTAGTCCCGCCACGGGTCCGTGAGGCGTTCGACCGAATGCTCACTGGCGAGGAGGGGCGTCCTCGGCGACTTTTGGGAGAGATTCAGGGCTTTCAGGCCCAGATGGGTGTGAAGACAGCCCTCAACAAGGTATTTCTGGTGAAAAGAGTAGAGCCAGTGCCAGAAGCCCCGGACGAGGTAGTCGTCTACACGGAGGGCTATTACAGCCAACAGGTGCCGGAAAATCAGAAGCACCTATATAGCGCCAGGGTGGAGAAGATCCTCCTCCGTCCAGTGGTAAGAGGTGCCGATGTGGAGGCTTGGCGTTACCGCCAGCAAGACTACATCCTCTGGACCCACGACGACGAAACTGGCCACGTGCTGCAAGACATCTCTCCAAAGGGAAAGGCCTATTTCCAGCAGCACGTCAGGGCCCTACGGCGCAGAGACGATTACCACGAGGGGATGCCTATCTGGACAGTCTTCAGAGTGAGACCTGACAAAGTGGGCCCCAAGCTAGTGTGGCAGCGTATCTCGAATGATGTGGAAACACTATTCTTACCTCCCAATTTGAGAACAGACATAGTCGAAAGCGGTGTCATACCCATAGATACGGTGAGGGTGATTGCCTTGGATCAGATAAGGGGGCCAGTGGTAGCGGCATTTCTCAATTCGTTGCCGGTGGGCCTCTATTGTTTGGCCTTTTCGCGGCGAGATCGAGGCGCCTATCGAGATTTGGATGCCTATGTGATAGGGCTGGTTCCTCTGCCCGGGGAAATTCAACAGTTCTTAGAAAACGCGACCGGGACGCACGCGATTGATAGGCTGATGACGATAAGCCAAGCTCTACATGAAAATCCTCAGAGGTCGGATCGGCCAGCCCTTGAGGCTGAACTGGACAGCATTGTGGCGGGGCTTTACGGCCTCACACTAGCCCAGCTTCAGGCCATGCGTGAGTTTTACACCTTCATCACACCTTCTCGGCCGGTGACCGAAGTCCGCGACTTGGAGGCCGAAGAGGCGTTAGAGGTAGACCAATGACGGTGGGAGGCATCCTGTGCCAGAACCCATAGAACAGGATCTGGACAAATTCGCTTCTCGGAGATGATAGGCGGTGCCTGGACGTCGAAAGTCGAGACCTCTCACAAACGGAGCGCAAGGGGCCCTGTTCGGCAGGGCCGTGCCCCTCAAGACGAGAATAATCTCTCGGAGGGGCGACCTTTTGTCTCTTTTCACTGGCTTCGCACGCATGCGGGCCATCTCTTATGTCCTCTCGCCCGATCTATTGCTGGAATTTCTAGATGATTTCGGTTACACCCAGCTTGAGGTCATGGTGGGGGAGAACCTCACCGAATCCTACAAGAGGGGGCTGGAGCAAAAGGGCATCGCGGTGGCGGCACGGCTGGCGCAGCTAGTGGAAGAAGGTAGGCTGCGCGTCCTGGTGCCCGATCGAACCATCCATACCAAGCTGTACCTGCTGGAGGGAAGCGGGCATACGCGTGTGATCCAGACCAGTGCCAATCTCACCACTACAGCCCATGAAGCCTCTCGCCAGATCAACTACGCTTGGTATGTTGACCTTCCCTCCAGTGACCTCTTGCTGGAGCACCTCACCAAGGACTATGAGTCGCACGCAGCCCGTTGCACAGTTTTCATGGAGGACCTTACAAAGCTCTTTCGTGACCGTCCCGACACGCCCAGGGAGCAATTGATAGAGGTTTGGCTGAAGGGTGCGGCGGCAGATGAAGAGGAGGTAGAGGTGAGAAGGGTATTCCGGGAAATCTCCGCGAATCTAGTCGTCCCCTCGGGCACAGCAGACCAGACGATGATCGCAGTCAGACTCCCGGAGAGCCCCGCTGCCAGGAGACATGTCGAGAGGCTGCTGGCACCACTGGAGCCTGTTGTCGCGCCTAATCACTTCCACGTCAATGGCTCGAAATTCATACGCTATGTCCATGAAGCCTATGGCGTACCTTTCCTGGGTGTCGATCTGGACCATAGTCAAGTGGTGCTGGGCATTGAAGGCTCGTTGGCAACTTTGAACGAACAGCCCTCTGACCCGATGTCGGTAGATGCAGCACTTGCGCATCTGGAGGCATACCTTAACACCGCTGACGCCGGGCAGTCGTCGGACCCAAGGTTCGCCAAGATGAGCATGTTTGAGGCCCTCCTCTATATCTTCGCCGCCCCGTTTTTTAACGAGTATATGAAGCGGAAGCGCGAAAGGTTCGGCATCATAGATACTCGCGGCCCTCGTTCCCTATACATCTATGGCGCTTCACAGAATGGTAAGTCAACGTTCCTTCTGTTTGCCCTTAAGCTGATGACTGGACGGAACATTCAACCTCTGCCTCGCCGGGATTTCACCAAAACCAGGATCGCCAACGCTGCCATGGTTGGAACCGCCTTCCCGCTCGTGTTCGATGACGTCAGCCTAGCTCAGAACCCCGGCATCGAGGAGGTATACAAGTCATATTGGGAGCGGTGGTGGAGCGAAGAACACATCGCGCCCCAGATCGTTATGACTTCCAACACGCCAAGGCTTCGAGAGTGGGCGAAATCCCGAACCAAGAGGGTGGACTTTGACGTTCACTTCGCTCCTACGGAGCGTGACAAGGAGAGGTTAAATCAGCTCTTCCAGACAGATAGCCTCATCTATAAGTGGTTTGCGCATGCTTACCTCGAAGTCCTTGAGACCCGTGGGCCACCAAGCGATGACGAGCTTCACCTAGCACGAGCCGCAATCATGCGGCTATATGAGTTTGCTCACCGCCTCACCCCAGACTTTCTCCCTCGGGAGCCGCTCGAAAGGATCTACGACCCTGGGATAAGGGATTGGCGTGACCTCCTGTTCGGCTTGGGGAAGGCCACGACCGAGGTAGACCGAGGTCGCATGCTCATAAGGTTTGCGCCGGATATTCAGCACTGGGAAATTAACGACTATCAGAGCTATCTTCCGCAGACACTGAAGTGTCAGCGAAGGGGTAACACGTTGATCATTGAGAACCCTTCGGACTTCGAGAAATGGCTCGGACCGCCCCCGCAGCGACGTGGTTGGATAGGTCGGCTTCTCGGGAGATAGGCAATGCGATGTAATCAGCATCTGTTGCGTACTGGGCTAGTAGCGAAACACAGACAAACGCGGGACACGAAGGACAAAAGGTCAGAAGTTGTCTGACGGCACTGTTGGTCTGAAGGAGGCAATCATGAGTGCTCAGGAGCTTATGGAAGCGAAGCTGATCCGCTTGGCGGAAAGTCGAGACGAAGCGGCTCTCGCATTCATTACCATCCTGCTTGGCGGGGATGGTTTTTGTGGCAAAGAGCAAGGTTACCCCCAGGGTTTCAGCGATTACAGGACACACTGGGGCGAAGCCAAGTTTGAGGAAGTCAAGAAGGGACTGGTTGAGGAAGGACTTCTGAAAGAGAGTGAGAGCTGTCTGGCCTTAAACTTGCCACAGATAGAAAGCTTGGAGGACAGCGGGCGACAGGAGTTAGTGAGGCCACTTGCAGAGTTTCTGTTCGAACAAGCGAGGCCCTTTTACACAGCCGCTTTGAAAGAAACACTTGCCTATCCTGAGGGCCGCTATATTCTGACCGAATTGGCGAAGGTAGGGCCTGTCATCACCGACGAGTCTGTGGCGCACATATCGGTGGCCGCTGGACACAAGTACTGGCAGCAGGCTAAGCTGGCGTTGTCCAAAGCCGGGCTCTTGTTGTGGTGGTTCTCGTCAAAAAAGCATGATTACTATCGCTTGTTTCCACCTTTAATTTCCCTGATAAAGACGGAGTCAGCAGCCCTGCGAGATGCTCTAGCCTTTGTTTACATTGCTCAACATGTGAGAGAGGGGTGTGGAGTTCTTGTACGGGATATGCCATATCGCAGCGAAGCTGATCAACTCACGGTATTGGGGCTGGTTGAGCAGCTACACTGGTACGGGCTCTCTGGATTCGGAACAACTAGAGACGGCGAGAGCATGGCAAGCTCCATTCTGCAGGAAAGACTCAAGAACTCAAGTGACCACCTGATCGGCCTGCTGAAGTCGCTGCCTCCGAAGCTTGTAGAGTTTATCATCAGAGAATGCGTTCTCTCGCAGTATGATCAGGGGAGATACGTATCCAGGCCGGAATTTGGCTTCGGCGTTTTCGAGCCCACCTTCGAGACCGACGAGCCGAGCCATCTGTGTCTCTTAGAGGACGGTAGGATTTCAGGTGAGCGAAGCAAGCTCTTTGAAGCCTGGGTCAAGGAAGGTTTGATGGCGAAGGTGCACAGCTACGTCTCTACCCGAGGGGGCGAGACGAGGGAGCTTGTGTATGTTCCTTCGCCCGAACTGAGGACCTTCCTTCGGGAGTACTTGGTCACACAGAACATCCCTGGTCCTGTCTTCACTCCGGAGTTCGAGGCAAAACACCGGCTATATCACTTCCTTCTTCCATCATACGAACCCTTTCAGAGGGGCGACCTTGCGCTTCCTGGATTTGAATACCCGCCCCTCACCCGCGACGAGGAGCTGAGACAGGAAGCGCAGAAGGCTCTTGATAGACTCATCCAGGCAGGCCTTGTCGTCGAGCAGGAGGGAAAGCTGGTGGTAACGACCCGTACCACCTATCGACAAGCTGTAAGGGCGGAATTCTTCCTGCCACTGGTTGACTACGTGCTAGAAACGAAGACGATGCCGGCGCCAAAGGAAAAACGACAGGGGGAAGATAAGGCCGTAAAGGAAGCACCTATTATGCCCTTCAAAATCACATTCCCGCCATATGACGATGGCTCCTGCCTAGTCTTTGGAAGAGGCCTCCTCAAGGACAAGATAGCTTTGGGTTTTGAGGCTGAGAAGCAGGTCTCTAGCGAAAACCTCTTTCTCTGGGGCCTCCACGATATTAACCAACCCTTTGTGGCTTCGTTCCAGCAGGTTGGCATGGGCAAATCTACCCTTGCTAGCTGCATTATGCTCCAATCCGCGTTTCAAGGCGTGCCGGTAATAGTTTTCGATCCGAAGCCGGATTACGTCGCTAGCCTTGCCCCCGTATCGCAGACCATCAAGGCCTTCCCAGACTACGAAAAGGGAATAAGAGAACGGTTCGAGGCCGCGATGCAGGACATGAGAGGTTTTGATTTAGCGCGACCGCTAGATTTCGAGCTTGAAGAAAAGAAACTGCGACTCGTTTATCAGGTTTACTCTTTCAATCCGGATCTGCACCGCTTGGGCGTCAGACCCCTCAAAATGCCTCTCACTGTTTTGCCGCCTGCCTCAGCGCCACATTTCAGGGAGATGTGTGCTTCTGCTGCGACCACCCTGGCAAGCAGCCTGCATAGCAGGTGGCAACAGATGGCCTACAATGCTACCCTCGCAGAGGCCATGCAGAACTACAAGAAACGTAATCCGGACAGCGACTACATGCTCCCCAAGGATTTGGAGGACGAACTGGAGAGAATAATGGAGGCAGAGGAGGATAAAACTGAACGAAGAAGGCTGAAGAACCTTATGACAGCCCTCAAGGGGTATGCTACAGCCAATGCTTGGCTCTATGCTTCAACTCGTGAAGAAGTTGCGCGGTTGGAGGACCTCGTCCAGAATCCAGGCTACAAAGATGGTGATGGAAGCTCCGTGACTGTCACCGTTCTTGATGTAAGTTGGCTTCCTCAGGAGAAGCGTAACCCGGCCAGGCAGAACTATGTGTCTCAGGTCTGTGGCTTCTTGTATAACCTTGCGGTCAGGAAAAGAAGCCCGAGGGCAGCCCAGTTTGTCATCGTCTTTGACGAGGCTCACAATTACTTACCTGAACCGACGGACAGATTCAATAACACCTTGGTACTCATAAGGCAGGGGCGTGCTTTGGGAATCAAAGCGCTGGTCATAGCGCAATCGCCCCAGCAAATAGAGATCGAAGCGAGAAAACAGGCACATGCTCTTATTCTCGCCAAGATCACGGCGGCATCGGTCCGTGAAGAGCTAACGAAGTTTCAGCCGCACGAAAGCTGGACAGGCAAACTAGGCGCTACGAGTAGAGGCCAGGCGCTGATTATAGATAGCCAATCTGCAAAGGTAGGAGGCACCCTTTGCACGTTGTTTACTACGCCGCAGACGATCAACTTGCTGAATCCCGACCAGATTATGTCCTTGTCTGGAAAGGCTCTTTGATCGCTGGGGCAAGAGTTCGGAGGGAGGAAGAAAATGGAAGTCACAGAGACGCCCAAGGCTAACCCCGAGAACTTGCTGGCTATCATTCGGGATGCGTACGGTGCCAAGGTTGTAATCCCCGAGTTCCAACGCTCCTTTGTCTGGGAGCGTGAAAACATTGAGGAGTTGCTAGTATCGATCCTGCAGGGTTACTTCATCGGCACTTTCCTAATGTTAGACACGTCGTCTGACAAGCCAGTCTTCCCCTTTCGCCCAGTAGAGGGCTTGGAGAAGGTAAGCATGGCAAGGCCCAATGGCCATGCTAATGTTCGTCTAGTTTTGGACGGTCAGCAGCGCGTTACCTCTCTGTTCTACGTCTTGTACAAGCCGCCGATCCCTTTGAAGAATGCCCACAACCCGTACAGGTTTTACTTTCGTATAGACCTAGCGCTAGATGGAGATCCTGAAGATGCCGTCTCCGGGGTCTCCCTTGCTGATCGCCGCCGTCTGAGTGAGATGGAGAGTCTAGTAAGGGATCACCGGGCAATCAGGTTTTCCCTTTTCAAGGACTCATCCAGCTTTTTCCGCTGGCTTTACAGTGAGCAGCAGTACCTACAAAGCCCGGAAAGCAAAAATACTATGGAAGCTTTTTACCATCGTTTCGCCAATTTCATGGTACCGGTGGTTGACTTGTCGCGTGAGTCCAGAAAGGATAACATCGTCAATACCTTCGAACGTATCAATCGAACTGGAGTAAGCCTATCCCTCTTTGACCTTGCCGTAGCTCGTGTTTACATTAAAGGGATCAGGCTACGTGACCTATGGCGGTCCTTCGAACGGGAGCACCGAAAGCTTGCTAGGGCCATCAAACCCGAATTCCTTCTTAAGCTGGTAGCTCTCTTCAAAAGCAAGGAACCAAAGCGTGGCCCGGTGCTAGACGTCATAGAAGAAATAGATGGAGCCGAGTTCCTGGACAAGTGGCAGCGAGCCGAGGGCTATATGGTGAAAGCCTACCAGCGTGTCACTGCACCTTCGGGAGGCTACGGCGCCGTTGACACCCGATGGATCCCCTATTCCACAATGCTCGTGCCTCTAGCAGCCCTCCTGAGAGCCGTAGAGGAGCGGGGAAATGCTGCGCACCTATATGGGAAGCTGGATCGTTGGTATTGGGCTAGCGTGCTCAGTCACCGGTACGACCAGGCGGTAGACACTCGCACCTTTGAGGATGTTCGTGTTGTGACGGCGTGGCTAGATGGCGGGCCAGCCCCGCCTTGGTTAGCTAGTGTCTCGCCGCAAAGTATTGACCCCGACGTAGACGAGCCGAGGTCGGCACTTTACCGCGGGCTGATGTGCCTCGTAGTCCTCCAGGGTGCAAGGGACTTTATCAACGGACAGCAGGCGAACCTCTTGGAATGTCACGACGACCACATCTTTCCAAGATCCAAATTCGGAAAACTCGAGCGGGTCAATTCTATCCTGAATCGAACCCTCATTTCTAGGCAAACTAACGAGGTCAAAGGCAACCGGAGACCTTCCGAATATGTGCCGCTGTTTTTGGAACGGCATGGAAACAACGAGCCCCAGTTCCTTGCAACTTTGAGCAGTCACATGGTTTCTCCCAATGGCTACGAAGCGCTTAGAGATGACAATTTTGGAAGTTTTCTGGAAGCACGCCGCCAAGCATTCTTGGGGGAAATCCAGCGACAACTAGCAGGATGACAGTCATGAGGGAGAAATCAATAGGAGCGGGGCAGTTGTTGATAGACAGGAAACCCAGATTTGTTTGTTTCACATTGAACAAAGACAGCCTTTGCTGGTATACTTAGATTTCGGAAGAACACGGATCTTACCTCGGGTTAGAGGGGGATAAACAGGGTGACTATTTGCGTAGGCCTATTGTGCAAGGGCGGAGCCGTAATAGCTTCTGACAGTCAAAGCGAATTTGAACGAGGCGTTCCGGTAAAACGCCTCGGAGCCAACAAGCTACTAAAAGGTGACACTTTCGTAGTGGCAGGTGCAGGTCTGATAGCTCATGTCAAGAATACCTTCGACACCATATCGGCAGAGATTGAGAAGGAGGTCCGGCAGCGGCAAGGACAACCTTTGAGCAAGGACGAGTGCGTAACTCTAGTCGAGAAAACTGTCACTGCGCTGCATAAGTACTACAATATCGACCGAGCGCAATTCCTCGGTGTTGACGAAAAGGGCTGGTTCGCGCCACTGCTGTTATTTGCATATCAGGCTCCGGCGGGTGTGATACTACTCACAGTGCATCCTGAAGGTCTCGTCGAGGAGGTTGATGACTATGCGACGATAGGGTCCGGTGCTGCCTATGCAGAACTGCTTCTCAAGGCATTATACTCAAACGACCTCGACACCAACGCAGCGGTAAACATTGCAATTTACGTCATAAACGAGGTTAAGGACATTGACCCGAACTGCGGTGGCCCGGTCCAAATAGCACTGGTTTCAGATGAGAACCTCCAACTGCTCTCACGCGACGAAATTGAGGACCGCTTGGAGTTCTTCAGGAAATCGCTTGATGCGGTCAGGAACACCCTGATACCCAAGATATTGGAGGGGAAGGTAAATGCCGAGGATATTACGAGGCTGGGAACAGGCTAAGCTAGTAGAAAACGACCTCGTAGCCCGTTCCGGGGCAGCCTTCTCACGGAAGCTCTCACTAGGTGAAGAGATTAGGCGGGCTTTGACCGACTGGCCAAGTCTTCAGGACGTCCTTGCTAAAGCAAGGGTGCAGGCTGCTCGTCCCTCGGTCACACCTGGGACTGAGCTTCGACGCAGCGAAATCGAGTGGCTCGTCAGTCACTTAGAAGAACTCAAGCAATACCAGAATCAATGGGTCGCTATTGAAGGAGACAAAGTCGTTGCTCATGGGGCAAGCGAGGAGGACGTGGATAGGCAAGCTAGGTCTCAGGGCATCATTACCCCTTTCGTTCTATACATACCGGGTGAAAACGAGGTACCTTTCATTGGGGGAATCTCCGCATGGCCGTAACAGTTTCATATGACATTGTTCGTCCATATCAGCGATTCACACTTGCGACTCCACCACGGCCAGCCATTCCTGTTAGAGTTTCGTATGCTGGACGAAGTGCAGACAGACTAGCGATCATCGATAGTGGTGCAGATAACTTTGCCGCACCCCGTAGCTTAGCTAATATCTTGGGCATAAACCTCAGCGCATTGCAGCCAAGTCTAACTCAGGGCACTGCCGGAGCTGTAAGAACCTGGCATGTTGATTGCCAGGTACAAGTTCTGGGGGTTCAGTTTCTATGCCCTGTGGCTATAGTCGACAACCCTGACATGCCGTATCTACTCGGTCGTTACCCTTTCTTTCACGTGATACAGCTAGGTTTTCGAGAGTCTCAGCTGGAAATGTATTTCAGGTTGCAGCCCTAGGGCAACCTACTAGTAAACCAGCGTGAAGGTTTTTTCGAAGGTCTTACTTTTACCTTTCGTCCACGATGGTGAAACCGAATAGGATTCGAACCGACGATTGCCGGTTTACGAAAGTGAGAAGCTCGGTGGGTAGTTCAGGGGCTGGTACCGTCAAGCATTCGCCATCGGCTCGCTTGGCAGACAGCCAATACGTGCTGAGACGTCAAGATCGTGGTCGTAACATTTTGGGACCATAGCAAGTGATGGGGTCGAGGAGTGACCTGCGGATGAATCCTGACTTCGTGATTGAAAAGCTCAAACCTCATTTCGATGTCCTGAGATCAGCCATAGTTGAGACGCTTCGCGGCTGCAAAGAGATAGGCTACGTAATAAAGCAAGACTGGTGTCTTGATGGCCCATACTATGGTACGCTGCGGAGGGTACGCTTGCCAACGGAAGGGGCTTTAGGCGACTTTCACACTCACTTTCCCACTTCCGACACTTGGTCCCCTAGAGATGCAAGCCTCTCAACTCGGGATATCGAGCAGGTCATCTCGAACCGTTTGGCCATCGCAGCCATCGGTTATCTGGGGCCCTCTCATGACTTGCGGCTGAGATGCTTTACAACCGACTTCAGAGGGGCGGTTTTTAAAGAGATGCTAGAAGAGCTTCGCGAAATTGGCAGGATGGAAGAAGAATACGACAGGAAGCTGGCGCGTTTTCGCCCTGCGCTGATTGAGTGGGAACGTGAGTGGGATCGCCGCTTAAAAGGGACGAAACTCAGTAATCCGAGACCTATTCGGGAGCTTCTTCAAAAGGGGAGGATTCTAAGGCGGGCCTACGACATGGACAGTGCTGACAGATTAAAGGCTGAGTTAAAGAGACGGAAAGCCAAAATGCATCGTCGAATCACCGCGTATTTCGCGGATATCTTTGATAGCGACGAAATAGTATTGTCGGATTCCTGCAACGTGGAGGTTCGGACCCCTCCCCCCCGCCGACCCAGACCACCGAGCTTACACAACCTCTTTTCACGGTAATGAGGAAACGTCAAGAGGTCTGTCACGCCATAGATGGTCGCCTGCTCAGATGAGGAGTTGGAAGGAGGAACCAACCGCCTGTCGAGCACAAAGCCTGCCCTAGTGGGGTCGCCGAGCTAATGTTCTTCCTTGTGTAATTTGGGGGGTTCGAATCCTTTCGGGGCCTCGATCTTTAACAAGCAATTCCGACAGTCGCTGGCTCTATCTCTGACTAATGACTGAACCTAACCTGTTTCTGTCACACCTATTGTTTGGCTTGCACACAGCAGCCCCTATCCCGGCTAGATTTATCCTGTCCATAGGTGAGAATTTCCTGTGCTGGACCGTTACATGAGCAGAAGCCAGTGTGACGTAGCGCCTCACCATTTCCAGTGTAGTATGCCCTAGGATTTGTTGGAGGGAGAAGACATCCCCACCATTGATCAAATAATTCGTGGCGAAAGTATGGCGGCAGAGATGGGGGTAAAGTCGCTTGACCCCTGATTTGGCAGCTATCCGCCTACATATCATTCGCACACAGTTTTTGGTAAGCGGCTTGCCATCCAGGGTGAGAAAGAGGTTTTGAATCGAGAGGTTGAAAGGCTGAGATCTAAAGTGAAGCAAGTAGCGCAATAGAGCTTTTTGAGCCGAGGCACCAAACGGGACGATCCTTTCCTTGCCACCCTTTCCCATGATCTTGAGGTAGCCACCTTCCATATTGATATCTCCTAGTTCAATGCCCCTCAGCTCACTACATCTCAATCCTGTGTCCAGCAGAAGCATCAGGATGGCGTAGTCACGGGCACCTGAAGCGGTATTGCGGTCAATCGAGTTTAAGACTCTGGTTATCTCTTCTTCACTGAGAACCTCAACTACTTTGGTTGGCGCCTTGGGTGGTCTGAGTCTCGCCAGCCGGTTCTCGCTGGTGTAACCCTCCTTATAGAGCCAGTTGAAGAAGGCCCTTAGAGCCCGAATGTAGGTCTGGATGCTTATGGCAGCAAGCTTGCCCTTGTGATTCGACACGTAGGGATTATCCTGCCACTTCCTCTTGTCCTGAAGGAAGAGGATATATTCTCTGACCTCGGCTTCGCCCAGTTTACCCAGCCTGGTTGATTTCTTACCCTCAACCAGGAAGCGATGGAACTGCTCTAGGGCTTGGTTGTACCAGTCCACTGTCTTCGGGCTCTTGCCCTCAGTCCTGTTGTAGAGCTCAAAGTGTCTGGCCAGAACACTAAGCTCGATGGAGTCCTTTTCCAACTCTTCCCACCTCGGGTTCCGGGCTCGTGTCGCCACCATTTTCGTTCCTCCTTGGCTCCCGGTCAAAAATGAGTGACCGGAGTGTGATGTGGGAGTGAACCCTGTGTGACCTCGAGCCAGACGAGGCAGGGGGTCTAAAACGTGATGAGACCCGCCGCGTCAGGCGGGCTCCAAAGCTGAGTCCCTATCTGGTGGAGCGGGTGATGGGATTCGAACCCACGACGTCTTGCTTGGGAAGCAAGCATTCTGCCACTGAATTACACCCGCCTAAGCCCACAATCATTATCCCTAAAAGGGGAGGGCCTTGTCAAGCACGGAACTGCCCCGCCACGGTTGTGTTATAATATAAGTCATGGGCCAAAAGCAATCCGAAACTCCGAGAGGAGGATAGCCTTTGGACAAGGAACCTCAGGTCATCGCCTGGTTTCAGGATGTGACCCAGAAGGACATCCCCCTGGTAGGGGGGAAGGGGGCTAACCTGGGCGAGATGACCCGAACCGGCATCCCGGTGCCGCCAGGCTTCGTGGTCACCGCCGAGGCCTACCATTACTTCTTGGAGAGATCCAGACTACGAGGCAAGATTGGCCGGCTCCTCAAGAAGGCGGACCCCAACGACAGCGCCGAACTGCAAGACGTTTCCAACCAGATCAAGGGCCTTATCATCCAGGCCCCCATGCCCGCCACCATAGCCAAGAAAATCGAGGAGGCCTATCACCTGCTGGGAAATGGCCTGGTGGCTGTGCGCTCCTCGGCCACCGCCGAGGACCTGCCCGAGGCCTCCTTCGCCGGCCAGCAGCGCACCTATCTCAACGTTGAGGGGGATAAGAATGTGGTGAGCTCGGTGCAGGCCTGTTGGGCCTCCCTCTTCGAGCCCAGGGCTATCTTCTACCGGCACCAGCAGGGCCTCGACCACCTTAAGATAGGCATCGCCGTCCCCGTTCAGAGGATGATCCAGTCCGAGGTCTCCGGGGTGATGTTCACCGCGGAGCCCGTGAGCAATGACCCATCCAAGATCCTCATCGAGGCCGTCTACGGGCTGGGCGAGGCTATAGTCTCCGGCGAGGTCACCCCTGACCTCTATGTGGTGGATAGGGAAAAGATGGAGATCGTGGACAAGAAGCTCGGTAAGCAGGAATGGCAACTGGTGCGCAATCCCCTCAGCTGGGGCTGGCAGCCCGAGCCCAATCTGAAGGTACTCATATTTCCCCCCCACCAGCTCCGCCAGAAGCTCAGCGATGAGGACATCCTGGAGCTGGCCAGAATGGGGATCGAGATCGAGAGGCACTATGATTACCCCCAAGATATCGAGTGGGCCAAAGAGCGGGGACAGATATACATTGTCCAGACCCGGCCGGTCACCACTATAAAGCCCCTCAGGCTGGCCGAGGAGGCCCCGGAGCTAGAGGGAACCCTCCTCCTCAGCGGGGTGGCCGCCAGCCCCGGCCTGGCTGCTGGACCGGTGAAGATCGCCCGCAAGGCCGCCGAGATCGATAAGGTTATGGCCGGCGATATCCTGGTCGCTGAAATGACCACCCCCGACTTCGTCCCGGCCATGAAACGGGCCGTGGCCATCGTCACCGACAAGGGAGGACGCACTGCCCATGCCGCCATCGTCAGCCGGGAGCTGGGCATCCCCTGCGTGGTGGGCACGGAGAGGGCTACCGAGAGCCTGGAGGATGGCCAGGTCGTCACCGTGGATGGCTTCAGGGGCAAGGTTTACCAGGACCGGATAATCCCCGAAGAGGCCATAGCCGTCCCAGAGGTGATCGTCTCCGACCGGCGGATCAGGACCAGGACCAAGGTCTATGTCAACCTGGCCGAGCCCGAGCTGGCGGAGACCGTGGCCCAGAGGGATGTGGACGGGGTCGGCCTCCTGCGCGCTGAGTTCATCATCGCCCACATCGGCGAGCACCCCCGGCATATGCTGAAGGAAAACCGAGGCCAGCAATTCATCGACAAGCTGGCCCAGGGCTTGACCATCTTTGCCAAGGCCTTCCACCCCCGCCCTGTGGTCTACCGCACCACCGACTTCAAAACCAATGAATACCGCAATCTGAAGGGGGGCGAGGAGTTCGAGGAGTTGGAAGAGAACCCCATGCTCGGCTACAGAGGGTGTTCCCGCTATATCCAGGAGCGGGATGCCTTCCGCCTGGAGATAGAGGCCATCAAGAAGGTTCGGGAACAATATGAAAACCTATGGGTGATGATACCCTTCGTGCGCACCCCTGAGGAGCTGGCCACCACCAAGCAGATACTGGAGGAGGAGGGCCTCCGCCAGACGCCAAAGTTCAAATTGTGGATGATGGTGGAGGTGCCTTCCAACATCCTCCTCATCGATGAGTTCCTGGATGTGGGCATTGACGGCATCTCCATCGGCTCCAACGACCTCACCCAGCTCATTCTGGGTCTGGATAGGGATAACCAGAAGCTGGCCGGGGAATTCGATGAGCGCAACGAGGCGGTGCTCATGGCCCTGGAAAGGGCGGTGAGGACCAGCTCCCAACGGGGTGTCACCAGCTCCATCTGTGGGCAAGCCCCCTCTGTCTACCCCGAGCTAACCGAGCAACTGGTGCGCTGGGGCATAACCTCTGTGTCGGTGAGCCCCGACATGATCGACAAGACCAGGCTGGTGGTCTATGAGGCGGAACAGCGCACCGCCACGCCCTCCCGGCTACGACAGATGGTCAGGAGCATGAGCTGGGCTGAAAGGGGAAGCCGAACTTAATGGGGCCCTTAGACGTCCGCCAGCGTCTGGAGGAAAAGGAGGAAAGCCTTTCCCCCTATGCCGCCAAGAGCCGCTTGTCTCGGGGGAGGCTCCGAGCGGAGCCGTCTTGTCCCCTGCGCACCGCCTTTCAGCGCGACCGCGATCGCATCATTCACTCCAAGGCCTTCCGCCGCCTTAAACACAAGACCCAGGTCTTCATCGCCCCCCTGGGCGACCATTACGTAACGCGTCTCACCCACACCCTGGAGGTAGCTCAGATCGCCCGCACCATCTCCCGAGCCCTGAATTTGAATGAGGACCTCACCGAGGCCATCGCCCTGGGCCACGACCTGGGGCATACCCCCTTCGGTCACGTGGGGGAGGAGGTGCTGGATGAGCTTTACCCCGGGGGTTTCCGGCACAACGAGCAGAGCCTCAGGGTGGTAGACCTCCTGGAAAAGGAGGGGCAGGGCCTCAATCTGACCTGGGAGGTTCGGGAAGGCATCCTCCACCACTCCAAGGCCCAGAGCCATATCTTGGGGAAGGACTGGGGGCCCCTGTCCACCCTGGAGGCCCAGGTCTGCCGCCTGGCCGACATCGTGGCTTATATCAACCATGACCTGGCCGATGCCATTAGGGCGGGCATCCTCAAAGAGGGGGAATTGCCCCGCTCCATCCTGGGGATACTGGGGGCAGGTCATTCCCGGCGCATCAACACCCTGGTGGACGACATCGTGGCCAGCTCCTGGGCAGCCACCGGCCTGGTGGAAAGCCAGGGGCGCCCCACCATCCTCATGAGCCCCCGGGTTCTCCGAGCCGCCAACGGCCTCCGTCGCTTCCTATTCCGTCGCGTTTACAGTACCCAGGCAATGGTGGCCGAGGCCCAGCGTGCCCGGGAGGTGGTGCGGCTGCTTTACCACTATTTCCTGGAGCACCCGGAGGAGTTACCGGCCGACTATGCCCGTCCGGAAGAGGATATGGCCCGGCAGGTGGTAGACTATATCGCCGGGATGACCGACCAGTTCGCCCTCAGACTGGCCGCTGAACTCTCCCCGCGCCAGCGACACCTTTTATTGACAGCTTAATATGCTAAAATATAAGCAAGACCCTAGAAAGCCTCTTGAACAAGGCCGCTAGCCCATGAGCGTTATCGACGAGGTCAAGCAGAAGGTAGATATAGTCGAGCTGGTAGCTCAATATGTTCCCAGCCTCAAGAAAGTGGGCAAGAGCTTCAGGGCTCTGTGTCCCTTCCATGCCGAAAGAAACCCATCCTTTTATGTCTTCCCCGAGCGTCAGAGCTGGCACTGCTTCGGGGGCTGCGGTGTCGGGGGGGATATCTTTGCCTTCATCATGAAGAAGGAGAATATCGATTTCGGGGAGGCGCTTCGCCTCCTGGCCCGGAGGGCCGGGGTGGAGCTAGCCCCAAGACCCCAGGAAGGGGTCCAAGACCGGGAGCGCCGACGCCTTATCGAGCTTCACGAGGCCGCGGCCCTCTACTACCATCACCTCCTGCTCAACTCCCCCGAGGCCGAGGTGGCCCGACAACACCTCCGGGGCCGGGGCGTTTCCCAGAAAAGCCTGGCCGATTTCCAGTTGGGCTACAGCCCCGATAGCTGGCAGGTCCTCCATCAACACTTGACCCAGCGGGGTTTCACCGCCTCAGAGCAGCTGGCAGCCGGCCTGGTCATCGAGCGGGAGGGTGGCGGCTGCTATGACCGCTTCCGAGGCCGCCTCATGTTCCCCATCCGTGACCTCAGGGGTGAGGTGATAGGCTTTGGCGCCCGCGCCCTGGACGATTCCCTGCCCAAATACCTCAACTCGCCCCAGACCCCTATCTTCGACAAGGGCAACGCCCTTTATGGCATCGACCGGGCCAAAGGGGCCATCAGGAGGCAAGGCAGGGCCATCATCGTGGAAGGTTATACCGATGTCATCACTGCCCACCAAAACGGCTTCGAGAATGTGGTGGCCTCTCTGGGCACCTCCCTTACCGAGAGGCAGGTCAGCCTCATCAAGCGCCTCACCCCAAACCTGATCCTGGCTCTGGATGCCGACACCGCCGGCACCGAGGCCACCCTCAGGGGTATAGAGGTGGCCACCGCCGGCCTGGGGCAAAAGGTGATGCCTATTCCCACCTGGCAGGGACTGGTTAGCTACGAAAACATCCTCGACGCTGAACTCAGGGTGGCCGTCCTGCCCCCAGACAAGGACCCCGACCAGGTGATCAGGGAGGACCCCCAGGCCTGGCAGGAGCTGACCGAAGCCGCCCTGCCCGTGGTCGATTATGCCCTGGAGACGGTTACCGCCAAGCTCGACCTGAGCCAGGCCCGCGATAAGTCCGCGGCTGCCCAGCAGCTTTCCCCTATAATAGCCCGAATCAAGGATCCGGTACGGCAGTCCCACTATCTACAAAAGCTAGCCCGACTCATCAGGGTGGACGAGCGCAGCCTGGCCTGGGCACTCCGCAGGCAGCGTCCGGCTCGGCCCAGGGCCGTATCCCAGCTTTCAGAGCCCCCCGCCCCCCTGCCCACCTCCGCCATCCTGGAGGAGCATTGTCTCTGCCTTCTGCTCACCCACCCCCAGCTGGCGGGGCTGGGGGAGCAATTGTCCCCCGAATACTTCCAGCATACTGAGAACCGGGAGGTCTTCCTCGCCTGGCGGGAGGCTGGCCACCGGGGCAAACCTGAGGAGGTCTTGGATGCTAGCCTCCGGGAGCACCTGCAACGCCTTCGAGAGCGAGAGCTTCCCTCCGCCGGCCTGGAGGAGCGCCTGCGGGAACTTCGGGAGTGCATCCTGAGGCTCAGGGAGCGGTGGCTCAGGGAATTAAAGCTGGGGGAGGAGCTGGCTGCCCTGGAGCTTTCCCCTGAGGATGCCGAGGCACAACTGAGATGGATCAGCCAGCAGGATATGGCCACCAGCACCCAGATAGGGGAGGTCTTCAGGGAGCGTCACCACAGAAAGAGGATGGCATCCAATGGATGGTAGGGTTGGCAATGGCGATGACCTGAGCTTCGACGAACTCATCCCCGGCTCAAAGGAAAAGGAGGAGCATCTCGGCGAGGCCCTGTTCGGGATCGAGGGTGAAGGGGAGCATGACCTGGAAGGGCTGGACTCGATAGAGGGCCTGTCCCACGACCCTGAGACCGCGGTCAAGGCGGGCAAGGGCTGGCATGAGATCGAGCCCTTTGAGGCTGAGGAATGGGCTGGCGAGGTTGAGCCGGAGCTGGATCTGGAGGCGCTGGAGCTGGAGGAGCATGAGGCCATCGATGACCCGGTGCGCATGTATCTCCGGGAGATCGGGAAGGTTCACCTCCTCAGCGCCGACGAGGAGAAGATATTGGCCCGCAGGATGGAAATGGGCCGACAGTTAAGAAGGGTGGAAGAGGGCTTATTCGATGTAGCGGACAAAGCCCCTTCAGCGGGGGAGACCATGCTGGCGGTGCTGGACCAGCTATCCCAGAACTGTTTCTTGCTGGCCCCATTGGAGACCGAATTGGGGTTGCTGCCAGAAAATAGCTTCGACCGGCGGCTTGCCCATCCCCGGCTCAGAGCCGCTATTGATGGTGAGCTGGACAGCCGGCTATTGCAAGCCGTGGCCCAACAGGTGGGACTACCCGTCTCTGAAGTGGAACAAGCCCTCATCAGGCTATCTTTGCAAAGCTGCCTCCTGCCCCCGGAATTCCTGAGCCTGCTCGGCCAGGGGTCCAGCCCCGAAGAGGCCCGGGCCCTGCTCGCCTCCCCCCAGCTTCGGGCTCGCCTCCAGTCTCAGGAATCCTATATTTACAATTACCTGAATAGGATCAAAGAGGAGGCCCTTTCCGCCGAAAACCACCTCATCGAGGCCAATCTGCGCCTGGTGGTCAGCGTGGCCAAGAAATATATCGGTCGCGGCATGTCCCTGCTGGATCTCATCCAGGAGGGCAATATCGGGCTCATCAGGGCCGTGGAGAAGTTCGACTACCGCAAGGGCTACAAGTTCAGCACCTATGCCACCTGGTGGATCCGCCAGGCCATTACCCGAGCCCTGGCTGATCAGGCCCGCACCATTCGCATTCCGGTTCATATGGTGGAGACCATCAATAAGCTGCTCCGGGTGAGCCGCCGCCTGGTCCAGGAGTACGGCCGGGAGCCCAGCGATGAAGAGATCGCCCAGGAGATGGGGATATCGCCGGAGAAGGTGAGGGAGATCAAGAAGACCTCCCAGGAGCCCGTCTCCCTGGAGACACCCGTGGGCGAGGAGGAGGATAGTCACCTCAGCGATTTCATCGAGGACCGCAGCGCCCTGCCCCCCGCCGATGCCGCCTCCCGCCAGCTCCTCAAGGAGCAGATCGACGAGGTGCTCTCCTCCCTCAACCTCAGGGAGAAGCGAGTGTTGATGCTGCGCTTTGGCCTGGAGGACGGTCGGAGCCGCACCCTGGAGGAGGTGGGGCGGGAATTCGGCGTTACCAGGGAGCGCATCCGCCAGATCGAGGCCAAGGCCCTGCGCAAGCTGCGCCACCCCAGCCGCAGCCGCAAGCTCAAGGACTATCTGGAGTAGTCCGGCCCAGCCATAGAAAGAGGGCAGGATATGGGGGCAATCAGGGGTTGTCTCATTGCCCTGGGAATTGTTTTCGGCCTCCTGGTGCTCTTGGTAGCCACAATCATTGGATATTTCTGCTATACGCTATCCCGTCCGATTCCCCTGGAGCAAGAGATGACGCCGGTGGCCATTAGCCACGAGGCTGCGCTGAGCCTGGACCGGAAGATCGAAGCCCTGGAAGCGCAGATAAGGGCTGCCCAAGAGGCTGGCGTGGTCAAGCCCATCCGCTTCGAGGTCACCCCCGAGGAGGCGAGCTCCTGGGCCAAGGAGGAGATAGAGAGGGCCCTGGAGGAGGGCGAGGTGGACTTGCCCTTCAACATAGAGAGCATCCAGATAAACTTCAGCCCGGGCTCGGTGATAATCAAAGGCATGGCCAAGATAAAGGCCTGGGGCTTCACCATCTCTGTCGGCGGCGAGGCCGAGGTCGACATCCGCCACGGCCAGCTATGGTACGCTATCGAGGAGGAGAAGATTCAACTGGCTGGCATCCCCGGCGCCGTTAAGGAGCAGGTGCTGGAGGCCATCAGGGCCGGCATCCCCCACTGGCCCTCGGGGAGCTTCGATATCACCGATCTGCCCCTGGAGCTACAGAGCATAGGCGTCGAGGATGATAAGCTGGTAATCGAGGGGCAGACCGGGGTTGAGAAGGTCTAGGCCTGGCTAACTACCCTGAAAGGTCTGGGGTGCTGCTGAAGCCCCAAAGGCCCCAACAAGAACTAGCGAAACATGGCCAGGAGCTGGTCCCGCCTCCCGCCCATCTGCTTCACCAGCTTCTGAACCTGACGAAACTGGTTCAGCAATTGGTTGATATCCTGGGGGGTGGTGCCGCTGCCCCGGGCGATGCGCCGCCGCCGGCTGCCATCGATTATCTCGGGGTGGCGCCGCTCCCGGGGGGTCATGGAGCGGATGATGGCCTCCATCTTCTTCAGGTCCTTCTCCTCCGTCCCCGCGGGCAGCCTGCGCCCCAGCCCAGAGAGGCCCGGCATCATCTCCATAAGCTGACTTAAGGGCCCCATCTTCCTCACCTGCTCCATCTGCCACAGGAAATCCTCCAGGTCAAAGCCCTTGCCCCGCAGCTTCCTCTCCACCTCCTGGACCCGTTTGCGGTCGAAGGCTGCCTCCGCCCTCTCGATGAGGCTGAGCATATCCCCCATCCCCAGGATGCGGGAGGCCAGGCGGTCCGGATAGAAGGGCTCCAGGGCATCGGCTTTCTCCCCGACGCCGATGAATTTGATGGGCACGCCCGTCACCGATTTTATGGACAGGGCGGCCCCGCCCCGGGCGTCGCCGTCCATTTTGGTCAGGATGAGCCCGGTAAGGCCCACCCTGTCGCGAAATGCCTCAGCCACCCGCCCCGCCTCTTGGCCAGTCATGGCATCCACCACCAGCAGTATTTCCGCAGGGTTTAGCTCTTTTCGTATTTGGGCCAGCTCCGCCATCAGGGGCTCATCGATGTGGAGGCGCCCCCCTGTATCCACCACCACCCAGGTGGCGGCCAGCTCCCGGGCCCGCTTCAGGGCATGCTTACAGATAGCCGGGGGCGCTGCTGTGACATCCTCGGCGTAGACTGGGATATCCAGTTGCTTGCCCAAGGTGACCAGCTGCTCTATGGCCGCCGGGCGGCGGGTGTCGGCAGCCACCAGCAGGGGGCGCTGCCCGGAGCGCCGCAGCTCGAGGGCCAGCTTGGCGGCGGTGAGGGTCTTGCCCGAGCCCTGCAAGCCCACCAGCATGGCCACCGAGGGGGGATGGGGAGCCATCCCCAGGCGACTGGGCCCCCCGCCCAACACCTGAATAAGCTCCTGGTTGACGATCTTGACCATCTGCTGGGCGGGGGTGAGGCTCTCCATCACCTGGGCGGTCAGGGATTTCTCCCTGACCGCAGCGATGAAGGCTTTGACCACCTTGAAGTTGACATCCGCTTCCAGGAGGGCCAGCCTCACCTGGCGCAGGGCCTCATCTATATCCCTTTCGCTGAGCCGACCCTTATCGCCCAGCTTGCGGAAGATGATGCCCAGCTTCTCAGTCAAGACCTCGAACATGATTCGCCCCGTGGGGTTTATTTTAATTTGGGAAAGTCAGCCCGGTCAAGCTGAGCTCCTTTGACAGCCCAGGGCTTTTGGATTATCTTGGAGCCAGAGATTGTCACAGTGGTATCCCTGACCTGCTACGGCGGCGTCAACGAAATCGGGGGCAATAAGGTCCTCCTCGAGGACGGGGAGGTGCGGCTCTTTTTCGACTTCGGCCTCCCCTTCGCCCACCGCTCCCGTTACTACGAAGAATACCTGAATCCTCGGGCCAGTTGGGGCCTGCTTGACCTCCTGGAGGTGGGATTGTTGCCGCCCCTGAACGGAATCTATCGCCAAGACCTGACCCTCCCCGACCTCTGGGATAGGTTCTCCTCGTCGCCCCACTATCGGGAGCTTCATATCGATGGTGTGCTCCTCTCCCACGCCCATCTCGACCACAGCGGCTATATTTCTTTCTTGGACAGGGACATCCCTGTATATACCACGGCCATGACCTCGGTCATGGCTAAGGCGATACAGGACAGTGCCAAGGGCGACTTCGAGAAAGAGGTATGCTACGCCATCCCCAAAGAGGATAAGAAGGGGGCCAGGGCAGCTATCCGATACAATAAGGCGGCGGCGCAACAGAGGCCCTTCAGGGTCCTGGACTGTGGGGCCTGGAGCGGGGAGCTTGGCCACTTTTGGGAGGATACCCCAGGCCGCCGCAGCCTGGAGGCCTGCCCCTTGGAGACCGCCGTCAGTATCGGCCCCCTGCCCTTGAGGTGCTTCCCCGTAGACCACTCCATCCCGGGGGCTACCGCCCTGGCCGTGGCCACGGGGCGGGGCTGGGTGGTCTATACCGGCGACCTCAGGCTCCACGGCGGCCGTGGCCAGCAAACGGAGGCCTTCATCCACCAGGCTGCCCAGCTAAGGCCCGTCATCCTCATCTGCGAGGGAACCAGTGTGGATGATGAGACCTGCCCGGTGACCGAGGACGGGGTCTATAGCAACGCCTTAAAGGCCATCAGGGAGGCCAAAGGGTTGGTCATCGCCGACTTCGGGCCCCGCAATGTGGAGCGACTGCTCACCTTCCGCCGCATTGCCCAAGAGATAGGCCGATATCTGGTGGTAACCGCTAAGGACGCCTATCTGCTTCGGGCGATGCACTACCTCGACCCTGAAGTGCCTGATATGGGCGGGGACCCCGTTATTCGGGTCTACCAGGAGCTCAAGGCCGATCATGACCACTGGGAACAGGACATTTTAGCCCGGTTTCGGGACAAGCTGGTAAAGGCGGAGGAGGTGGGGCGCTGCCAAGACGACCACATCTTGTGCTTCAGTTTCTTCGACATCAATGAACTCCCCAGCATCCGGCCCCAGGAGGGCAGCCTCTACCTCTACTCCTCCAGCGAGCCCCATAACGAGGAGCAGAGGCTAGACTTTTACCGCCTCCATCAATGGCTGGAGCATTTCAGGATGAGAGGCATCGGGCTGCCCCGGGAGGAGCTGGGCTGGAAGGTGCCCCAAGCTGAGCAGGGCCTCCACGCCTCGGGCCACGCCACCGGGCCGGAACTCTTGAAGCTGATAAAGGAGATAAACCCTGAAATCCTCATCCCCATCCACACCGAAAATCCAGGATACTTCGCCACCAACCTCGAGGGCACCGGGATAAGGGTGCACCTCCCCCGCTACGGCGAGCAAATAACCCTCCCCTGAACCAGGTGCCTGGCGGTAATAAGAGGAATCATAGGCGTCAAAATGACCGAGGACCAGAGGCAGGTCCTGAGGGTTCCGGCAACCCTGAAAGACATCAAATGGAGCTATGGCAAGATAAGCAAATTGTATGCCATCTATATGGCCAGCACCCTGGAACTCTTCGATACCCCCGATATCCCCAGGGTTCTCCAAGAGATTAAGAGGGTATTGAAACCACGGGGCAGGCTGGTGGTGGCCAGTATGTCCCGGGAGGGGCATGAGAACTCCAAGTTCCTGAGGTTCTATGAATGGCTGCACCAGAGATTCCCCAGATATGCCAGTTGCCGACCCATCTATGTGGAATGATCGATACAAGACGCTGGCTACAAAATAGTGGCCAGGGATGAAGTAGTATTGTGGAAACTCGTCCCGATGCACATCGCGGTGGCAGTGCCCGCAAATTAGACCGAGGAGACAGGCCTTGATCCCCATCCGGCTCCGGCTGCGCAACTTTATGTGCTACCGAGATAATGTGCCCCCCCTCTCCTTCCAGGGCATCCACCTGGCCTGCCTCTGCGGCGATAACGGCCATGGCAAGTCGGCCCTCCTGGATGCCATCACCTGGGCGCTGTGGGGACAGTCCCGGGCCAGGAGCGACGATGACCTGGTCCACATGGGCAGGGCGGAGATGGAGGTGGAGTTCGACTTCGCCGTGGGGGAGGAGCACTACCGGGTGCTGCGCAAGCGGACCAAGTCCACCCCAAGACACCCCGGCCAGACCATTCTCGATTTCCAGATAGCCGATGACCACGGCTTCCGATCCCTGGCCGGCAACAATATCAGGGAGACCCAACAGCGGCTCATCGACACCCTCAAAATGGACTACCAGACCTTTATCAATAGTGCCTTCCTCGTCCAGGGCCGCGCCGACGAGTTCACCCGCAAGCGCCCCGGGGAGCGCAAGGAGATCCTGGGGCAAATCCTGGGCCTCTCTTACTATGACCAGCTCCAGGAAAGGGCCAAGGACCTGGCCAGGCAGGCGGACAGAGAGGCGGAGAGGCTGGAGAGCGCCGTGGCCGAGCTAAGGCGGCAACTGGAGCAGCGCCCCCACTATCAGGCCGAGCTGGCCCAGGTGCAGTCGGAGGTCGCCCAACTGGGCGAGCAATTGGCGGGATGGGATGCTCAGCTCAACTCCTTGCGCCAAGAGCAGCAGCGACTGGATTTGACCCGAAAACAGCTCCAAGAGCTGGAAGGCCGCCTCGCCGAAACCGAAAGGGAGCTGGACTACTGGCAAGGGGAACTCGAGCAACACCAGGCCCAGCTTCAAGCCCACGAAGCCCTGTTATCCCAGCGCCAGGCCATAGAAGACGGGTATCGCCGTTATCAGGAGGCCAGACAGGCTGCCGAGGAGCTGAGCCATAAGTCCAGCCTGGTGGTCACCCTCCAACAGCGCCAGCAAGAGCTGGCCTCCGCAGTGGCCCGGGCCGAAAACGAACTCCTGAGCCAGAGGGAGGTCGCTCAAAACCGGCTCGCCGAGCGAGAGGCCAAGGCCAAAGGGGCGCCACAGCTCCGCGACCAGCTCGAAGAAGCTCAAGGCCAGCTGGAGGCGCTAAAGGGGCAAGAAGCTCAGCTCGCCGCCACAAGGCGGCGGGCGCAGGAGCTGGCCAGCCACATCGGCAGCCTGGAGTCAGATAATAGGCAGCTTAATAAAGAACTTGAGGCGCTGCGGGAAAAGCTCGACCTCCTGGCCCAGGAGGAGGCCCGCTGCCCGGTATGCCAAGCGGAGCTGGNCCCTTCCAACCGGGCCCGCCTTCGCCACGAATATCAGGCCGAGAGCGCCGCAAAGGCCCAGGCCCTCCGCACCAATGAGACGATGCTCAGGGAGAAGCAGCAGGCCCGCCGCTCCCTGGAGCAGGAGGCCGCCGAGGCCGAATCGAGGTTGAAGCAGTCCCAGGCCGCTGTCCAGTCGCGATTGGCCACCCTGGCCCAGGCCATCTCCGAGGCAGAAAGGGCTGCCCTGGAGCTGGATGGGCTTAAGGCAAACATAGCCGAGCTGGAGATGCGCCTCAGCCGCAGGGATTTCGCCCTGGCCGAGCAAAGGGAGCTTCAGGAATTGGAGCAGCAGATAGCCAGCCTGGGCTACGATGCCGAACAGCATCGCCGTTTGCAGGAGCGCTGCCGGGAGCTGGAGCCCTACGAGGCCCGGTGGCGGGGACTGGAGGAGGCGGAAAGGCAAGCCCCAGCTATCAGGTCAGCTCTGGAGAAGGCCCGGGAACACATCAATTCCTATAGTCAACGCCTGCAAATCGAACAAAGGCAGCGAGAATCGCTGACCCAAGAGCTTGCCAAATTGCCGGAAATATCGGTCAGGCTGGCCCAGGTCGAGAAGGAGCGCCTGGAGCTGGACGGTCGCAAACAGGAGGCCCAAAACCGGCTGGGGGCGGTCCACAGGATGCTGAAGCTCTGCCAGCAGTGGGAAGCGGAGGCCGAGGCCAGGGAAAAGCAGCGCCTGGAGGCCGCCGAGGAGGCCGCCCTGTATAAGGAGCTGGCCGAGGCCTTCGGCAAGAGGGGGGTTCAGGCCCTCATCATCGAGACCGCTCTGCCCGAGATCGAAGCCGAGGCCAATCGGCTCCTGGCCCGGATGACGGACAACAGGATGCACCTGAAACTGGAATCTCAACGGGAGACCAAGAAGGGTGAAAGCATAGAGACCCTGGATATCAGGGTGGCCGATGAGCTGGGTACCCGCAACTATGAGCTCTTCAGCGGCGGCGAGGCCTTCCGCATCGATTTCGCCCTGCGCATCGCCCTCTCCCGTCTGCTGGCCCGCCGCGCCGGTGCCCCCTTGCCCACCCTTATCATCGACGAGGGCTTTGGCACCCAGGATAGCACCGGCCGGGAGCGGCTCATCGAGGCCATCGGCGCCATCCAGGACGACTTCGAGAAGATCCTGGTCATCACCCACATCGAGGAGTTGAAGGACCGTTTCCCGGTGCGCATTGAGGTGACCAAGGCCGCCGAGGGCTCAATGATTTGGGTGAGTTAAACCGCTTTTGGCCTGCCGACCGGGGGTTAAGGTGCCAGGTCTCCGTGAATGAGTTCCCCGCCACCAGCCCAATTGATAAAGAGGGGGGTGACAAACACCTCTATCGCGGCTGCGACAAAGAGTCCGATAAGAATCCACTTGAGGTAGACCTTAATGGCCTGGCGCAACTGTGACCTCACCAGGCTCCTTCGCCCGGTCAGCCACCTCAGCGATTCCCTGCCCACTGCGAAACCCAGAGCCGTGGCCAATAGCAGGATCGGCACCTCGATCAGCCCATGCGGTGCCATGCTGGCCACAATCACTCCATATCCTGCCACCGATTTCAACCCCGCCGCCAACACGCCGATCACGAACCCGTTGACGATTATGAAGACAAGGGGTGGCAGCCCCAAGGCGATGCCAAGAACGATCGCCCCCAGAGTCTTAATCGCATTGTTCAGGAATATGACCAGCAGCAGGACAAGGGGCCCTAGCGATTCCATGAGCCCCAGTAGCTGATTCAATCCCTCCACCGTGTCAGCGGACACTCCTGAAGCCATGCGCGTCCCCAGGGCGAGCGCTGCCGAAAACAAAGCGGTGGCCAATAGAAAGTTGGACATCAAGCCTTTCTCCTCGATTCGCTGGCTGGCAGTGACCCTGTGACCATTGTAGCACCCCAGACAGGGTTAAGGAAGCATAACGAATTGGCCCCCTCTCCCTTGCCACCGAAGGGCGAACGGCGTAAAATGGCGGCTGAGGCCCATCAAAAGCGGGCCAATTGTTGGCATTGTCCAGTCCATAGGCCAAGGAAAGGGGGCAATCAGATGTCATACATCACCGACGCAGAGCAGGAGGCATTCCGCAGCCGGGTTCGGGCGCTGGTGGAGGAGAGGGTAGCACCCCGCGCCGCTGAGGTTGACCGTACCGGCCAGTTCCCCTGGGATATCTTCGATTTGTTCAAGGCCCACCGCTTCCTGGCCATGCTGCTTCCCAAGGATTGCGGCGGCGACGAGGCCTCCATGGTCACCTGCTGTATCCTTATCGAGGAGGTATCCCGGGGCTGTGCCACCTCGTCCAGCATCCTGGCCAGCAGTTGGCTGGGCGCCTTCCCCATCATAATCGCTGGTAGCCAGGAGCAGAAGCTGAAGTATCTTCCCCCTCTGGCCAGGAGTGAGGGGCTAATGGGCTTTGGTCTCACCGAGCGGAAGGCCGGCTCCGACAGCGCAGCCATGGAGACGATGGCCAGGCTGGACGGGGACCGCTATATCCTGAACGGTATGAAGTGTTTCATAACCCACGGCGGCCTGGCTATGAGCTACACCATCTTCGCCAAGACCGACCCCGAGAAGGGGGTAAAGGGCATATCCGCCTTTATCGTGGGGAGGGACTACCCTGGCTTCTCCATAGGCAAAATAGAGGACAAGATGGGCCTCAGGGGCATGCAGGTGGCGGAGCTGGTCTTCAAGGACTGCCCCGTGCCCAGGGAAAATCTGCTGGGCGAGGAGGGGCGGGGTTTTGCCTACGCCATGATGACCCTGGATCGCACCCGCCCCACCATCGCTGCTCAGGCCACGGGCATAGCCCAGGGGGCCCTAGACTATGTCTCCCGCTATGCCAAGGAGAGGGTACAATTCGGAGCGCCCATAGCCAATCTGCAAGCCATTCAATTCATGCTGGCCGATATGGCTATCCAGATCGAGGCGGCGCGCAGCCTGACCTATAGGGCGGCTTCAGCCGTTGACCACAATGTGCCCGATCTCACCTATATCTCCGCCATCTCCAAGGCCTTCGCCACCGACACCGCCATGAGGGTGACCACCGACGCGGTTCAGGTTATGGGCGGGTATGGCTATCTCAAGGACCACCCCGTGGAGAGGATGATGAGGGATGCCAAGATAACCCAGATCTACGAAGGCACCAACCAGATCCAGAGACTGGTTATCTCCCGGAGCATGCTGGGACGGTAGGATGAAGGTCATCGACCTACGCAGCGATACGGTTACCCAGCCCACCCCGGAGATGCGCCGGGCCATGTATGAGGCCGAGGTGGGCGATGATGTCTACGGCGAGGACCCCACGGTAAACCGCCTGGAGGCCATGGCGGCGGAGAGGATGGGCAAGGAGGCGGCCCTGTTTACGGTGAGCGGCTCTATGAGCAATTTGGTGGCAGGGCTCACCCATTGCCAACGGGGCGATGAGATGATCACCGGCGCCGACTCCCACATCTTCTACTACGAAGTGGGGAGCGTGGCCACTTTGGGCGGGGTGCAGATACGCCTGTTGCCCAACGACGCCTACGGCCGGCTGGACCCCAAGGCGGTTGAGGCTGCCATCCGGGGTATCAACCTGCACCTCCCCCCTACCGGCCTCATCTGCCTGGAGAACCCGCACAATCGCTGTGGCGGCACAGTGCTGCCCCCGGACTATATAGAGTCCATATCCGAGATAGCCCAAAGACATGGTGTCCCCCTATATCTGGACGGGGCCCGCATCTTCAACGCGGCCATCTACCTGGGGATAGACGCTCGGGAACTGACCAAGTATGTAACCTCGGTGTCCTTCTGCCTGTCCAAGGGCCTGTCTGCGCCCGTAGGCTCCCTCCTCTGCGGCGATGCCGATTTCATCCGCAGGGCCCGCAAGAACCGTAAGCGGGTTGGGGGTGGCATGCGGCAGGCTGGGATTCTGGCGGCGGCGGGGATAGTGGCCCTGGAGAGGATGGTGAACAGGCTGGCCGAAGACCACGAAAATGCCCGCTACCTGGCCGAGAACTTGGCCGAAATACCGGGGCTGTCTGTCGACTTGGCCCTGGTGCAAACCAACATCGTGGCGGTGAGGGTGGAGAAAGGTTCTGCGGGCAGGGTGGAGGCCGAGCTGGCGAAGGAGGGGGTCAAGGTCTCCAACCTGGGGGATGGTCGATTGCGCCTGGTCACCCATTACGGGATCGAGCGGGCGGATGTGGCAACAGCCCTCAAGGTCATCAGGGATGTGATGCGTCGGCAGGGCTAACCGGACTGACGGCTAGAGGCGAAGGGCTATACTCCAACCTTCCTCCATAGCCTGGGGAAGTTTGCGGGGCTCCACACAGTCGCCGATGGCATAAACCTCGGGCCCGGGCAGCGATTTCCTCAGCCCATCGTTGGCCGTCGAGCCCAGGGCCAGCACAATGGCCTGGGCGGGGAGGAAGTGCCGCCTCCGATCGGGGCCAGCCACCCACACCCCATCCTCGGCTATCTCCTCAACCTTGACGTTGGTCAGGGCCTCTATGCCCAGTCGGGCCATCCTCTCCAGGAGCAGGCCTCGGGATATGGGCTCTATGTCGCTGGCGATGGCGGGCAGCATCTCGATTATCCTCACCTTTTTACCCTGCTCGGCCAGAAGTTCTGCTGTCTCACAGCCCACCATCCCTCCGCCCAGGATGACGACCTCCGTCCCGGTCACCGCTTTGCCAGCCCGAACCTCCCAGGCGGTGATGGGATGTCCCTTCTCTATGCCGGGGATGGGGGGAAGGAGGGGAGAGGCCCCGGTGGCGACTACCACCGCATCCGGCTTGAACCGGGCTATCGATTCGGCAGTGGCCTCTTGGCCGAGCCTTATGTCCACGCCCAGGCTCTGGATTTGCCCACTGAGATAGTGGATGAGGCTGCGCATCTCCCCCTTATGGGGGGCATTGGCGGCCAGGTGTAGCTGGCCACCCAGTTGGTGGGTCTTCTCCACCAGGCTCACCTCGTGGCCCCTCAGACGGGCCACCCGGGCCGCCTCCATCCCCGCTGGCCCACCGCCAACGATAAGGACCCGCTTTTTCTGGGCCGCGGGGGTGGGACAAAAGCCCCTCTCTCGCCCGGCTGCCGGATTCACGGCACAGCGGATGTGTTTGAAGCTGAAGATTCGCTCCACACAATAGTTACAGGCGATGCATCTCCGTATCTCGTCGAATCTACCCTGGGCGGCCTTCCGGGGCAGCTCGGGGTCGGCGATCAGGGCCCGCCCCATAGCCACAAGGTCAGCCTTCCCTTCCTTGAGAATGTCCTCTGCCGTCAGGGGGTCGTTGATCCTGCCCACGGCGATGACGGGCAGGCGCACTGCCTTTTTGATGGCGGCGGCATTTTCCACATGGCAGCCAGGCGGCAGGGCCTGGGGCGGGAAGATGCGGGCCATGGACTCATAGATGCCCGCCGAGACATGGATGGCATCGTAGCCCGCCGCCTCCGCCCTCTGGGCGATGGCCTGGCTATCCTCTAGGCCCAGCCCGCCTTCTATGTATTCTTGGGCGGTTATTCTGAGCAAGACCGGGAATTTGGCCCCCACCTTAGACCGGGTTTGGACCAGTATCTCTGTGGCGAAGCGCATTCTCCCCTCCAGGTCGCCCCCATAGCGGTCGGTGCGTCGGTTGCTATAGGGGGAGAGGAACTGTCCGATGAGATAGCCGTGGGCGCCATGCATCTCCACGGCATCGCAGCCAGCATCCCGGGCGCGCCGGGCAGCCTCGGCGAATTTCTGCGCCAAGGTCTCGATCTCGGGGATGCTGAGCTGACGAGGGGCGATGCCCAGGCTGGCGCAGGCTATAGGGGAGGGGGCTACTGGCTGTCTGCCCTCGAGGCTGGGAAGCCGGGTCTCCCTGCCAGCGTGGAAAAGCTGGATGGCCACCCTGGCCCCCCAGGCATGGATGGCCTCCACCAGCTCGTTGAGCTCGGCGATGTACTTATCGTGGTCGAGGCAGAGGCCGGTGGGGGCGGTGCGACCCAGAAGACCATCCACGGCGGCGGCCTCGATGATGATAAGGCCCACCCCACCCTTGGCACGCTCCTCCAGGAAGTCAATGAGCCGTTGGGTCACGGCGCCCTGCTCATTGGCCAGGCGGGTGCCTATGGGCGGCATCACTATTCGGTTCTTGAGTTCGAGGCTGCCTAGGCGAAAGGGCTTGAATAGCTCGGTCAGCGTCATAGGTCCTGGGGTTTAGTCTGCAAGGGCGAGGTCTTCCAATTCCCTGACGATTTCCGGAGCTATGGGATAGCTATGCTCCCTGGTGGGGAAGGTGACGGCCTTGATCTCCTTAACATAATCGGAAATGGCCCTCTTGATGGCATCGCCCAGACTGGCGTAGCGCTTGCTTATCTCTTTGGGGACAAATTCCGTGCCCAGGCCCAGGATATCGCTGACCACCTGGTCCTGGCCATCGCAATCGGGGCCGGCCCCGACACCGATGGTGGGGATGGCCAGCACCCTAGTAATGATGGTGGCCAGATCCGCGGGCACGCTCTCCAGCACGATGGCGAAAGCGCCGGCCGCCTGCAAGGCCCGGGCATCCTCCAACAGACGCAGGGCCGACTCCCGGCTGGTGCCTCGGGCTGCGTAGTCGCCTAGCTGATGCATGTACTGAGGGGTAAGCCCGATGTGGCCCATCACCGGGATGCCGCAGCTCACCAGCCTTTTCACCGTCTCTGCTATATTCTGACCGCCCTCCAGCTTAACCGCTTGGGCGCCGCCCTCCTGAATGAAGCGGGCGGCATTCCTGATGGCCTCACCCATTTCGACCTGATAGGTCATGAAGGGCATATCGCCCACCACCAGGGCTCGTCGGGAGCCCCGGACGACCGCCTTGGTGTGGTGGAGCATCTCCTCCATGGTAACCGGGATGGGGGAATCATAGCCCAGCATCACCATTCCCAGGCTATCGCCCACTAATATCACGTCTACCCCTGCCTCATCGATGAGCTTGGCCGACAGGTAGTCATAAGCGGTGAGCATAACGATCTTCTCACCCTTTTCCTTCATTTGCTGGATTTGGGATATGGTCAGGCGCATATTGCCCTCCTTCCCGGACCCCTGCCGCCACAAGGTCCGCCAAATATCAACCCGTCCGGTTTTGTTTTGAATTTTACAACGTTACTCCTTCATTTAACAAGTTAAGGGGGCCTATATATCTACGAGCATGCCGGGCTTGAAGGCCACCCAGGGCACCTTCAGGGCGCTCACTGAAATCCTATCCGTTTGTCATCCAGAACGAAAAGGTTTATAATGTTGGCCTAGCTTAGCCCGGTATTCGGAGATTGGAGACCAAATTGGTGATCGAAGAGATATTGGCCGACCTGTGCAAGATCGAGATACCCCTGCCCAGAAATCCCTTGAAGGCGATCAACTCTTACCTGATAAGGGGACAGGGGCGATTCCTCATCGTCGATACAGGGATGAATCGGGAAGAATGCATGAAGGTGATGTACGATAGTTTGAGAGAGCTTGGCGTAGATTTGAAGAGAACCGATTTCTTTATCACCCATGTCCACGCCGATCATCTGGGGCTGGTGTCGAGTCTGGCTACAGAGACATCCACGATTTACTTCAACCAGCCGGATGCCTCTATAGCTAACGATGACAGCCACTGGAAGAGGGTGGCTGACTTCGCCAAGACAAGCGGCTTTTCAGAGGCTGAGATCCGGATGGCCCTGGACAATCATCCAGGTCGCAAGTACAGCCCGAAACGGCAACTGGACTTCTGCATCTTGAAGGAAGGCGATGCCATAACCATCGGGGACTATTTGTTCAAATGCGTTGAAACCCCCGGCCACACTAAAGGTCATACCTGTCTGTACGAACCCAACAAGAAAATCCTCATATCCGGAGACCACATCCTCGAAGATATCACTCCCAATATTTCATTGTGGTCTGCTGACGGGAATCCCCTGGAAGAATATCTGACAAGCCTGGACAAGATTTACGCCTTTGATATCAGCCTGGTTTTGCCCGGACACCGGTGGCCCTTCACCGACCATAGAAGGAGAATTCGAGAGCTGAGGCGTCATCACCAGGCAAGGGCCGACGAGATCCTGTCCATTCTGGAAAAGGGCGGGCAAAATGCCGTTCAGATAGCGTCACAAATGAGCTGGGATATGCCCTATACCTCTTGGAAGGAGTTTCCCATCCAACAAAAATGGTTCGCTACAGGGGAGGCCATCTCTCACTTGAGATATCTTGAGGAAAACGGAAAGATAACGAGGGAAATGGGAGGGCAATGGGCATTGTTTTCCCTGAGAAGAGATACCTGAGGAAAAAGCAACTAACAACCGGAGGTTAAGGAAGGAATGGCTCAGCCCTGGAAAACAGCCGACTGGTTTGTCAGCCCCTGGAATTTCTTGCCGGAGGTGACCAAGGATTTCCAGCCCCCTAAACGGGTGAAGGTTCACGACATCACCCTGCGCGACGGCGAGCAGCAGGCCAGGGTCATCTTCACCAAGGACGACAAGATACGCATTGCCGAGAAGCTGGCCGAGGTAGGGGTGCACCGCATCGAGGCGGGCATGCCGGCAGTGTCGCCCCCGGACGAGGCCGCTATCAAGGAGATAGTGAAGCGCAACCTGGGCCCGGAGATATTTTGCTTCTCCCGCTGTATGGTGGATGATGTGAAACGGGCGGTGGACTGCGGCGTACACGGCATAGTTATCGAGATCCCCGCCAGTGCCCACCTGATCGAGCAAGCCTATAAATGGCCCCTGGAGAAGGCCATAGACCTTTCTATCAGGGCCACCTCCTTTGCCCGAGAACAGGGGCTATATACCGTCTTCTTCACCATCGATGCCACCAGGTCCGATATGAACTGGTTGCTGGACCTGGTGGAGCGGGTGGCCACCGAGGGTCATATGGACGCCTTCACCCTGGTGGACACCTTCGGTGTGCTCTCGCCCCACGGTGCCAGCTACTTTGCCAGGAAGGTGAGGGAAAGGGTGGCCAAGCCGCTGGAAATCCACTTTCACTCCGACTTCGGCCTGGGGGTGGCCAATACCATAATGGCCGTGCTGGCCGGTGCCGAGGTAATCCATTCCACAGTCACCGGGATCGGGGAGCGGGCCGGCAATACCCCTATGGAGGAGACGGTGCTGGCCCTGTTGACTATGTACGGGATCGATGTGGGTATAGATTACCGCAAGCTCAACGAGCTCTCAAAGCTGGTGCAGGAGCTTTCCGGCACCCGGGTCCCGGCCAACCGGCCCTTCATAGGCGACGGGGCCTATACCATCGAATCGGGGATCGTCGCCGGCTGGTACCAGAATGTCTTTGACAAGGACCCCACCACATTGTATCCAGTGCGCCCCGAGTTTGTGGGCCATGACATGCCCCAGATAGTGATGGGCAAGAAGAGCGGGGTCGATTCCGTTGCCATCTGGTGCCGGAGACTGGGCATCGAGCTCAGCCAGGAGGAGGCCCTGGCCGTCATCGCCCAGGTCAAGCTGAGGTCCCACGATTTGAAACGGGTGCTCACCGAGGACGAGTTCAGGGAGATCGCCCAGGAGATAAAGGCCAAGAAGTAAGAACGATATACGCCATATGGGCAATATATTTATAGATAGCTGGTGGCCATGGGCGGTGAAGCGCCCCCAGCGGGGGCATCGATTTGGCTAGACAACCTCCCCCCTTGGGGCTATAATCCCAGGGGGGAGAAATTGTGTCAAGGGCCTCGTCTGCGGTTGTTGTTCACCCCTGGGGAGATAGATAGGGCCATCGCCGGACTGGCTGCCCAGATCGACCGCGACTACGGAGGGGAGCAGCCCCTGCTGGTGGGCATCCTTAAAGGTGCTTTCGTCTTCCTGGCCGACCTCATGCGCCGTCTCTCCATCCCCGTAGAGGTGGACTTTGTCAGGGTGGCCAGCTATGGCCCGGGGATGGAAAGCTCGGGGCAGATAAGACTTGTGCAAAGGTTGAGCACCCCGGTGAGGGGCCGACACGTCCTGCTCGTAGAGGACATCGTGGATACCGGCTTGAGCCTGTCTTTTCTTGTGGACTACCTGGGTCGAAAAAGGCCGGCCTCGCTCAGGCTGTGCGCCTTGCTGGACAAACCAGAGCGCCGGGTGGTACCGGTGACCATCCATTATCTGGGTCTCACCGTTCCCGACAAGTTTCTGGTGGGCTATGGCCTGGACTGGGACGAGAGATACCGCAACCTGCCCGGCATCTATGTTGTGGAGGGGGACTAGCCGCGGTGCTTCTTGCCGACCTGGTGGCTGTGGCTCGGGGGGATAGCCCCGCCTCCCTCATCTTGGCCAACGCTAAAATAGTCAATACCCTCACCGCTGAGATCGATTTCGGCAATGTGGCCATCTTTCAGGGCAGGGTGGCCGGGGTAGGCGACTATACCCAGGGTGAAGAGGTCGTAGACCTGGGGGGACGCTACTTGGCCCCCGCCTTTATCGATGGGCATACCCATCTGGAAAGCTCCATGCTCCACCCCGCCCAGTATGCTAGGGCGGTGGTGCCCCGGGGCACCCTGGGCGTGGTCACTGACCTCCACGAGATGGCCAATGTGGCCGGGGTCCGGGGCATCCGCTATATCCTCGACTGGGGCCGTCGCCTGCCCCTGGACTTCTATTTTATGGCGCCACCCTGTGTGCCCGCCACCACCACCTTGGAGACGCCGGGGGCAATCCTCGATATCGACGACTTCGGGCGGCTCCTGCGCTGGCCGGAAACGGTGGGCATGGGCGAGGTGATGAACTTTCCGGGCGTGGTCAGCGGCGAGGAGGGCATGCTGCGTAAGGTGGCCCTGGCCCAGGGCAGGGTCAGGGACGGCCATGCCCCGGGGCTGGCGGGGAAGGCCCTGAACGCTTACATCGCTGCCGGCATCCTCTCTGACCACGAATCTACCTCCGCTGATGAGGGCTTGGAGAAGTTGAGACGGGGGATGCACCTGATGATCCGGGAGGGCTCCTCGGAGAAGAACCTGGAGGCCCTCTTGCCCCTGGTCACCGATGATACCTATCATAGGTGCTTCTTCGTGGTGGACGACCGCAGTTGCGCCGACCTGCTCCGGGACGGCGACATGGACGTCATAGTGAGGAGGGCCATCAAGGGTGGCCTCAAACCCGTCCGCGCCCTGCAACTAGCAACTATAAATACGGCGCGCTATTTCCGTCTGGAGGCGGTGGGGGCAGTGGCCCCGGGGTATTATGCCAATCTGCTGGTCCTGAGCGATCTGACCTCTCTCGATATTGACCTGGTTTTTTACCGCGGGCACCTGGTGGCCCGGGGCGGCAAGCCCCTGTTCCCCGTGCCACCAGCCCGGGGCGGTCCCCTCAGCCGTAGCCTCAAGGTTAAGCCCTTCGGCCTCGAGGCGCTGGGGCTGCCGGCGCCCCCTGGGGAGTGCCCGGTCATCCAGTTGGTCCCGGGCCAGATAATCACCCGGAAAGTATTCGCCACCCCCAAGGTGGTCGATGGCTGGGTGGTCTCCGATACCGAGGCCGACCTCCTAAAGCTGGTGGTGGTGGAGCGCCATCACGCCACGGGCAATATCGGTCGGGGGCTGGTCAGGGGCTTCGGCCTGGGGAGGGGGGCCTTAGCCTCCTCCATCGCCCACGACACCCACAATATCGTGGCGGTGGGGGTGGAGGATAGAGACATAAAGCTCGCCATTGACGAGCTGGTCCGTCTCCAGGGTGGCCTTGTGGCAGTTGATGGGGGCAAAATCCTGGCCCACCTGCCCCTGCCCATGGGCGGGCTCCTGTCTCCGGCGCCCCTGGAGGAGGTGGCAGCAGGTGTGGCCGAGCTGGAGAGGGTGGCCTCTGAGAATCTGGGCTGCCGCCTCCCCGCCCCCTTTGCCGCCTTGTCCTTCCTGGCCCTGCCCGTGATCCCCGAGCTCCGCCTCACCGACCTGGGCGTGGTGGACGTCATCGAGGGCAGGATACTGGATTGGTAGGCATTGAACATGACCGCAGCCTTGCCCGAACAGGTTTTAAGTGACGACGAGAATCTGAGGAAGAGCCTGGGCCAACTCCCCGAGGCCATGGTCAGGCCCTATTTCATAGTGATCAGCGGCCTCCCCGGGACGGGCAAGTCCTACCTTTCTCGGCAACTGGCTGCCCGCCTGCCGGCAGCCATCCTGGAGAGCGATGCCCTGCGTCAGGTCCTATTCCCCACGCCGACCTATAGCCCGGAGGAGAGCCACCGCCTGTTCCGGGCCATCCATCTCACCATCGAGGGGCTGCTCAAGAAGGGCATCCCCCTTATCTTGGATGCCACCAACCTCTCTGAGTACCATCGGGAGCACCTGTATCGCATTGCCGATAAGGTAGAGGCCAAGCTCATCGTGGTCAGGGTCGAGGCACCCCCCGAGGTGGTGCGGGAGCGGATGCAGGCCCGTCGGGAGAGGGCTGACCCCCTGGATAGGTCGACGGCCGACTGGCGAGTATATCAGAGGATGAGGGCTCAGGCCCAGCCCATTCGCCGCCATCATATCGCGGTGGACACCTCTCGTGACCTGGCCCCAGCCATAGACAAGATCGTGCGCCAGGCCTTGCACTAGTTGGCTCTTTGCGCTATCATTTGGCGAGCCGAGTCCGGAGATAAGCTATGCCTTATGGCTATAATGGAAAGACCCTCAGGGTGAACCTATCCCGGGGCACCATGGAGGTGGAGGAGCCCCCCGAGGAATTCTACCGCACCTATGTGGGGGGTGCTGGCTTCATAAGTCGCCATCTGCTGAAGGAGCTGTGGCCCGGGGTAGAGCCCTTAGGGCCCGATAATAAACTCATCTTCGCCCCTGGGGTGGTGACCGGGGCCCCGGTGCCCGCCAGCGGCCGGAACAGCGTCGGCGCCAAATCGCCCCTGACCAATGCCTACGGGGAGTCCCAGGCCGGTGGTTTCTGGGGGGCAGAGCTGAAGCGCGCCGGCTACGACGCCATCATTGTAGAGGGCAAGGCCCCCGAGCCAGTCTACCTCTGGATCAAGGATGGGAGGGCGGAGATAAGGGATGCCAGGCATCTCTGGGGCAAGCCCACCTGGGAGGCGCAGTGCCGGATCATAGAGGAGCTGGGCGGCGACCGTGGCATTCGCATAGCCCAGATAGGCCCGGCGGGGGAGAGGGGGGTGCGCTATGCCTGCATCCTCCACGATATCAACCACGCTGCGGGACGCACCGGGATGGGGGCGGTGATGGGCTCCAAAAACCTGAGGGCCATCGCCGTCCGCGGCCACAACCCCATTGCCACCGCCCACCCGGAGAGGCTTTCTCAGTTGGCCAAGTGGATGCGAGATAATTTTATGTCCCTGGCTCGCGGCTACCATGACCAGGGGACGCTCTCGGTGCTGTTCGGCTTGCATCGCGCCGGCGGTCTGCCCACCCGCAATTTTCAGGAGGGGCACTTTCCGCGGGCGGTGGGCACCATCGACGGACGCACCCTGCGGGACACCGTTCTCAAGGCGCGCCGGGGCTGCTGGGCCTGTCCCGTGCGCTGCAAGCGGGAGGTGGAGATCGCTGAGCCCTATCATGTGCACCCCTACTACGGTGGGCCGGAGTATGAGACGGTGGCCGCCCTGGGCTCCAATTGCGGCATCACCGACCTGGCGGCCGTGTGCAAGGCCAGCGAGCTGTGTAATGCCTACGGCATGGACACCATCTCCGCGGGGATGTGCATCAGCTTCGCTATGGAATGCTTTGAGCGGGGAATCCTTACCGAGCAGGACACCGATGGCCTCAAACTCAACTTCGGCGATGCCCAGGCGATGCTCACGCTGGTGGAGAGGATCGGGCAGCGCCAGGGATTTGGGGATGTCCTAGCCGAGGGGGTAGCCCGGGCTGCCCAGCATCTGGGCAGGGGCAGCGCGGAGTATGCCCTCCATATCAAGGGCCAAGAGGTGCCCATGCACGAGCCCCGTTATAAGCAGGGCATGGGCGTGGGCTATGCCGTCTCCCCCACCGGGGCTGACCATTGCCATAACATCCATGACAATGTCCATACCGGGCCCAGCCTGGAATTTGAGCAGATGAAATCCGTGGGCATCCTGGAGGCCATGCCCTCCCAGGAGCTCAGCCCCGGCAAGGCCAGGCTCCTGGCCTACTTCCAGAGCTGGCGTTTCCTGCTGAATAGCCTGGTCATGTGCCAATTTGTCCCCTACAGCCCCACCCAGATAGTTGACATAACGAGGTCGGCGACCGGCTGGGACACCAGTCTCTGGGAGCTTCTCAAGGTAGGGGAGCGGGCCATCAACCTGAGCCGGGCCTTCAATATTCGGGAGGGCCTGGGCAAAGGGGATGACCGCCTGCCCCAGCGCTTTTTCACCCCCTTCGCCTCCGGGCCCCTGGAGGGGGTGGCGGTAGACCCCGATGGTTTCGCCCGAATGTTAAATAGCTATTACCAGATCATGGGCTGGGATACCCAGCAAGGGGCACCCAGTCTGGGCAAGCTGGAGGAGCTGGGGGTGGGCTGGGCCTGGGAGGAGATGGCCAAGGGAAGGGGGGATGCCTGTGGAGGTTAGGGTCGTCTGTGCCGATATAACCAAATTCGAGGCTGATGCCATAATCGTCAACCTGTTTGAGGGCGTGGCCAGGCCTGGCGGGGCTACCGGGGCCGTGGATGGGGAGCTGGGTGGGGCCATCTCCCAGCTCATCGAGGCTGGAGAGATCCGGGGCAAGCTGGGAGAGGTGACCATTATCCATAGCCTGGGTCGCCTGCCGGCGGCCCGGGTGGCGGTGGCCGGGCTGGGGAAGCAGGAGCAGTTCGACCAGGACAAGATTCGGGTGGCCATGGCCGAGGCGTGTCGGGCCCTGAGAAGGCTCAAGGCCAGGCACTTGGCCTCTATTGTGCACGGCGCTGGCGCCGGCGGCCTGGAGCCTGCCACCTGCGTTCAGGCCCTGGTGGAGGGCTCCATCTTGGGGCTATACCGATTTGCCAAGCATGGGGCCAAGGAGCATGATGAGGCCGAGGTCGAGGTGCTGACCGTGGTGACCCGAGACGAGGCCCAAGTGCCCCCTTTACAACAGGGTGCCTTCCGGGGCAAGGTGCTGGCTGAGGCTACTAACCTGGCCCGAGACCTTATCAACCAGCCGGCCAACTATATGACCCCTACCCATCTGGCCCAGGTCGCCCAGCGCCTGGCGGAGCAGCACGGGCTGGAGTGCCAGGTGCTGGAGCGGGAGCAGATGGAGGGGCTGGGGATGGGGGGGCTCCTGGGCGTGGCCCAGGGGAGCCGCCAACCCCCCAAGCTCATCGTGCTCCGCTACCGGGGCAACCCCTCATCCTCGGAGGACCTGGGGCTGGTGGGCAAGGGGATAACCTTCGACTCCGGCGGCATCTCCATCAAGCCCTCGGAGAGGATGGCGGAGATGAAGGCCGATATGTCCGGCGGGGCGGCGGTCATCGCCGCCCTGGGGGCCCTGGCCCAGTTGAAGCCCAGGCTGAACATCACCGCCCTGGTGCCGGCCGCCGAGAACCTGCCCGGCGGCTCAGCCTTGAAGCCGGGAGATGTGGTCACGGCCATGAATGGCAAGACCATCGAGATCGTCACCACCGATGCCGAGGGCCGTCTCATACTGTGCGATGCCCTCAGCTATGCCAAGAAACTGGGTTTATCCCCCATCATCGACCTGGCCACCCTGACCGGCGCCATCCACGTGGCCCTGGGCGACCTCTATAGCGGTCTTTTCAGCAATGACCCGGGACTGCGCGATAAGTTGCTCCAGGCCGGGGAAAGGGAGGGGGAGCGGCACTGGCCCATGCCCCTGCCCCAGGAATACAAGGAGCAGCTGAAGAGCGAGGTGGCCGATATCAAGAATGTGGGCAACCGCTGGGGAGGGGCCATCATCGGGGCCCTGTTTCTGGCCGAGTTCGTCGGCGATACCCCCTGGGCCCACTTGGATATCGGCGGGACCGCCTATATGGAAAAGGAACACAATTACCTGGTCAAGGGGGCCACCGGCGTGGGGGTGCGCACCCTCATCGACCTGGCCTTGGCCCTGGCTGAGGAGAGGTCCTAGAAGGAGGTAGCTATGAAGATAAAGTGGCTTGGCCATGCCGCCTTCCTCATTTCCTCCGCGGAGGGGATCAAGGTCATCACCGATCCCTATAGTGTGGGCAGTGGCCTTTCCTATGGGAAGATCGACGAGCCCGCCGACATAGTCACCGTCAGCCACGACCATTTCGACCATAACAATGCGGGCGAGGTGCCCGGTAAGCCCGAGGTGGTAGAGGGGAGCGGCAGTAAAAGGGTCAAAGGGATCGAGTTCCTGGGCATCCCCTGCTATCACGATGAGGCCCAGGGCGGGCAGCGTGGCCCCAATACCATCTTTTGCTTCGCTGTGGACAACGTCAGGATATGTCATCTGGGGGACCTGGGCCATCGCCTCAGTGCCGACCAGGTGGCTCAGATAGGGGAGGTGGATGTGCTGTTCATCCCGGTAGGTGGCTTCTACACCATCGATGCTGCCCTGGCCTCGGAGGTCTCGGACCAGCTCCGGCCCAGGGTGGTCATCCCCATGCATTTCAAGACAGCCAAGTGCGATTTCCCCATCACCGGGGTGGAGGAGTTCCTGCGGGGCAAGGCACTGGTGCAACGCACGGGGGGCAGCGAGGTGGAGCTCGTGGCGGGGAAGCTGCCTGGACCGGGCCAGGTGGTGGTCCTGGAGCCAACCCTCTAAGGCTGGCCGGCACCTCTCGACACGAGGCTCTCTTTGGGTTAGAATATGGTGCGTCTGCCCCTCGCCCGTGATCGATTCAGGAGCTGTACCTGAGCTTGGAAGTCGTGCCACGCTCTCCAGCCGAAAAGACGGAGGCCATTCCTCCCTGCCAGGTGGCCTGTCCCATCCATCAGGATGTGCCGGGCTACCTGGCGGCCATCGCTCAGGGCAACTTCGGCGAGGCCCTTAGGCTCATCAAGGACACCAATCCCCTCCCCTCCATATGCGCCACTATATGTGCTCATCCCTGCGAGGCCGAATGTCGCCGGGGGCAGGTGGATGAGGCGCTGTCCATCCGTGCCCTGAAGCGGGCCGCGGTGGATTTCGGGTGTAGTCCAACACCGCCGGCGCCTGCCCCCCGGGGGGAAAGGGTAGCCATCATTGGCTCCGGCCCCGCCGGCCTCACCGCCGCCCATGACCTGGCCCGGCTGGGTTATCAGGTCACCGTCTTCGAGCGCGAAGCCATCCTGGGCGGTGCCCTGGCCCAGTTCGTGCCCCTGTACCGTCTGCCCCGGGACAGAATTCAGGGGGATATAGAGGGGATAAGGGCTCTGGGGGTGGAGTTCAGGACCGACTCGGCCTTGGGCCGGGATTTCACCGTGGCAGAGCTAAAGGGGCGGGGCTATCGGGCTGTATTGCTCGGCCTGGGCCTGCCCCTGAGCCGGAGCCTGCCCCTCCCCGGCTTCGATATGAAGGACGTCTGGCCGGCCCTGCCCTTCCTGCGGGATGCCAACCTCTATGGCCGGCGCATCCAGCCCGGGAAGACGGTCATTGTCATCGGCGGCGGCAATGTGGCCATCGACGTGGCCCGCTCCGCCCTGCGCGCCGGAGCAGCCAGGGTGAGGCTGGTCTGTCTGGAATCCCCTGAGGAGATGCCCGCCTTCCCCTGGGAGATCAAGGAGGCGGCGGAAGAGGGTGTGGAGATAAACTGCTCCTGGGGGCCCAAGCGCATTCTGGGCGAGGATGGCCAGGTGACCTCTCTGGAAACCGTGGCGGTGAAGGCGGTCTTCGATGACCAGGGGAGGTTCAACCCTACCTTTTATGAGGATAGGACCGCTATATTCGAGGGCGATATCGTCATTGTGGCCATCGGGCAGGCAGCCGACCTCTCCTGCCTCAAGGATAGCGACATCCAAGTCACCGAGAGGGGCCAGCTCATATTCGACCCCGTCACCCTGGCCACCACCGCCGAGGGGGTATTCACCTGCGGCGAGGTGGCCACCGGGCCGGGAACGGCGGTAAAGGCCATGGCCAGCGGACGCCAGGCGGCCCTGTCTATCCATCGTTACTTGCAGGGCGAGCCCTTGACCAAGGTAGAGGAGCCTCAGCCCCTGGGCAAGCTGGACCAAGGGGTAACGGCAGCGGTGATAAGGCAGGAGCGCCAGCCAGTGCCCTTGCTGGAGGTGGCCCAGCGAATAAGGAACTTCGATTATATCGACCTGGGCTATGCCGTGGAGACAGCGGTTCGGGAGGCGCGCCGCTGCCTCAGTTGCGGCGCCGGTGCCCGGCGTGTCGAGGATAAGTGTATCGATTGCCTGACCTGTGTCCGCGTCTGTCCCTATGAGGTGCCTGTGGTTACCCCGGCTACCTCTGTGGACATCAGGGCGGATCAGTGCCAGGCCTGCGGCATCTGCGTGATGGAATGCCCCGCCCGGGCCATTGCCTTCGGCTCCTCTCGCTTTGAGGATATGGAGCGTGAGCTGGAGCAGGCCATGGCCAAGGTGACCCCTGGTGGGGCCACCCCGCCCCGCCTGGTGCTCTTTTACTGCTACTATGGGGTCAATGCCCCGCCCGGCCTGGCCGATTTCCTGAAGGCTAACATCACCCCTGGGGTGGCTTTGGTGAAGGTGCCCTGCCTCGCCAAGCTGGGTGTGCCTTACCTGCTCAAGGCCTTCGAGCTGGGGGCTAACGGGGTCCTCATAGTGGACTGTGGCGATAGGGAGTGCATCTATGCCCAGGCTGCTCTGTGGGTGCGCCGGCGCATGGAAAGCGCGCGGAGGGTCCTGGAGGGCCTGGGGCTCCGGAAGGAGCAAATAGAGCTGGTCTGCCTCCCCGAGGAACGATTTCAGGACCTGGGCGAGAGGATGTCGTCCTTCTCCCAGCGCCTCGGGGAACTCGTTCATTAGAAGATAAGGTATAAGGGGAAGCCGGTATGATCAAAGGGGAACAGAAGCCACTGCCCGAGATACAGGGGATGATCGCCCCCTATAAGCGGGTGCTGGTACTGGGCTGCGGCACCTGCGTTACCGTCTGCTTTGTGGGCGGTGAGAAGGAGGTGGCCGGCCTGGCCTCGGCCCTGCGCCTTCACCAGCGTCTGAGCAAGGGCGATAAGATAATCGAGGAGGCCACGGTCAAACGCCAATGCGAGCGGGAGTTTCTGGCCGAGGTGGCCCGGCAAATCCAATCGGTGGATGCGGTTCTGTCCCTAGCCTGCGCCATTGGGGTCCAGGCTGTGGCCGAGTGCTTCCCCACCGTGCCCGTGCTCCCTGGCGTCAATACCTCCTTCCTGGGGCTCATCGAGGAGCCGGGGAAGTGGAGCGAGGTCTGCGCAGCTTGCGGCGATTGTATTCTCCATCTCACCGGGGGCATCTGTCCCATAACTCGCTGTGCCAAGAGCCTGTTCAATGGCCCGTGTGGTGGCTCGGTGGGGGGCAAGTGCGAGATCTCCCCGGATATTCCCTGTGCCTGGCAGCTCATCTACGACCGCCTGGCGGCCACCGGCCGGCTCCATCTCCTGGAGGAGGTTCGCCCGCCCCGGGAGTGGAAGTCATTTTCGGCGGCAGGCCCGCGGCGCATCGTCCGCGAGGAATTGCGGGTGCCCGCCGAGGACGAGAAGATCCGGCCCAAAGGATGATCCCCGCCTGGGGCCAGCAACGCCCAGGAGTGATGGAGGAAGCTATGAAAGCGGGAACTAACCTGGAAAGGGTCCTGGAGAGCGGGGCCTTTGCCGTGACCGCTGAGGTGGGCCCCCCCAAGGGCACCTCCCCCAGGGTGGTGGAGCGCAAGGGGGAGATGCTCAAGGGCTATGCCGATGCCCTGAATGTCACCGACAACCAGACTGCCATTGTCCGCATGTCCAGCTTTGCCAGCTGCGTTCTCCTCAAACACTTGGGGGTTGACCCGGTGATGCAGATCGTATGCCGCGACCGCAATCGCATCGCCATCCAGAGCGATGTGTTGGGGGCGGTGGCCCTGGGCATCGGCAATTTCCTGTGCCTTTCCGGGGACCATCAGCGATTCGGCAACCACCCCACGGCCAAAAATGTCTTCGACCTGGATTCCATCCAGCTCATTCACACCCTGAGGACGATGCGGGATGAGGGCAAATTCCTGTGTGGCGAGGATATCTCGGGGGAGGTGCCCCTCTATATAGGGGCGGCCGAGAATCCCTATGCCGACCCCTTTGAATTTAGGGTGACCCGGCTGGCCAAGAAGATCCGGGCCGGCGTCGATTTCATCCAGACCCAGGCCGTCTACGACGTGCCTAAATTCGCCAGATGGATGGAGATGGTGGCGGAGCGCGGCCTGGACCAGAAAGTGCATATCCTGGCCGGCGTCATACCCATAAGGTCAGCGGGCATGGCCCGCTATATGCGGGATTATGTCTCCGGGGTGAGCGTCCCCGATGAGATCGTGAGGCGGATGGAGGAGGCCAGGGAGGCCAAGGAGGAGGGGATTAACATCGCCCTGGAGACGATCGAGCAGCTCAAGGAGATACCGGGGGTCCACGGCATACACATCATGGCCGTGGGCTGGGAGGACAGCGTGCCCCTCATAGTGGAGAGGGCAGGGCTGCTCCCCCGCCCCATCGTGTAGCCCCAAGGGGTGGCGCTTGACAGCCCTATGGGGGACTGCTACAATGGCCCTGGTATGAAAGCGGAAATCAGCGCCATAGTGGAGAGCGGTGGCAAGCAGTACCGCGTGGCCCCGGGCCAGACCATCGATGTAGAGAAGCTCCCCGCCTCCCCGGGGGAGACCGTGGAGCTGGACAGGGTATTGATGGTGGCCCAGGGCGACCAGGTCACCCTGGGCCACCCTGTGGTGGAGGGGGCCAGGGTACTGGCCACGGTGGTCGCCCAGGGCAAGGGCGATAAGGTGGTCGTCTTTAAATACAAGAACAAGGTGCGCTATCGTCGCAAGCGGGGGCATCGCCAGCCCTATACCCGGCTGAGCATAGACCAGATAGCCACCGAGTAGGCGAGGTGTGGGGAGATGGCTCATAAAAAGGGAGGCGGCAGCACCAGGCTGGGACGGGATAGCCAATCCAAGCGGTTGGGCGTAAAGCGCTTCGAGGGGCAGCTGGTGCCAGCGGGCACCATCATAGTGCGCCAGCGGGGCACCCGAATCCTGCCCGGCAACAATGTGGGGCTGGGCAGGGATCATACCCTCTTCGCCCTGATCGACGGCAAGGTAAAGTTCGAGCCGGCCTCTAGGGACAAGAGAAAGGTCAGCATCTACGCCACTCAGTCATGAAGGACAAGATCCACCCCCCGTATTTCGATGATGCCCAGGTAGTTTGCTCCTGCGGCAACACCTTCACCACCGGGTCGACCAAGAAGTTGCTCAAGGTGGAGGTGTGCAGTAAGTGCCACCCCTTCTTCACCGGCGAGCAGCGCATCGTGGATACCGCGGGGCGAGTGGAGCGCTTCAAGAGGCGCTACAAGCTCGAGGGGTAAGGGGCACTGAAGCGAGGTCAAGGAGCGGCCACCCGCTCCTTTTATTTTGAGACGGGGGTAAGGCTGTGCCAGATACTTTTTATTATGGCGGGCAGGCGGTCATCGAGGGGGTGATGATCCGGGGGAAAAAGAGCATGGCCATTGCGGTGCGCCGTCCCGATAAGGGGATTACCGTGGCCAGCCAGCCCCTATCCCCCCTCTACACCGGCCGGTGGCGCAGGCTGCCCTTCCTCAGGGGCATTATCGTCCTCATCGAGACCATGGTTCTGGGCATCAGGGCGCTCATGTTTTCGGCCAATGTGGTGGCGGGGGAGGGGGAGGAAATCCCCAGGGGGGTGATGTGGGGAACCGTTATCTTTGCCCTGGTTTTCGTGGTGGCCCTGTTCTTCTTAACCCCTCTATTTGCCAGCCGCCTTTTTGAGCCATACCTCTCCCCGCTGCTGGCCAATATCGCTGAGGGGGTGTTGCGCCTGGCCATCTTCCTCGCCTATCTGCTGCTGATAAGTCTGACACGAGACATCCGGCGGGTATTTGCCTATCACGGCGCCGAGCATAAGGCCATCAACGCCTATGAGGCCGGGATCCCCCTGGAGGTGGCGGCCATCCAGAAATACAGCACAGTCCACACCCGCTGCGGCACCGGCTTCCTGCTGATAGTATTGGTGGTGGCCGTCTTCCTTTTCTCGCTGCTGGGGCGACCTTCCCTGTGGCTGATGGTCACCTCCAGGGTGGTGCTCATCCCGGCGCTGGCTGCTATCAGCTATGAGCTGATGAGGCTGAGCGCCCGCTATGCCCATCGCCCCGGGGTGAGGGCGATGCTGGCGCCGGGGCTGGCCCTGCAATCGCTGACCACCCGCCAGCCCAGCCCAGACCAGCTTGAGGTGGCCCTGGCCGCCCTGAAGAGATCCCTGGAGGAGGATGGCGCGGCAGAATCGCCTCAGGCCACATCCTCGGCGGAGAGCTCCCTGTAGAAGCAGGAGCGGTGGCCGGTGTGGCACACCGCCCCCTCCACCTCCACTCGGAACAGGATGGCATCCTGGTCGCAGTCCTTCAATATTTGGCGCACCTTGAGGATGCCCCCCGAGGTTTCCCCCTTGTGCCATAGCTCCTGGCGACTGCGACTGTAGAACCAGACCTCGCCATCCCTCAGGGTGAGGCGCATGGACTCCTGATTGACATAACCCAGCATCAGGACCTGGCCATTGGTGGCATCCTGAACGATGGCGGGGATCAGGCCCCTCTCATTGTAATTAAGCATCGTCTCCTCGGGCGTTATTTCTGTCTTTCCTTCATAGCCATCAGCGCTTGTCCCAGGTCCAGGTCACCGGTATAGAGGGCGCGGCCGACGATAGCCCCCTCCGCCCCCAGCTGAGCCAGCCGGTGCAGGTGTTCTATCTTGGTTATGCCGCCGGAGGCGATGATGGGCAGCTTCGTCATCTTGATCAGCATCTCGATGGCCGGGAAATCGGGCTCGGTGAGGGTGCCGTCGCGGGCGATGTCGGTATAGATGAAGCGCCGAGCGCCCAGGGCTGCTATCTTGGCCACCAGCTCGGCGGCGGTAATGGTCGATCTTTCCGTCCAGCCCCGCACTGCCACCAGGCCATCTCGGGCGTCCACCCCTATGACCACGGCCTCGCCGAAGCGGGAGCAGGCCTCCTCCACCAGCCCGGGGGACTCCACCGCCGCCGTGCCCAGGACAACCCGGCCCACGCCCAGGCTCAGCACCTGTAACAGAGTGCCAATGCGGCGGATGCCCCCGCCCAGCTCCACGGGGATGCCGATGGCCTGGATGATGCGGGCCACCGTCTCCAGATTGCGGGGCTCCCCCGCCCTGGCCCCCTCTAGGTCCACAATGTGGAGGCGAGGGGCGCCCATTTCCTGAAAGCGACGGGCTACGTCTACCGGATCGGCGGAATACACCATCTCCCGGGAGTAATCGCCCTGGTAGAGGCGCACACAGCGGCCCTGGATGATGTCTATGGCGGGGATCACTTCCATGGGCATCCCTTCTCCTCGAGGCGGGCCAGGACGAACAGGAGGTCGGCCAGGCGATTGAGGTATTTCAGCACCTCATCGTTGGGGATGGCATTGTCTTCCTTCAAGGCTACCACCCTTCGCTCTGCTCGCCTCACTATGGTTCGGGCCAGGTCCAGGGCCGCCGAGCTCGTCGAGCCGCCGGGGATGGCGAAGGCCTTGGGCAGTTCCACTTGGGCCTCGAGCTCATCGATGAGGGCCTCCAGGCGATCGGTCATCTCCGGGGTCACGGTCTGCCCCCGGGCCACCAGCTTGGCGTAATGTTGGCTGGGGGTGGCCAGCTCGGCATTTACCGTAAACAGCTCTTGTTGCAGGGAGAGGACGATCTCCCGGACAGGGGGCGTGGCCCAACACCGGGCCAGGCCCAGGGCAGATATGGCCTCGTCGATAGTGCCGTAGGCCTCGGAGCGAGGGTTTGCCTTGGACACCCTCTCCCCGAAGAGCAGGTCGGTCTGACCTTGGTCGCCCCTTTTATTGAAGGTCTTCACATCAACCACCAAGCTCTGGCGCGGGGCTATTATACCATAACCACCCAGCGACAGCAGGGGGGACTCGCCTTGACAATCCAGGCCCTGCCTTGATAAACTGGGGTCGGCGAGCCCCCGGGAGACGTTATCCGAAAATCGAGGGTGGAAATTCTCCTTTGAATAAGCCTCATACTGGACTGGTCGAGGTCTTCACCGGCAATGGCAAGGGCAAGACTTCGGCGGCGCTGGGGGTGGTGCTGAGGGCGGCGGGGCAGGGACTGCGCTCCCACATAGTCTACTTTATGAAGGGCGATTTCCCCTATGGCGAGCAGAAGGTATTATCCCGACTGCCCAATGTCAGCTTTGCCCGGTTCGGTTTCGAGCGCTTCTGCGACCCTGACCACATCACCGAAGAGGAGAGGGAGCAGGCCAGGCTAGCCCTGGCCGAGGCGCAGCGGGCTATGCTCAGCGGCCACTTTGACCTGGTGGTGCTGGACGAGGTGAATGTGGCCTCGGCCTGGGGGCTGATCCCGGCAGAGGAGGTGCTCAAGCTCCTCGACCAGAGGCCCCCAGGGGTGGAGCTGATCCTCACCGGCCGCTACGCCGATGACAGGCTTATCCAGCGCGCCGACCTGGTCACCGAGATGGTGGAGGTCAAACACCCCTTCCGCCACGGGATAAAGTCGCGCCCGGGAATAGACTTCTAACCGAATGAGGAGAGGGCTACATGTGCCAAGATAGCAAGCTGGAAGCCCTGCGCCAGCATCAACGGGAATGGGAGAAGAGGGCATCCCAGATGCCGGAGAGACGGCAGCGGTTCATCACCACCTCCGGCGAGCCCGTAGAGAGGGTTTATACCCCTCTGGACATCGAGGGTCTCGACTACGAGCGAGACCTGGGCTTCCCCGGGGAGTACCCCTTTACTCGGGCTATCCACCACACCGGGCACCGGGGCCGCCTCTGGACCATGCGCATGTTCTCCGGCTTCGGGAGTGCTGAGGAGACCAACCGGCGCTATAAATATCTTTTGGAGCATGGCGAGACGGGTTTGAGTGTGGCCTTCGACTTCCCCACGCTCAATGGCTACGACACCGATGACCCCCTGGCCCGGGGGGAGTTTGGCAAGTGCGGGGTGGCGGTGTCCTCCCTGGCCGATATGGAAATCCTTTTCGACGGCATCCGCCAGGACGAGATAACCACCTCCATGACCATCAATGGCCCGGCGGCGGTCATCTGGGCTATGTACATCGCTGCCGCCGAGAAGAAAGGCATCCCCATGGCAAGTTTGGGGGGCACCATCCAGAACGACATCCTCAAAGAGTTCATCGCCCAAAACTCCTATATCTTCCCCCCTGGCCCCTCCCTGCGGTTGGTGGTGGACACCTTTGAATTCGGCAGCAAGCACCTGCCCAAATGGAACACCATCAGCATCAGTGGCTATCATATCCGGGAGGCCGGCGCCACAGCCCTTCAGGAGCTGGCCTTCACCCTGGCCGATGGGCTGGCCTATGTTCAGGCCGGCGTGGATCGGGGGCTTGAGGTGAATGACTTCGCCCCCCGGCTCAGCTTCTTCTTCAATGCCCACAACGACTTCTTCGAAGAGATAGCCAAGTACCGGGCCGCCCGACGCATCTGGGCCCGGGAGATGAAGAGCCGATTCGGCGCCGATGAGCGCTCCCAATGGCTACGCTTCTACACCCAAACCGCCGGCTGCTCCCTGACCGCCCAGCAGCCCGAGATCAATATCATCCGCACCACCATCCAGGCGTTGGCGGCTGCCCTGGGTGGCACCCAATCCCTGCACACCAACTCCATGGACGAGGCCCTGGCGCTGCCCTCGGAGAAGGCGGTGCTCATCGCCCTCAGAACCCAGCAGATCATCGCCCATGAGAGCGGCGTCACCAATACCATCGACCCTCTGGGGGGGAGCTACCTGGTGGAGGCCCTCACCAACAGGATGGAGCAGGGCGTTTACCGTTATTTTGAGCAGATAGACTCTCTGGGCGGGGTCATTCCGGCCATCGAGATGGGTTTCTTCCAGCAAGAGATCGCCCGCTCCGCCTACCGATATCAGCAGGAGATAGAGTCTGGGGAGCGGACTATCGTGGGCGTCAACGACTACGTCCTGGACGAGCCGCTGACCATACCCATCCTCAGAATGGACGAAGAGGGGGAGCGCAGGCACCTGGAGAGGCTGCATCGGGTGCGCCGGGAGCGCGACAATGAGAAGCTATCGGCCAAGCTGGAAGCGCTGCGCCAGGCAGCCCTGAGCACCCAGAACCTGATGCCCTATATCTTGGAAGCGGTGCGGGCCTATGGCACCCTGGGCGAGATCTGCGACGTGTTGCGCCAGGTCCTGGGCGAGTATAAGGCTGTGGCCCTCGTTTAGAAAAGTCGCCCCGAAATAGGCAGCCCCTTACCATAAACTGGCACCAAACAAAGGAAGGAGGCGAGATGAATATTACGCTGAGCGTGCTCAAGGCCGATGTCGGTGGCTTTGTGGGGCATTCCAGCTCCCATCCCGAGGTGGTGGAGACGGCCCGCCAGGCTCTGGGCAAGGCCAAGAAATCGGGCCTGCTCATCGACTACCACATCACTATTTGTGGCGATGACCTGGAGCTGATCATGACCCACCAGCAGGGCGAGGAGAGCCAGGCCATCCATAAGCTGGCCTGGGATACCTTTGTGGAATGCACTCAAGTGGCCCGGAGGCTCAAGCTCCACGGCGCCGGCCAGGACCTCCTGGCGGAGGCCTTCTCCGGCAATGTCAAGGGGATGGGGCCGGGGGTGGCCGAGATGCAGTTCCAGGAGCGCGAGGCCGAGACCGTGCTCATCTTCATGGCCGATAAGACCTCTGCCGGGGCCTGGAACATGCCCCTCTACAAGATCTTCGCCGACCCCTTCAATACCATTGGCCTGGTGATAGCCGCCAATATGCACAATGGCTTCGCCTTCGAGGTTCACGATATCAAGGAGCACAAGAAGATCACCTTCAGCGCCCCCGAAGAGATCTATGACCTATTGGTTTTCATCGGTGCCCCCAGCCGGTATGCGGTGAAGGCGGTCTATCACCGGGATACCAAGGAAATAGCCGCTGTTTCCTCCACCCAGCGCCTGGCCCTCATCGCCGGACGCTATGTGGGCAAGGACGACCCGGTGTGCATCGTGCGCAGCCAGGGCCAGTTCCCGGCGGTAGGCGAGATCTTGGAGCCCTTTTCCATGCCGGGTCTTGTAGAGGGCTGGATGCGGGGCTCCCACCACGGCCCCCTGATGCCGGTGGCTGTCAGAGACGCCAACCCCTCCCGTTTCGATGGGCCACCTCGGGTGACCTGCGCCGGCTTCCAGATAGCCCAGGGCAGGTTGATCGGGCCCAGGGACATGTTCGATGACCCCGCCTTCGACCCCGCCCGCCGCTGGACCAACGATATAGCCGAGTACTTGCGTCGTCACGGCCCCTTTGAGCCCCACCGCCTGCCCCTGGAGGAGATGGAGTATACCACCATGCCCCAGGTGGCCAAGAAGCTGGAGGGGAGGTTCCTCCCCCTGGAGTGAGATGACCCAGGGCCGACGGTTGCTCCTGGCCACCGATAATCGGGCCAAGGCCAGGGAATACAGGATGCTCCTCAAGGGTATCCCCTACCGGCTGGTAACCCCTGCCCAGCTTGGGGTTAAAGTCTCTGTGGCTGAGGGGGGGAGCACCCTGGAGGAGAACGCCATCTCCAAGGCTATGGCCTATGCCCGGGCCAGTGGCGTGCTGGCCCTGGCCGACGATTCGGGGCTGGAGGTAGATGCCTTGGGGGGGGAGCCCGGGGTGCGTTCGGCCCGCTATGCCGGCCCTGAGGCCTCGGATAGAGAGCTTGTCCGCCATCTTCTGGACAAGCTCAAGGGGGTGCCCTGGGAGAGGCGCCAGGCCCGTTTTCGCTGCGTTATCGCCTTGGCTTGGCCCGAGGGCAGGGTGAAACTATTTAAGGGGGAATGCCCGGGGATGATCGCCTTTGAGCCCAAAGGCCGATTTGGCTTTGGCTATGACCCCATTTTCTACCTGCCCGAGCTGGGCAAGACCATGGCTGAGCTGGAGCCGGGGCGCAAGAATGAGATCAGCCACCGGGGGCGGGCGGCCCGGGCCGCCCGCCCCTTTCTAGAGACAATGGATAAATCGGCATGACCTGTGGTAGACTTATCGATGCCGGATTGACGAGGGAAAGACACCCAGGGCGAAAAGAATGACCGGACTTTCCGATTCTTTCCAGCGGCCCATAAACTACCTTCGGGTCTCGATCACCGACCGCTGCAACCTGCGCTGCTTCTACTGCATGCCCCCCCAGGGCATAGCGCTGATGTCGCATATGGACATCCTCACCTTTGACGAGATCAGGCGGGTGGCCGAAGCGGCTGCCGAGCTGGGCATCACCAAGCTCCGCCTCAGCGGGGGCGAGCCCCTGGTGCGCCTGGATTTCCCCGACCTGGTGAGGATGCTGGCCCAGGTTAAGGGCATAGACGACCTGGCTCTGACCACCAACGGGGTGCTCTTGGCGGAATTTGCCGCCGAGCTCAGGGGGGCGGGGCTGGGCCGGGTCAATGTCAGCCTGGACAGCCTGAGGCGAGACCGCTTTCAACAGATCACCGGCTTCGATAATCTGGACAAGGTGCTCCAGGGCATAGAGAGGGCCAAAGAGGTGGGCTTGTTGCCGGTGAAGGTCAATATGGTGGTGATGCGGGGGGTGAACGACGACGAGATCCCGGATTTCGCCCGTTTGACGGTAGAAGCGGGCTGGCACATGCGCTTCATCGAGTTGATGCCCTTCGCCCGGGCAACGGCTTCCCTTTTCGTCTCCGAGGAGGAGATAAGGCAACGTCTCAGGGTGCTGGGGGAGCTGGAGCCTATTGTGGGGGACAGCGGTGGGCCGGCCAAATATTACCGCCTGCCCGGGGCCGGAGGTACCCTTGGCTTTATCAGCCCGGTGAGCGACCACTTCTGCTTTAAATGCAACCGCCTCCGCCTCACCGCCGATGGCAAGCTCCGCCCCTGCCTCCTCTCCGATTTCGAGATGGACCTCAAGGGGGCGCTGCGCCGCGGCGCCGATAGGGAGAAACTGAAGCGTCTCATCGCGGAGGCGGTGGCCTCCAAGCCGGAATGCCACAAGCTGGGGGAGGGGATTGTGCCCCAGGGGCGCACCATGTCCCAGATGGGAGGCTAGGTGAAGAAGCTGAGCCACCTGGATGCTAAGGGCCGGGCCCGGATGGTGGATGTCTCCCCCAAGCCCGCCACCGCCCGGGAGGCGGTGGCCAGGGGGCGAGTCCTGATGCAACCCTCCACCCTCGAGCTCGTCAAGCAGGGGCAGGTGGCCAAGGGCGATGTGCTGGCCACGGCCCAACTGGCCGGCATCATGGCCGCCAAGAAGACCTCGGAGCTCATCCCGCTATGTCACCCTTTGCGAATCGATGAAGTCAGGGTGGATTTTGAGCTCGACGAGGCCAATAGTGCTGTGGAGATAACGGCCGCGGTGAAGGCCACCGAGAGGACGGGGGTGGAGATGGAGGCGCTCACCGCGATCGCGGTGAGCGCCCTCACCCTATACGACATGCTGAAGGCCGCCGATAGGGCCATCCGCATCAGCGATATCCGCCTGGTGAAGAAAAGCGGGGGCCGGGGCGGGGCGGTGGTGCTCGAATAGCAGCCACAAAGCCTAAGCGCTGCCAAACCAATACCCTATGCGCTGCACAGATTGTAGCAGGAGAGAAAGTAACAGGGATTGAAATCCGACGCGGAGGGGGCGACCGAACGAGAGACCGGTCCCCCTTTTCGTAGCTAATTCTCGATAATAGCCCGACTTCTTCAATTCCCTCAAAGACGCTCCATATCTAAAGTTGGTGCGCCAGAGCTTCTCCCAGTCCGGCTCGATGTGAAAGGCGGCATTGGGCAAAATGCCCACCCTCTGTGAAATCTTGTAGCTCTCTAGGTAGATAATGTCGTGGTCATAATGGACTGTGATGGGTATCAAATCCTGGGGTATTGCCGCGATCGCCTTTTCCAGCAGCTCCCGTTTGAAGAACCTGGGGGGGTTGCCTATCCTTTTTATCGGGTCGAAACTCCAATATAATTTTGAATTGATTATCTGTTTTGAGGCACTATATAGCTTTGGTATGAACCCGTTTGTATTATAGGAGTGCTCCTCCAAGATGAGCATGTCATATTTGTCCATCATATTGACCGCTCTCTCTATGGCCGTCGCTTCCAGGATCAGATCCGTATCAACTAGTACAATATAGTCCCCCAAGCTCTCCCTCACCCCCAGGCACCTGGCAGCAAGGAGCCTCCCGTCGCAATCGATGACCCTGGCTTTATAGTGCGCAGCAACCTCCTTCGTCTTATCCGTTGAATGGGAATCAATGAGCAATACCTCGAGGTTTGGGTAGCTCTGTCTGACGGCGCCCTCGAGGCAGAGAGCTATTGTCGCCTCAGAGTTTCTGCTAGGAATGGTTATTGATACAAGTGGAGACCCGGCCATTTTCGCTCCTCATGCGTCTTGACTGCGCTTCAGCGATGACTGTAAAATAGGCAAAAAGGTGTTTTACGACATTTATTTTACGACAATATTGTCGTAAAATCAAGGGCTCAAGGAGGTGACCGTGCCAGGCTGGGCCTTATTAAGCACTCATGGGCTTGTCCTGCTCTCGGTGGTGGAAAAGCCTGAGGCAACTACCAGGGAAATAGCAAACGATTTGGGGATGAGCGAGCGCTCGGTTCAGAGGGTCGTCTCCGACCTAGACACAGCGGGGTATATCGAAAGGAGAAGGGTGGGAAGACGGAACCAGTATGAGGTGAACAACGAAAAGCCACTGCGCCACCCCGTCAAAGAGGGCAGGACCGTGGGCGACTTGCTGAGCGGACTGGTCAAGTAGCGAACCTCCAACGGCGAGGAAGTGAACCCTTGCGTCTCAAGCTTGTCAGGAGCCAGAAAAACCCGATCCTTGAGCCCACTGAGAGGTGGTGGGAGAATAAACTGGTATGCAATGCGGGCGTTCTGCGGCTGGGAGATAAAACCTATCTCGTATACACCGCCCACGGCGAGGATGGCATCGCACGCCTGGGTTATGCTAAGCTAAGGGGTATAGACGAGGTTGAGGAGCGCCTGCCTTACCCCATATTCACGCCAGAGGAGTGGTTCGAGCCCAATGGGGTGGAGGACGCGCGGCTGATCGCTGACGGTGATAAGGTCTTCATGCTTTATGCGGGGAAGGAAAGGGATATGGCGAGGGTGTGCGAGGCCCAAATCTCCTTGAATGACTTCAAAGAGGCCAAGTGGGCGTGGAGCAGACACCGGCTTATCCTGCCGGTGATGGTGGGAATTCACAATAGAAACGCTGCCTACTTCCCGAGGAGGTTTGATGGAAGGCTGGCCCTATTACATCGACCCATGACCATGGCCGAGAACATGTGGCTCTCCTTTTCCTATGACAGGGTCCATTGGTATGAGCACAAGGATATCCTCAGGGCCCGCCCCTCTTACTGGGATGATGCCAAGGTAGGGATAGCCGGACCTCCCATCGAGCTTGAGGAGGGATGGCTCCTGATCTACCACGGGGTCGAAGCCAAAACATGGACTTACCGCCTCGGCTATGCCCTGCTGGACAGGGATCGCCCGGAGATTGTACTTGAGAGATGTGATGAGCCCATCTTGGAGCCGGTCGAGGAGTATGAGCGCTCGGGCACCACTCCAAATGTCGTATTCTCCTGTGGGGCGATCGTCGTTGATAACAAGTTAGTCCTTTACTACGGTGCTGCCGACAAGGTTATCGGGGTCGCTACAGGGAACCTGCCCTTCAAGCCCGTCTAACCTCGATTTCCCCACCCAGGGAGCCCTCGATACCCTTTTATCCCGGAGGAGAAATCCTGTGCGCCATTATCATCCCCCAATGTTTGCGAGGAGGGCGGCCTTTGGGTCTGTTCATCACCTTTGAGGGGGGAGACGGGTCAGGCAAGACCACCCAGGCCAGGGCCCTTTACGGGCGACTGCGGAGGAAGAACTACTCGGTAATCCTTACACAGGAGCCCGGCGGCACTCACTTAGGGCGTATGCTCAGAAGATGGCTGACCGACCCCCAAAGCGGCGTCGCGGTTTTGCCCGCGGAGCCTTCTCAACTTCACCTTGTCGAGCCACCTATAGGAGACCAGTTGCTGCCTGATATGGTTTTGCACTCGACGGCGCCCAGGGCCGAGCTCCTGCTTTTTTTGATCGCCCGAGCTCAACTGGTGGATGAGGTGATCCGCCCCAATCTGCTGCAAGAAAAGACTGTCATCTGCGATCGTTATGCCCCCTCTACCGTGGCGTATCAGGGCTATGGACGGCAATTAAACCTCGACCTGATCAATGAGGCCAATGAGATCGCTACCCAGGGTATCAAGCCTGACCTCATCGTATTGCTGGATATCGCACCAGAGGAGGGCCTCTCCAGAAAATGGGCTGCTGCGGGGAGAATGTATTTCGACGATGAGGAGCTGGCCTTCCATCGGCGGGTCCGGGATGGTTACCTGAGGCTGGCCCAGGCCGAGCCGGGGCGCTGGCTGGTGGTGGATGGAAGCCAGCCTAAGAAGAAAATAGAGCAGATGATCTGGGACAAGGTAGCCCCACTTTTGGAAAGCCGAGAGCTGAGGCGCGAAAAATGACCCGGGGCAAGCTGGTCGCCGTGGCCATGAGCGGGGGGGTGGACTCCTCGCTGGCGGCTGCCCTCCTCCAGGAGGCCGGCTACCAGGTTGTGGGCGTCAGCATGCACCTATGGTGCGAGGAGGGGGAGGAAATAACCTCCTCCGTCCCCCGCTGCTGCTCCCTCAGGGACATCGAGGATGCCCGCCAGGTCTGCCGCCTCCTAGACATCCCTTTCTATCTCCTCAATCTCAAGGACGAGTTCCGGACCTGGGTGGTGGACTACTTCTGCCAAGAATACGCCCGGGGCCGGACCCCTAACCCCTGCCTGGCCTGCAACCAGGAGATAAAGTTCCGCCTGCTCCTGAATAAGGTGCTGGGCTGGGGCGCCGACTATCTGGCCACAGGCCACTATGCCCGTATCGAGCAGGCCGATGGGGAATATCGCCTGCTCCAGGCCGTCGACCCCCTAAAGGACCAGTCCTATTTCCTGTATATGCTGGGGCAAAGGGAGTTGGCCCACCTGCTCTTCCCCATGGGCCACTACTACAAGCGGGAGGCTCGCCAACTGGCCCGCCAGCGGGGCTTGCCCATAGCCTCCAAACGAGACAGCCAGGAGATATGCTTCCTGCCCGGTGGCGACTATCGTTCCTTCCTCAGCCAGCGATTAAGTCCCAGCCCCGGCGACGTCGTGGATGCCCAGGGCAACCCCCTGGGCCAGCATCAGGGCATAGCCTATTACACTGTGGGGCAGAGACACGGCCTTGGCATCGCTTCATCCCAGCCCCTCTACGTGCTCAGGCTTGACCCCGCCACCAACAGGGTGATCCTGGGCACCTGGGAGGAGCTGCACCACTTGGCCCTATCTGCCAGCAACCTGCATTGGGTGTCGGGCCACCCTCCCCCAATGCCCCTGGAGGTGACTGCCAAGATACGCTATCAATCGCCGCCGGCCCAAGCCACCCTTTACCCCCATCCCGATGGCGTGGAGGTCAGGTTCCAGATACACCAGAGGCAGATTGCCCCGGGGCAGGCGGTGGTCTTCTATCAGGGGGAGATGGTGTTGGGCGGGGGCATTATTGAGGGGCCTGTGCCCATTTAAGAGACGGGGGTATCGCTCAATGGAAGTGGCTAAGCCGGGCTTTAGCGAGGAGCAGTCCCTGCTCCGGCAGGGCTACCGGCTCATCGCCGGCGTGGACGAGGTGGGGCGGGGGGCCCTGGCCGGCCCGGTCACGGCTGCCGCCGTTA